>DATGMK010000104.1:0-113845 GCA_035293665.1 Reyranella sp. | reverse complement strand
TGAAATGGAACCGGCCGGCGGCCGCGGCTGGGCTGAACTGCAGGACGACGGTTCCCTCAAGGGCGAGATCTCCCTCGACAACGGTGATGACATTGCCTTCATCGCTCGCCGTTAACCGACTTCTTCAACAGCCTGCTAGCGGATCACGATCTCGACGCGCCGGTTCTGCGCCTCGCGCACGCCGTCGCCGGTGCGCACCAGCGGCTGGCTCTCGCCCAGGCCGACCACGGAGATGTCGTTCGCCGGCACGCCGTCGCGCACCAGCGCATCCTTCACGGCGTTCGCGCGACGCAGCGACAGCGCCATGTTGTACGTCTGCGGTCCCGAGGTGTCGGTATGGCCGGTTGCCCTGATCTGGGCGCCGCCCTTGGCCCGGTAGGCGGCGGCGGCCCTGGCGATGGTCTCGATCGAGGTCGCGTTGAGCTCCGACTTGTCCCAGTCGAAGAAGACCATGAAGGACGGCGCGGTGATCACCATCTGCGGCTCGAGGCACCACACCGTGCGGTCGGTGATGTCGTCGCGGTTGGTGCGATCGGTGCGGTCGGCGATGTCGTCGCGATTGGTGCGGTCGGTGCGATCGACAATGTCGTCGCGGTTGGTGCGGTCCGTCCGGTCGGTGCCGTCGTAGCACGGGCCGACATAGCCCTGCGGCGGCGTGCCCGTGGTCCCCGCACACGATGCCATCTGGCGGTGCGATCCGTCGCACGCAACCAGAAGCATCAGGGCCGCGAGCGCGGCCATTCCCTTCCACATATCGGTTCTCCCCACGCGCGGCATCATGACAGGGTGCGGTGGATTTGCAATTCTGCGGGCGGAGGAACGCCATGCCCATCATCGACGCCCAGGTCCACTGCTACGAACGCAACCATCCCGGCCGGCCGTGGCACGCCGTGCTCGCCGGACCGCCCGAAGTCACCGGCCCGGACATGGTGAAGGCAATGGACGAGGTCGGCGTCGACGGCGCGCTGCTGGTTTCGGTCTACACCATGTACCGCTGGGACGCATCGTACGCGGTCGGCGTGCAGAAGGCTTATCCGGATCGTTTCGGCGTGATCAAGCCGGTCAACGCCAACGACCCCAAGGTGCAGGACGTGATCGCCGAATGGGCGGCGATGCCGGGCACGGTCGCGATCCGCATCATGATGACGCCGGAGATCTCGACCGACGCGGCCGATCCCGGCATCAACCGCATCCTCGCCGCCGCGGCCAAGCACGACCTGCCGGTCAACGTGCTGGCGCGCGACCGGCTGGCGCAGCTCGGCCAGCTGGCCAAGCGCAACCCCGACACGCAGATCGTGATCGATCACCTCGGCCTCGAGCAGCCGTTCGTGCCACCGGCGCCCAAGGAGCCGTGGAAGGAGCTGCCGCACGCCCTCAAGGTCGCGGAGAACAAGAACGTCGCCATCAAGATCAGCGGCGCCTGCACGCTCAGCCACGAGAAATTTCCGTACAAGGACATCTGGGATCCGCTGGCCCGCATCTTCGATGCCTATGGCCTCGATCGCTGCATGTGGGGCACCGACTGGACGCGCGCGGTGAACCTGCTCACCTACAAGGAGGGCGTCGATTCCTTCAAGGTCACGGACCGGCTGAGCGACAGCGATCGTGCCCGGCTGATGGGCGGCTCACTGGAGAAGATCTACGGCTGGTCGCCGGGCAAGAAGTAAAGTCGTCCTGAGCGCAGCTCAGGATGACAGCGCTGCCTATGCGGGCCGCAATCGCCGCCAGACATTGTCGACCAGCAGCATGCCGTTCTCGATCATGGCGCGGTCGAGCGTGAAGGTCTTCGGCCCGGCCGCCACCGCCAGCCGCTCGACGATCATGATGTCGGTCGACGTGTCGCCCGAGGGCAGGCTGCCGGTCGACAGCTCCAGCGTGTCGATTGCGAGCGTCGGCCAGGCGAACGTTTCCGTGCCGACCGACAGGCCCACGCCGTCGATCGCGAGCACGGTGCCGACCGGCATCAGGCCTTCGAGGCGATGCGCCATTCGCCGCGTGAAGACCTTCACGCGGTAACGGAGGCCGAGCGTCAGGATCAGCGCCACGGCGCCGACCATCATGAGAGCGAACAGGATGATGAAGGCGGCGCTATTAGGCTCGCCGATGATGCCGCCAATGATGGCCGCCAGCATCAGCACTCCGCCGATCACGCCGGCGATCATGAACCATTGCTTGGTTTGACGAATGTAGACCTGCGTAGCCTCGGCCGGAGTCAGGATCCGGCCTTTCACCGCCTCCTGCACCTTCGACAGGAAGAAGGTCTTCTCCTGCTTCGGCGTCAGCCCATCCACCGGCTTGTTGTCGATCAGGATGCGCATCGCATCGCTCCTCACCGCATTTCGGCGAGGACTTTAACGACGCGGCGTGCCGACAGGTGTTTCGTTTTGTTTCGTCGGCTACTCGGGGGGCTACTCGGCTACAGCGCCTTCAGTGCCTCTGCGACCTCGCCGACGTGGCCCTTCACCTTGACCTTGCGCCAGACCTTGCGGACCACGCCGTCCTTGTCGATCAGGAAGGTCGCGCGGTCGATGCCCATGTACTTGCGGCCGTAGAGGCTCTTCTCGATCCAGGTGCCGTACTTCTCGCAGATCTTGCCGTCTTCGTCGGATACGAGCGGGAAGTTGAGTTGATACTTGGCCTTGAACTTGTCGTGACGCGCCACGCTGTCCTTGCTGACGCCGACCACCTGGGCCTTGAGCTTCTTGAAGTCGGCCGCAGAGTCGCGGAAGCCGCAGGCCTCCGTGGTACAGCCCGGCGTGTCGTCCTTGGGATAGAAGTAGAGCACCACCGGTTTGCCGCGCAGCTCGGAGAGCTTGAGCTTGCCGCCGCCATCCGTCGCGCCCGTGAAGTCCGGCGCCTTCTTGCCTTCCTCGACGCTCATGCCTCTCTCCCCGTCCAGCCCGCGGCTTGGGCGGGCGTATCGATGATCTTCTCGTATATAGCACGCGCCGCCGCCGTCTCCTCGGTGAGGCGCGCCTGCAGCGCGGCGATGTCGGGCACGTCCTGCGTCTGGGCGATCAGGCGGCGCTGGCCCTCCGGCGCCTTGGCCTCGTCGAACGACGCTTCGTCGCCGTTGAGGGTGAGCCGCAGCAGGCTCTGCACGTCCGACATCAGGCCGCGCGCCGCGCGCAGGCGATCGGCATCGGCGCGATCGAGCACGCCCAGTTCGGCGGCATGGCGTAGGACTTCGGCGGGATGCACGTCGAGGATCGCGGGCTTCTCCGCGGCGTTGCGCAGCGCGAGATACTGGGCGACGAAGTCGATGTCGAACAGGCCGCCGCGCAGATGCTTGAAGTCCCATGGGCTCTTGGGTGGTGCGTGTTTGGCGATGCGGTCGCGCATGTCGGCGACGTCGCGCAGCAGCGCGTTGGGATCGCGAGGCCGTCGGAGGGTGGCGAGAATGGTGCGCTGCAGCCGCTCGACCAGCTCGGCCGGGCCATGGATCACGCGGGCGCGGGTCAGCGCCATGTGCTCCCAGGTCCAGGCCGACTGCGCGTGATAGGTCTCGAAACCTTCCAGCGAGTTGGCCAGCGGACCGGCGCGGCCGGACGGGCGCAGGCGCATGTCGACTTCGTACAATGCGCCTTCGTTGGTGAGCGCGGTCAGGGCGGTCACGATCTTGCCGCTGAGCCGGGTGTAGTACTGGATGGGCGCCAGCGGCTGGGCGCCGTCCGACGCCTCGAGCCCGGGCGGGATGTCGTAGACGAAGATCAGGTCGAGGTCGGAGGTCGCCGACATCTCGCGGCTGCCGAGCTTGCCCAATGCCAGCACCGCCAGCCGCTGGCCGCGGAACGCGCCGTGCTGGTGCGCGAAGCGCTTTTCCACGCGGTCGCACAGCGCAGCGATGGTGGCCTGGGCGATGTCGGAATAGGCGAGTCCCGCCTGCGCCGGCCGCACCATGCGCTTGAGCTGCTGCACGCCGACCTGGAAGCGCTGCTCGTTGGTCCACCGCCGGGCGGCGTCGAGGATATCCTGCTCGTCCTCGACCTGGGCCAGCAGGCGGGTGAGCTCATCGGTCATTTCCTCGGCCGACGGCAGGGCCGCGTAGAAGTCGGAGGAGAGCACCGAATCGAGCAGGACGGTGCGGCGGGCGAGCTGCGCGGCGAGTCCGGGCGCGCTGCCCATGATCGCCGCGACCAGCTCGAGCAGCGCCGGGTTCGACTTGAACAGGGAGAAAAGCTGCACGCCCGCCGGCAGGTTGCTGAGGAAGAGGTCGAAGTTCAGCAGCGCCTGGTCGGGCGCAGCGGTCTCGCCCAGCGCCTTCAACAGGGCCGGCATCAGCTCGGTAAGCAGCTCACGCGCCCGCGGCGACGTCGTCGACCGATAGCGGCCGTGATGCCAGCGCCGCACCACGCCGGCTGCGGCGGAAACGTCGCGGAAGCCCAGGCCGCGCAGGGTCTCGAGAGTGCCGGGATCGTCATCGGTGCCGGTGAAGACCAGATTGCCGCCAGGGCCGGCGAGGCTGGGCGCATCCTCGAACAGCCGCGCATAGTGGCTCTCGACGCGGCGTAGCGTGGCCAGCATCTCGTCCTGGAAGGCGGTGGGCTCGGCATAGCCGAGGAAGGTCGCGATCGCCGCAAGACCCTCGGCATCCTCGGGCAGGCTGTGGGTCTGCTGGTCGGCGACCATCTGCAGGCGGTGCTCGACCCGGCGCAGGAAACCGTAGTCGGCGATCAACTCGGCGGTGGCGCGCGGCTCGACGTGACCGGCGGCCGCGAGGGCGCGCAGCGTCTCGCAGGTGCCACGCAGGCGCAGGTCGGGGTTACGGCCGCCGAAGATCAGCTGCTGTGTCTGGGCGAAGAACTCGATCTCGCGGATGCCGCCACGGCCCAGCTTCACGTTGTGACCGGCGACCTTGACCGTCCCGCCGCCACGGTGGGCGTCGATCTGGCGCTTGATCGAATGGATGTCGTGGATCGCCGCGAAGTCGAGATGGCGGCGCCATATATAGGGACGCAGCGCGGCCAGGAACTCCGCGCCCACGCCGAGATTGCCGGCCACCGGATGCGCCTTGATCATCGCCGCGCGCTCCCAGTTCTGGCCGACGCTCTCGTAGTAGAGCTCGGCCGCCTGGACCGACATGGCGAGCGGCGTCGAGCCGGGGTCGGGGCGAAGTCTCAAGTCGGTGCGGAAGATGTAGCCGTCGACCGACGCCTCCGACATCAGCTGCACCAGCATGCGCGAGACCCGCACGAAATGACGTGACAGTTGCTCGTTGCTCGCGATCGCCGGCGCTTCGCGGTCGTAGAGAAGGATCAGGTCGATGTCGCTGGAGTAGTTGAGCTCGTCGGCGCCCAGCTTGCCCATGCCGAGGACGGTGAAAGCCGCAGCCTGTGGGTCGCCGCCGAGTGCCAGGTTTCCCTCGCGCTCGAGCTGCAGCAGGATCGCAGAGACGAGAGCATCGATGCAGGCTGACGCGAAGCGGCTCAGCGTGCCCGTGATGCGCTCGAGCGGCCACGCGCCGGCGATGTCGGCAACGGCGACGGTGAGCGCCACGCTGCGCTTCAGCCGGCGCAGCCGCGCAGCAATCGCTTCAGGCGCGGCGCCGGCCCGCGCTTCGGCCCGCACGGCCTCGCGTTCATGGTCGAGTTGCGTCAGCGCGGCGTCCGGCCCGGTGCGCCACAGATCGGCCATGAAAGTCGGGTTCTGTAGCGCGGTCTCGGTCAGATACGGACTGTTGCCGAACAACGCGTCGAGCAGTGCCGTTCCGGCGGGATCGTCCGGCATCGCTGCCGTCTCGCGCCAGCGCGTCCAGGCGACCGCCAACCGCTCTGGATTGTAGGGTTGCGGCAGGCGAGCGGTCGAAAGCCAAGACATGGGAAGGGGCGCCCGGTAGATTGGGCATTGCAGCCGCCCTCGGTCAACGCGGAAGTAACGAGCATTGGTGATCCGGACTTATCGGTTTTGTGCGCGTGTGGTGACGATTGTCGTCGCCATCGCGGCGGTCCTGATGACCGCCGTCGTCCTGCGCCTGCTGTCCGGACCGGTCGACCTCGAGGTCGCGCGCCCATTCCTGCCGACCGAGTTCGATACGCCCGCGGGACCGGTGCGCGTCAAAGCCGAACATATCTACGTCGAATGGAGCGGCCTGAAGGAACCGATGCGGCTGGTCCTGACCGGGCTGCATCTGACGGACGCCAGCGGCCACGAGCTTGCGTCGGCACCGGGCATCGCCGTCGCCTTCGACTCCCGCAGCGTGATCAACGGCCATCTGCGGCCGGTCTCGATCGTGGTCAACCGGCCCAACCTCGAGGCCGACATCGCCCGCGAAGGCGGCATGCTGCAGCGGGTGCTGGCGCGCAGCGATCCCGATTCGCAGGCCGAGGTGGTCGACCTGCTGATCGAGCAGCTCCTCTCGGAGCACAACGACCGTTCTGTGCTCGGCCAGCTCAACACGATCGACGTTGTGCACGCGCGCGTGTCGCTGCGTGACGTGCCGAGCGGCGTCGTCTGGCTGGCGCCGGACGTCCAGGCTCGACTGAACCGCGACGCCGCCGGGGTGAAGATCTCGGCAAAGGCCACCTTTCTCGGTCCGAGCAGCGGCGAGCCGATCGGCGTCAGCCTCGACGGGACCTACTCGCGCGACCGCAGCCGCATTTCCTTCGAGGCCGCGATCGACGGCATGAAGCCGTCGATGCTGGCCGATCTGTCGCCCGACGCCGCGCTCCTGCGGGGGCTCGACATCGCCCTATCCGGCCGCCTGAAGGTGGAGGCCAATGGCAGCGGCGAAGTGCGGACGGTCGCCATGGAGGTCACTGCCGGCGCCGGCACCATCACCTTGCCCGGCATCCTGCCCGTCGCCCACAAGGTGCACTCGGTCAGCGCGCTGGCGCATATCGATGCGACTGCCCATACCGCAAAGGTCGATCACATCGACATCGACATGGGGGTCGCGAAGATCGCCGTGACGGGGAACGGCGAGCGCACCGAGAAGGGGCAGACCTTCAGCGGCAAGGCCGAGCTGAAGAACGTCCCGATCGACAAGCTGGGCGACTACTGGCCGCTCGAGTTCGCCGAAGGCGGCCGGGCATGGGCCCTCGCCAACCTGAGCCAGGGCACGCTCGATATCGCTGCCGAATTCGCCGTCAGCACGCCGGGCAACGATCTTTCGCAGCTCAGCGTCGACCGGGATGTGGCCTATCTCGCCTATCGCGGCATGACGGTGCACTACATGCCACACATGCCCGAACTGCTGAACGTTTCGGGCAACGCGCGCTTCGAGGGCAGCGCGATGCACTTCGACATCGCCGGCGGCAATGCGGTCGGTCTGGCAGTGACCGGGGCCACGATCGACCTGACCGGGCTCGACGGACCCGCATCGCAACAGACCGCGGCGCTGCGCGTGCCGATCACGGGACCGGCTTCGGCGGTCGCCGCCTTGCTGTCGCGGCCCAAGCTCGGCCTGCCGCGCGACGCGCTCTACGATCCGAAGCGGCTGGGCGGCGACGCCGCGATCGAGCTGACGCTTTCCTTTCCGCTGCTGAATTCGATCACCGTCTCGGACATCGACATCAAGGCCGAAGCGGCGGTGTCGGCGTTTTCGCTCAGGAATGCGATAGGCACTGTCGACCTCACCGACGGGGTCGGGCGGCTGGTCTATGCCAACTCGCAGCTCAACGTGACCGGGACCGGCAAGTTCGACGGCAACGCCGTGGATATCGTTTGGCGCGAGCAGTTCGCCCCTCATGCCGCCTATCGGCAGCGCTACGAGGTCAAGGGCACGATCCCTGCAGCCCTGGTTGCCAAGGCGGGGTTCCTGTCGCCCGAGCCCTACGTCTCCGGCCCGGTGAACGTCACCAGCTTCTCCTATCAGGTGGCCGCCAACGGATCGGCCGAACTGAACGGCAAGTTCGATTTGAAGGGCGCGAAGCTCACGTCCCCGATCGCCTGGAGCAAGGATGCCGGTACCGACGGCCATCTGACGCTGGGCATGAAGCTCGCGCCGGGCGGAAAGTTGTCGACCGCGGACTTCGAGGCGCATGCGAACGGGCTGCAGACCAAGGGCCAGGTACGGTTCGGCGCGGACAACTCCGTCCAGCAAGTCGCGGTCGGAGAGCTCTCGATTGGCGGCACCAACATCTCCGCCGACTGGCGGCGCGGCACCGCCGGAAGCGTGGAGGTCGACTTGCGCGGACGCTCGCTCGAGCTGAGCCGCGTGCGGGCGATGCTGAAGGCGCGCGAGGATCTCGCCAAGGCCAATCCTGGCGGGCCCGCATCGCGCGCGAGAGAGAGCACGCGCTTGCTGCTGCAGCTCGACCGGGTCGTGCTCCAGCGCGGCAGCCTCGGTTCCCTGAACGGGACGCTCGAACTCAGCGGCGACCGCATGGTCTCGGCCAATCTCGGCATCGGCGCGGGCAGGGGCGGAACGCTCAGGATCGCGCCGGCGGCGCAGGGCCGCAGCGTCAATCTATACGTCGCCGACTTCGGTGGACTGTTGAGGGAAACCGGCTGGGTCGACGGGATGTCCGGCGGCTTTCTCGATTTCCGCGGGCGGATCGACGACAACGCGGCCGGCGCGCCGCTCACCGGGCGGCTGAAGCTTGGGTCCTACAGGCTGCAGAGGATGACGCCGCGGCCCGACATCGGCACGCTCAACTCGACCATCGACGCATTGAAGCGGGCCGGCGACCCGCTGCAGCCGTTCGACGCCCTTGAGACGCAGGTCATCAAGAGCGGCGATCGCATCGAGCTGAAGGACGGCCACACCTCCAACAACTCGATCGGCCTGACCACCGCCGGCGTCATCGACCTGGCGAGCGACCAGGCGCACCTGCGCGGCATCGTCGTGCCGGGGTTCGTGCTGAACAACCTGCTGTCGAACGTGCCGCTCCTCGGTCCGCTGCTGACCGGCGGCAGGAACGGCGGCGTGTTCGCGATCGCCTATCGACTCGACGGACCGCTCGGCGATCTCAAGAGCGACGTCAACATATTGTCGGCGGTGACGCCGGGGGCGCTGCGCGAGCTCTTCACAACGCCGCTCTACGACGGGCGCTCCAGTTCCGAAGCGTCGCCTGTCGATCGCGCGCCTTAGGGAAAGATTTCGATCAAGCGCGACAGAGCTAGGCCCGTGGTCGTACGAGCACGTGGCGCTTTCGGCCGGCCGAAAGCTTGAGCGTGCCGTCCGAACCGAGGTCGCCCTCGTTGATCACCATCGTGTCGGACGCGATCGGCTTGTCGTTCAGCCGGCCGCCACCGCCGCGGATCAGCTTGCGGGCCTCGGTGCGACTGGGTGCCAGTCCAGCCTGGTGGAACAGCTCGAATGCGGCAATGCCGTCGGCCAGCTGCGCCCGCGGCACGGTGACGGTGGGCAGGCTCTCGGCCTTGCCGCCTTCTTCGAAGGTCCGGCGCGCGGTCGCCTCGGCCTCCGCCGCAGCGGCCGCGCCGTGGCATAGCCTGGTGATCTCGTTGGCGAGGACCTTCTTGGCCTCGTTGATCTCCTGGCCCTCGAGCTTCTCGAGGCGGCGAATCTCGTCGAGCGGGAGCTCGGTGAACAGCCGCAGGAAGCGGCCGACATCGGGGTCCTCGGTGTTGCGCCAGTACTGCCAGAAGTCATAGGGCGACACGCGCTCGGCGTTTAGCCAAACGGCGCCCGACGCCGTCTTGCCCATCTTGGCGCCCGACGAGGTCGTGAGCAGCGGGGTGGTCAGGGCAAACAGCTCCGCACCGATCATGCGGCGACCGAGATCGGTGCCCATGACAATGTTGCCCCACTGATCCGAGCCGCCCATCTGCAGGATGCAGTCGTAGCGCTTCTTGAGCTCCACGAAGTCGTAGGACTGAAGGATCATGTAGTTGAACTCGAGGAAGGTGAGCGGCTGGTCGCGCTCCAGTCGCAGCCGCACCGAATCCATGGTCAGCATGCGATTGACCGAGAAATGCCGCCCGACCTCGCGCAGCAGGGGGATGTAGAGCAGCTGGTCGAGCCACTCCGCATTGTTGACCATCCGCGCATCGGTCGCGCCGTCGCCGAACGCGATGTACTTGTCGAAGACGCGGCGGATGCCGGCCATATTGGCGTCTATCTGCTCGGCGGTCAGGAGCTGGCGCGACTCGTCGCGGCCGGACGGGTCGCCGATCTTGGTGGTGCCGCCGCCCATCAGCACGATCGGTTTGTGGCCCGTCTTCTGCCACCAGCGCAGCATCATGATCTGCAGCAGCGAGCCGACATGCAGTGAATCGGCGGTGCAGTCGAAACCGATATAGGCCGTGCGCGTTCCGGTCGACAGCAGCTCGTCGAGACGCGCGGCATCGCTGGCCTGATGCACCAGGCCACGCTCGTGCACGATCCGCATGAAGTCCGACTTGAAGGCCGCCATCTCTCTGCCCGGTCGTTGCCCAGGATTTGTCCTGAAAGGGCCGCGGGTGTAACATGGTCCTGCAATGCCGGCCAATAGTCCCGAACCCTGATGCGTGCGCTGGGCCTGATGAGCGGGACGTCGGTCGACGGCGTCGATGTAGCGCTGATCGACACCGATGGCGAGCGGGTGGCGTCGTTCGGGCCGACACTGACCGTGCCGTATCCGGACGAGGTCCGGAATCTGATCCGCGCAGCATTCGCCGCCGAGCAGCCCAATGAAGCGACGGCGGCGGCCGAGCAGGCCGTGACGCAGACCCATGTGGCTGCGACCAAGCTCTGGTCTCAGACGCACGGCGTGCCGCTCGATACGCTCGACGTCGCGGGGTTCCACGGACAGACCATCACGCACCGGCCGGAGAAGCGCTTCACCTGGCAGATCGGCGATGGGGCAGGCCTCGCCCGGGCGCTGGGCGTGCGCGTGATCAACGACCTGCGCGGCGCCGACGTGGCGGCGGGCGGGCAGGGCGCGCCGCTGGTGCCGGTGTTCCATGCCGCGCTGGTGCGCGACCTGCCGCGGCCGATCGCCGTGGTGAATATCGGCGGCGTCGCCAACGTCACCTGGATCGGCGAGGACGATTCCCTGCTGGCCTTCGACACCGGGCCGGGCAACGGGCCGATCGACGACTGGTGCGCGCGTCGCGCCGGGCAGCGCTTCGATCGCGACGGCGCGCTCGCGGCTTCGGGCAAGGTCGATCGGCCAAGGCTCGAGCGCTGGGTCGAGCATCGCTACTTCGCACGCAAGCCGCCGAAGTCGCTCGATCGCGGCGATTTCAACGACGACTGGGCCGACGGCCTGTCGGTCGCGGACGGCGCGGCTACGCTGACTCGCGCCTCGGCGCGCGCGATCGCGCTCGCCGCCCGTCACTTCCCGCAGGCCGCGAAGCAGTGGATCGTTACCGGCGGCGGCGCGCGCAATCCGACCTTGCTGGCGGCGATCGCGGCGGAGACGGACGCGCCCGTTGTGCCGGCGTCGACGCTTGGTTGGGACGGCGATGCTTTGGAGGCCCAGGCCTTCGCGTTCCTGGCGGTGCGCTCGCTGCGCGGCCTGCCGCTCACCTTCCCGATGACGACGGGCGCGCCCAAGCCGCTGTGCGGCGGCCGGCTGCATTTGCCAGCCTAGGCCGTCCTGCTTTTACGGTTCTTTGTTGGAGGTCGCCCGGCCCGGCGGGTTGATCAGGCACTTGGCGACGTACCGGTCGACTTCGACCGCGAGCTTGTCGAGCGAATCGTGGAAGAAATGATTGGCGCCCTTGATGGTGCGCGATTCGACGGTGATGCCCTTCTGCAGGCTGAGCCGCGCCACCAGCTTCTGGATGTCGGCGAGCGGCACGACCTCGTCCTTCTCCGCGCCGACGATCAGCCCGGACGACGGGCAGGGGGCGAGGAAGCCGAAGTCATAGGAATTGGCCGGTGGGGCGACCGAGATGAAGGTGTCGATCTCGGGCCGACGCATCAGGAGTTGCATTCCGATCCAGGCGCCGAAGGAGTAGCCCGCGATCCAGCACGATTTCGCATCGGCGTTCATGCCCTGCAGCCAGTCGAGCGCCGCCGCCGCATCGGAGAGCTCGCCCATGCCATTGTCGAAGCGGCCCTGGCTGCGCCCGACGCCGCGCGTATTGAAGCGCAGCACCGAGAAGCCGCGATTCACGAAGACGTGGAACAGCGAGAAGACCACTTTGTGGTTCATGGTCCCGCCGTATTGCGGATGAGGATGGAGGATCAGCGCGATCGGCGCGTGCTCTTCTTTGCTCTGGTGATAGCGGCCTTCGAGGCGACCCTCGGGGCCGATAAACATCACGTCAGGCATCTGCACTCCGGTTATTCGTCATTATTGGCCGCCGGAACGGGCGAACGGCAGCAAAATGCGAAAGAATCTTGATACTTGACCTGCCAACTCGGGTTTATTAAATCCGAGCCAACTGGTTGGTTTTTCCCAGAACCCTGTCCGGGGGCTGGAATATCGTAGCAACGCCTTGGTTTTCAAGACCTTTGAGGCGGAGGAGGATGCTGTGAAGCTCAGCACCAAGGGCCGTTATGCCGTGATGGCAATGGTCGACCTGGCCCGTCATGCCCAGACCAAGCCCGTGTCCCTCTCGGATATCGCGGCCCGTCAGGAAATCTCGCTGTCCTATCTGGAACAGCTTTTTGCCCGCCTGCGCCGGGCCGAGCTGGTGAAGAGCGTACGCGGACCGGGCGGCGGTTACCGGCTCGCGCGCGCCTCGGCCGAGACCCGGGTGTCCGAAATCATCCTGGCCGTCGACGAGCCGATCAAGGCGACCCGCTGCACCGAGATGGGGCAGGCAGGCTGCCGGGCCGACCGCAGCAAGTGCCTGACGCACGATTTGTGGGAGGAGCTCGGCAACCAGATTCACGTGTTCCTGAGCTCGGTGACCCTGCACGACGTGCTAGAGCGCAAGCTCTCGCCGCGGATCGCCGAGGCGCCGCCGGCGCCCGCCAACGCCGATTCGATGGCCGCTGCCAGCTAGAGCAGCGTCATGGCCGCCGCGTACACGTACCTCGACCACAACGCCACCAGCCCGATGCGGCCGGTGGTGCTCGATGCCATGGTCGAGGCGTTGAAGGCGGGCGGCAATCCGTCGTCGGTCCATCGTCCGGGTCGCGCGGCGCGTGCGCGAATCGACAGGGCCCGTAAGCAGGTGGCGGCGCTGGTCGGGGCGCTGCCGGGCGAGGTCGTGTTCACCTCGGGCGGCACGGAAGCGAACAATCTGGCCGTGCGCGGGCAGAGCCGCGTCCTCGTTTCGGCGATCGAGCATGAGAGCGTGCTGAAGGCAGCCCCGGATGCCGAGCGCATTCCCGTTGACGCAAACGGTGTGATCGATCTCTCCGCGCTCGAACGGATGCTGGCCGGCCGGCCGGCGCTGGTTTCGGTCATGTTTGCCAACAACGAGACCGGCGTAATCCAGCCGATCGCCGAGGTCGTGCGCCTCGCGCGCGACGCGGGCGCGCTGGTCCACTGCGACGCGGTCCAGGCCGCGGGCAAGATCCCGGTCGATCTGCACGGCCTGGGCATCGACTATCTCAGCCTTTCCGCCCACAAGCTCGGCGGGCCGACGGGCGTCGGCGCGCTGGTGGTGCGCGATGGCGCGCCGTTTGCGACCGACCGGGTCGGTGGCGGCCAGGAATCCTATCGGCGCGCCGGGACCGAGAACGTCGCCGGCATCGTGGGCTTCGGCGCCGCGGCAGAGGTGTCGTGCGACGGGCGGGACGTGGCGGCGCTACGCGATCGCATCGAGGGGAGCCTGCCGGGCAAGGTCTACGGAGCGGCCGTGCCGCGCCTGCCCAACACGACCTGCATCTCCATGTCCGGCGTGAAGGCAGAAACCCAAGTGATGGCGTTCGATTTGGCCGGCGTGGCGGTCAGCGCGGGCTCGGCCTGCTCCTCGGGCAAGGTCACCCGGTCGGCTGTGCTGACGGCAATGGGCGTGGAACCTGCCGAGGCCGAGACGGCGATCCGCATAAGTTGCGGCTGGAACACGGTTTTTGAGGATATTGATCGCTTGATCGCGGCTTGGCAGGCTCTATATACCCGAGTAACACGCTCGGATATTGCGCCAGCAACCCGCCGGGCAGCGTAGGGATTTCAAGGGGTTAGCATGAACGCCAGCATGAACGCGATCAAGCAGATCCGGCGCAACGACCAGCCGATCTACCTGGATTACCAGGCGACGACGCCGATGGACCCGCGCGTGCTCGAGGCGATGCTGCCGTACTTCACTTACAAGTTCGGCAATCCCCATTCGCGCAGCCACTCCTATGGCTGGGAGGCGGAGGAGGGCGTCGAGAAGGCACGCGGCCAAGTGGCCAAGCTGATCGGCGCCGACGAGAAGGAGGTGATCTTCACCTCCGGTGCCACCGAATCGAACAACCTCGCGATCCGCGGCGTCGCCGAGTTCTACAAGGACCGCAAGAACCACATCGTCACCACCGTGACCGAGCACAAGTGCGTGCTCGACACCTGCCGCCATCTCGAGCAGAGCGGCTTCGAGGTCACGTACCTTCCGGTCCAGAAGAACGGGCTGATCGACCTCGAGGTCCTGCGCAACGCCATCACCGACAAGACGGTCGTCGTCTCGGTCATGGCGGTGAACAACGAGATCGGCGTAATCCAGCCACTCGAGGAGATCGGCAAGATCTGCCGCGAGAAGAAGACGTTCTTCCACACCGACGCAGCCCAGGCTGCCGGCAAGATCCCGCTCGACGTCGAGAAGATGAACGTCGACCTGATGAGCATTTCCGGCCACAAGATCTACGGGCCCAAGGGCATCGGCGCCCTGTACGTCCGCCGCAAGCCGCGCGTGCGGCTGGTGCCGCTGATCGTCGGCGGCGGCCAGGAGCGCGGCTTCCGCTCGGGCACCTTGCCCACGCCGCTGTGCGTCGGGCTGGGCGAGGCGGCCGAGATCTGCATGAAGGAGATGGACGGCGAGGCCAAGCGGCTGAAGAAGCTGCAGGAGCGCATGCTCAAGGGCCTGCAGGACAAGCTGACCGAGATCGTCGTCAACGGCGACCTCGAGCACCGCATTCCGGGCAACCTCAACATCAGCTTCGCCTATGTCGAGGGCGAGTCGCTGATGATGGGCATCAAGGGCCTGTCGGTGTCGTCCGGCTCGGCCTGCACCTCGGCCTCGCTCGAGCCCAGCTACGTGCTGCGCGCGCTCGGCGTCGAGGAGGAGATGGCGCACACCTCGCTGCGCATCGGCCTCGGCCGGTTCACCACCGAGCAGGAGGTCGACACGGCGGTCGACGAGCTGGTGCGCCACGTCAACAAGCTGCGGGCGATGAGCCCGCTCTGGGAAATGGCCCAGGAAGGCATCGATCTGAAGTCAATCGAATGGGCGGCCCACTAGAATACTGGGCCGGCTTTGGGGAATTGAGGAGAGAGTCATGTCCTACAGCGAGAAGCTGATCGACCACTACGAGAACCCGCGCAACATCGGGTCGCTCGACAAGAACTCCGAGGACGTCGGCACCGGCCTGGTCGGTGCGCCGGCCTGCGGCGACGTCATGAAGCTGCAGATCAAGGTCAGCGCCGACGGCCTGATCGAGGACGCCAAGTTCAAGACCTTCGGCTGCGGCTCGGCGATCGCCTCGAGCTCGCTCGTCACCGAGTGGGTGAAGGGCAAGACGATCGACGAGGCCGAGACCATCAAGAACACCGACATCGCCAAGCACCTGGCGTTGCCGCCGGTGAAGATCCATTGCTCGGTCCTCGCCGAGGATGCGATCAAGGCCGCGATCGCCGACTATCGCGCGAAGATCGCGAAGAAGACCGAAGAGACCGCCAAGGACGCCGCGGAGTAAGTGCGGACATGAGCACGCCCACCACGACTGACGCCCCCAAGCCGGCCGCACCGCCGCGGCCGCGCCGACCGCGCCCCCAGCTCATGACGGTGACGCCGGCAGCGGTGGAGCGCGCCAAGGCGCTGATCGAGGGCCGCGGCAAGCCGACCGCCGGCATCCGCATCGGCGTGCGCACCAAGGGCTGCTCGGGTCTCAGCTACACGCTCGAATTCGCCGACAAGCAGGAGCCGATGGACGAGGTGGTCGAGACGCAGGGCATCAAGCTCCTGATCGACCCCAAGGCCTCTCTGTTCCTGATCGGCACCGAGATGGACTACGAGGAAGAGAAGCTGAAGCAGGGCTTCGTCTTCAAGAACCCCAACGAGAAGGGCCGCTGCGGTTGCGGCGAATCCTTCCACGTCTGAAGACGTCTCGTCATGGATCATTTCGCGCGGCTGGGATTGCCGGCGGCGCTCGACACCGATGCCGCCGCGCTCGACAAGGCCTACTTCGCCCGTCAGCGGCAGTGGCATCCCGACCGTTTCGTCGGCAAGCCTGCGGAGGAGCGGGCAAGGGCTTCGGTTGAAGCCGCGGCGCTGAACGACGCCTACCGCACGCTGAAGGATCCACTGGCGCGCGCCGTCTACCTGGCGGAGCTCAACGGCGTCGAGCTGCCGGGCGACGGCAAGACGATCGACGACCCGGAGCTCTTGATGGAAGCGATGGAAGCGCGCGAGGAATTGCACGAGGCGAGCAGCATCGAGGCCATCGATGCGCTGGCCGCGAAGACGCGCGGCGAAATGCAGAAGTCGCTGGCGGAGCTGGGCGGTTTGTTCTTGGCAAACGACAAGCCCGCCATCAGAAAGGCGCTCCTTCGCCTGCGCTACCTCGACAAGTTCGCCGACGAGGCGAAGGCGAGACGGTCCAATCTGCGCAGCAATTCAGGAAAGCCATGACCCTGCTGGAGATCCATGAGCCGGGCGAAACGCCTCTGCCGCATGCCGGTGAGGGGACGTTGGCCGTCGGCATCGATCTCGGCACCACCAATTCGGTGGTCGCGATCGCGCGCGAGGGCAAGCCCGCGGCGCTGCACGACGAGACCGGCAAGGCGCTGGTGCCGTCGGTCGTCGCCTATCCGTCGGCCGGTGGCGTGATCGTCGGCGACGAGGCCCGTGCGCTGATGGCGAACGAGCCGCGCAATGTCGTGGCCTCGGTGAAGCGCCTGATGGGCCGCGGTGCGGCCGATGTGCATGCCGTCGCCGGCGTGCTGCCCTACGAGATCGAGCCGGGCACGGGCGAGACCGACATGGTGAAGCTGCGCATCGCCGGGAAGGCGCGCTCGCCGGTCGAGATCTCGGCCGAGATCCTGAAGGCGCTCAAGGCCAGGGCCGAGGCGGCGCTGGAGAAGCCGATCGAGCGGGCGGTGATCACCGTGCCGGCCTATTTCGACGATGCCGCGCGCACCGCGACCCGCGATGCCGCGCGGGTGGCCGGCTTGGAAGTCCTGCGTCTGGTCAACGAGCCGACCGCGGCCGCGCTGGCCTACGGTCTCGACAAGGGCAAAGAGGGACTCTACGCGGTCTACGACCTGGGCGGCGGCACCTTCGACTTCTCGCTGCTGCGACTCGAGAAGGGCGTGTTCCAGGTGCTCGCCACCGGCGGCGATACGGCCTTGGGCGGCGACGACTTCGATCGCGCCATCGCCGAGCGCATGCTGGAAGAGCGCCAGAAGGACGGGCTGGCCGATACGGTCGACGAGGGCGCGGTGAAGAACGCGCTCGCTCTGGCGCGCACGATGAAAGAGCAGCTCTCCGACCGCGATCAGACTTCGGGCCGCCTGCAGCTCGCTGGCGTGCCGTCTTTCCATGCGCTCACGCGGCCCGAGTTCGACGCGATGGTCGCGAGCTACGTGAAGCGGACGATCGACATCGCGCGCCGCGTGCTCGACGACGCCGGGATGAAGGTCGAGGAGGTCCACGGCGTGGTGCTGGTCGGCGGCTCGACCCGCGTGCCGCTGGTGCGGTCGGCGGTCGCCGACTTGATCGGCATGGCGCCGCTCACCGACATCGATCCCGACGAGGTGGTGGCGCTGGGCGCAGCGCTGCAAGCCGAGGCGCTGACCGGCGGCTCCGAGACCTTGCTGCTCGACGTGACGCCGCTGTCGCTCGGTCTCGAGACGATGGGCGGCATCGTCGAGAAGATCGTGCCGCGCAACACGCCGATCCCGGTCCAGCTGGCGCAGGACTTCACGACCTACCAGGACGGCCAGAGCGCGATGGCGATCCACGTCGTCCAGGGCGAGCGCGAGATGGTCGACGATTGCCGCAGCCTGGCGCGCTTCGAATTGCTCGGTATCCCGCCGATGACAGCGGGTGCGGCCCGCATTCGCGTGACCTTTGCCGTCGATGCCGACGGCCTGCTGACCGTGTCGGCGGAGGAGAAGACCACCGGTGTCGCCCAGCGCGTCGAGGTGAAACCGTCCTATGGTCTCAGCCACGAGGACATGGCCGACATGCTGTACGACAGCCTCGACCACGCCGAGGAGGACATGGCGAAGCGCCTGCTGACCGAGGCGCGGGTCGAGGCGAACCGCAACCTGCTGGCGCTCGACTCGGCGCTGGCCCGTGACGGCGGCTTGCTGTCGGCCGAGGAGCGCGCCGAGCTGGAGGCCGCGCGCGCCCGCATCGAGAAGGCCGTGGCTGGCGAGGACCGCGACGAGATCAACGCCGCCGCCGAGGCGCTCGAGACGCTCAGCAAGCCGTTCGCCGAACGGCGCATGGACCGCGGCATCCGCGAGGCGCTGTCGGGCATGGCGGTGAAGGATTTGGAAGGGCGAGTAGGGGAATGACACTCCCGTCGTCCCGAGCGAAGCGTGGAAGAAAAAGGTCGCTCCACTCCGCTTCGCTAAAGCGCGGATTTCATCCGCGCGGGTCGGGACGACGGAGTTTGTGAGGATCTAGATGCCGAAGATGACGTTCATCCTGAAGGACGGCTCGCGCAAGGAAGTCGATGCGCCGCTCGGCCTCAGCGTGCTGGAGATTGCCCATCGCAACCATGTCGACATCGAAGGCGCGTGCGAGGGATCGCTGGCCTGCTCGACCTGTCACGTGATCGTCGAGAAGGAGTGGTTCGACAAGCTCGGCGAGGCGAGTGAGGACGAGGAGGACATGCTCGACCTGGCGTTCGGCCTCACCCACACCTCGCGCCTCGGTTGCCAGATCAAGATGTCCGAGGAGCTCGACGGGCTGGTGGTGAAGTTGCCTGCCGCAACCCGCAACATGATGGTCGACAAGTAGGGGGAGAGGATGGCCCGCAAGCTGCGCTGGACCGACGTGAGCGACATCGCCATCGAGCTCGAGGAGGCCCATCCCGACGCCGACAATGTGAACCTTCGGTTCACCGACTTACACAAGTGGGTGATGGCGCTGCCCGGATTCGACGACGATCCCAACAAATCCAACGAGAAGATCCTCGAAGCCATCCAGGCCGCCTGGATCGAAGAAAGAGGGTAAAGTGCCCCAATAACGCCAAAGTCCGAATCGTATGGTCTTTGTCACAAAGGGGTATTCATGAGGGGCATTTCGGCGAGAGCGATCCTGCTGCCGGTACTGTTGGCAGGGGGCGTTGGCGCATGCGCCAACAACGGCGTTCAGCCCGGCATCGTCAACACGTCCTCCGGCTACAGCACCGCATCGGCATCGACCTACGGCAATGCGCAGCCCATCGGCTCGGGCCGGGTGGTGGCGATCAACGACGTCAGCCTGCAGGGCGGTGGCGGCGGCAGCAACGGCGGCGGCATGAGCAACGGCACCATGATGGGCGGCCTGCTGGGCGGCCTGGGCGGCATCGCCATCGGCGCCTCGGGCGGCCGCGGCATCGGCGGCGGCTTGATCGGCGGCGTGCTGGGCGCGGTCGCCGGCGGCATTGCCGGCACCATCATCGACCGGCATACCAGCATCGGCGGCGGCGGCCGCGGCATCGAGGTCACGGTCCAGAAGGACGACGGGCAGCAGGTCACCATCGCCCAGCGCGACGACGGCGACGTGCAGCTGGGCGACCGCGTGCAGATCCTCCAGGACCGCAACGGTGTCGCCAAGGCGGTGCGCGACAATAGCCGCCAGCAGGACTACCAGAACCAGTACGGCGGTTACCAGAATGCCGGGCCGGCGCCGCAGGATTACCGCCAGGCGCCGCCGCCGCAGGACTATCGCCAGGCCAACAACTACGGGGGCGGCAGTTACGGCGGTGGCAGCTATGGCGGCAACTATGGTCCGCCGCCGCAGGACTATCGCCAGGGCTCCAACTACGGTCCCCAGCCGGCAGACTACGGCCAGCCGCAGCGCTATGCGCCGCCGCAGTCGAGCTCCCACAGCGGCTACAGCAGCTACTCAGGCGGCGGCTATTCGGGCGGCGGCTACCAGAACAGTGGCTACGCAAATGGCTACCAGACTGGTCCCCAGCCCCAGAACGATCCGCGCTACGGCACGTTGCAATAGCCTGCTAGACTTCCTCCGGTTCCACGTGAGGCGGAGGGAGTTACATGTTCGGCAAATGGCTTTTGGCGCTGGTGGCCCCCCTGGCGCTGGCGATGACCCTCAGCGCCTGCAATGAGGGCGGCGTGCAGCCGGGCATTCAGGCCGCGCCTCAGGGAGGCTTTCGCGGCGAGACGGGGCGGGTGGTCGCGATCCAGGACGTCGACCTCAGGAACACGAGGCGAGGCGTCAGCAACGGCACCCTGATCGGCGGCGGCGTCGGCGGTGTCGGTGGTGCGGTCGCAGGTGCCGCGATCGGCGGCACGGCCGGCAGCGCGGTGCTGGGCGGTGTCCTCGGCGCCGTGGGCGGCGCGATTGCTGGTACCGCGATCGACCGCAGCAGCCCGACGCGCGGCATCGCCGTCACGGTGAACAAGGACGACGGCCAGCAGGTCGTCATCGCCCAGCGCGACGACGGCGACGTCCAGATGGGCGATCGGGTGATCATCGTCTACGACAATGAAGGCGTTGCCCGCGCCGTGCGGGATACCGGCCGGCGCCGGGACTGACCTCCCCCTCCGACCCCGCGGGCCACCTCCCCCGTATCGCGCGCCTCAGAAGGCGCTTTGACGGGGGAGGAATTCCAGGGCTGAGAGGCCTATATAGGCCCCGCCATGGCCCGCAATTCCCTCGGTCTCGACAAGGCGCCCGGCGACACCCGAGTCGTGGTCGCGATGTCGGGCGGCGTCGACTCGTCGGTGACAGCGGCCCTGCTGGCCGAGCAGGGCTATGATGTCGTCGGCGTCACCCTGCAGCTCTACGACCATGGCGTCGCGGTCGGGAAGACCGGCGCCTGCTGCGCGGGCCAGGACATCCAGGACGCCCGCCATGTCGCCGACCGGCTCGGCATCCCGCACTACGTGCTGGACTACGAGAGCCGGTTCCGCGCCGAGGTGATGGACAGCTTCGCCGACAGCTACCTGCGCGGCGAGACGCCGGTGCCCTGCATCGCCTGCAACCGCACGGTCAAGTTCCGCGACCTGATGAAGACCGCGCGCGAGCTCGGTGCCGAGGCGCTGGCGACCGGCCACTACGTCCGGCGCGTGATGGGCGAGGCGGGCCCGGAGCTGCATCGCGGCGCCGATCCCAATCGCGACCAGAGCTATTTCCTGTTCGGCACGACCGCCCAGCAGCTGGACTACCTGCGCTTCCCTCTGGGCGACCTGCCGAAGAGCGAGACGCGCGCGCTGGCCCAGCGCTTCGAGCTCGCGGTGGCGGACAAGCCCGACAGCCAGGATATCTGCTTCGTGCCGAGCGGCGACTATGCCAGCGTCGTGCGCAAGCTGCGCCCCGAGGCGAACGATCCGGGCGAGATCGTCGACCTGAAGGGCCGGGTCATCGGTCATCACGACGGCATCGTGCGCTTCACGGTCGGCCAGCGCCGCGGCCTGTCGCTCGGCGAGCGCACCGGCATCGACAACGAGCCGCTCTACGTCGTCAAGCTCGAGCCCGAGACGCGCCGCGTCGTCGTCGGTCCGAGAACCGCCCTCGGTCGGAGCGAGATCGCGCTGTACGACGTGAACTGGCTCGGCCCCGATTTCACCGGCGCGCTGCCGGTGCAGGTGAGGGTCCGCTCGTCGCAGCCGCTGCGCCCGGCTACGGTCGAGCGGGGGAACGGCGGTCTCACCGTCCGCTTCCCCGAGCCCGAGATCGGCGTCTCCCCCGGTCAGGCCTGCGTGATCTACGATCGCGCCACTGGCAGCCGCGTGCTGGGCGGCGGCTTCATCCGGCGCTCGAGGTGAGCTTCGCGATGGCAAGTGTGACGATCTACGTCCATTTGCCTCAAGAGTCCGTGGACGTCTGGGCGCCCGTCAGCGCCAAACATGTTCGCGACGACATCTACCGGATCGTCGACTGCCGCGGGGAGGACGAGGGTGTCGAATTCGGCAACGGCTCACTCGAGCGATGCCGCTGGCAGGATGACGCCGAGGGCCGGATTCAGGTCGCCTACGAGGCCGTCGCATGATGAAGCTCGATAAGCCTCATGTTCCTCTCCGCCCGCGCAGCGGGGGGAGAGGGACATGAACTTGAGGCTCCTTCATGCCACGAGCATCTCATCTGGTGGCGTTCCTTGACACCCTGAGCCCGGCCCGCATAAAAGCCCCCACCCATGGCTGGGTAGCTCAGCTGGTTAGAGCACGGCACTCATAATGCCGGGGTCGGCGGTTCAAGTCCGCCCCCAGCTACCAAATTCCAGGCCCCGGTCCGTTCGGCCGGGGCCTTTTCTTTGCGCATCACGTGCGCCATCTAGGGATCATGGCCGACGGACATCACCATCAGACCGACGTGGTCATCGTGGGCGCGGGGCCGGTCGGCCTGTTCACCGTGTTCGAATGCGGCATGGTGCGGCTCTCCTGCCACGTGGTCGACGTGCTCGACGACGTGGGCGGGCAATGCACTGCGCTCTATCCCGAGAAGCCGATCTACGACGTCCCGGGC
Organism: Reyranella sp.; assembly: GCA_035293665.1. Taxonomy (GTDB): domain Bacteria; phylum Pseudomonadota; class Alphaproteobacteria; order Reyranellales; family Reyranellaceae; genus Reyranella. The sequence goes on along the minus strand of DATGMK010000104.1, from coordinate 91,219 downwards.
TTCCCCCGGATCGATGCGGCCGATCTGGTCGGCCGGCTGCGGGTGCAGGCCGCGCCGTTCAAGCCGGTCTATCACCTCGGCGAGCAGGTCCAGGCGCTGGAAGAGCAGGCAGGCAGGTGGAAGCTCACGACCTCCAAGGGCACGGTGATCGAGGCGCGCGCGGTGATCCTCGCCGCGGGCGTGGGGGCCTTCGGCCCCAACCGGCCGCCGCTCGATGGGATCGAGGCGTTCGAGGGCAAGAGCGTCTTCTATTATGTGACCCAGCGCGAGGCATTCCGCGGCAAGCGCATCGTCATCGCCGGCGGCGGTGATTCGGCGGTCGACTGGGCGTTGTCGCTGTCGGAGATCGCGACCGTTGCCGTCGTCCACCGCCGCAACAAGTTCCGCGCCGCACCCGAGAGCGAGGCACGGCTGCACGCGCTGGCGAAGGAGGGCAGGATCGAAATGGTCGTGCCGTACCAGCTGGCCAGCCTCGACGGCGCCGACGGCCAGCTCAGCGCGGTCAACGTCGCGACGTTGGACGGCGCCGAAAAGAAAATTCCCGCCGATATCTTGCTGCCGTTCTTCGGCCTGTCGATGTCGCTCGGCCCGATCGCCGAGTGGGGCCTGGCGCTGGAGCGCAACCAGATCACCGTCGATCCGGCGACGGCTCAGACCAGCAGGTCCGGCATCTTCGCCGTCGGCGATGTCGTCACCTACCCGGGCAAGCTGAAGCTGATCCTGACCGGCTTCGCGGAAGCCGCCATCGCAGCGCGCTCGGCCTATGCGCTGGTCCACCCCGAGCAGCCGCTGCACTTCGAATATTCGACGACGTCGGGCGTGCCTGGCGCGTAGCTATCTTGCCGGACCGCGGGCGTCTCGCCCGCTCATGTCTCCATCATGATGCGGGCGAGACGCCCGCGGTCCGGCAAGAGGATGAGGCCTGTAAGAGGAGGGAGATGACGATGCCGATGACTCTGGTCGGGCAGTACGACTCGCCCTACACACGACGCGTCGCGGTCAGCCTCGGACTGCTGGGCTTCGCCTTCGAGCACGACGCACGCTCGGTCTTCGCCGATTTCGACTCCATGCGCGGGACCAATCCGCTGGGCCGCGTGCCGTCGCTGATCCTGGCCGACGGGACGACACTGATCGATTCAGGCGCCATCCTCGACTGGCTCGACCAGCAGGTCGGGCCGGACCGCGCGCTGCTGCCGCCGAGCGGGCCGGCGCGGCAGGAGACATTGCAGCGCATCGCGCTCGCCACCGGCACGATCGACAAGGTCATGGCGGCGGCCTACGAGCGCTTCGTCCGCCCCGAGCGCTACCGCTGGCCGGATTGGATCGCACGCTGCCGCACCCAGGCCGAGGGCGGTCTTCGCGCGCTGGCGGCGCAGTCCTGGCCGCCCGATGCGCCACTGCGTCAGGATTGGATCACCACCGCCTGCATGATGCGCTACGTGCGCCTAGCCGCCCCCGAGCTGCTGCCAATCGGCCGCCATCCGCCTCTCGATGCGGTCGCCGATCGCTGCGAGGCGCTGCCGGCATTCAAGGCAACCTGGCCGGCCGACTACGTGGTTCCAGCGTCGGGCTGAGAGCCCAGAAAGCCTGTGGATAAGGGCTCTTGGAAGAGCGGCCTGTTGGGCAATGGACCGGAATCCGCCGGTTGATTCCGTTACCGAATTTGCGCGGCCATTGACCTTAATAGGGGTTCGGCGCGCGCTGGTGCAATGTGCCCGCATGATGATGCCCGTCTTCCGTTCGCGCCCTCTTGCGGTCGATCGAGCGCGGAGGGGCCGAAAACAATCGAAAGCGGGGTGGGGGTGTCGCGGTCTTCCGGTCTTACAGCCCTCCGATGCCGATTCCATCGGCATTTTGCTGGTCCATGACGTGGGACGGTTTGGGACGGGGTCTGCGGATGCTGCGTCAGTGGACCGGCCGGCTCTGCGGCAGGCGGTCCTTCTTGGCGTAGACCGGTGGGGAGAGGGCGTCGGCGTCGCGGCCGGCCCAGTCGCGCTCGTGGACGGTCTTGAGGCGCTTGCGCTGGCCCTCGATCAGGCCGGCGGTGGCGGCCTCGACGTCGATGGTCAGCACCCTGCCGTCCTTCACCACCTGCTTGCCGTCGACATAGACGTGGCGGATGGCGCGCTCGCTCGCCGAGTAGATCAAGCTGCGGACGGGCTCGTGGCTCGGCTGCATGTAGGGATGGCTCATGTCGACCAGCGAGAAGTCGGCCTTCGAGCCCGGCGCCAGGCGGCCGAGATCGGGCCGGCGCAGGATCCTGGCGCCGCCGATCGTCGCCGCCTCAAAGGCGTGGCGCGTCGTGCCCATCTTGTAGTTGCCGGTGAAGATGCGCGCGGCGTAGCAGACCAGCCGGATCTCATCGACCATGTTGTGCGGGAAGGTGTCGGTGCCGATGCCGACCGTGATGCCGGCATTCATGTAGCGGCCGATCGAGTTCATCACCATCGCGCGCCGAGCGAACACCGTGGGGCAGTGCGCGACCGAGGCGCCGGAATCGCGCAGCCGCTCGAAGTCGTTGCCGTGCGGGTGGTGGATTTGCGGATGATCGTTGAGGAAGATGCCGTGGCCGATCACCAGGTCGGGCCCGAGTACGCCGATCTGCTCGAGCCATTCGATCGGGGTCTTGCCGTGGCGGCGCACCATCTCATAGAACTCGACCACCGCCTGGCAGGCATGGGTCTGCATTGGGATGCCGCGCTTCTTGGCTTCCTGCAGCGCCTCGCGGAAGAAGCCCTCGCGGCAGGTGTCGATCTGCGCCGGGCCGGCCATCGCGCCGATGCGGCCGCTCGGATGCTTCAGCGCCTCGTCGATCGTCTTCATCGAGGCCATGAAGGCCTTCTCGCCGGCCTTCTCGTCCCACGCATAGTCGACGGTGTGGCCGTTCTTGGTGAACCACACGCCCTGCCGCATCATCGGGCAGACGACGGCGCGGATCCCGGTCTTGGCGAGCTGGTCGACCCAGCCGTCGCGTGCCATCGACAGGTCGGTGATGGTGGTGACGCCGCTCTTCAGCAGCTCCGACATCGCGACCTGCGTCGAGGGGCCGGCATCCTCGGGATGGAGGCCGTAGACCGTGAGGTATTCGTAAAGCGAGCTCTGGCCGAGCTTGTCCGAGCCGTACTCCTCCGTGAGGCCCTTATTGGCAGGCTCCGAGAAGGGATGGGAGTGCACGTTGACGAAGCCCGGGATTGCCATGAAGCCCTTGCCGTCGATCGTGCTGTCCACCGGACCGGCATAGCCGGGGCCGACATGGACGACCTCGTTGTCCTTGAACACGAGGTCGGCGCCGTCGAGATAGACATGGCGCTGCTCGGAGTCGTCCCAGGCAACGACGTGATCGAGGTTTGCGATGCGAGTGGTGCTCATCGGTCCCTTACCCTTTGCACCTCAGACTGGCATGATCGGCTCATGACTTCAAAACTCACCGAGAACGCCAAGGGCGTCTACATCATCGCGGCCACGCCGTTCACCGACGACGGCGCGCTCGACCTGCAGAGCGTCGACACCCTGACCGACTTCTACATCCGCTGCGGCGTTCATGGCTTCACGCTGCTCGGCATGATGGGCGAGGCGCACAAGCTCACGGCCGACGAGTCGATCGAGGTGGTGAAGCGGGTGATCGGCCGCGCCGGCGACCGCCAGGTGATCGTGGGCGTGAGCCATGCCGGCCTCGAGAACGTGCGGCGGCTGAGCCACGAGGTGATGGTCGCGGGCGCCGCGGGCGTGATGGTGGCGCCGCCGGCCGGGCTCAAGGGCGACGACGGAATTTACAACTACTATGCGCAGGTCTTCGAGACGCTCGGGCCGCACATCCCGGTCGTCTACCAGGACTATCCGCAGGCCACCGGCGTGTACCTGCCGCCGAGCGTGTTCGAGCGGCTGGTCGACGACTTCAAGCAGCTCGTAATGCTGAAGCACGAGGACGCGCCCGGCCTCGCCAAGCTGACGCGCGTGCGCGAGAGCGAGAAGAAGCCGGGCCGCCGGCGCGTTTCGATTTTGGTCGGCAACGGTGGGCTCTACCTGCCGCAGGAGATGCGGCGCGGCGCCGACGGTGCCATGACGGGTTTCGCCTGGCCGGAGATGCTGGTGCAGGTCTATGAGCTGTTCGCTGCCGGCAAGGCCGAGGAGGCGGAGGACCTGTTCGACATCTACCTGCCGCTGGTGCGGCACGAGGTGCAGCCGGCGATCGGGCTGGCGTTGCGCAAGGAAGTGCTGTTCAAGCGCGGGGCGATCAGGAGCCCGCGGCAGCGCGCGCCGGGTTCGTCGCTGACGGCGACCGATCGCGCGGAACTGGAGTCGATGATGGCTCGCCTCGAGCGCCGGCTGGCGGCGTCGGGCCGACACAAGCTGGCGGCGGAGTAAGAGCGTTATGGCCGACTACGATTTGATTGTTCGCAACGCCAGGATCGTCACGGAGGACCGGCAGACCGAGGGGGACATCGGCGTCAAAGGCGGCAAGGTCGCCGCGATCGAGCCGGGCCTGAAGGGCACGGCGACGCGCGAGATCGACGCCGGCAACAAGTTCGTCCTGCCGGGCGGCATCGACAGCCATGCCCATATCGAGCAGAAGTCGGGCTTCGGCATCATGTGCGCCGACGATTTCTATTCGGGCACGGTGTCGGCGGCGTTCGGCGGCACGACGACGGTGATCCCGTTCGCCGCCCAGCATCGCGGCATGTCGCTGCGCCAGGTGGTGAAGGACTATCACGAAGCGGCGACGCCGAAGGCGGTGATCGACTACGCCTTCCACCTGATCGTCACCGATCCCTCGCCGCAGGCGCTCGGGCAGGAGCTGCCGGCGCTGATCAAGGACGGGTACACGTCGTTCAAGATCTACATGACCTACGACGCCATGAAGGTCAGCGACTACCAGATGCTCGACATCCTGGCGCTGGCCCGCAAGGAAGGCGCGCTGGTCATGGTGCATGCCGAGAACCACGACATGATCCAGTGGCTGGCGCACCACCTGATCGAGCAGGGCCACGGCGCGCCGAAGTTCCACGCGATCGCCCATGCGCGCGTCGCCGAGGCCGAGGCGACCAACCGGGCGATCTCGCTCGCGCGACTGGTCGATGCGCCGATGCTGATCGTGCATATGTCGGAGATCGAGGCGATCGAGACCCTGCGCCAGGCGCAGAAGAAGGGGCTCAAGATCTTCGGCGAGACCTGCCCGCAATACATTGCGCTCACCGCCGACGACATGGACAAGCCGGGCGTCGAGGGCGCGATGTGGTGCTGCAGCCCGCCGCCGCGAGATTCAGCAGCGCAGGAGGCGGTGTGGACGGCGCTGAAGGACGGCACCTTCCAGACTTTCTCGTCGGACCACGCGCCGTACCAGTTCAACGAAGGGGGCAAGATCCCCAAAGGAGACAAGACCACCTTCAAGGAGATGGCCAACGGCGTGCCCGGCCTCGAGATCCGGCTGCCCATGCTGTTCAGCGAGGGCGTGCAGAAGGGCCGGATCAGCCTGCAGCAGTTCGTGGCGCTGACGTCTACGAACCATGCGCGCCTTTACGGCCTTTATCCGCGCAAGGGCACGATCGCGGTCGGCTCCGACGCCGACTTCGCGATCTGGGACGCCGACAAGCGGGTCACCATCCGCTGGAAGGACCTGCACGACAATGTCGGCTACACGCCCTACGAGGGCCGCGAGATCACCGGCTGGCCGATCGTCGTGGTGAGCCGCGGCCGCGTCGTCGTCGAGAACGGCAAGCTCAACGCCGAGCGAGGCTCCGGCGAGTTCCTGCCCTGCGAGTCGCCCGACTCGTCCAAGCCCAAGGGCATCACAGCGCCGGAGCTGCAGGCGATGAGTCGGTTCGGCCTGAAGCCGCTGTTCTGATGCGGTCGACACGGATCATCGTCGGTCTCGCCAGAATCGGCGTGTGGAAGTGAGGTGGTCGCAGGCTTGGGCTGCGGGCCGTGCGCGCTGTGATCCCGGAACGCAAAACGATCAGAGTGCGCCGCCGGTGACCACTTGCGGCATTCCGAAATATGCAGCCTGCTACTGGGAACTGACCGACGGCACGATCTGCAACTTTAGCGGCGTACCAAGCCCCAGCCCGGCGAAGTACTCGGTTGATTCGAACGGTGAAAAACTTCGATAACCTCCATATGCTATACTTTGCCAAAGCCTGACATCGGGTGAGTGCATGAACATTTCCCTGACGCCCAAGCTCGAGAACTTCGTGAAGTCGAAGGTCAAGACGGGCGACTACAACAACGCCAGTGAGGTCATCCGCGAGGCCTTGCGCGTGCTGCAGGAGCGCGACGCTGATCGCAAGGTCCAGTTAGGCGCTTTGAAGCGCCTCATCCGTGAAGGTGAGGAGAGCGGGGAGCCCGTTCTTTGGGATCCGGAGTCGATCAAGGCGAAGGCGCGCGTGCGGGCCCGCAATCGCGGGTGATCCGTGCTCCGGATCGTTGTCTCTCCCAAGGCGGAGGACGACATCGTCGGGATTGCGGCCTACACCTTGGGGATGTGGGGTGAGCGCCAAATGTCGCGGTACGTGGATGGCTTGCACAAACGATTTGACGCTCTTGCCCGATTTCCGAACAGCGGCCGGCGCCGCGACGAAATCGGCCGTGGGTATCGCAGTATGGTGCATGGTTCGCACATTGTGTTCTACAAGATTGTCGCCCGTGAACTGGTCATCGTTCGGGTCCTGCATGTCCGGATGAGTCCGGAACGTCACCTGCCGTAAATCGAGGAAGAGATGTCCCGTCGTCTGAAAGTCTCGTCCGCCCAGCTCGGGCCCATCCATCTCGCCGACAGCCGGGCGAGCGTGGTGAAGCGCATGATCGAGATGCTGAAGGAGGCCGATTCGCGCGGCTCCAAGTTCGTGGTGTTTCCCGAGCTCGCGCTCACGACCTTCTTCCCGCGCTACTGGTACGACGATCCGAACGAGGTGGAGAAGTATTTCGAGAACCAGATGCCGAGCCCCGAGACGCAGCCCTTGTTCGAGCTGGCACGCTCCAGGGGCATCGGCTTCTACCTGGGCTATGCCGAGCGCACGGAGGAGGGCGGCAAACCGCATCACTTCAACACCTCGATCCTGGTCGGGCCCGACGGCCGGCTGGTCGGCAAGTACCGCAAGGTCCACCTGCCGGGCCATGACGACCATCGGCCGAACGTGCCGTATCAGCATCTCGAGAAGAAGTACTTCGAGGTCGGCGATCTCGGCTTCAACGTCTGGAAGATGTTCAAGGACGACGTTCGCATCGGCCAGTGCATCTGCAACGATCGCCGCTGGCCCGAGACCTTCCGCGTCATGAGTCTGAAGGGCGCCGAGATGGTGGTGCTGGGCTACAACACGCCGAGCGACAACGTCTATGCGCCGCACGAGCCGCCGTACCTGCGCGTGTTCCATCACCTGCTGTCGCTGCAGGCTGCGGCCTACCAGAACGGCATCTGGATCATCGCCACCGCCAAGGCCGGCAAGGAAGACGGGTTCTGGCTGCACGGCGGCTCTGTGATCGTGGCGCCGACCGGCGAGGTCGTCGCCAAGGGCACGACCGAGCAGGACGAGGTGATCTCCTACGATTGCGACCTGGCGCTGGGCGAGTACATCCGCAACACCACTTTCAACTTCGCCAAGCACCGCCGGCCCGAGCACTACAAGCTGATCTCCGAGCGCACCGGCGTCGAGATCGACACGGCGAACTGAGGAGCAGCCCATGCAGTACGCCGTCAACGAGGTGAACGATCGGGATCGCTACAAGATCCTGACCGCCTTCGTCCTGCCGCGGCCGATCGCCTGGCTGACGACGCTCGGGCAGGGCGGGGTGGTCAACGCCGCGCCGTTCAGCTTCTTCAACGTGTTCGCGGAGGATCCGCCGCTCGTCATGATCGCCATCAACAGGCGGCCGGACGGACGGTTGAAGGATACCTGGCTCAACATCGAGCGCACCGGCGAGTTCGTCGTCAACCTGACCGACGAGCCGCTCGCCCGGGCGATGCATGATTCGAGCGGCGACTTCCCGCCCAATGTCGGCGAGCCCGACTACCTCGGACTGAAGCTCGCACCCTCGGTCGACATCAAACCGCCGCGGCTCGCCGATGCGCCGTGGTCGATGGAGTGCCGGACCTGGCAGGTGATCAACGTCAAGGACGACCGCCAGCTGGTGATCGGCGAGGGACTGCGCTTCCACATCCGCGACGAGCTGTGGGATCCCAAGGCGATGCGCGTCCACATGGACCGCTATCACCCGGTCGGCCGCATGTTCGCCGACCGCTACTGCCGCACCGACGACCGCATGGAGTTCCCCGCTGCGCCGGTAGTCAAGGCCAAGGCCGCCGAGTAGCCGGGGTCAGGGTCCTGTCTGTCAGATCAGCTGATGACGCAAATCGGCGGCGGCCTTCTTCAGCAGCTCAACGTGCTTCTGCGGCATGTCGTCGAGCGTGCCGGTGATCTGAAGCGCGCCGACGGTGCGGCCGTCGTATCGCGTCAGGGCCACCGCCAGCCCGCAATCGCCGACCTTCATGTCCTGGTGCGTCTCGCCGTAGCCCTTGTCGCGCGCATCGGTGATGCACTTGCGGATCGCCTCGGGATTGGTCGGCGTGAAATTGGTGAAGGGCTCGGGCTTCAGCGTCTCGAGCCATTGATCGAGCGCGCCATCGTCGAGCGTGGCGAGGATGGCGCGGCCGGCGGCGGTGCAGAAGGCGGGGTGGCGCACGCCTATGCCCGGCGCGAGGTCCATCGGATAGCGCGGCAAGGCATGTGCGATCGTCACCATTTCATGCCCATCGAGCACCGCCACCCACGTGGAGCGGCCGGTGATCGTCGCGATGCGTTCGCATACCGGCTGGACCACGGTCGAGATCTTGTTGGAGCCGAGATAGTCGCCCGCGAGTCCCAGCACGCGCGGGGTCAGGCGGAATACGCGGCCGTCGGTGTCGGCAAGCTGGAGCGTGATCAGCGTGTGCAGCATGCGACGCACGCTCGCCTTCGGCAGGCTGGTGGCGCGCGCGACGTCGCTGAGGCTGAGTTGTCGACGCTCCTGGCCGAAGGCATTGATGACGCTCAATCCACGCGCCAGCGCCTCGACATAGTTCGGTCCACCGTTCGCTAGACGTCGCTCGGCATCGGCCTCGCGCAAACGCGGCATTTGAATCCTCCCTCTACCGCGCTAGCGTGCCTCAAACTTCGCCGAATGAACAGAAGTGCGTTGTGCGAACCAGGTCATTCTCGAGGTGGAGCAACGCATGACTTCCGCACGCGACAATGCGGACCTGACCCAGGTCGGGCGGGGCACCCTGATGGGCGATTTGATGCGCCAATATTGGATTCCGGCGTGCCTGTCATCGGAGCTCGAAGCGGGCGCGCCGCCGATGCGGCTGCTGCTGCTGCTGGGCGAGCGGCTGATCGTCTTCCGCGACAAAAGGGGTCGGGTCGGGATCATGGATCACCGCTGCCCGCACCGCTGTGCCTCGCTGTTCTTCGGCCGCGCCGAGGGCGATGGCATTCGCTGCGTCTATCACGGCTGGAAGTTCGACGCCGAGGGCAACTGCCTCGACATGCCCAACCTGCCGCCGGACCAGCAGTTCACCGATCGCGTGCGCGCCGCGGCGTACAAGGTCGTCGAGCGCGGCGGGCTCGTCTGGACATACATGGGGCCGCGCGAGCAGGCACCGCCGATGCCCGACATCGAGAGCCTGGCGCTGCCGGAGCACGAGCGCGTCACGCGCGTGTACCAGCGCGAGTGCAACTGGCTGCAGGCGCTCGAAGGCGACATCGACACCTCGCACTTCAGCTTCCTGCATCTCGGCATGCTGCAGGCCAATGAGATTGCCGCCGACAGCCTGCACCGCTTCAACCTGACCGACCGAGCGCCGCGCTATCACGTCAAGGATACCGACTGGGGCACGATGTACACGGCTTACCGGCCGGCCGGCGACGGGCAGGTCTACCACCGCTTCTCGCACTTCATCTTTCGGTTCACCACCCTGCCGCCGGACGGCACCTTCGCCGATCACATCCAGGCCAGCCTCTGGGTGCCGATGGACGATACGCACACCATGGTCTTCACGCTCTTCTGGACCAAGCGCACCGTGGCGCTGCGCCAGCTGACGGATGGCAGGCCGATCCCGGGCTCGGTGTCGCCGATGGAGTTCATACCGAACGGCAGCGGCTGGCACGATCGCTGGCGGCTCAAGGCCATCTCGACAACGACTACGAGATCGATCGCGCCGTCCAGGAACGCGGAACCTACACCGGCATCCAGGGGCTGGTGGCGCAGGACCAGGCGGTGACCGAGAGCATGGGCGACGTCGTCGACCGCTCGCGCGAACACCTTGCGCCGAGCGACCGCATGATCACCACGACGCGGCGGCGGCTGCTCAGCGCCGCGCGTGATCTGCGCGAGCACGGCACCGTGCCGCCCGGCGTCGACCGGCCGGAGATGTTCCGGCAAGCCCGCGCCGGCGCCTTCCTCGCGCCGGAGAGTCAGGATTGGCACGAGGCCTATTTCGAGAATCTCGAGCGGACCGTCGGCCCATCCTGGCCGCGCGCGGCGGAGTAGCCGATGCGCCGAAGGACTTTCCTAGCAGCCGCAGGTGCGAGCTATCTCGGCCCGGCCGCAGCCGCGGCCGCGACGTGGCCGGAACGGCCGGTTCGTCTGGTGACGCCGTATGCGCCAGGCGGGCCGCTCGATCTCACCGCTCGCCTGATTGCCGACAAGCTCGGTGCGCGATTCGCGCAGAGCTTCGTCGTCGAGAACAAGCCCGGTGCCAACGGAGCGATCGGCGTCCAGGCGGTGATATCGGCTCCGCCCGACGGCTACACGCTCCTGGTGCATGGCAGCGCCGGAACCACGATCTACCAGGCGGTGACGAGGCATCCCGCCTTCGATACGCTGCGCGATCTGACGCCGATCTCGCTGATCGTCCATTTCGACCTCATCCTGTGCGCCAATCCGGCCCTGCCGTTCAAGACGGTCAGGGAGTTCGTGGCCTACGCCAGGGCCAATCCCGGAAAGGTGTCGTACGGCAGCGCCGGCGTCGGGGCTATGAACCATGTCGGCGCCGAATGGTTCAAGATGATGACCGGCATCGACATCGTCCATGTGCCGTATCGCGGAGACGCCCCGGCCGCGAACGACGTGGCGAGCGGCACGCTGGGCGTCGCCTTCATCAGCTCCAACGTCGCCATCCCTCTCATCAATGCGGGCAAGCTGCGCGCGCTTGCGGTGCCGAGCCAACACCGCATTCCGGCGCTTCCGGATGTCCCGACCATGGCGGAGGCTGGTTATCCCGAGTTCAGCCTCCAGCCCTCCGCTGCCCTGTTCGGTCCGGCGCATCTCGACAAGGCGATCGTGCGCAGGCTCTCGGCCGCCATGAAGGACATCCTCGCCGAGCCCGAGCTGACGAAGTATTTCGTCGATCGCGGCATGTCCCCCGCTTACACGACACCCGAGGGACTGGCGGACGTCATCCGCAAGAGCATCGCCCTGTGGAAGGGCGTCGCCGCCAAGGCGAAGATCGTGATCGAGTGAGATGAAGCCGCGGCTTGCCTTCATCCGCCGTGCCTACCGGCCGGTGGCCGAGCGGGCGCGCGAGATGTTCGATGTCGCCTACGAGGACCGCCAGCAGGAACGGCGCCACTGCATCCGGCGGGCGAGGGGATCGACCACCTCAACCTGCGCCGGCGCATCGCGCGATGAATTCTGGGCGTCTCCCGTGAGTTACCAGTGCAGGCGGCTGCGGCCGATCGCCATCGATACCGCGGCTTGGCTGGGCTCGACGACCGGCAGGCCGACATGACGCTGCAGGCGGTCGCGGTAACGCGCCATCCCCGCGCAGCCCATGATCAGCACGTCGGCGCCGTCCTCGTCGCGCAGCTCGGCGGCGACCTCGGCCATCCGGCTGAAGGTCCGCGCCTCGTCGGCGAGCTCGACCACGCCGAGGCCGATCGCGCGGTCGCCCGCCATGCGGTCGGAGCAGCCCATCTGGCCGACATAGCGCAGATGGCGCGGAATCGATTTCTTCAGGATCGAGATCACGCCGAAGCGCTGGCCGAGCGTCATCGCCGTGAGAATGCCGCACTCGGCGATGCCCAGCACCGGCTTGGTCGTGATCTCGCGCGCGGCATGCAGGCCGGGATCGGAGTAGCAGGCGATCACGAAGGCCGAGCAATCGTTGTCGCGGCTCCTCACCGCCGCGCTGATCGGCGCGACGACGCTCTCGACATGCGCCTGGGTCTCGATGCCCGGTGGGCCCTCTTTGAGGGTCACGCATTCGATCGCCGGACCGCCCGACATGCGCAGCGGCTCCATCGCGCGATCGATGCCGTCGGTGACGGCCTGCGTCGAGTTTGGATTGATGACGAGGATGCGTTCCATGGCCGCAAACATGGCCTCTAAATTGCTATTCAACAACTGCTGTTCTAACGTCGGCGGCTGGGGATCGAAGAGGGAGTTGAGCCAGATGAAAAACCGTTTCGCGGCCCTGGCCGCGGCCATTCTGCTGTGCGCGTCGCCCGCGCTGGCGCAGGACAAGCTGCCGCCCTTGCGCACCGGCGTCGACGGCACCTTCGCGCCGCATGCCTTCCCGAAGCTCGGCGGCGGCACCCAGGGCTTCCAGATCGACCTGTTCACCGAGGTCGCCAAGCGGATGCATCGCGACATCACCATCGACTCAGTGAGCTTCTCGACGCTGATCCCGGGCATGCAATCGGGCCGCTACGACTTCATCGCCGCGCCGACCACGGTGACCAAGGAGCGCGCCGAGCAGATGCTGTTCACCTCGGGCTATCTGTGGACCGCCTTCCAGTTCGGCATCAAGAAGGGCACGCCGCCGATCAAGGGCTGGGAAGACCTCAAGGGCAAGGCGGTCGCCGTCAACAAGGGAACCCCGTACGAGACGCTGAGCCAGAAGAAGGCCAAGGAGATCGGCTTCGAGGTTCAGGCCTACGACACGCAGCCGGACGCCACGCAGGCCGTGCTCTCGGGGCGCGCCTACGCCACGCTGGGCGGCAACACCGTGATCGTCTACACCGCGCAGCAGACGCCGCAGTTCGTCGCCGATCTCGAGCTCAAGGAGACGCGCGCGCATTGGGCAGCGCCGACCCGCAAGGACAACGTCAAGCTGCGTAACCAGCTGCAGGATGCGATGGACTGCATGAAGAAGGAGGGCCGAATCGCGGCGCTGTACGAGAAGTGGTTCAAGAAGAAGCCGGCAGCCGACGATCTCGCCGTGGTGATCACGCCGGGCTACGGCGTGCCGGGCATGCCGGGCTACGACCCGACGCCGCACGAACTGCATTGCGGCGGTTGACAGCAAAGCTTGTCATCCCGAGGGACAGCCGAGGGATCCTTCGGGGCACCGAAAGGATCCCTCACTTCGTTCGGGATGACGTGAGTTGATTGGAATGACATGAGCATCGTTTCTGCAAAGGCGGTCCACAAGCACTTCGGCACCCTCCACGTCCTGAAGGGTGTCGATCTCGACGTCGCCGAGCGCGAGCTGGTGTTCGTGATCGGCCCGTCGGGCTCCGGCAAGTCGACTCTGCTGCGCTGCCTCAACCGGCTCGAGGAGCCGTCTGCGGGCAGTATCACGGTCGACGGCATCGACATGCTGTCGCCGCGCACCGACATCAATCATGCCCGCCAGCGCATCGGCATGGTGTTCCAGTCGTTCAACCTCTATCCGCACATGACGGCGCTGGGGAACGTCACGCTGGCGCTGCGCAAGGTGGCGGGCAAGTCGCGTGCCGAAGCCGATGCGCTGGGGCACGCGGCGCTCGAGCGGGTCGGGCTGGCCGATCGCGCGCATCACCGGCCGGCCGAGCTGTCGGGCGGCCAGCAGCAGCGCGTGGCGATCGCCCGCTCAATCGCGCTCGAGCCACGGGTCATGCTGTTCGACGAGCCGACGTCGGCGCTCGATCCCGAGCTGGTCGGCTCGGTGCTGGCGGTCATGCGGTCGCTGCGCGAGAGCGGGATGACCATGATCGTGGTCAGCCACGAGATGGGCTTCGCCCGGGCCGCCGCCGATCGCGTCGTCTTCATGGATCACGGGTTGATCGTCGAGCAGGGACCGCCGGCGCAGATCTTCGAGAGCCCGCAGCACGAGCGCACGCGCGCGTTCATCGGGCAGATCCAGAGGCATTGATCATGGTCTCGTTGGACCGCGGACCTCCAGGTCCGCATCATGACCATGGAGTGGCGCGGTTCCTACCATGACCCGCTGGGACCGCTTTCTCGACACGTTCTTCAACGCCAAGGTCATGGCGAAGTACCTGCCCGACATCCTGTCGGGCACGGTGCTGACCATCGAGCTCGCGCTGGCGGTGGTCGTGACCGGTCTACTGGCCGGGCTGATCCTGGCGTTGATCCGCAGCCTCGGCATCCGTCCGCTCAACTGGCTGATCATCTTCGTCGTCGACATCTTTCGTTCGCTGCCGCCGCTGGTCGTGATCGTGCTGGTCTACTTCGGGCTGCCCGCGGCGGGCGTCTCGCCGTCGGCCTTCGTCTCGACCTGGATGTCGCTCGCGTTGGTCCTGATGGCCTTCGCCGAGGAGATCTTCTGGGCCGGCATCACGTCGACGCCGAAAGGGCAGTGGGAGGCGTCGCGCTCGACCGGCCTCAGCTTCGCACAGACGCTGCTCTACGTGATCCTGCCGCAGGCGCTGCGCATCACGATCGCGCCGCTCACCAACCGCACCATCGCCATCACCAAGGGGACGGCGCTTGGTACCGTGGTGGCGCTGCATGAGATCCTCGGTATGGCCTCGTCGGCGGTGTCGAACTCCTACAATCCGTCTCCGCTGATGATGGGGGCGGCAGCCTATCTCGTGCTGTTCCTGCCGGTCGTCGTGGCGGCGCGCTGGATCGAAACGCGGTTCGCATGGAAGAGATAGTCCAGGCCTTCTTCAACGCGGAGATCGCGCAGGCGGCGCTGCCGATCGTGCTGCAGGGTCTGCTGAACACGGTCCTGCTGTCGCTGATGGTCGTGCCGCTGGGCTTCATCGGCGGGCTGATCCTCGCGATGCTGGCGCTGAGCAAGAGTCGGCTGATCCGCTGGCCGCTGATGGCTTGGGTCGATTTCTTCCGGGCCTTCCCGCCGCTGGTGCTGCTGATCCTGCTGTTCGCCGGGCTGCCGTTCGCCGGCCTCGAGCTGGGCGGTTTCGCCTGTGTCGCGATCGCCTTCTTCCTCAACACAGGCGCCTACTATGGCGAGATCCTGCGCGCCGGCATCGAATCGATCCCGCGCGGCCAGGTCGAGGCGGCGCGCTCGACCGGCCTCAGCGGCCTGCAGGCGATGATCTACGTCGTGCTGCCCCAGGCCGTGCGCAACGTCATGCCCGACCTGCTGTCCAACACGCTGGAAGTGGTGAAGCTGACGGCGCTCGGCAGCGTGGTCGCGGTGCCGGAGCTCTTGTTCCAGGCGCGCCAGGCGCAGAGCGTCACCTACAACGCGACGCCGATCGTGATGGCGGCGGTGATCTACTTCCTGATCCTCTGGCCCGTGGTTCGCCTGCTGAGCCGCCTGGAGAACCGGGCGCTTCACGCCTCCGCGCGCTAGGGCTAGCATCTTCCCGATCATTGGGAGGATCGCATGGCCTTGCCGCAGGACATTCGCCCGTTGAACAGCGAGCTCGCCGACTCGATCACGCGCTCGTCGGAGATTCCCTGGATCGAGACCAAGCCCGGCCAGGCCTGGACCAAGGTGCTGTGGGTCGGTCCCGAATCGGGCCGTTGGGTGGTGCTGCTGAAGTGGAAGAAGGGCTACGCGGCGCCGCCCCACAAGCATCTCAGCGCCGCCTTCGCCTTCATCCTCTCGGGCAAGCTGCAGGTACGGGACAATGTCTACAACGCCGGCGACTTCCTGCACGAGACCAACGGCATGATCCACGGCGCCACGACGGCGCTGGAGGACACGGAGTACCTGTTCTTCTGCGACGGGCCGGTGCTGTTCTTCGACAAGGACAACTTCACCGGCTATCGCGGCTGGGAAGAGGTGCTGCGCCTGCAGCAGGCGGCACAGGCCAAGCAGGCCGCGGAGTGAACGGCCTGGAGCGGCTGGCCGAGGTCGTCCGCACCCGGCCGGCCCTGCAGCAGCGCGGCGCGCTGGCGCCGCTGTCGATCACGGTCCGCTCTGGCGACACGGCGATGAGTGTCAGGATCGCCGGGACGGTCACGGCCGATCCCGGCGCGGCAGCGGACGCGGCCTTCACGCTCGTCGCCAGTCCCGACACCTGGGTGAAGTTCGGTGCCGCCATTCCGCCGGTCGGCTACCAAAGCCTCGTCGGCATGATCCGCATGGGCACCCTGCAGATCGAGGGCGATGTCCTGGCATTCGGCCGCAACATGCTGTTCCTCGAACAGCTCTTCGCCGGCCTGCGGCCGGAGGCGCCGGCCGAGCCGGCGGCCCGTTTCGGTACGCCAACAATTGAGCCAATCACCGGCCGCTACCTGCGGCTCGATTTCAACGGCCGGCCGCACCGGATCTACTTCGAGGAAGCGGGGCAGGGGATTCCCCTGGTGTGCCTGCATACTGCGGGATCGGACGGCCGGCAGTACCGTGCGCTGCTGAACGACGAGGAGATCACGAAGCGCTTTCGCGTCATCGCCTTCGACCTCCCGTGGCACGGCAGGTCCTCACCGCCAGCGGGCTTCGAGCGCGAGGCGTACCAGCTCACGACCGATCTCTATGTCGACACAGTCATGGCGGTCTGCCGGGCGCTCGGGCTCGACAGACCGGTGGTGATCGGCTGTTCGATCGGCGGCCGTGCCGTGCTGCACCTGGCGTTGCGCCATGGCGATTATTTCCGCGCCGCCATCGGACTGCAGTCGGCAACCCATGCCGATGCCGGCGCCGACACCCGGCTGCGCGACCTGCGCCTGCTGCACCGGCCCGACGTGCATGGCCAGGACGCGGCCGCCGGCTCGGTTGCCTGCCTGATCGCGCCGACTTCGCCCTCGGCCGACGCCTGGGAGACGCTCTGGCACTACATGCAGGTGGACCGGGCGTGTTCCTGGGCGACCTGCACTACTATTTCACCGACAGCGATCTCCGGAACGGCCTGCTCGACACGCTCGACACCGGACGCTGCCCGCTGCACCTGCTGACCGGCGAGTACGACCTTTCGGCGACGCCCGAGCTCACGGCCGAGCTCGCCAAACTCGTGAAGGCGACGTCCTTCCAGGTCATGGAAGGGATGGGCCACTTCCCGATGTCGGAGAACCCGGCGCAGTTCCGCAAGTACCTGCTGCCGGTGCTCGACGGGGTCCAGGAGGCCTGAGGATAATTCGTCCCGCGTCCCGCCAATTCGACAATCGTCCCAACAGGCATGTGGCGCAGGATCTGGGACGAATCGCCTAAAACCCCTCAGAATAGGCATCGGAATCGTCCCAGCGAGCTGGGATTCGGGGACGGTTGTCCCTAACCAAAGTGCTTCAGCAGGCCCTCGTTCAGGCCGTCGAACACGTACTGCATCGCCAGGGCGGCCAGCAGGAGGCCGGAGATGCGGCCGATCACGTCGCTGCCGGTGACGCCCAGCAGGCGGGTCAGCGTCTCGGCGCTGGACAGCGACGCCCAGGTCAGCAGCAGGCAGATCGCCAGCACGACGAGGACGCCGGCAACATGCCAGGGGTTGCCATCCGCCTGGCTCATCAGCAGCACGACTGCCAGCAGCGAGCCCGGGCCGGCGATGAGCGGGAAGGCCAGGGGGAAGACGCTGATGTCATGCGGCTGGTTCGCCTCTTCCTGCTCGGCCTTGTTGAGCGTCGACATGCCGGGCGGCGCCGTGAACATCAGGTGGATCGCCTCGAGGAACAGCAGCACGCCGCCCGCAGTGCGCAGCGCCGGCAGCGTGACGTGCAGCAGGCCCAGCAGTCCCTTGCCGACCAGCGCAAAGGCGACTAGCACCAAGCCGGAGATCACGACGGCGCGGCGCACCGTGCGGCGCCGGTCGTCGGGCGTGAGATGGCGCGCCAAGCCGACAAAGACCGGCGCCGTCTCGAACGGCGCGATCGTCACCAGCAGGGTTACGAAGGCCGACAGGAGGAACGTGAGATCAAGCATTCTGCGCGCTCCGTGTTATCCTGCCGCCCAAGGGAGAGAAACAATGAACATGGTGCTGCGTATGGCGATGGCACTCGCGCTGGCGCCCGTCCTGACGCTGGGCGCGCCGGCGGCGATGGCCGAGACCCCCTGGCCTGAAAAGCCGGTCAAGATGGTCGTCGGCTTCACGCCGGGCAGCGCGACCGACGTCACCGCACGGATGTTTGCCCAGAAGTTCGGCGAGGCGTGGGGACAGCCGGTGATCGTCGACAACGTCGCCGGCAACTCGGGCGCGATCGGCACCGACCGGGTCGCCAAGGCGCCGCCGGACGGTTACACGCTGATGTGGGCGGGCAATGCCGCCATCACCGTGCTGCCGTCGCTGCAACCCTTGCCGTTCGACCCGGTGAAGGATTTCGAGCACATCTCGACCACTCTGGTGATGCCGAGCATCATCTTCGTGAACAACGACCTGCCGGTGAAATCGCTGGCCGAGCTGATCGCCTATGCGAAGGCCAATCCCGGGAAGCTCTCCTACGGCACGCCCGGTATCGGCACGCCGCAGCATGTCGCGGGCGAGCTGCTGTGTCGCCTGGCCGGCATCAAGATGGAGCACATCCCCTATCGCGGCGCCAATCTGACGGACACGATGAGCGGTATCGTACCGGTCGGCATCCAGAACGCCGGGGCGGCAATGCCCTTCGTGCGCGACGGCCGCGTGCGCGGGCTCGCGGTGACCTCTCTCAAGCGCTCGCCCAATGCGCCCGACCTGCCCGCGGTCGCGGAACTGGGTTTTCCGGGCTTCGAGGCCACATCGTGGTTTGCGCTACTCGCGCCCAGGGGCACGCCGAAACCGATTCTCGAGAAGGTGCGCGCTGCGTCGCTCAAGGTGCTCGCCGATCGTGACACGGTCCAGAAGTTCGCCGTCATCGGCCTGGAGCCGGTCGGCAGCACAGGCGAGGAGACTCGCGACGCGATTGCCAGGGACATCCCCAAATGGGGCAAAGTGATCAAGGACGCCGGCATTAGGGTCGGCCCTTAAAAAGTCGTCCTGGTATGCCAAATGATCCTGTTGCCGACTTGCAACGAAACACAAAGCCCATGCGTTTAGGGAGCAAAGGCCTGTAATCGCCCTCCCGCTGCAGGAAATCCGATGATGTGTGACATCACCAACGAGGACCGCCGCTCCGTCCTTGTCGTCGAGGACGACGACATGCTCGGCGAAGCGATTGGTCTGTGCGTCGAGGAGGCGGGCTACGAGGTCGCCGCCGTGGCGCAATCGGTCGATGCAGCGTTGACGACGTTGAGCCATCGCCAGATCCACGCCGCGTTGCTCGATGTCAACCTGCGCGGTGAGCTGGTGTTCGCGGTGGCGGACGCCTTGGCTGAACGCGGTGTGCCGTTCGTCTTCGTGACGGGGCAGCCGGCGTCGTCCATTCCGGAGATCCATCGCCATCGGCCGCTGGTGCCGAAGCCCTATTACGATGCCGCCCTTTGCGCGGCATTGGCCAGCGTCCTCGAGGCCCCGACGCAGGGCGCGCCGTTGATCTAGCCTTCCCCCAGATCGAGCTCGCCAGCCGCTACGCGCCGGCGGATGCCTTCGACCATCATAAGGACGGGATCTTTGCCTTCGCGCCAGGCGGCGATGGCGTCGTCGATCGGTACTGTTCCACCCAGCGTCAGGCGCCGGCCGCGCTCGCACAGCCAGAGTTCCCACGCCTCGTCGACGGGTTCGACGAGGACTTCGAGGGCGCGACCGTTGTGTTGAAGACTGAAATGCCGTGGCACGGCGGAACAACGAGAGGCATCGCAGCTGGGTTGCTGCTGCGCGCCAATATCGCGGACGCGTGACTTCCGCGCTTCACATCACTTCGGTCTCGTGAACCGATCGCGCACCGGCAGCGGTTGGAGGTCAGTGCCAGCAGCGGCGTTCAGACGATGGGAACGCCGATCAGCCGCGGGTGCAACCAGAACATCGCTGCGTACAGGGCGCTGCCGGCCAGCAGCGAGACCGCGTCACCCGAGGCGAAGCCCGAGGGTGTCGCGCCCTTGTCGCCGCGCCGCTTCACGGCGATGCGGTCGTACACCGCCCACGCCAGGAAGGCGCCGAACAGGATCATCGAGCCGAGGTCGCCGTTGACCAGCAGATGCGCCAATGCCCATGCCTTGACGCCGACGAGCATGGGATGGCGGAGCAGGCCTTTGATCTTTCCGCCGGGCGCGTAGGTGGCGACGAGCGCTACGAACGAGAACCACATCAAGATGAGGGTAATTGGCAATAGCGTCGACGGCGGATCCCACACCGGCGTGTACCCGTGTGCCCGATAGCGCCCGTAGCCCCACACGATCAGCACCAGACCGAGCGCCGATACAAGCGAGTACAAGCCCTTGTAGGAGCCTTCGCCGAACCGCGCCATCAGCGCGGCGCGCGTGCCGCGTGCGGTCGTGAGCATGTGCACGCCGAGGAAAAGCACGAGGCCTGCGATCAGCAGAAGCATGGGAATCTCCCGTTAATCCAGCAACTTTATCGCGTTGCGGGCGTTTGTTCTCTACCGGCTTGAGGGGGTCGGAGGGGCATGCGGTTTTCAACCAGCGCGGCGATTCTGTTGATAGCGGCCACGCAGTGGGCCGGCGCGTCGGCGTTCGCGCAACGGGTGGCGATGACACCGGCGCAGCCGGAATGTCCATCGCAGGAGCCCGACTCGCTGCAGATCAGCTGGACCGAGCCCTGCGAGCAGGGTGACTGGCTGCTCGACACGCGTAACGGCTGCCGTATGTGGGACTGGCATCCCGACCTGAAGGACCGCGCGGTCTGGAGCGGCTCCTGTCCGGGCGGCAAGAAGGAGGGGCACGGCGTGGTGCAGTGGTTCGAGCACGGCCAGCCGATCGACCGGTTCGAGGGCACGTACCGGAACAACAAGCGCGAAGGGCTCGGCCGTTACAGCTGGACGGCCGATACGAGCTACGAAGGCCTCTATTCGAACGACGTGCCGAACGGTCCGGGCAAGGCAACGGTGCTGGGCGAGATTTTCGTCGGCGACTGGAAGAACGGCTGCTTCGTCAAGGGCACGCGCGTGGTGGCGATCGGTGTCGAACGCCGCTCGTGCGCCGGCTTCGCCGCCGAGCTCGAGCAGCCGCGCACGTTCTGACCGTCAGGATCAGCGGCTGTTGCGCCGCGCCCAGCTTTCCAGATAGTCGGTGCAGAAGGCGAGATCGACCACGTCGACATAGCGCCGGCCTATGTCGCGCAGGTTGTCGCGATGGGGCTGCTCCTCGATGTCGCCGACGCAGTCCTCCGGGACCAGGGTGCGATAGCGCAGGCTGAAGCTGTCCAGGGCGGTACCGCGAATGCAGCCCGAGGTGTTGCAGCCGGTGACGATCACCGTGTCGACCCGCTCCTTGGTGAAGTAGTTGGCGACGCCGGTCTCGAAGAAGATCGAGGGGCCCTTCTTGGTGACCTGCAGGTCGTAGGAGGGCTCGTAGATGCGCGGATCGAGCTTCGTGCTGGGATGGCTGTGCAGGAAGGTCTCGCGCACGGCGGTGATCTTCCAGTAGGGCATCTCGCGCTCGTTGAGATAGGCGGTGTTGCATACCGCCACGGGCAGGCCGTGGCGACGTGCGACCTTCAGGAGCCTCTCGGTGTTCTCGACCGCCCGCATCACCAGCGGCGCGCCGCCCAGCGGGTATTGCGGATCGGTGAAGCCGAGCTGGAAATCGACCACCACGATGCCCGGCTTCTCGCCGGTGCCGACGGGGATCTCGCCATAGCTGCGCCTTGCATAATCGTCGCTCATGGTCACGGGTTCCCGATGGTGAAGGTTACGGAATTGAGCTTGCGGCCGTTGGCCCAGAATTCGAGGATCCACGGCCCGCGTACCACCTCCCATTCCTGGCCGAACTTGTAGCCCGCCAGCCGGTCGGTGCCGATCACCACGCTTTCCTCCGCCTCGTCAACCGCGGTGACGGCGCCGGTCAGCGGATTGCGCATGCCGGGAGCGGGGACGACCCATTTGGTGCGGATCGACGCCACGGCACCGTCGGGCGTGCCGACGATGCGATAGCGTGCGCCGAACTGGACGCCGAGCCGCGCCGGCACCTGGCGCGACAGCTCGTAGAACACGATCGAATCCAGCACCGATGTCTTGCCGCTCGCCGTGCCCGGCGTCGCGAGCGAATCGACCTTGCGGGCTTCGAGCAATCCCGCCTCGACGATCTCGACCTTCTCGATCCGCGGTTGCTGCCCAAGCGCGGCGCCGGCGAGACAACAGATGGCGCACAGCAGCGCCGTCCTCACGCTCTTCATGAAAGTCCGCGTCCGCTCAGCCCGACGTCTCGTCGACCCTGCCGAACGTGTCGACCTTGCCGTCGGTGTAGCAGACGTAATAGCGGTCGGTCATGCTCCAGGGCACGCGGCTCCAGAAGTCCTTGGTGAGGCTATAGTATGCGCATTCGCGGCCAGCGGTGTTGTTGGTCGTGTCGGGCGGCCCGAGCATCGCCGTCACCTGGCTGCGATCCATGCCGGCGTGCACCTGCTCCATCGACGCTGCGTGAACGCAGCCCGTTGCGAGCAAGACGATCGGTATTCCGATGAGCGCGCGCGTCATCGATGGCCTCCAAGGCATTAAGGAATAACGATAAGCCAAGCTTGGCCTCGCCGCCAAGAATAGTCCGGCGCAGGCCAGTGGCATATCGCCAGCCGATGCGCTAGAGCGATTTCCATTCAGATGGAACCGCGCCCACACGATCGTCACTTGTCCCATCGGCCCGCTAGCGCGGTTCCATCTGGGTGGAAATGCGCGCACGGGCGATATTTGTTGCAACAGGCATATTCCGTCCGCCCGATTCCGGCCGGATGGAATATGTTCTAGGTGCAGGGCATGCAGTCCGATTCCCGTTTCCTGGCGCCTGGCCTGGGAGCGTCGCTCAGCCGTGCGGTCGCGCACGACCTCGAGGAGACCGGCATTGCCGAGGTGGCGATGTCGGTGTTCGGCGACCCCGACGTCGTGCCGCTATGGTTCGGCGAAGGCGACTTGGTGACGCCCGATTTCGTGCGCGACGCGGCAGCCGGCAGCCTGGCGGAAGGCGAGACCTTCTATACCTGGCAGCGCGGCCTGCCTGAACTGCGCCAGGCACTCGCCACCTATACGGCGCGGCTGTACGGGATCGCCTGCGGTCCCGAGCGCATCTCGGTCACGACGGGCGGCATGCAGGCGATCCTGCTGAGCTGCCAGCTGCTGCTCGATCCGGGCGACAACATCGTCATCATCTCGCCGATCTGGCCGAACATCACCTCGGCCGCCCGCCTGGTGCGCGGCGAGCCGAAATACGTGGCCCTCGATCGCAACCGCGACGGCGTCTTCTCGCTCGACCTGCAGAAGGTGTTCGATGCGGTCGACGACCGCACCCGGGCGATCTTCGTCAATTCGCCGGGCAATCCGACCGGCTGGACCATGACCTCGGAGCAGCAGCGTACGCTGCTCGAGTTCACCCGCAAGCGCGGCATCTGGATCCTGGCCGACGAGGTCTATGCCCGCCTGATCTACGACCGCAACGCCGCGCCCTCCTTCCTTGAGCAGGCGACGGCGGACGATGGGCTGCTGGTGCTGAACAGCTTCTCCAAGCCGTGGGCGATGACCGGCTGGCGCGTCGGCTGGCTGACCCATCCGGCGGCGCTGGGGGACCAGCTGGCCAAGCTGGTGCAGATCAACACCTCGGGCGTGCCGGCTTTCCTGCAGCGTGGCGCGGTCGCGGCTGTGGAGAAGGGCGAGGATTTCATCAAGCAGATGGTCGAGCGCTGTCGCTCCGGCCGCGAGCTGGTATTCCAGCGCCTGTCCGCCAATGCCCGCGTGACAATCGCGCGGCCGGAAGCGGCTTTCTACAACTTCTTCGCGGTCGACGGCGTCACCGACACCATGGCCTTCTGCAAGAAGCTCGCCCAGGAATACAAGGTCGGCCTGGCGCCCGGCGAGGCATTCGCCGCGGGCGGGCAGGGCAATATCCGTCTCTGCTTCGCCTCGGGTGCAGAGCGGCTGAGCAAGGGCCTCGATCGCATCGAAGCGGCGATAAAGGCGCTATAACTCCCGTCGCCCCGGACGAAGCCAAGCGAAGTCGAGGGGCCTTTTTTCTGCGAAAGGCAGTGTGCCTCAGGGGGAAAAGATCCCTCCACTCCGCTTCGCTAAAGCGCGGATATAATCCGCGCGAGTCGGGATGACCGAATGTTTAGAACCATGGCTCAGTCCCCCTCTATCGAGGCCCCCTCCATCGAGGTGCGCCATCTGCGCAAGGTGTACGGCGAGATCGTCGCGGTCGACGATCTGAGCTTCGCCGCCGCGCCGGGCGCCGTGCTCGGCCTGCTGGGCGGCAACGGCGCCGGCAAGACCACGACCATTGCCATGCTGCTTGGCCTGCTGGAGCCGACGGCGGGCGACATCTTCGTGCTGGGCATCGACATGAAGCACCGGCGCTATGCCGCCCTGCCGCACATGAACTTCTCGTCGCCCTATGTCGACCTGCCGCATCGCCTGACCGTGCGGCAGAACCTCGCCTTCTACGGCCGGCTCTACGGCGTGCGGAAGCTCGACGAGCGCATCGACGAGATCGCACGCCACATGCAGATCACGCCATTCCTCGAGCGCCAGGCCGGCAAGCTGTCGGCCGGCCAGAAGACGCGCGTGGCGCTCGCCAAGGCGCTGATCAACCGGCCCAGTGTGCTGCTGCTCGACGAACCGACGGCGTCGCTCGATCCCGACACCGCGGACTGGGTGCGAGGCTACCTCAAGGACTACCAGGCCGAGACGCACGCCACGATCATGCTGGCCTCGCACAACATGGGCGAGGTCGAGCGGCTGTGCGACGACGTCATCCTGCTGCAGGCGGGCCGCGTGTTCGACCGCGGCAGCCCGCGCGAGCTGATCGAACGGTTCGGCCGCGAGGACATGGAGGAGGTGTTCCTCGACATGGCGCGCGGCCGCAGCCGCGGGCTCGACGCGCTCAAGAGGGATGCCGTCAAATGAGCGGACCCCTCATGGCTTCTGCCAATCGCATCTGGGCGCTGGTGCTCCGCCACATCAACATCTGGCGCAGCTCCATCATGCGGCTGATCGATTCGATCTACTGGCCGGCGGTGCAGATGGTCATGTGGGGCTTCATGACCAAGTTCCTGCTGCCGCAATCCTCGTTCGTGGCGCAGGCAGCCGGTGTCCTGCTGTCGGGCCTGCTGCTGTGGGAGGTGGTCGTGCGCGGCAATCTCTCGCTGTCGATCGCCTTCCTCGAGGAGATGTGGTCGCGCAACCTCGGGCACTTGTTCGTGAGCCCGATCCGCTCGTGGGAGATGGCGACCGGGATCATCATCGCTGCCCTGCTGCGCACCCTGCTCGGTCTGGTGCCGGTATCGCTGCTGGCCTGGGCGTTCTTCGGCTACTCGATCTACTCGCTCGGCCTGCCGTTGATCGCCTTCTTCGCCATCCTGCAGATGTTCTCCTGGTCGATCGGCCTCGCCATGTCCGGCATGATCATGCGGGTCGGCCAGAGCGCGGAGAGCTTCGCCTGGGCCGCCGTGTTCATCCTGATGCCGGTGAGCGGCGTCTACTATCCGGTGAGCGTGCTGCCCAAGTGGCTGCAGCTCATCTCCTACGCCCTGCCGCCGGCCTACGTGTTCGAGGGCATGCGAGCGATCCTGCTGGAGAAGACCGTGCCCTGGCACGGGCTCGGTATCGCCTTCGTGCTGTCGGTGATCTACCTCGTCATCGGCTTCCAGATCTTCCAGTGGTTCTTCCGGCTGTCGCGCCGGGCAGGAACCCTTCTCGGACAGGGCGAGTGAGGCTCGTCGCCTGGAATTGCAACATGGCACTCGACCGCAAGGTCGACAGACTACTCGCTCTGAAACCTGACATAGCTGTCATCAGCGAATGCGCCGAGCCGGTGCGGCTCAAGGCCCGCGGCGCGCAATGGCTGGAGGCCGAGCCGGTGTGGATCGGCAGCAATCCCCACAAGGGGCTTGCCGTCTTCGGGTTCAACGGCTACGCGGTGAGGCTTTGCGAGCACTATCACCGGTCGCTGCGCTACGTCGCGCCGGTGCATGTCGAGGGCGCCATGCCGTTCAACCTGTTGGCGGTCTGGGCGCAGAACGCCAGCGGCGGAGTCCATCGCAAGCATCAACTCGGCCCGCTGCGGCACGCTCTGTCGCGCTACAAGGGCTTTCTTGGCGAGGGTACCGCAATGGTCGCCGGTGACCTCAACAGCAACACGATCTGGGACAAGCCGGGCTGGCGCATCAACCATTCGACCAAGGTCCGGTTGCTCGACGAGCGCTTCGGCCTGGTCAGCGCCTGGCATGCGCTGCGGGGCGAGAAGCACGGCGAGGAGAGCGTGCCGACGCTCTACTGGCGGGACCGTACCAAGGACGGACCGACCTACCACATCGACTATGTCTTCCTGCCGTCCCACCTGGTCGGGCGGGCGCGCATCGAGATCGGCAGCTACGAGGCCTGGTGCGGCTCGGGCCTCAGCGATCATGTGCCGGTGGTCGTCGACCTCGATCCGTGAGCGACGCCCATTCCCAGACCGCCACGACGATCAGGATCACCGTCGTGGCTGTGGCGAGATGCAACCGGGCAACCATGCCGCCCGCGATGCCCAATGCCGCCAGCAGCCCGAGGCAGACCAGATGCGACAGGGGAAGGTTGGGCGCAGTCAGGCGCTTGAACAGCGCGGTGCCCAGCAGGTAGAGCGCGGGCCCTCCGACGATCACCAGCACGTCCTTGAGATCGGCATGGCCATGCGGATGGGTCAGCGCGATCTCGTCTGCCACCGCCGAGACGATGATTCCCGCCACGATCAGCAGGTGCAGGTAGGTGTAGCCGCTCCGGCCCAGCCGTCCGGGGTCTGCCACGGTGCTGATGTGATGGCTGGCGCGCTCGGCGCCGATGTTGAAATAAACGGCCCACATCGCCACGCAGCCCAGAAAGGCGGCGATGAACGCCTCCGCCACGAAGCGGTCCCAGGCGAGGTCGGTGAACGTTGCGCCGGTGACGACGAGCGATTCGCCGAGGCCAATCAGGACGAAGCCGGCGCAGCGCTCGGCGAGATGCGGACCGTCGATCCGCCAGTCCTGCGGGGTCGATCGGCCGAGGCCGGGCACCCACATGCCGGCCGCCGGCATGAGATATTCGATGCCGATGGCGATCGCCCAGAGGGTCAGCCGCCGCTCGCCGTCCGCCAGGCCGCCGGCGATCCAGAACACGCCGGAGCCGATGAACCAGGTGAGGATGCGCAGGAAGTTGCGGAAGTTGCCGGCGTCATGGCGGCCGAGCGCCCACAGCATGAACAGGCTGCGACCGATCTGCATGAAGACATAGGCCACGGCGAAGGCCAGGCCGCGCGCGCCGAAGGCCTGCGGGATCGAGGCCGACAGCACCAGGCCCGCCGCCATCAGCACGAACATCATGACGCGGACGGGCCGCTGCTCGGGGTCGAGCCAGTTGGTGATCCACGCGGTGAAGATCCAGAGCCACCACACCGCCAGCATCAGCAGGCCGGTCTCGACCGCGCCCCGCAGTGTCAAGTGCGCCAGAAGGCCGTGCGAAAGCTGGGTGACGGCGAAGACGAACACCAGGTCGAAGAACAGCTCGACGAAGGTGACCCGGGCATGGACGTAGCCGCCGCGCGGGCGCAGGAAATTTTTGCGGGCGTACATCAGGGCGCGTTCAGCACCGCCGCGCAGGCGGCGGGCAGCTTCGGCCGATAGGGCGGCATCTTCGTGCCCGGTGGCGGCAGGGTGACCGGCGGATGGCTAAACCAGATTTCAAGCGGCGCGCCACAGCCATCGTCCTTGTAGTAGCCGGCCTGCGGCTGGCATTGCGGGTTGCCGGGTGGGCAGTGCAGCCGGACATGGAAGTGCTCGTCGTGGCCGGCCCAGACCACGAGCTTGTTCAGCCAACTGCGGTCGCCGCCGACCGTCTCGCACAGCCGTTGCTTGATGAACTTGTTCACGAAGAGGCGGTCGACGTTCGGCATCTGGGCAGCGAGGCGTAGCAGCAGCACGTGCTGCTGGTTGAAGACCGTGTCGTCGATGCCGCTGTCCTGGGCGTTCACCAGCGAGCGCAGGCGCGGGTTCTCGCGGTCGGCCGGCGGGCGATGCGGGCCGGGCTCACGTTCGAACCAGATGTCGGCGTCGAGGCCGGTCTGGTGGCTGGCATGGCCGTTCGGCGCCGGACCGCCGCGCGGCTGGCCGATGTCGCCGATATAGAGCGGCGCCTGGCCAGCGGTGCGGACCTTGGCGGCGAGGTCCCGGATGTATTGCAGCATCACCGGCTGGCCCCAGTAGCGGTTGCGGCTGATGCGGATCGCCTCATAGCCCGGCCCGTCGAACGGCAGGGGCTCCGCCCCCTGCAGGCAGCCTGCGCTATAGAAGCCGATCGATTGCGGCGGCCCCGGCGCGGGCGTGGTGACGGTGGACCAATCCGCGGCGGCTGCCGACCCGCCGTACAGCAACGCGAGAAGCGGAACCAGGAAGCGCTTCATCTTGTTGGCACGGTACCCGGTCGCTAAGACTTTGCCCATGGCTTACGCCAACATCACCCTGACGCGCGAGGGCGCGGTGGCACGGCTGACGCTCAATCGGCCCGACCGGCGCAATGCGCTCACGCACGCGATGATGCTGGAGCTCGAGCACGCCTTCGTTGCGATCCGCGATGACCGGACCTGCCGCGTGCTGGTCTTGCGTGGGGCTGGCGGCCACTTCTGCGCCGGCGGCGATCTCGATGCGATGGCCGACATGCCGCCGCAGCCCGGCAACGGCTCGGTCGATCCGCTGGTGCCGGCCTACCGGCAGTTCGGCGACGCGCTGCTCGCCCTGAACATCCTGCCGCAGCCCACGGTCGCGATCGTCGAGGGCTCGGCCGTCGGTGGCGGTCTCGGCATGGCATGCTGCTCGGACGTGGTGATCCTGCACGAGTCGGCACGATTCGGCATGCCCGAGCCCAAGGTCGGGTTCATCCCATCGCAGATCATCCCGTTTGTGGTGCGCCGGATCGGCGAGGGCCCAGCACGCGATCTCGCGGTCACCGGCCGGGTGATCGAGGCGGCGGAGGCAAGGCGTCTCGGCCTCGGGAGCCATCTCTGCGCCGGAACGGCTGACATCAACCGCACCCTGAAGGCGGTGCTCGACGACATCCTGCGGCTCGAGCCGCAAGCCGTCGCGACGGTGAAGCGGCTGGTGCTGTCCTGCGCGACCGCCGACGATGCCGCCGTGCTCGACGATGCGGCGGAAAGCCTGGTCGGCCTGCTGCGCCGGCCGCAGACCAGCGAAGGCATCAAGGCCTTCAAGGCAAAGACGGCTCCTTCGTGGGCTAAAGGATAGAGGGCCAAGGGTCGAGGTCATGCGGAACTACAAGCACATCGAAGTAAGACCGATCTCCGGCGCGCTGGGTGCGGAGATTGCCGGCGTCGACATGGCGCGCGACCTCGATGCCGAAGTGGCGGGCGAGGTGCGCCAGGCGCTGCTCGACCACCTGGTGATCTTCCTGCGCGGCCAGACAGCGACGCCGACGCAGCAGCTCGCTTTCGCCCGCAAGTTCGGCGAGCCGGTCGAGTATCCGCAGCTCAAGGGGCTGCCGGAATGCCCGTTTGTCACACCGGTCGTGAAGCTCGAGCACGAGCGCAACAACTTCGGCGGGATCTGGCACTCGGACACGACCTACCTGCAGACGCCGCCGATGGGCAGCATGCTGCTGGCCCGCGAGGTGCCGCCGTACGGGGGCGACACGATGTTCGCCAACCAGTACCTCGCCTACGAGGCGCTGTCCGACGGCCTGAAGCAGACGCTCGACGGGCTGATCGGCGTCAGCTCCTCCGCGAAGGCCGACGTCACCAAGACGCGCGAGGACGCGCTGAAGCAGGCGGGTGAGCGAGCGACGCCCAAGGTGCTCGAAGCCGAGCATCCGCTTGTGCGCACCCATCCCGAGACCGGCCGCAAGGCGCTCTACACCTCGGTCGCGCACACCGCGCGCATCAAGGGCTGGACGGAGCAGGAAAGCCTGCCGCTGCTCGAGTTCCTGTGGACCCACCAGGTGAAGCCCGAGTTCACCTGCCGCTTCCAGTGGCAGGTCGGGTCGCTGGCCTTCTGGGACAACCGCTGCGCCATGCACAACCCGATCAACGACTATCACGGCTTCCGCCGCGTGATGCACCGGATCACGCTTGCCGGCGACAAGCCGCGCTGATCCGCGGGAACAGCACGGGCGGGGCGGAGAACGACCGTCCGGCCGGAGGCGCGTCAACGGTTCGAGGCCAGGCCACGCGCTCGCCGAGACATTCCAGGACCTGCTCGGCGGCGAAGGGAATGAACGGCCAGGCGACCTGTGCCGCGACGCGCACGAGGCCGATGCTCGTGCTGACGATGGTGGCGGCGCGTTCTCCGTCATGTCCGATCACCGACCACGGGGCCGCTTCGCTGAAATAGGCATTCGCGAGCTTCCAGATCGCGCGCGTTTCCTCGGCGGCCTTGCGGAAGGCGAGCGATTCGTGGTGGGCACGTAGCCGCCCAAGATGAGCCTCGATGTCCGAGGTTAGCTTGCGTTCGAGTGAACCGGCCTCGGCCCGCGGCGGCACCGTTGAACCGAAGCGACTGGCGGCGAAGGACAGGCAGCGGTTGACGAGGTTGCCGAAGATGTCGGCGAGGTCCTTGTTCACGCCGTCGACGAACCGGTCGACGGTGAAATCGGTGTCGCCGCCTTCCGGCGCGTTCGCGGCAAGCCACCAGCGCCAAGTGTCGGCCGGGCACCAATCCAGGGCCACATCGGTGAAGATGCCGCGCTGCCGGCTGGTCGAGAACTTGCCGCCCTCGTAGGTCAACCAGTTGAAGCCCTTGATCACGTCGACCAGCTTGAACGGCAGGCCAGAGCCCAGCAGGGTCGCGGGAAAGCTGATGGCGTGGAAGGGCACGTTGTCCTTGGCGAGGAACTGCAGGTAGGTGACGTCGTCCGCCTGCCACCAGTCGCGCCAGTCCGCGCGGCTTTCGAGCGCCGCGGCGATGTAGCCGATCGGCGCGTCGAACCAGACGTAGAAGACCTTGTCCTCATAGCCTGCCTTCGGCACGGGCACGCCCCAGTCGAGTTCACGCGTGATGCACCGGTCGCGCAGGCCTTCCTGCAGCCACTTGTTCGCGATCGCGCGCACCAGCGGCGGCCAGTCATGGCGGGTCGCCAGCCAGTCGCGCAATGAGCTCTCCAGCGCGCTCAGCTTGAGGAACAGATGGCGGGTCTCGCGGAACTCGATGTCGGTCGCGCCGGAGATCGCCGAGCGCGGCTCGATGAGGTCCTCGGGGTCGAGCAGCCGGGTGCAGGCCTCGCATTGGTCGCCGCGCGCGGCGGCGCTGCCGCAGTGAGGACAGGTGCCGGCGATGTAGCGGTCGGGCAGGAAGCGACGGTCGGTGCCGGAATAGGCCTGCCGGACCGCGCGCTCCTCGATGAAGCCCGCCTCGTCGAGCGCCAGGAAGATCTCCTGCGTCAGCCGCCGGTTGGCCGCGCCCGACGTGCGCGAGAAGTGGTCGAAGCTGAGGCCGAAGCGGCGGTAGATGTCGGCTTGCACGGCGTGCTGGCGTGCGCAGAAGTCCGCAACCGGCAACCCGGCGGCCTGCGCCGCCAGCTCGACCGGCGTGCCGTGCTCGTCGGTGCCGCACAGGAACAGCACCTCATGGCCGGTCTGGCGGCGAAAGCGGGCGTGTATGTCGGCGGGCAGCAGCTAGCCCGCAAGGTTGCCCAGATGCTTGACTCCATTGACGTAGGGCAGCGCGCTGGTGATCAGGAATTTGCTCATGGTTCTCTCCGGCCTCGGCGGGGCTGTTCGTGTCGTTTGCGGACATGAAAAAGCCCTTCGCGCAGGAAGGGCCGGAGAGAGCGGGGCGTTCAGCGCCCGCGCGTCAGCGTTCCATGCCTTCCTGCCGAAGGGCACGGCGCATTCGAGTCGGGAAGGCGCGAAACGCGGTCATGGTACGAATATTGGACCCGGCAGGCGCTTCGTCAATGGGGCGGGCTGAGGGAGATGACACCGACGGCGGTGCGCAGCAGCTCGGCCCGGGTGCCCGCGATCTCGACGTAGCGCAGCGCCTTCCAGTTATCGAGGAAGCTCGTCGACCAGCGCGACATCATGTTGCCGGACTGGCCGAGCGGAATGGCGAAGCGGCTGTTGTCGAGATCGCTGAAGTCGTAGACCGCGCGGTAGGTCGCGCCATGCACCGCCTCGAACGGCCGCGCGCCGCGGTAGATCGGCGTGGCGCGGTTCAGCGTATGGGCGCCGCCGTCCGACGGGAAGCGCACCGAGGCGATGTCGCGCAACAGAGGCACGGCATCGAACATCGGATGGCGATGTGCCGCGTCGTGCTCGCTGCCCCATTGCCACGTGTCGATGTCGTTGCCCTCGCGGCGGCTGATCCAGTCGAGCGCCTTGTCGAGCGCATTGGCGATGGCGTCGTCGCAGCTCTCCTTGGCCGGCGTTTTGGGGTCGTCGCACCAGTCCGGCCGGTCGCGCAGGATGCGGACCAGCAGCGGGACCTTGGGCGACGCCATATCGTAGAACAGTTCGTCGCCCAGCCGGTCGGCGAGCAGCTCGCGCTGCAGCTCCCAGATCCACGCGTCGTAGATCAGGGGCTCGGGGCGGCGCGCCAGCATGAAGCGGTTCCAGCGGCCCATCATGTCGCGCACCTTAGCGGCGCGCCCGTTGCGCGGGTCGGGCTTCAGCAGCAGCGGCAGCAGCTCGGCGGCGTCGGGCGAGAGGTTGTCGGCCTGGATGGCGATCATGCCGTAGACCGGATGGCGCTCGACCTCGCGCAGCAGCTGGTTGGCACGCCGCTGGCGGTAGGGCTCCGCCCAGTCGCGGGTGATGAAGTAGCGGTAGTCGTCCGGCACCACGCGCGCGTTGGCGTTGACGATGATGCCGCCCGGCGGGTTGTAGGTGCGCGGCAGGTCGTCGAACGGCACGAAGCCCGCCCAGTCGTACTCGCCGGTCCAGCCGGGCGAGGGGATCGAGCCGTCGCCCTTGCGCCGGATCGGCACGCGCGCCGGCGACACCAGGCCGATATTGCCCTGGGTGTCGGCGTAGACGACGTTCTGCATCGGCGAGACGACCTTGCGCGCGGCATTGAGGAAGTCGTTCCAGTTCTGCGCCTGGCTGATGCGCAGCAGGCCTTCCATCGTCGTGTCGCCGCCGTCGAGCGCGGTCGCCTGCAGGGCCAGCACGTGGCCGGTCGGCGAGTACTGCTCGGGCCTGGTGATGAAGTCGTCGATCACCACGCCATGGCGCGTGCTGCGCACGTGCATGCGCACCGGCTCGCCCCACAGCACGGAGATCGTCTCGTCGCGCGCACCGAACGGCCGCGCGCCATCGGGCGTCAGGTAGCGGGTGGGATCGGTCGGATCGATCCGCTCGATGAACAGGTCCTGGCTGTCGAGGTTGGTGGTGGTGAAGCCCCAGCCGACGGTGCCGTTCTGGCCCAGCACCACGCCCGGGGAGCCCGGCGAGGTGGCGCCGCGGATGTCGAAGCCCGGTCCGACCAGGCGCGCGAGGTACCAGGTGCCGGGAAAGCCGAGGCCGAGATGCGGGTCATTGACGAGCAGCGGCTTGCCCGAGACCGAGTGCGCGCCCGACAGCACCCATTCGTTCGACGCCTCGCGCTTGCGCGTGGCGACATTGTCGGTCCGGCGGTACAGCTTGTCGAGATCGAGGTCGTTCAGCGCCTGGTTGGCGAGCGTGAGCGTCGCATCACGGCTCTCGCCGGAGGTCTCCAGCAGGAAGTTGGTGCCGTCCTCGCCGATCTTCTTGTTGAGCCGCAGCCGCAGCAGCTCCTGCCGCCAGTTGCCGTCGAGCGTGAGGGCCATGAGCTTGGTCCACACCATCGAATCGGCGGGCTGCCACGGCTCGGGCTTGTAGCGGCCGCCGGACAGCAGCTTGACCAGCGTGAGCTCGAGGCCGAACTGGTGGTTGTCCGCCAGCCAGGCGTTCACGCCGGCGGCATAGGCATCGAGCATCGAGCGGACGGCAGGCGAGAGCGCGCCGACACTGTCGGACGCGGCGCGATAGACGCCGAGGCCTCGCATGGTGCGATCGGTGTCGACGATGCCCTTGCCGATGATCGCCGGCGGCAGGATCTCGCTGAGCCGGCCCTGGCCGAGGCGCCGCATCAGCTCCATCTGCCAGAACCGGTCCTGGGCATGGACGAAGCCCAGCCCGAAGGCGGCATCCTCGATCGAGCCGGCGATGATGTGCGGGACGGCGTTCTTGTCGCGCAGGATCTCGACCGGCGCCTTCAGCCCCTTGACCTCGTAATGGCCGGCGTAAGGCGGCAGCGCGCCGCGTACCTGCAAGTACGTGCCGGCGGCGAACACCAGCACGGCCAGCACCAGGCCGGCCAGCAGCTTGCCGAGCCCTGCCGTCAGGCGGACCAGCGTCCGCAACGCTCAGCCGCCGACGAACGACAGGATGGCGGCGCGGTCGGCGTCGAGGTCGGGCGCGGCACGGCGCGTCTTGGGATCGGGGAACGCCGACATCTTGAGGGGGTTGCCGGCGAGCTTCAGCGTGCCGCCGCTGCCGTCCGGCACCTCGACCAGCATGTTGCGCGCCGCGACCTGCGGATGGGCGATCGCCTGCGCCACGTTGTTGATCGGGCCGCACGGCACGCCGGCCTTGCCCAGCACCTCGAGCCAGTGGGCGGTCGTGTTGCCCTTGAGCACCGATTCGATCGCGTGCTCGAGCTCGCGGTGATGCTTCAGGCGCAGCGCATTGGTCTTGTAGTCGGGGCTGCTGGCGAGGCCGGCGAGGCCCAGCGCATCGCACGTCTTCACGAACAGGCTGTCGTTGCCGGCGGCGATGATCATCGACCCGTCCTTGGTCTTGAAGGCCTGGAAGGGCGTGATGGTGGGGTGACGGGCGCCGAGCGGGCCCGGAATCTCGCCCTCGACCGTGTAGCGCATGATCGCGTTCTCGAGCAGCGCGAGCTGGCAGTCGAACATGGCGATGTCGACCTTGGTGCTCTCGCCCGTCTTCTCGCGGTGGAGCAGCGCCGCGTTGACAGCGACCGCGGTGTAGAGGCCGGCACCCACGTCGCCGATCGACATGCCGACGCGGCTCGGCGGCTGGCCCTCGTTGCCGGTGATGCTCATGATGCCGCCCATGCCCTGCATGACCATGTCGTAGGCGGGGTCCTTCGAGTTCGGGCCGGTATGGCCGAAGCCCGAGGCCGAGGCGTAGATCAGCTTCGGGAACTTCTTGTGCAGCGTGTCCCAGCCGAAGCCCAGCTTCTCCATCGTGCCGGGTCGGAAGTTCTCGACCACCACGTCGGCCTTGGCGAGCAGCTTCTCGAAGATCGCGCGGTCGCCGTCGTTCTTGAGATCGAGCGCGATCGATTCCTTGCCGCGATTGACCGAGGCGAAGTAGGTCGACTTGCCGTTGACGAACGGTCCGTAGGCGCGCGCATCGTCGCCGCCCTTGGGCGGCTCGACCTTGATCACCCGGGCACCCATCTCGGCCATCAGGAAGGTGCAGTACGGACCGGCGAGGATACGCGACAGGTCGACGACGGTGACGCCCGAAAGCGGGCCGCGATGCTGGGTGCTCATGGTCCCGTGTCTTAGCCAGTGGGCCGCCGCGAATCCAGCCACACATTCGCGGCTGCGGAACCGATCACGACCACGCCGCCCACCAGGGTCAGGACGGCGGGTTGCTCGCCGTCGACCAGCCACACCCAGATCGGGCCGAGCACGATCTCGAGCAGGCCCAGCAGGGCGGCGCGACCGGCGGGGATGCGCTTCAGCGCCGCCATGTAGAGCAGCAGTCCGAACGCGAGCTGGCCCGGTCCGAGCGCCAGCAACCAGGGGAGATCCCCGAGGGTGATCGTCCAGGGATGGGCGAACGGCAGCGAGGCCAGCGCCGCCAGGATGCCGGCCAGCGCCAGGGCCGGTGTCATGCCGATGGCGCGATGCCGCCGCACGATCACGTAGTTGGCGCCGATGCAGAGCGACACGACGGACGCGAGCGCCATGCCGCCGGCGGCGCCGGCCTGCAGCGAGCCGCCGATCGCGAGCAGGAGGCCCGTGGTGGCCGCGGCCATGGCCAGCAGGGTGTGGCGATGCAGGGGCTCGGCCAGGAACAGCCGCGCCAGCAACGCCGTGAGGAAGGGCGTGATGCCGCCGTACACGATCAGCACGTTGGCGACGGGCGCCGCGCCCAACGCCAGGATGAAGGCAATCATGCTGCCGGCCAGGGCCGCGGCGCTGGCGAACAGCGCGCCGCCGCTGTTTCGGATGTCGATCCAGCTGGCGCGCGATTGCCACAGCATCAGTGGAACCACCGCGAGCAGCATCAGGATCGAGCGCCAGAAAGACACGTCCCATGCGGGAAGGTCGACTCGCCGCACGATAACACCCGCAGTGCTGAACGCGGCGGCCGCGCCGATGGCGCAGAGCGCACCGAGCATGCTGGAACTCTCGGCGTTTGCCGGCGTTTTCACCGGCAAACCAAGGCGAAACTGGAACCGACGTGCCCCCGTCCATCGATTCCCTGGACCTGCCACCCTTCAAGCCACGCTTCCCGTGGTGGGGGCCCGACCTGCAGACACTGTCGGTATTGCTGCAGTCGTTCCCGTCGGATATGGCGCCCCATACCAGCGAGCGCGTCTGCTTCCCGATGGCCGACCGTACCGGCGACATCCTGCTCGGCATGCTCGACCGTCCGGAGGAACCGATGGCCAATCGGCCGCTGGTGATCCTGATCCATGGCCTGACCGGCTGTGAGAACAGCGTCTACATCCGGAGCGCGGCGCGGCACCTGCTCGACCTGGGCTATACGACCCTGCGGCTGAACGTGCGAGGCGCCGGTCCTTCGCGCGCCTACTGCGGCGAGCATCACCACGTCGGCCGGACCGCCGATTTCCGCCGGGTGCTGTGGCAGCTGCCGGAGGACCTGACCCGCGACGGCGTGGTGGCGGTCGGTTATTCGGGCGGCGGCACGATGCTGCTGAAATACCTCGGCGAGGAGGGCTCGTTCTCGCCGTTGCGCGCCGCGGCGACGATCTGCGCGCCGATCGACCTGATTCGCAACGCGCGCCACATGGAGAAGCCGCGCAACTGGTTCTATCACAACTACCTGCTGAACGACATGAGGACGGAGGCGCTGGGCGCAGGCGCCCGCGTCTCGGACGAGGAGCGCGAGATCATTCGCGCCGCCCGCAGCGTGTTCGATTTCGACGACCGGTTCATCTCGCCGCGCCATGGGTTCAAGGGGGCCGAAGACTACTACACGCTCTGCTCGCCGATGTACTTCATGCCGGAGATCCGCATCCCCACGCTCGTGGTGGCGGCATGCGACGATCCGTGGATCCCGATCGAGCACTACCGCGCCTTCAAGTGGAGCGACAATCAATGGTTGTTGCCGGTGATGCCGTCGACCGGTGGTCATGTCGGCTTCCACGGCGATGCTGGCAACCGGCCGTGGGCCAACGTCGTGATCGAGAAGTTTCTCGCGCGCGCCTGCAGCTAGTCCCAAAACGTCCCAGGCGCTTGGCGGCGTGAATGCCGATGGCATCGGCATCCAAGGCCTTTCCGGTCCCGAATCCGCGACACCCCCACCCCGGTTTTGATTCTTTCTGCAGCCACGGCTCCCGGCACACGCACAGGTGCCGTCGGAGCGGGCGGAGGATTGTTTGCAGCGCAAGAGGCGCAGGAAGGGCATCGTCATCCGCGCGACACTGCACCATCGCGCGATCGAACACCTAATATGGGCAATGGCTTCACGCGTTCCTTAGCAACTCAGGGCCAATCGGCGGTCCATTGCCCAAGGCGCTCCTCGTCGAGGGCTGTTATCCACAGGCTTTTGGCCGATGGCGGACGGGCGATCACGTTCAGCGGACGCGCCTTTCCGCCGTGACGGTGGTGCTGATGCCCCCACCGTCCTCCCGACCACGTCACTTCGTGGTGCTCATGCTCATGAGTCCTCTCCGCCCGCGCAGCGGGGGGAGAGGAAGGGCCCCGCGCGTCAGCGTGGGGGAGGTGAGGTGGGTCATGCGATCTTTCCTCACACCCATCTCTTCTGCGGCACACACCACCTCACCTCCCCGTTGCTTCGCAACGGGTCCCTTCGTCTCCCCCGCTGCGCGACGGAGAGGACATCATGAGCATGAGTCCATCGCGACGGAACATGCTGTGGACGAGCCGTCAGGCGATGGTCATTGGCTCGGCAGGGGGACCGTCGCGCAGAAGAGCCTTGAGGTAAGTGGCGATGTTCTTCGGCTCGAAGCGCTCGGCGGAGGCCGCGATCTCGTCGGCCGTCCACCAGCGGTGATCGAGGGTCCAGCTCTTCTCGCGCTCGTCGAGGCCTGACGTGTCGACCGTGCCGTCGGCGGCGCGCGCGAAGAAGAAGCGCTCGATGTGCTTCACCTTGCGCTCGCGCCATTGCATGACGCGTTCGCGCCTCCAGACCCAGCACACCGGGCCCTCGACGGAAAGGCCCGTCTCCTCGCGTGCCTCGCGGACGGCCGCCTCGGCGTAGTCCTCGCCGGGATCGACCAGCCCGCCGATCATCATCCAGAACGGATCGTAATGGGGGTCGGCCGGGTCGTAGACCGTGGGCTGGTGGACCTTGAACAGGAACAGGCGGTCCTGCTTGTCGAGCAGGATCAGGCGCGCCGACGGACGTTCGATCATCTATCTGGCAATCATCGATTGGCGGTCGTCTAACCTGGCTCTCTACCTGGCCTTGAGCAGCTTCGCCGCGTCCACCGCGCCATAGGTCAGGATGCCGTCGCAGCCCGCCCGCTTGAAGCTGGTCAGGGTCTCGATCAGCACCTTGTTCCAGTCGAGCCAGCCGCGCTCGCAGGCGCCACGCAGCATCGCGTACTCGCCGCTCACCTGGTAGGCGTAGGTCGGCACGCCGAAGGCGTCCTTCACGCGGCGCACGATGTCGAGATAGGGCAGCCCCGGCTTCACCATCACCATGTCGGCGCCTTCCTCGATGTCGAAGCCGACCTCGCGCAGCGCTTCGTCGGAGTTGGCGTAGTCCATCTGGTAGGTCTTCTTGTCGCCCTTGAGCGCACCCGAGCTGCCGATGGCGTCGCGGAACGGATTGTAGAAACCCGAGGCGTACTTGGCGGCATAGGACATGATCTGCGCGTGCCGGTGGCCCTTCGAATCGAGCGCCTTGCGGATCGCGCCGATGCGGCCGTCCATCATGTCGGACGGGGCCTGGATGTCGGCGCCGGCCTCGGTCTGCACGATCGCCTGCTTGATCAGCGCCTCGACCGATTCGTCGTTCAGGATCACGCCGTCGCGCACGATGCCGTCATGGCCGTCGCTGTTGAACGGATCGAGCGCCACGTCGCAGACGATGCCGATGCCGTCGACCGACTTCTTGACCGCCTGGATGGCGCGGCAGACCAGGTTGCCGGGGTTGTAGGCCTCGCGCGCATCGGGAGTCTTGGCCGCCGGGTCGGTCTCCGGGAAGATGGCGATCGCCGGAATGCCGAGATCGCGCGCTTCCTTCGCGGCCTCGACGAACAGGTCGACGCTGAGGCGGTCGACGCCCGGCATGGAAGCGACCGGGGTGCGGGCGTTGGTCCCCTCCTGCACGAACACCGGCCAGATCAGATCGTCGGCCGAAAGTTTGGTCTCGGCCACCAGGCGGCGCGACCAGTCGCTCTGGCGGTTGCGGCGCAGGCGGGTCGTGGGGAAGCGGCCAAGGGTGGAAAAGCGCTTTGCCATGGCGGGTCTTATAGCGGCTCAGGCCCCGGGAAGGCGACGCCGATAATAGGCGTTCGGGCGCGACCCGGTGAGCATGTAGCCGCAGAAACCGGCGGCGAGCACACTCTCGCCGAGCAGGTCGACGACCAGCGGCCAGCTCCCAGCGGCGATCGCAACCCAGAGGCGGAAGGCGATCCACAAGACGACGCCGAAGCTGGCAATCAGCGGCGTCGCCGGCGCGCGCACGGCGGTCATAGCGAGGAACAGCACCGCCCCGGCCGTCACGAACAGGACGGCCCCGGTGTAGCGTCCGCCGAGGGCGAGCAGCTGGTCGAAGGCGAGGGCGAGGCCACCGAGGCCCACGAGCGCCAGCAATGCGGCGGCCACCACCATCCACAACAACGCACCATTCAGTCGAGGTTTTGCTCTCATGACGCAAGAATAGGCGTTTGTTTGACAGGGGGGGACCCCCCGATATGATCCGCCGCGCGATGGATTTCACGCTCTCCGAGGACCAGCAGGCCTTCCGCGATACGGCCCGGCAGTTCGCCACCGAGCGCATGCTGCCCGAGGCGGCGCGCTGGGACGCCGAGAAGGTCTTTCCCGAAGCCGTGCTGCGCGAGGCGGCGGCGCTGGGCTTCGGCGGCATCTACGTGCGCGACGATGTCGGCGGATCGGGCCTGTCGCGCTTCGATGCGGCGCTGATCATGGAGGAGCTGGCGGCAGCCTGCCCCAGCACGGCGGCCTACATCTCGATCCACAACATGGCCGCCTGGATGATCGACGGCTTCGGCGACGACGAGCAGCGCCGGCGCTTCCTGCCCAAGCTCTGCTCGATGGAGCATTTCGCCAGCTACTGCCTGACCGAGCCGGGTGCGGGCTCCGATGCGGCGGCGCTGTCGACGCGGGCCGAGCTGCAGGGCGACCACTACGTGATCAACGGCAGCAAGGCTTTCATCTCGGGCGGCGGGCGCAGCGACATCTATGTCGTGATGCTGCGCACCGGCGGGCCGGGCGCCGGTGGCGTTTCGACCATCGTCGTGGAGGCGGGCACGCCCGGCCTGTCGTTCGGCAAGCAGGAGCAGAAGCTCGGCTGGAACAGCCAGCCCACCGCCGCGGTGATCTTCGAGAACTGCAAGGTGCCGGTCGCCAACCGGCTCGGCCCGGAAGGTCATGGCTTCAAGATAGCGATGATGGGATTGGATGGCGGGCGCATCAACATCGGCGCCTGCTCGCTGGGCGGCGCGCGCGCCTGCCTCGAGACGGCGTCGCGCTACGTCGTCGAGCGCAAGCAGTTCGGCAAGCCGCTGGCCGACTTCCAGGCGACGCAGTTCAAGCTGGCCGACATGGCGACCGAGCTCGATGCGGCGCGATTGATGATCTGGCGTGCAGCTTCGCTGCTCGACGCCAAGTCGCCGGAAGCCACGCAGGCGGCGGCGATGGGCAAGCGGTTCGCGACCGATGTCGGCTTCCGCGTGGTCAACGAGGCGCTGCAACTGCATGGCGGCTACGGCTACTTGAAGGACTTTCCCATCGAGCGGTATCTGC
Source organism: Reyranella sp. (assembly GCA_035293665.1). GTDB lineage: Bacteria > Pseudomonadota > Alphaproteobacteria > Reyranellales > Reyranellaceae > Reyranella. Next base: position 49,951 of record DATGMK010000104.1, on the reverse strand, counting down.
GGGACCTGCGCGTCCATCAGATCCTCGAAGGCACCAACGAGATCATGCGGGTCATCATCTCGCGGCGGCTATTGATGGGGTGACGGTGCAGAGCAATCGTGCGTGAGTCGCGTCTTTCCCCGTCTGCGGGGGAAGGTGGCCCGAAGGGCCGGAAGGGGTCATGGTCCTCGTGATCAATACGGCAGTTGCGAAGGGTCGTAATCGGCCTCGCACGTCGGTATTCGCCGGCCGCCCCCCATCCGGCGCTGCGCGCCACCTTCCCCCGCAGACGGGGGAAGGCATGAAGTTTGGAGTCTGAATGTCTGACGCAGAGATTCTGTTCGAGGTGAAGGACGGGCTGGGGCTGATCACCCTCAACCGGCCGAAGGCGCTGAACGCGCTGACGCATGGCATGATCCTCGAGCTCGAGCGGGTGATCCCGGACTGGGAGAAGAACCCGGCAGTGAAGGCTGTCGTGCTGCGCGGCGCGGGCGACCGCGCCTTCTGTGCCGGCGGCGACGTCACCAATCTCTATCGCGAGAGCCTCAACCCCGGGAGCGGTACGTTGAGGCGCGACTTCTTCTATGACGAGTACATCGTCAACCGCCGCATCTACCGCTATGCCAAGCCGTGGATCTCGCTGATCGACGGGATCGACATGGGCGGCGGCGTCGGCCTCTCGGTGCACGGCTCGCACTCGGTGGCGAGCGAGAAGTTCCTGTTCGCGATGCCGGAGACGACCATCGGCCTGTTCCCCGATGTCGGCGGCGGCTATTTCCTGACACGGCTGCAGGGTGCCTTGGGCACTTTCCTGGCACTGACCAGCCACCGCCTGAAAGTCGCCGACGCGGTATGGGCCGGCATCGTCGATGCCCATGTGCCGACGGCAAAGATGAACGAGCTGCAGGCGGCGCTCGGCGCGGCCGACATCTCCGGCCCGGGCGCCCACCAGCAGGTGGACGCCGTGATCGCCAAATTCGCTGCCGATCCCGGCTTGCCGACGCTTCCGGCGATGATGCACGATATCGATCGCTGCTTCTCGGCCGAGTCGGTTGCCGAGATCGAGGCCAAGCTCAAGACATTGGGGGGCGAGTGGGCGGACAAGCAATTGGCTGCCCTGATGAAGCTCTCGCCGCTGGCGATGGCGATCACGCTGGAGCAGCTGAGACGCTGCGCCAACCGCTCGTTTGAGGACTCGATGACCATCGAGTACCGCATGAGCCAGGCCTGCATGCGGCCCGGCCACGACTTCTTCGAGGGCGTGCGCGCCCTGCTGATCGACAAGGACCAGAAGCCCAAGTGGAACCCGCCCACCATCGACGGCGTGACACGGGCGATGGTCGAGGATCATTTCAAGCCGGTGTCGAACGATTTGAGGTTCGATTAGACTCTTTCCCTCCGCATTCTGGTGGGGAGAAGAAGCTTGCAGAGGGAGGATTGCAACATGGCGAAGATCGCCTTCATCGGTCTCGGCAACATGGGCGGCCCGATGGCCGCCAATCTCGCGAAGGCACAGCATCATGTGATGGCCTTCGATCTCTCTGGACCGGCGGTCGCCGCTGCGGTCGAGAAGGGCGCGCACAAGGCGGCCAGCGCCGCCGAGGCGGTGAAGGACGCCGAGATCGTCGTCACCATGCTGCCGGCCGGCAACCATGTCCGCGAGGTCTACGAAAAGGATGTGCTGCTGAATGTCGCCAAGGGCACGCTGCTGATCGACTGCTCGACCATCGACGTCGAAAGCGCGCGCCATGTCGCGGGCCTCGCGCGGACGGCCGGACTCGAGATGATCGATGCGCCTGTGTCGGGCGGGGTCGGAGGTGCCACGGCGGGCACGCTCACCTTCATGGTCGGCGGGCCGGAGGCGGCATTCGCCAGGGCCCGCCCCATCCTCGAGAAGATGGGCAAGAACATCGTCCATGCCGGCGAAAGCGGCAGCGGGCAGGCGGCCAAGATCTGCAACAACATGATCCTCGGCATCTCGATGCTGGGCGTGTGCGAGGGCTTCATGCTGGGCAAGCGGCTGGGCCTCGACGCGCAGAAGCTGTTCAATGTGGTGTCGACCGCCTCCGGCTCATGCTGGTCGCTGGTCAACTACTGCCCGGTGCCGGGCCCGGTGCCGACCTCGCCGGCCAACCGCGACTACCAGGCCGGTTTCACGGCCGCCATGATGCTGAAGGACCTGTTGCTGGCGCAGCAGGCCTCGGCCGCCTCCGGCGCCGCGACGCCGATGGGCGCGGAAGCGGCACAGCTCTTCAGCCTGTTCGTCAACGCAGGCAACGCCGCCAAGGACTTCTCCGGCATCATCAAGATGATCGACGGGAAGTGAGTTGGGGCAAGTGAGTTCGAGCAAATGATTACCCTCTACGACCTGGTCTTCGACAAGGACCTGCGCCCGAGCCCGTTCTGCTGGCGCACCAAGCTGGCGTTGAAGCACAAGGGCCTGACATGGCGCGACGAGCCGTGCGGCTTCGGCGACAAGCAGAAGATCGCCTTCGCCAACTCGCAGACCTATCCGGTGATCCACGACGCCACCAAGGTCGTGAAGGACAGCTGGGCGATCGCCCAGCATCTCGACGCGGCGCATCCGGGCAGGCCGCTGATACCCGACCGCTCGTATGCGTACTTCGTGAACAGTTGGGCTGACACGGTGGTCAACGTCGCGATCTTCCCGATCATCGTCGGCGATCTGTTCGAACGTGTGCGGCCGCACGAGAAGGCCTACATCGCCGAATCGCGCGGCAAGCGGCTGGGCACCACGGACTTTGCGGGCTTCCAGGCGAAGGCGCGCGAGAAGGGCGGCTTGGCGGCCTTTCGCGCCGCACTCGAGCCGGCGCGGCGCGTGCTGAAGGATCAGAAGTATCTGTCCGGCGAAGCGCCGGCCTATCCCGACTACATTCTTCTGGGCAGCTTCCTGTGGCCGCGCACCTTGAGCCCCCTCGAGCTGCTGGAGAAGGATGACGCCATCTATGCCTGGCGTGAGCGCATGCTCGACCTGTTCGACGGCTTCGCGCGGAACGCGCCGGCCGCGGGCTAGGGGGCGGCGCGCGTGGAAAGGCGCGACGACGTAGCACTGCATGTGAAAAGGTGAAAGCCGAACCATCCGCTGGTAAGCTCCTTGCAACAAGCAAGTAAGAAGCAGGGAGAACGAACATGGCGGAAGCCCCCTTCGATCCGGGCGCGCACCGTCTCGGACCGACGCACTGGTTCGAGGATCTGCGGGTCGGGCAGCGGTTCTACATAAATTCGCGGACCCAGACCGAAGCATTGTTCGCGGCCTTCCAGCTCGCGAGCGGCGACAACCATCCGATCCACTACGATCGCGAATACTGCAAGGCGCACGGCCATCGCGACCTGCTGGCGCACGGCTTGCAGGTGGCGATCCAGGGCGCTGCCGGCGCCGGCATCTTCCCGCATATCATCGGCGATGCGCTGATCGGCTTCCTCGAGCAGTCGTCGCGCTTCCTGAAGCCCGTTTATTGCGGCGACACGCTCTATCCGATGCTGGAGGTGAGCGAGACGAAGGCCGGCCGGACCACCGGCACCGTCACCCTGCGCCTCACCATCCATAACCAGGAGGGCGTGCTGGTCTGCGACGGCGAACACAAGTACCTTGTTAAAAAGCGGCCGATCTAGGGAGAGTCTGCATGCTCGGCGTCATTGCCAAACTCACCATCAAGCCCGGCGCCAACGCCGATTTCGAAGCGACCATGAAGGCGCTGCAGGCCAAGGTGCGCTCCGACGAGCCGGGCAACAAGCTTTACGCCCTGCACAAGACGGCCGACCCCAACGTTTATGTCATGTTGGAACGGTACGACGATCAGGCGGCCCTCGACGCGCACCGGGCGGCGCCGCACTTCAAGGAGATCGGCCGCAAGCTCGGCGACTATCTCGCGGGGCGGCCCGACGTGCAGGTGATGCAGGAAGTCTGAAGAGCCGACGCATGGATGGAGTCGTTCATCGCCATACCAAGCCCGGGACCGCACCGGGTACCCTGGCCGGCCGCGCGCCCGTGCCGGACGAGGCGCTCGACTTCACCCTGGTCGAGTACACGCAGGAGGAGGTCGAGGTCCTGCACAATGTCGAGGTCGACGAGTGCCGCTTCCATCTCGGCACGCCCGGCCGCACCTGGATCGACGTTGCCGGCCGGCCCTCCTCGGAGATGCTGCGCGACCTCGGCATGGCCTTCAATCTGCACCCGCTGGCGCTCGAGGACGTGTTCCACGCCAACCAGCGGGCCAAGCTCGACCTCTACGAGGGCCAGGGCTTCATCGTGCTGAACGACCCATCCTACCAGGACGGCGAGATCAATCTCCGCCAGGTCAGCATCTTCTTCGGCGACAACTACGTCATCTCGTTCCACGACCACAAGCAGGACATCTTCAAGCCGGTGCGCGATCGCGTGCAGACCGCGGGCAGCCGGTTGCGCATGTTCGGCATCGACTATCTGGTGTATGCGCTGATCGACCTGGTCGTGGATCGCAAATTCCCGCTGATCGAGACGCTCGCCAGCCACCTCGAGGAGCTGGAGGACGAGGCGCTCGGCCATCCGACCAACGATACGCTCGGCCACATCCATCAGGCCCGCCGGACGCTGGTGACCTTCCATCGCCTCGAATGGGCGGAGCGCGAGACAATCCTGGCGGTGATGCGGCCCGAGACGCCCTTCATCATGCCGGAGACGCGCACCTACCTGCGCGACTGCTTCGATCATACGGTCGGCCTGCTCGACCTCATCGAGAGCTACCGCGAAATGTGCAACGGCCTGATGGAAATCTACCTGCTGCAGGCCTCCAATCGCATGTCCGAGGTGATGAAGACCATGGCGGTGATCACGGTCTTCTTCCTGCCGCTCACTTTCCTCACCGGCCTGTACGGCATGAACTTCGACCGCGAGAAGGGCAACATGCCCGAGCTCGGCTGGCACTTCGGCTACCTGTTCTTCTGGTGCATCGCCTTGGCGGTGGTGACCGGGATCTACATCTGGGTGAAGCGGAAGCGCTGGCTGTGAGCGTCTACCGGATCTTCGGCTCGGAGCTCTCGCCCTACTCGGTGAAGGTGCGGTCGTACTTCCGCTACAAGGGCCTGCCGCACGACTGGCTGCTGCGCTCACCCGCCAACCAGGCCGAGTTCCAGAAGTACGCCAAGCTGCCGCTGGTGCCCCTCGTGGTGACGCCCGACGGCGTTGGCATCCAGGACTCCACGCCGATCATCGAGCAGCTCGAGGCGTCGGCGCCGGCATTGCGGCCCGACGATCCCACGCTCGCTTTCCTCTCGGCGCTGCTCGAAGAGTATGGCGACGAGTGGGGCAACAAGTGGATGTTCAGCTACCGCTGGTCCTACGTGCCCGACACCTGGGCGACCGCCGAGCGCATCGCCCAGCAGATGATGGGCGCTCAGGGTTCGCTCGCCGTGGCGCAGGCCCGCACCGCGGTGGCCGAGCGCATGACCGGCCGGCTGGGCTTCGTCGGCTCGAATGCAACCACGCGGCCGCTGATCGAGGCCTCGTTCAAGCGCGTGCTGGAGATCCTCGACGCGCATCTGGCGGCGCGGCCGTACGTGCTGGGCGGCCGCCCGGCGATGGCCGACTTCGGCCTGTGGAGCCAGTTCTATGAAGCCGCGACCGATCCGACGCCGGGCGCGATCATGCGTGGCTCTGCGTCCAACGTGATGGCCTGGGTGCAGCGCATGGTCTCGCCGAAGGCGGAAGGACCGTTCGAGAGTTGGTCGTCGCTGTCGGCCGGCCTGATGCCGTTGCTGACCGAGGAGGTCGGCCGACTCTTCTTGCCCTGGTCGACCGCGAATGCCGAGGCGATCGCGAAGAACGAGAAGACCTTCACGGTGACTCTCGCCGGCGCACAGTGGACCCAGGAGCCGCAGAAGTACCACGCGCGCTCGCTGCAGGAGATTCGCCGCAAGTACGCCGCAGCGAAGAGCGGAGCGCTCGACGAGATCCTCGAAAAGGCGGGTTGCCTTATGGCTCTGCGTAGTGCGGCCTAGGCCGAGCCTTCAGGAAGGCGGCGACGTCCCAGGCGTCCTGCAGGCTGAGCTGCGGATGGGCCGGATCGACACCACGCGGCATGTTCTGCTGGATGAAGACGACGGAACGGTCGAAGCGGTCCATGCCGGCGCCGTCATTGAAGCTGTCCGGGCCCCATAGCGGCGGGAACTGGTAGCCCATGCCGGCGCGCAGGCCGAGGCCGTGCGGCTGGTGGCAGAGCGCGCAGGTGCGGGCATAGACAGCGGCACCACGATCGGCGTCCGCCGGCACCGACGGCTTGGGAGCCGGGCCGGCCTGCACCGCCGGCGCGCCATCGAGCGAGCCGATATAGGCGAGCAAAGCCCCCATCTCGCGCGAGCTTTCGGCGAGCGGCTTGCCGTTCATCGAGCGCGTCATGCACTCGTTGATGCGCTCGACGAGCGAGATCACGCGGCCGCTGCGGGCGGAGAACTTCGGATACGTCGTGGCGACGCCGATCAGCGGGATTCCGGCATGGTTGCTGCCGGCGTCGAGATGGCAGTTCTGGCAGGCGAGGCGGTTGCCGGCGAACGGCTTGTCCGTATCGGGCCCGATCTCGGCGAAGGTCTGCGTCACCAACTGCTTGCCGTAGACGACCAGATCGTCGGCTGACGGCGCTGCGGCCGTCGCGACGACGGCGGCCTTGTAGGTGGCGAGCGTGCCCGCCGCGACCGTGCAGCAGACTGCGAGGAAGACGGCACAGAAGATCCTCAGGCTCATCCGAGCGAGGTGCCGATCAGGGTCAGGCCCGAGAGGCCGAGGAGCACCAGGATGATGCGCCGGAACTGCGCCTCGTTGATGCGCCGGAAGAGGCGCAGCCCGACTTGCGCGCCGATCACCGTCACGGGCAGCACCATCGCGGCCCAGAGGAAGAAGGTGCGGTCGAGGAAGCCCGCGATCGCGGCGGTGACGACGGAGAAGGCGAGGACGCTCATGTTGAACGGCTGGTTGATGCCGCGCTGGGCCAGCATGTTCCAGCCGCGCAACTGGGTCCAGATCACCGGGATCGGGCCGCTGAGGCTCGCCATGCCGCCCAATACGCCGCCACCGAGGCCGGCGATGCTGTCGGCCAGCCGGCCGCCGGCCAGGATCACCGGCGGACGCCGGACGAACGCCATCCACGAGCAGTAGAAGATCAGCAACAGGCCGACGCCCATCTTGAGCGGCTTGATCTCGACATGGCTCAGCAGCGCCGTGCCGAGCGGCACGCCGACCAGGCCGCCGACCAGGAACGGCCAGAGCCGCGACCAGATCAGGCCCTTCCAGATCTTGGGCAGCGACTGCACATGGCCGCACACCGAGCAGAGGGCGACGAGCGGCGCGGCCGTCGTCGGCGGCATGGCATGAAGCCAGAAGCCGAGCGACACCAGCCCGTAGCCGGTGCCGCTGAGGCCGTTGACGAACCCTGCTGCAGCCGCTCCGGCGACGACGATCGCGATGTCGCCGGCCGGCGGAAGCTCCACGCGCTACCCTTGCGCGGTGAAGGCCTGGATGCCCGTGATGGCGCGGCCGAGGATCAGCGCGTGCACGTCGTGCGTGCCCTCGTAGGTGTTGACCGCCTCGAGGTTCATGGCGTGGCGGATCACGTGATACTCGTCAGACACGCCGTTGCCGCCGTGCATGTCGCGCGCGACGCGGGCGATGTCGAGCGCCTTGCCGCAGTTGTTGCGCTTGATCAGCGAGATCATCTCCGGCTGGGCATGGCCCTGGTCCTTGAGCCGGCCGACCCGCAGGCAGGCCTGCAGGCCGAGAGCGATCTCGGTCTGCATGTCGGCGAGCTTCTTCTGGATCAGCTGGTTGGCGGCGAGCGGCCGGCCGAACTGCTTGCGGTCGAGCGTGTAGTTGCGCGCCCGCTTCCAGCAGAACTCCGCGGCGCCCATCGCGCCCCAGGCGATGCCGTAGCGGGCGTTGTTGAGGCAGCCGAACGGTCCGCCGAGGCCCGAGACGTTGGGCAGCATGTTCTCGACCGGCACGAACACCTCGTCGAGCATGATCGCGCCGGTCACCGAGGCACGCAGGCTGAACTTGCCCTCGATCTTGGGCGTCTCGATGCCCTTCCAGGCGCGCTCGAGGATGAAGCCCCGGATCGCGCCGCCGTCGAGCTTGGCCCAGATCACCAGCACGTCGGCGATCGGCGAGTTGGTGATCCACATCTTCGAGCCCGAGAGCTTGTAGCCGCCGGGCACGGTCACCGCCCGGGTCTTCATGCTGCCCGGATCGGAACCGTGGTCGGGCTCGGTCAGGCCGAAGCAGCCGACCCATTCGCCGGTCGCGAGCCTGGGCAGGTACTTCATGCGCTGCTCTTCGGAGCCGTAGGCATAGATCGGATGCATCACCAGCGAGGACTGCACGCTCATTGCCGAGCGGTAGCCGGAGTCCACGGCCTCGACCTCGCGCGCCACCAGGCCGTAGGTCGTGTAGTTGGCGGCGGCGCAGCCGTACTTCTCGGGCAGGGTCGAGCCGAGCAGGCCGAGCGCGCCCATCTCGTTCATGATCTCGCGGTCGAACTTCTCATGGCGGTTGGCCTCGATCACCCGCGGCATCAGCTTGTCCTGGCAGTAGTCGCGCGCGGCGTCGCGGATCGCGATCTCCTCCTCGGTGAGCTGGTCGTCGAGGAAAAACGGGTCCTCCCAGTCGAACGGCTTGGCGTCGGCGGCGATGCCGCGCGCGGCGCTCTTCATCGGGGTGGCGGTTGCCATGGCTGCTCCTATGCGTCTTTCGGCGCGTCTTATCAGGCAGCGCTGGTTCCGCCAACAAGCGCGGGCATGAAAGATTGTCGGCCCAATAGAGCTAGCTGACAGTGCCCGCGCCTGTACGACCGGTGAGGGTCCGAAAGATGTCCAGGCTGAGCTTCCCGAAGGCCTCTGACGCCCGCAATTCGACGGTGCGCGGACGGGGCAGGTCGATCCGCAGGTCGGCTGCGACGCGCCCAGGACGGGGCGACATGACCACCACGCGGTCGGACAGGAAGACGGCCTCCGGAATGGAATGGGTCACGAACAGGACCGTCTTGCGCTGCTCGCGGGCGAGGTCGCGTTCGCCCCAGATCCGCAGGAGCTCGAGGGCCATGTCGTCGCGTGTCATGGCATCGAGTGCGCCGAACGGCTCGTCCATCAGCAGGAGAGGCGGGTCGAGCAGGAGGGCGCGGCACAGCGAGGCGCGTTGCTGCATGCCGCCCGACAGCTCCCGCGGCAGCTTGTCGGCGAAGCCGAGCAGGCCGGCCATCTCGAGCAGCTCGTGGGCGCGCGCCCAGTAGGTGCGCTTCTCCTTCCCGGCCAGCTCGGCGGGCAAGAGGATGTTGTCGAGGATCGAGCGCCACTTCAGCAGGATCGGCGCCTGGAAGACCATGCCGATGTCGGCGATCGGCTGGGTGACCCGCTGCCCGCCCACGACGACCTTGCCGACGGTGGCCGGCCGCAGGCCCGCCACGATGCGCAGCAGGGTCGACTTGCCGCAGCCGCTCGGGCCGACCAGCGACACGAACTCGCCCGCGCCGACGGAGAGCGAGATGCCGGCGAGCGCCTCGACCGGGCCGCTCGCCGCCTCATAGGTCATGCCGACCCCGGAAAGGTCGATCAGGGACTCCGACACGTTCAGTTGGATGCCGTCGGCATCGCGACCTTGGTGTAGAACTCCTTGGTGTAGACGTCCTTGCACTCGACCTTCTTGGGCAGCCCCATGTAGGTGTTCACGAGGTCGACCGAAGCGCACATGCGCTTGTCGTCGATCGAGCCGATGCCACCCTCGGCATACTGCTTGGTCTTCATCAGCTCGAGGCCCATCATCATGTTCTCGGTCAGCGCATCGACGTCGATCTCGGGCACCCGCTTCTTGAAGATCACCATCGCCGCCTTCGGGTCGGCCATGACGTCGCGCCAGCCCATGTACGAGGCTTCGAGGAACGCCTTCAGCTGCTTGGGCTTCTCCTTCATGGTCTTCTCGCTCGCCATAATCGACATCGAGTAGAGGTCGAAGCCAAAGTCGGCCCACGGCATCATCTGGATTTTGCCCTTGCCGCCGGCCTTCTCGTAGAGCGGCAGGCCGGTCGTGTAGTCGCTGACGCCGTCCATGCGCTTCTCGACCACCGCGGCGATCTTGGCGGCGGGCTCGATGTTCACCCATTTCACCTTGCTGGCGTCGATGCCGTTGGCCTTGGCGAAGGCCGGGAACATCTGGCGCTGCGCGTCGCCCGGCGGCGAGCCGAGCGTGGCGCCCTCGAGGTCCTTGGGCTTGGCGAGCGGCTTGCTCTTGAGGCTGAAGATGTTGAGCGGCGTCTTGTCGAACACCATGCCGATCGTCTTGACCGTCGTGCCGCGCGCCTTGGAGGCGATCAGCACGGCGGCGTCGGCCAGGCCCGCGTCGGCCCGGCCGGTATCGACCTTGGCGATGGTGTCGCCCGAGCCCTTGGAGTTCTCGAGGACCACGTCGAGCTCCTTGGCCTTGTAGTAGCCCTTGTCCAACGCGACCCAGTAGGCGGCGTGGTCGCCGACCGGGAACCAGTTCAGGGCGAAGGTCCATTTTTCCTGCGCCGAGGCGCTGCCGGTCGCCGCGAGCAGCGCGGCGAGCGCGAGTGCCAGAGACGGTGCCAGTGTTCGCTTCATTTTCTGTTTCCTCCCTTTAGTCGATTCCCTCGGCCCACGGTGCCCACAGATGGGCCAGCAGCACGACCAGGCCGTACAGGACCAGGCCCACGACCGAGATCCAGATCAGCGCTGCAAAAGCGAGGCCAGTGTTCATGCTGCTCTGCGTGGTGACGATGACGTACCCCAGGCCCTGCTGCGAGGCGACGAATTCGCCGACGATCGCGCCGACCACGGCGGCGGTCGCGGTGATCTTGAGCGCACTCAGGATGTAGGGCAGGGCGTTGGGGATGCGGATCTTGGCGAAGATCTTCCATTTCGGCGCGTTGAACACGCGGCCGAGGTCGAGCATGTCCTGCTCGACCTGACTCAGGCCGACGGCGGTGTTGATCACGACTGGGAAGAAGCCGATCAGCGCGCCCATCAGCATGTTGGGGAAGATGCCGTAGCCCAGCCAGATCAGGAACAGCGGCGCGACCGCGACCTTGGGCAGGGTGTTCACGAACACCAGGAACGGCACGAGCGCGTTGGCGAGCAAGGGTGACCAGGCGATGGCGACGCCCAGCAGCACGCCGACGATGGCGGCGAGGAAGAAAGCGCCGACGATCTCCCAGGTCGTGGCCCACAGATGCTGCGCCCACGCGACCTCGGGATTCCACAGCGAGTTCCATACCGAGGCCGGTGCGGGCAGCAGATATTCGCGGATGCCGCCGATCGAAACAGCGATCTGCCAGAGTCCGAGCAAGGCGATGAACAGGGCGACGGTCGGCGTGTACTGACGGATCAACGCCTTGATTTTCATGATACCTTGCGCCCCATTGCATTGAGACTGGCGCAGCACCCGTTGCGCCGTCAAGGCGAGGCGCTCGAGACGAGGATCGGCGGTGAAGCTTTCCCTGTGCAACGAGGTGATTCGGGAGCTTCCGTTCGCTCGCCAATGTGCGCTCGCCGCCAGTCTCGGCTACCGCGGCCTCGAGGTCGCGCCGTTCACCTTCGGCGACGACGGCTGGCGCATGCCGGCCGCTCAGCGTGCCGAAATCCGGAACGCGTGCGGCGATAACGCCATCGAAGTGAGTGGTCTGCACTGGCTGCTCGCGGCGCCGGCGGGCCTGTCCATCACGACCGCAGACCGCACCATTTGGCAGAAGAGCGTGGACGTGATGGTGGCCTCGATCGACCTCTGCGCCGAGCTGGGCGGCGCCTACCTCGTGCATGGCTCGCCGGCACAGCGCCGTGTGAGCGATGCGTCCGACGCGACGCGCGCCGAGGAGGCCTGGCGTCTCGCGGCGGAGCGGGCGCAGAAAGCGGGCGTCGTCTATTGCCTCGAAGCGCTCGCCGCACCCGATTGCAACTTCGTGAACACGCTGGCCGAGGCGGTCGCGATGGTGCGACGCATCGGCAACCCGGCGTTCCGGACGATGGTTGATACGCTGGCGGCGAGCTTGATGGAGCCCGAGCCGGTGGCCGATGCAATCGTTCGCCTGAGCGCGACCGGCTTCATGGCGCACATCCAGCTCAACGACCGCAACAAGCGCGGGCCGGGGCAGGGCGAGGATAGGTTCGCACCCGTCATGCGGGCTCTGCGCGAAACGGAATATGACGGCTGGATCGCCATGGAGCCTTTCGTCTATGAGCCTGACGGCGCCACCTGTGCGGCGCGGATGATCGGCTACGTCGCGGGACTTCTGGAGCAGGGATGAAAGTCAGACTCGAAGAGGTCGAACGCTACGAGCGGCCGATGAAGAACCGGCTCGCCTTCCGGTTTGGCGTGATCACGGTGACCGGCGGCACGCAGGCGGTGATCCGGGTGCGCATCTCGCTGCCGGACGGCCGTTCGAGCCAGGGCGTCGCGGCCGAGGCGCTGGCCGCCAAATGGTTCGAGAAGAGTCCGGAGTTCACCGACGATCAGAACCTCGACCAGCTCCGCCAATCTCTCGATCTCGCCATCGAGCACTACAAGGCCTATGGCGCGGCGACGCCGTTCGACCTGTTCATCGGCACCTACCGTGAGCAGCACAAGAAGGGCGCGGCGCTCAGGCTCAATCCGCTGGTCGCCTCGTATGGGCCTGCATTGCTCGATCGGGCGATCCTCGATGCCCTGGGCAAGGTCACCGGCAATTCCTTCGCGCAGATGATCACGCAGAACCTGCCGGGCATCGCGACCACCGACCTCACGCCCGACATCGAGCAGGTGCCCTTGCAGCGCTTCCTCGCCGGGCTGAAGCCGCAGGCCTCGATCGAGCTGCGCCACACGGTGGGCCTGGTCGATCCGTTGACGGCCGGTGACCGGACGCCGATGGAACGCATCAATGACGGCCTGCCGGAGACCCTGGAAGAGGTCGTCTCGTATTATCGCGGCCGCTACTACAAGCTGAAGGTCGGCGGCGACATCAAGGCCGACCTCGAGCGGCTCAGCAAGATCGCCTTCGTGCTCGACCATCGCCTGCCGGAGTATCGCACGACCCTGGACGGCAACGAGCAGTACGACGATGTCGAGGGCATCGTCGAGCTGTGGCGCAAGGTGGCCGAGACGCCGGCACTGAAGCGGCTGGCCGACTCGACCCTGTTCATCGAGCAGCCGATCAAGCGCCAGGTGGCGCTGAGCCGCTCGGTCGAAGCGCTGGCCAAGCTGCGGCCGGTGATCATCGACGAATCGGACGGCGAGCTGTCGTCCTTCCCGACCGCGCTCAAGCACGGCTACACGGGCGTCTCCAGCAAGAACTGCAAGGGTTTCTACAAGTCGATCCTCAATGCCTTCCGCGTGGCTCGGCTGGGTCCGGGCTACTTCATGTCGGCAGAGGATCTCACGACCCTGCCGGGTGTGAGCGTGCAGCAGGATCTCGCCCTGGTGTCGCTGCTCGGGATGACCCATGTCGAACGCAACGCCCATCACTTCGTCGACGGCATGTCCTTCGCCTCGGACGCCGAGCAGAAGGCATTCGTCGGCGCGCACCGCGATCTCTACGAGCGCAAGGACGGCCATCCGGCACGATTGAAGGCCCCCGGTGGACGGATCGCCCTGGGCTCGTTGAATGTGCCGGGCTTCGCCGTCGGCGCGGAGATGGATTTCCGCGCCATGACGCCCCGGATGAGCGGAGTAACGATATGAAGCTGCCTGACCGCTTCGAGAGCGTGGCTGCGCTCGAAGACTTCATGACCACGCCGCCGCCCGAGCTGCTCGCCGACATGAAGACGGTGAAGGGCGACATCCTGGTGCTGGGCGTCGGCGGCAAGATGGGGCCGACGCTCGCCCGCATGGCCAAGCGCGCCACGGCGCTGGGCCAGCGCGTGATCGGTGTCGCACGGTTCAGCGAGCCCGGCCTGCGCGACAGCCTGAGCCGGGTCGGCGTCGAGGCGATCATGGCCGACCTTCTCGACCGCGCCGCGCTCGAACGGCTCCCCAAGGCGCCCAACGTGATCTTCATGGCCGGCCGCAAGTTCGGCGCGACCGGCGACGTGCCGCTCACCTGGGCGATGAACGTGCAGGTCCCGGCGATGGTGGCCGAAGTGTTCAAGGGCTCGCGCATCGTCGCCTTCTCGACCGGCTGCGTGTACCCCTTCGTGCCGGTGGACAGCGGGGGCGCGACCGAGGACGTTCCGCCGGTGCCGCCGCCCGGCGATTACGCGATGTCCTGCGCCGGCCGTGAGCGCATGTTCGAGTATTTCTCGGCCAGGCACCGCACGCCGGGTCGGCTGTTCCGCCTGAACTATGCGATCGACATGCGCTACGGCGTGCTGCACGACGTCGCGCGCAAGGTGCGCGACGGCGAGACGATCGACCTTTCAATGGGCCATGTGAACGTGATCTGGCAGGGCGACGCCAACGCCGTCGCGCTGCGCTGCCTCGCCCATGCCACGACGCCGACGACACCGATCAACGTGACCGGCCCGGAGACGATCGAGGTGCAGTGGCTCGCGCGCGAGTTCGGCAAGCTGCTGGGCAAGACGCCGGAGTTCAGCGGCAAGCCGGCGCCGACCGGCTGGCTCAACAACTCCAGCCGCATGGTGAAGGAGTTCGGGAGGCCGAACGTGCCGCTCGCCAAGATGATCGAATGGACGGCCGACTGGCTCTCGCGCGACATGGCAACTTTCAACAAGCCGACGCACTACGAGGTGCGCGATGGCAAATATTGAGCCGCCAACGATTGAGCCGATCGGCGTCGACCAGAGCGACGCCGTCTGGCCCTTGTCGATCGAAGCCGGCTGGAACCAGAACGTCGCCGACTGGCGCTTCATGCTGAGTGCCGGCCGTGGCTTCGGCCTGCGCGGCGCCGACGGCAGGTGGGAGGCGAGCTCGTTGGTCCTGCCGCTGGGCAAGAAGCTCGCCTGGATCAGCATGGTGTTGGTCACCCAGACGCGCCGCCGCGGCGGGGCCGGGACGGGCCTGCTGAAGCGCTGCATCGCCGAGGTGCAGGCGACTAGCGCGGTTGCCGGCCTCGACGCGACGGAACAGGGACGGCCGATCTACCTGCCGCTGGGTTTCCGAGATCTCTATAAGATCTCGCGCTGGCACTTCGACGGTGTGAGGGAGATGCCGTCGACCGCCGCTATTCGCTCCATGACGACGGCGCACCTTCCCGCGGTGCGGGCGTACGACCGCGACCTCAGCTGCATGGAACGTCCGGGACTGCTGACCCATCTCGCGGCGCGTCAGCCGGCGATGGCGTTCGTGGCGCACACCGGCGATCGGCTTGCGGGGTTCGTGCTCGGCCGTGAAGGGCGCACAGCCCGCTCGATCGGACCGGTCATAGCCGATGACGAGGCCACCGGGCTCGCACTGATCGCCACCGCCACGTCATCGGTGCCGGGACCGTTCATCATCGACGTGCCCGATACGCATGCCGAAATCCGCCGTTGGCTCGAGCGGCAGGGTGCCGTGAGTCCGCGCGGCTATGTGCGAATGACTCTGGGGTCCGCGCCGGGGCTCGACGATCCGAGCCATGTCTTTGCCCTCGCCGGGCCTGAACTGGGATAGACTGACGCCATGCAGTGGACCGATCTCCCCAAGCCGGTTCTCGACCAGATCCGAGTGGGCGCGGTGATTCCCGCGCATCCGCTGGCGCTGGGACCCGACCGGCAGTTCGACAAGCAGTCGCAGCGCGCGATCAGCCGCTACTACGTCGATGCCGGTTCGGGCGGCCTGGCCGTCGGGGTGCACTCGACCCAGTTCGCGATCCGTGAGGCCGGGCTCTATAAGCCGGTGCTCGAGCTCGCGATCGAGACGGCGCGCGACTGGACCGATCGGCCGCTGGTCATGATCGCCGGGGCCGTCGGCAAGACTGCGCAAGCGGCCGAGGAGGCGCGGACTGCGCGGTCGCTGGGTTATCACGCCGTGCTGCTGTCGCTGGCGGCGATGAAGGGCACAAGCGAAGACGAGCTGATCGAGCATTGCACGGTCGTGGCGAGGGAGATGCCGCTGGTCGGCTTCTACCTGCAGACGGCGGTCGGCGGCATCCCGTTGTCGCGCAGCTTCTGGGCCCGGTTCGCGGCGATCGATAACGTCGTTGCGATCAAGGTGGCACCGTTCAATCGCTACCGGACGCTGGACGTCGCCTTCGGCATCGTGCAGGCGCATGCCGAGGATCGCATTACGCTCTACACCGGCAACGACGACCACATCGTTGCCGATCTGGTGACTCCGCTGGTCGTGCGCGCCGGCAACCGCGAGGTGACCCTGCGCTTCCAGGGCGGCCTGCTCGGCCACTGGAGCGTCTGGACGCGCGGCGCCGTCAAATTGCTCGAGCGGCTGAAGCTCTCAGTGTCGGCCGGCGCCATTCCGCCCGAGATCCTGGCGCTCGATTCGTTCGTGACGGACTGCAACTCGGTGGTGTTCGACGTCGAGCACGACTTCGCCGGCTGCATCCCGGGCTGCCATGAGATCCTGCGGCGGCAGGGGCTGATGAGCTCGATCGAATGCCTCGATCCGCACGAGAAGCTGAGCGCGGGCCAGAGCGAAGGCATCGACCGGCTGTATGCCACCTATCCCGAGCTACACGACGACGCCTTCGTCGCCGCCAATCTCGACCGCTGGCGGAACTAGGCAACGTGGACGACCTGTTCGCGACGCACGACGCGCTCGCCGTCGCCGACCTCATTCGCGCGCGCAAGCTCGGCGCCGAGGAAGTGCTGGACGGCACGCTGGCGAACCTGAAGCTCCTGAACACCTCGCTCAATGCGATCACGGATTTCTACGATGACGCGCGCCCGCCGCCGGCCGACGGCCCATTCCATGGCGTGCCCTATGTCATCAAGCAGCTCATGGCCGACTGCGCCGGCCATCCGACGACGGTTGGCTCCAAGTTCTTCGCGCGGCAGCCGGTCGCCGCGGCGGACAGCGTTGCGGTCGCGCGGATGCGCCGCGCCGGCCTGGTGATCGTCGGCCGCACCAACACCAGCGAGTTCGGGCTGGCGCCGACGACCGAGCCGGCGTACCGCGGTGCGACCATCAACCCGTGGCGCAAGGATCTTTCGCCGGGCGGCTCCTCCGGCGGTTCCGCAGCGATCGTCGCGGCGCGCGGCCTGCCGCTGGGGCATGCGACCGACGGCGGCGGCTCGATCCGCATTCCGGCCAGTCTATGCGGTCTGTTCGGACTGAAGCCCTCGCGCGGCCGCATCAGCCTGGCGCCGATCGGTGAGACGCTGGCCGGGGCGGGGGTGCAGCATTGCGTCTCGATCTCGGTCCGCGACAGCGCGGCGCTGCTCGATGCGACCGCCGGCAGCGAGCCGGGCGACCCGTACGCCGCGCCGCCGCCTTCGGGCACGTTTCTGGAGGCGACTAAAAGGGCGCCCGGCAGGCTGCGCATCGCCTTCATGCGCAAGCCGGTGGGCGGCGAGCCACTCGATCCCGCGCTCGTGCGGGCGGTCGAGCGCACTGCGAAGCTCCTCGAAGAGCTCGGCCATCATGTGGAGGAGGCGTCGCCGCAGTACGATGCTGCAGCGCTCGATGCCGCGTTCTGGCGGATCATGAGCGCCAGCACCTGGACCAACATCCAGCTGCGCGCCGCGGGACGCGTGCCGGGACCGGACGATCTCGAGCCGGTGACCCGACTCATCGCCGAGCGTGGGCGCGCGGTAACGGCGGACGAATACATCCGAAGCGTCCAGACCTTCCATCGCACCGGGCGCGCGCTCGGCGCGTTCTTCGAGAAGCACGACGTGCTGCTGTCGACGACAATCGCCCGCACCAGCCTGCCGCTCGGCATCGTGCGCATGGACGGCACGCTCGAAGCCTTCGACCGGCAGGTGGCGCCGATGACGGTCTTCACCGCGGTCTGCAACGCGACAGGGGTGCCGGCCATGTCGGTGCCGATCGAATGGACCGACGATGGCTTGCCCGTCGGCATGCACTTCGTCGCGCGCTACGGGGCGGAGGAGACGCTCTATGCGCTCGCGGCCCAATTGGAACACGCACGCCCCTGGAGGGACCGCCGCCCATGATGATCTGCGACGCACAGGTCCATATCTGGGCCGCCAATACGCCCGACCGCCCATGGCCCGCCCGCGCCGAGCCGCATCGTGCGCCGCTCGGCAAGGAGGAGCTTCTGGCCGAGATGGACAAGGCCGGCGTCGACCGTGTCGTGATCGTGCCACCGTCGTGGGAAGGCGATCGCAACGATTTGGCGATCGACGCGGCGAAGAGCCATCCCGACCGCTTCGCCAGCATGGGCCGCTTCGATCCCGACGCGCCCAACGCGCGCGAGACGATCAAGGACTGGAAGAAGCAGCCCGGCATGCTCGGCATGCGCTTCACCTTCCACACACCGGTGCTGCGCCAGCCCTTGCTCGACGGCAAGTTCGACTGGGTGTGGGGCGAGATGGAAAAGCTCGGCATCCCGGCGATGGTGCTGTTCCACCACGAGTACATGCACCTCGCCGACAAGGTGGCGGAGCGCTATCCGGGGCTGCGCCTGATCCTCGACCATCTTGGCCTGAAGAGCGGCAAGGACGTTTGCGAGGCGCAGAACTTCGCCACGCTCGACAACGTGCTGGCGCTCGCCAAGCGGCCCAACGTGGCGGCCAAGGTCACCGCCATGCCGTGCTACGCCGACGACAAGACCTATCCCTTCAAATCCGTCCACCCGCACATCAGGCGGGTGTTCGACGCTTTCGGGCCGAAGCGCACCTTCTGGGGCACGGATTGGTCACGGCTGCCGTGCAGCTATCGCCAAGGCGTCACCATGTTCACCGAAGATCTGCCCTGGCTGAAGGGCGAGGACCTCGCCTGGGTCATGGGCCGGGGCGTCTGCGAGTGGATCGGCTGGAAACTATAGCTCGTCCAAAAGCGTTGATTCCTCATGGGGTTAAGGAGGAATTATGCTTGGAGAGAAGAAGACGTTACCGTTCTGGCGCCGGCGCAAGCCGAACTTCCTCGAACTCGAGCGCGCCCTGTCGCCTGAAGAAGGCCAACGGAGCGAGCGGCAGACCGGCACGGAGCAGGCCGTGATCGAGCGCAAGATTGCGCGCGATCGTTTCGAAGTCTCGAAGGGCAGGATCCATCCGCCGACCTGACACTCGAAAAAGACGCCCATTTTACGGGCCTTTCTGAGGCCGATTGTGCGACGGACGGATTTCGGACGGAAATTCGGACGGAACGGTGCCCAGCGGCGGACGGATTTCGTCAGTCGAGCACATCGGGCCGGTCTGTTACCGCCATCTCGATGCGGGCGCGCGACAAACACCCAACGCAAAGGGTGCCCAGTGCGGAAAGAGCGCGCAGTAAAACCATGCTAGCTTTCACCCATGGACATGAGCGGTGATCAGCTCCAGCGGGCGGTCGAAGGCCAGCACGGCGGGAAGGCCATGCTCGTCAGTGCTGAGCCCGTCAAAGAGACGTTCCAGGGCCAAACGGTATGGGAAGGCACCGTCCACGTCTTCGACCTGGAGGGCCATCCCAAGGCCACCAGAGCCTATGCATGGTCCAGTCCCATCGAGGGTAGTGACAAACGCCGATTCTATGCCGTCCTGCACCTAGGCGGTATCCGCTCGCCACTGGATGCGGTGCGCGCTGCCATCGTGGCGGAACGCCGAGTATTCGACGGCGACGGGCCAGAAGAAAAACCGCATCAACGCGAGCGTCAGAAGGCGGAGAAGCTGCCTCGCAGCACTCGGCGGCGGAGCAAGTACTACACGTGGTATCCGCCGAACGAGTGCTATCGAGCCGCTTGGAGCCCGCCCGACGATCCACCAAGAACCTATCGCATTAGGGGCGTTGTTGTGGGCCGCACGCCGAACGGCGGCGTTGTTTTGGAGGTCAGTGAATTTGAGGGCTACAACGGCCTATGGCATCTGTCGCATAACGAGGTTTTCAAGATCGATTGAATGGCGACGTCAAATTAGGACACTACCGCTGGCCGCGTCCTCTTGCGTGAGCCAGCCGCAGCTCCAGAGCTGGCAGCTCAGCGGCCGGCGTTCGTAGATCGCGCAGGCCAACGCTGTGGCGCTGGTGAACGCACCGGCAGTTTGAGGGCTTGCCGATCTCGGCGGTCGGTAGCAGCCGGCAGCAGAGCTGGCAGTCACCGCAGCGGCGCGCGGTCATAGCGTGCTCAAGGTGCTGGGGCGCTTGTGGCGCACCTCGATCTCGATCTTCTGGCCGCCCTTCAGCGTCAGCGTGATCGCCACGCCTTCGCCGCGCCAGTCGCCTTCGATCTCACGCGTGGCAAACGCCATGTGGTCGTCGTCGATGTTGCAGATGGCAGCAACGACCTTGCGGATAGCCCGAGCGACGGTGGTCATCGGGCAGCTTCCTCGGCCACGGCGCGCACGTGCGCCATGGTCAGATCGAACGCGGCTTGGCGCGGCGCCATGCGCGCGGTGTCGATGGTCAGCTCGCGGCCCGCGAAGCGCTCCGCGATCATGGCCAGGATCGAGTCGCGCAGCTCAGCGACGCTCACGGCGTCGCTGGCCTTGGTCTTGCGGCGGCGGGTGGTCATGCGACCACCCTGAGCTTCGGCCTGCTGACCGCGCCGCCGGCCGGCGTCGGCGCCGTACGCCGCGCCTGCCGGCGCTCCAAGGCGTCGCGCATCTGATTGTCCGCGAGCCGGTCGTCGAGCTGGGTCTGCAGGTACTTCATGGTCTGCGTAATCCGGCGGTGGCCGAGCTTGGCGCGGATCGCGTTCACGTCGTCGCCTTCGTGCGCGGCGATCACCGGGGCGCCGCGCCTGATCGCGTGCAGGCCGAAGCGGCGGGGCATGCCGGCGGCGGCGACCCAGCGAGCGAAGTGCTTGTTGAGCTGATGAGGCTCCCCATCGGTGGCGCTGACGTAGGGCAGCTCGCGCCAGCCCTTGTCGGTCCTAGTCGTGATCGAGCCGTTGCCCCGGTAGGTCAGGAAGACGCGCTCGCAGCGCGGGTCTGCCACAGGGTATCGCTTATAGGCGCTGAGGTAGCCCTGTAACGCCTCCATCAGCTCGGGCGTGTAGCGGGCGCGGAAGCGGCGGCGCTTGGGGTCTTCGGTCCGCGCGCCTTTGAACTCCTCCAATTCCCACCAGACTTCGCCGTCAGCGTCGGTGACCAAGTGCTGAGGGCCGAGCCGCGCGACGTCGCTGCGCCTGATCCAGAGCCCGTCGACAATCTCCAGCACCAGCCGCGCCTTACCGAACGTCTCAGGGTCGTCGGCGCCGACCGGCCAGCGCGCGCGGTAGGCGTCGAAGTGTTTTTGCTGCCACGCGGTCGGCACGCGCTTGCGGCCCCGCCGCAGGTCGTTCGGGTCTTTCTCGATGTAGGGCTTGCGCCGCATGCCATGCAGCGGGCTGAGCGTCCGGCGGATCGGCTTGCCGTCACGGATCTCCGAGTTGAACCACGCGAACAGCGGCTTGATCGCGTCGAAGTGGAGATTCCACCGGCCGACGCCGCCGTCCGCCTCCAGCTCGGCAAGGTAGGCTTGGATGTTCGGCTTCTCGAAGTCCGCGATCTGCCACTGCCCGCGCGGCGGCTGATCAGGATGCTCGGCCGAGCGCGACTCGCACAATTGATTGAACATCCGCACCTTCTTGGCTCGGACGCGCGCGGTGAAGGCACCCTCACGATCCTTCGCGAGCAGATACTCGTCGATGCCCCAGCGCAGCGTGCCCTTGGCGCCGCGTGCGCTGCGGCTGGGGTTGGGCTTGTTGCGGTCGAGGCGGGGCTTGTAGTCCTCGGGCAGCTCGCCGATCAGGAGCCGCGCGTAGATCGCATCGAACTCCCGGCTGTCGGGCTCGGCCTTGATGCCGATGGCGCGTCCCTCGAAGTGCCGGGGATGTTGAAAGCGAAGGCGGCCTTGGTGCCATCGCACGTACTGAGGCAATCCGGTTTTCTTAGACATGGCTTTCGCGCCCTCCTATGGCGCGGTGCCCACATACCGTGGGTTCTGAACGGACGGAACGCGGGTGTTGCCATCCGCAACACCCTGTTTCAGCCAGTCTCGCCCCGCTCGATCTGAGCGGGGCTGAGCTGACGCTGGCCCTCCTTATGAGGGAACCGCTCGTAGGCTTCGTCCAGCTCATCGATATCCCAGCTCTGCGTGCCGTCGATCAGGCGCGGCAGCGGCAGGATGCGCTTGCGGACCAGCGCATCGAACTTGTGCGGGGCAATGCCGATGTAGGTGGCGGCCTCGACCGCGCTCAGCCCACGGCGGGGCTGCGTGCGATGGCGGCGTTCGCGCTGCTCCAGTGCGCGGGCTTGATTGCCGGTGGTTCGTGCCATTGGTCAGTGATACCTGCATCCTGCTGCCTTTCGAGGGGACGGCTTGGCGCGGCCGTCGTGAACGTCACCGTCGTCGCTGCGGTGGTCCTGGCGCCGACGCTTGTGCTCTTCGTCGTCGGCGGCTTCATCGCGGGCCACGGCCAGCTCGTGCAGAGCGGCGCGCGCGTCGGCGATGCTGTCGAAGGGGCCGGCCTTCATGACCGGGCCCCGCAAGTCCTTGGGGTTGTCCTCGACTACGATGTAGCGCTTGGTGCGGGCCACACCGCTGTCGAGGATGCGAAAGTTCCCGTTACTGTCCATTTCATGAGTTCTCCCTTCGGGGCATTCCTTCCCTCTCTCCTCTCATGCTGTGCTGTGTCGGATGTCCTCCAGTGTTTTGATGGCGGCATCGAGCGCCGCGTTGCGCTTCATCGCGAGGCCGGGCTTCAACGTCCCGTTGGCAATCCAGCGCGGATAGACCTGCTCGCGGATTTTCCGCTCACGTTGCAGCTCAGCGATCTGATCGGCGAGCGACACGTGGTCGTGGGCATGGAACAGCAGCGGGTCGGTGCTGGTCATGGCCCGGCCTTCGCGTCGGTGCCGTTGAGCCCCGGCGGCGATGAGCGCGGCCGGCCGGGTGGCGGCTGATACTGGAAGCGCCGCTGCAGCCATTGCATCGTCCCCGACATCGCCGTCTCGAGTTCGGCGACGCGGCCTTCGAGTTCCTCGATCCGCTTCTCCTGCGCGGCGTCGGTGGCGGTGGTCGTGCGGCGCGTGTTGCCGATCAGCTTGCGGCGCAGGCCGACGATGTTGGCGACGCTGGCGGCGTTGGCGCCCAGCTCCTGCTGCACGCGCTCATCGCTCCAGCCGTCCTCGTAGACCGCGAAGCCGCTCGCGTCCTTGCGGCAGTGCGCCTTGATCAGCGCGCCGGCCTCGACGATGGCGGTGTAGTCCATAACCGACTTGGTCATGACACGTCTCCCCGGTCGAGGCGTTCACGCCGCGCTCTCACCTTGGCGTCCCATTGCATACGGGGCTGGCCGGTGATCTTGGCGATGCGCTCGGCGTTCTGGCTGCACAGCTCGTCGAGCTCAGCGGCGTCGGCGGTCATGTCGAGCAGATCGTCGAGCGCCTTCAGCACCGCGTCCTGGCCGAGCAGGTTGGGCGGCAGCGTCCAGTTCTTCTTGAACGCCGGATCGTTATCGAACGCCGGCTCGCTCGCTGCCGAGGGGCTGGCAGGAGCGGCCGGCGCTGCCGCCGCAGCGGGATGGGGGGAGTCTGCGGCGGCGCGCGGCTCGGTGTTGGGGGCACCAGCCGGGGCAACATCGGTTACGTCAGCGCGTGAAGGCTCGGGCGGCGCGGGCGGCGCCCACGCTTCGTTGATGGTGGTCATGCCATCGGCGATGGCGCGCAGCTCGGTGATGATGCGCGCGACGTCGGTCGCGAGCCATTCGGTCGACGTGCGGCCATAGACGCGCTCGACGCGCTTCACCAGCTCGTCGCCGCCCAGCTCCTTGATCTTCTCGACGCAGCGGCTGCGGTACTCGGGCAGCCGCGCGCCGACGCGCTCGACCAAGTTCTGCTTGGCCTTCTCGAAGGCGCGCGTGGTGAAGTCGCGCAGCGCGTGGTCGATCACGTTGCGCTGCGCCTTGCTGGTGCCGATGCCGAGCGCGATCTGGAGCCGCCGCGCGTCATCGTCGCCGCCCAAGGCCGCGGATCGGCACCTCCAGCGTGGGCGGAAAAATTAACGTGGCCGCTGAGTCCGAAAATTGACTCAGCAGGCGGCGAGGGCGGGTGGGCCGGGCTCAGGGACTCAAAAAGGGCCGGGACTCACCAGCGGGCAAATTTCCGGCCCTAGCGGACGCGCTGAGCTGAGGGCCAAGGGAACCGGCCGCCGGGATAGGAGCACCGGCGGCCGGCCCTTTCACCGTGACGCCAGCGGAGTCGGCTAGGCCGGCGCTGGGCGTTTCACGGGAAACAGGTTCAGGCGGGCGAACGGTCTAGCCGGCCGCCGCGCCGTTGGCGATGGCCGCCTTGCCGCTGCCGTTGAGCCGAACGGCGCCCTTCTTGGGCGCGGCCTTGCGCTTCGCCGCCTTGGGCTTCGCGATGTCCCGTTTTGCTGCACCGGGTGAGGGCGGCCGTGCCGGCAACACCACGCCCAGCTCCTTGACCATGCGGGCGAGCGCCTCGGGGCCCGGCTCGACATGACCGCCCTCCCACGCGTGCACTGAGCTGGTCGCGGCCTGGATCAGGCTCGCGGCCTGCTCGACGCTGAGGTTGCGGCGCTTGCGCGCCTCGACCATCGCGATCCCGAGCGGCGTGCGCGGGGCGACGCGGCGGGGCTTGAAGCCGATGGTCACCTCGGTGCTGACCGGCGTCTTGCCGCGCTTGGGCTTCAGCTTCTGAGCGACCGTCACCACGTCGCGCGCGGTGAGCAGCGGGCGCTTCCTCAGCCAGTCGAGGAGCTGGTAGCGCAGCTTGACGCGCTCCAGCTCGGCCTTCTCACGATCCTGCAGCGACTCGATCTCGCGCCGGATCGCGATCAGCTCGGGGCTGTCATCGAGCGAGAGCTTCTTGCGAGGCATGGCGCTCACTCCTCGGTCGGCGGATCGTTGCGCATCGCGTCCTCACGCACGTCCAGCGTGACGTGACGCGGCCGGCGCGGGCGGCGCGGACCGCCCGAGCTGCTGCCCGAGCGGCGGCGCTGCTTCTTCTCGATCAGCGGCACCGGCCTCAGGTCCACCTCGCACGGCACGAACTTGCCGCCCCGGTCGAACGCGACGATCTCGCGCGTCGCGTACTCGGGCACTTGCCAGCGCTGCCAGCCCTTCTTCGCGATGTTCACAAAGCAGGTGCTCATGTGAACCTTCGCGGCGGTGGCGCCCGGTATGTCACGCAGGCACGCCAGCGCGATGGCGCAGGCGTTGGGGTTCTTCGGAACACCGCGTTTCACATCCCTATCCGTCACCTTGATGCGCACTGGCCTCGATGCGTTGGTGACTGATTCTCCGTCGATCTTGCGCATGGCTGCTCTCAGCCCTCCTGTCGTGGGGTTGGGGGAAGAGGGAGCCGGTGCGGAGTGATGGCGCTCAGTCCACGGCGATGCTGCAAGGACAGGCTTTGCAAAATACGCTTACTCCGACGACGACGACTCCAGTAGTGGGCGTGCCGTGCTCAGCGGTAACGCCGCGTTACGGATCATGCAGTCTGCAATTCGCGCAATGCAACCACTGGCGGCGCGTTTCTCACGCTCAACTCAGCGCGGCGCGGGCGCGGACGGAATAATCAGCGAACTCGTTTGATGCCTGATCTGCCTGCGTTTTGCGGACGTCCGTGGAAACACCGAGTTGTCCGTTCTGACTAAGCCTTTGATCTGTCAGGCGGTCAGTTATCATCCGCCGACCTGACGGACGTCAGAGCTTGCGCATCACCGTTTGCGAGCCCCCGCCCCAGATCGGCAGGTAGCTCATCTTGTAGCCCGCGCCGCCGGTGACGATCGGATGGATCGCCTCGGGTGCGCGGGCAACTCCGTCGCCCGTCTCGAACACGTAGCGCTGGATGCGGGCGATGTCCCAGCCGTCGTGCTTGGCGATCTTCTCCGCCAGCTCGAGCGGCAGCAGGAAGACCTGCTCGCCGCGCTCGTTGCGGCGGCTCATGCTCGACATGACCAGCGCCGCCTTCATACCGGCGACGACCGGCGACAGGATGGCTTCAGGCGTGGCCCCTTCGCCGTCACCTGGCAGCACCTCGGCGGTGCCGGAGATGCCCATGACCGTGATGGCGTTCGCATTCTTGCCCAGACCTGCGCGCTGGGTGAGGGTGGGGAAGGGGCCGTCGTCACGCTCGGCGAAGCACAGCGTGTACTTGCCGGGCTGGCCCATGGTCGCCATGTCGCCGATATCCGAGCGCGCGCCGCCGATATTGCGAAGGCAGAGCTGCAGGGCGCGACCGATGGTGGCATTGGCGCGGTTGCCCGGGCCCAGGCAGTTGGTGCCGGAGTTGATGTCGAGCTGGCGGGCGATCGGCCCGTGCACGCATAGCGCCACGCAGGCGGTGCCGGTCGTGGTCGCAATGCCCAACAGGTTGAAATCGGGTTCGAGGGTCGCCTCGGCGGCTTTCAGCACGATCGGCAACTCGGCCGGACGGGCACCGGCGATCACGCATTGATAGGCGACGGAGTCCGGCGTGATGTCGCCGAACATCGGCGGCATCAGGCCCTTGGATTCGCTCCGATCGTTGAGGCCCGCGACCATCGCCTCGAGCCGGCGCCGCGTCGGCGGCACCAGCGGCAGACCGTCGCTCAGCTCGGCGTCGGTCAGGATCTGCTGCACGGTCTCCCAGGGCGTCGAGTCCTCGACGACCGGCCAGCCGCACCATTCCGTCATGAGGATCTGTTCAACGCGCGATGCGCACGCAGGCGACGGTCGTGCCGCCGAACGACGGGATGAAGGCCGAATGCTTGCCCGGTCCGCCGGCCACCGTGATGTGGATGTCGTTCGGCGAGCGGCCGATGTGCAGGTAGTCGCCCACCGGCTTGTGGCCCGTGCTCTCGTAGGTCTCGAGGTTCTCCTTCGAGACGCGCGACAGATGGACCTTCGAGCGATTCCACAGCTCCTCGCGGATGCTGTCGATCGTGTAGCCGTCGCGCTTCAGCGTGGCGGCGTGCTCGGGACCGATGATGACGAACATCGGGCCCTTGCCGTAGATCGTGTTGGCGCCCGGGTTCGACATGCCGCCCGCGAAGGTGGTCAGCAGGCCGTCGCCCGTGGTCGAGCCGTGGTCGTTGAGATTGTGCGGACCTTCACCGGCCATCACGGTCACCACGCTGTCGCTCGGCGCGAAGCCGCGCTGCACGTGATAGGGCGTCCAGGGGTTCTCCTCTTCGTTCTCGCCGAAGCAGAAGGTGAACTTGGCGGGATTGCCTTGGGTCGAGCGGTCCATCTCGCCGGGCTTGGCGCCGGCGACGTTCAGCAGCATGAGCCCGAGCGCCCGGCCGATGGTCGCATTGGCCTGCCAGCCCTGTCCGAAGCAGTTCGAGCCGCAGTTGATGTTGAGTTCCTTGCGGATCGGCCCGCTCACCATGACCATCGGCGCACAGGAGTGCGTTGTGGCCAGACTGCCGTGCAGATTGTACTCGGGATCGAGCACGCCGCGCAGCGCGGCGGTCGCGACCGGGAAGTACTCCGGCTTGCAGCCCGCCATGACGGCGTTGGCCGCCAGGGCCTGCACGGTCGGGATGATCTGGCGCGGCGGCACCGGCGCGTAGGGGCGATTGTCGCCGCGCACCGTCTCGACGAACTTCGCCACCTTCGCCTCGGTCGGAACGAACAGCGGCATGCCGTCGCTCCAACCCTGCTCGCGGGCGAACTCGTTGAACGCCTCGACGTCCATGTTGTCGTCGAGGTCGATCACTTCCTGGTCGGCGATATCCTTCATTTCGCGGTCGCCTCGGTCAGTCCCTTGGTGGCAGCTTCGATGCGCTCCCGCAGTTCGTCGGCATTGAGGCCGCCAACGGGATGCTTCACCACGATCAACCGCGGCTCGACCTTGCGGGCTTTCGCCTGGGCCATCACCAGCGGCTTGAAAGTCTCAGTGGCGATCACGTAGGCCGTGATGCCGAGCTTCTCGAGTTCGAGACTGTCGTGGAAACTCCACGATGAACAGCTTCCTCAATCGCCCAAGGCTAGAAGCGCCGCCTTGTAGTTCGCCGCGACCTCCTGGAGCAGCTCCTTCGGAGCCGGCTGGCTGGCGCTGTTCTTGGCCAGGAACTTGATATTCTCGACCTGACGGTGGGCGCTGAGCTTGTCGCGAACGCCCCACAGAAGCTCACGGGCATTCGGCTTGGAGTTCGAGATCAGGGCGATGGCGTCGGTCTTCCAGTTGACCGGCTTCAGCGCCGTCTTCTCGGCGGTGGTCGCCGACTGCCCGAACGTTGGATTGTAGATGCGCATGGAGGTTCCTCCTTAACTCTTCTTGAGGATCGCGACGACGGCCTGAGCCACACGCTGTCCGTCGGCGATCGCGTCGGACAAATAATAGCGTGAGCCGGTGCGCACGTCGCCTGCTGCGAACAGGGTCGATATCGATGTGCGGCCCTCGGCGTCGACCACGACATGGCCGGACACATCGCGCGCGACCGACTCCGGCAGGCACTCGGTCGCCGGCCGCTGGTCGAGATAGACGAACACAGCGCTCGTCGGAATGGACTTTCGCTGGCCGTCGGTCTCGACCGTCACGGACTGCAGGCCGTCGCTGCCTTCGAGGCCGACGATTCGGCCCCGCACATGATTGACGTCGGGAAGGCCGCTCCCCGCCGCCGGATCGACCATGGTGATCTCGCTCGCCACGCCGACCAGTTCCTTGGCCTCGTAGTCCGCCCAGCCGCCGGCTCCCGCGACCATTACCGGCAAGCCGGCATAAAGAGGCGCGTCGCAATGGGCGCAATGCGATATGCCGCGGCCTTCGTAGTCGGCTTCGTTCGGCAAGCCCAGTCGACCCTTGTTGAGGCCGGTCGCGAGAACGACGGCGCGTGCGGTGTGCTTCTCGCCGTCGGCGGTCTCGACCGTCCACGGCCCCGCGCCGGAAACGGCAGTCACCTCGCCGAAGCCGATCTCGACACCGGCGACGGCGGCATCGTCGGTGAGGCGCGACGCCATGTCGGGTCCATTCCAGATCTCGTCGAAGTCGTGCAGTTCGCCGAGATTGATCAGCACGCCGCCCGGGGCGAGCTTGTCGAGGCAGTAGGCCTTGAGGCCGGCGCGTGCGGCCTCCGTGGCAGCAGTCAGGCCGGCCGGGCCGGCGCCGATAACGATGACGTCGTATGCAGGAGTTTCCATCGCCGCTCTCATTGCCGATTGACAGCAGCGGCTTCCATACCTAGTGTTGCTAGGTATGGAAGCCGAAATGCTCAAGGGTCACCTCGATGCGATCGTGCTCGCGGCTCTGGAGAACGGTCCGGCGCATGGCTACGCGATCATCGAAGCGATCAAGAGCCGCAGCGGTGGCACGTTCGACCTGCCCGAAGGCACGATCTATCCGGCTCTGCATCGGCTGGAGCAGGCGGGGCTGCTGTCCAGCAGCTGGACCACGCCGCCAAGCGGACGCAAGCGCCGCATCTACGCACTCACCAAGACGGGTACCACGCGGCTTGCGGAAGGTCGCAAAGCCTGGAGTCGCTTCGCCAAGGCCGTAGAGGCTTCGCTGGGAGGCCGCGCATGGCCGGCCTGATCGGGCAATACGTCGCGGCGCTGAAGCGCGAGCTCTCCTTTGACCCGGCCTTGGCGCGGCGGATGGCTGAGGAAGTCGAGGCGCATCTCTGGCACGCCGCCGAGGCGGATCCCGCCTGGCCCTCAGCGGAGGCGGAGCAACGCGCGATCGAGCGCTTCGGGCTGGCGCGCGAGATTGCCGCGCAATTCGCGGCCGATGCCGTGAACCGCCAGGCCAAGCGGACATGGATTGCGTTGCTGGCGACGGTCGCGGTGACCTTCGTCGCGATGCGCCTACGCGTGATGTGGCTGGCCGATGTCGGCGACGGCCTCTCGGTGCTGGCGCCATTGGTCGATCGCTATGCCTTCATTGCGGCGATGACCGTCGCGATGGTCGGTTGGTTCGCCTTCCGGTTCTCGGTCCTGCCGCTCGCTCTTTGCCTTGCGGCGCTCGCCGCATCGATAGGCGCCGGCCTCTTCCGCGCCGGCCTGTTCATATCCGGCGCACCCTTGCACGTGGTGCTGGCCGCAGCAGGCGAGGTGGCACTGATCGGGCTGCTTCTTTTCCATGTCATCGGCTTGGCCCTAAGTCTCAGGCGGACGGCGCTGTTGCGGAGGCGGGCATGAACGGTTGGCGACTGACGGGGCTGCTCTCTCTCCTGCTTGTGGCGATGGTCGTCGGCTTCCTGGCGATCCATCCCGATGTCGAAGGGCTGAGACTGGTGATCCGCGCGACCGCGCGCACGTCGCTCGTGCTGTTCGCGCTCGCCTTCAGCGCTGCAGCGCTCGCCCGCTTGGCACCGACCGACGCCACGCGCTGGCAGCGGCGCAACCGGCGCTACCTTGGCGTTTCGTTTGCCATGTCACATGCGCTGCATCTTGTCGCCCTCATCGCATTGGCGCGGACCGACAACGCGCTGTTCTGGGCGCTCACGAGCCCGGCAAACATCTTCCTGGCGGGCGCCGCCTACCTGTTCATCGCGGCCATGACGGCGACCTCGTTCGACCGTACCGCAGCCTGGCTCGGCGCCCGCAGATGGCGGCTGCTGCACCTGATCGGCGGGTGGTACATCTGGGTGAGCTTCGCCGTAGCCGTCGGCAAGCGGATGCCGCAGGGCCCGGTCTATTGGGCGATGATGGCCGTTGTGATCGCCGTCGCCATCGCCCGATTCGTGGCCATGTCCCGCCGCTCCAAGGTGGCCCTCGGTACGTCCTGATAGGGCCGCCTGTCGCGGACTGGTGCGCGATTTGCACCCTCTCGATCCACAGGTAGTGTTGCTAGGATCGAAACAGGGAGCAAACGGACGGGATGGCGTATTTCACGCAGCAGCTGATCAACGCCGTCACGCTCGGCGCGATCTATGGCCTGATCGCCATCGGCTACACGATGGTCTACGGCATCATCGGCATGATCAATTTCGCCCACGGCGATATTTTCATGATCGGTGCCTTCATCTCCCTGATCGGCTTCATGATCTGCGCCACGGTTGGGATCAACTCGGCGGCGTTCGCCATCCTGGTGGTGCTGCTGCTGGCGATGGTCTTCACCGCCGTGTACGGCTGGACGATCGAACGCGTCGCCTACCGGCCGTTGCGCGGGTCGTTCAAATTGGCGCCGCTGATCTCGGCGATCGGCGTATCGATCCTGCTGCAGAACTACGTCCAGCTTGCCCAGGGTGCGCGACCCAAGCCGGCCGGCTCGGTGGTGCAGGGGGGCTATAACCTGTTCAGCGCCGACGGCTTCGACGTCCGCGTGACCTGGCTGCAGATCATCATCGTCGTGGTGACGGTGCTGCTGATGGCCGGTTTCTCCTGGCTCATCGCCGCGACGCCGCTCGGCCGGCAGCAGCGGGCCTGCGAGCAGGACATGAAGATGGCGGCGCTGCTGGGCGTCGACGTCGACCGCACGATCTCCCTGACCTTCGTCATGGGCTCGGCCCTGGCCGCCGTCGCCGGCATGCTGTTCCTGATGTATTATGGCGTGGTCGACTTCTTCATCGGCTTCCTGGCAGGCATCAAGGCGTTCACGGCCGCGGTGCTGGGCGGCATCGGCTCCCTGCCGGGCGCCATGCTGGGCGGCCTGCTGATCGGCCTGATCGAGGTTTTCTGGGCCGGCTACTTCTCGAGCGAGTACAAGGACGTTGCGGTCTTCGCCATCCTGGTCCTGGTGCTGATCTTCCGGCCCTCCGGCCTGCTCGGCAAACCGGAGATCGAGAAGGTCTGATGGTCGGTCGTCTTCCTGCGCTGCTGAAAGACTCCGCCTTGACGGCTTTGGTGGCCGGTGCGCTCGGCCTGTTCATCGTCGGCTTCCGAACCACCGACCTCGGCAAGGGCCTGTTCTTCGACTACCAGTTCGTCGATCTCGGCATCGCCGTGGTGACGATCTTCTTCGGCCGCCTCGGCCTGCACCTTGCCTCGATGGGGCTCAAATGGCCGGCCTTCGCGCTCGGCACGGCGCTGGGCGCAGTCGGTGCATCGCCGCTCAGGCTGCCGTCGACCTTCCTGCACTGGTTCGTGGTCATCGCAGGCGTGCTGATCATCCTGCGCACCATCTGGCCATGGGCCAATGCGGCGCTGGCGACGGCGCGGCATTCCCAGCGGGGCAAGGCGTTCGGCCAGCGCGGTGCCAAGTGGTTCGGCGCCATCCTGCTGATTGCGGCCGTGTTGCTGCCGTTTTCGCCGTTCTCCAACCAGAAGAACATGGACCTCGCGGTCCTGATCCTGACCTACGTGATGCTGGGCTGGGGCCTGAACATCGTGGTCGGGCTCGCGGGCCTGCTCGACCTGGGATACGTCGCCTTCTATGCGGTGGGTGCCTATTCCTATGCGCTGCTCAGCACGCAGTATGGCTTGAGCTTCTGGACCGTGCTGCCGCTCGCCGGCATGTTCGCCGCGACCTTCGGCCTGCTGCTGGGCTTCCCGGTGCTGCGATTGCGCGGCGACTATCTTGCGATCGTCACGATGGGCTTCGGCGAGATCATTCGGCTGGTGCTGCTGAACTGGGTCGATCTCAGCAACGGTCCGGCCGGCATCGGCGGCATCCCGGGGCCGACCTTCTTCGGGGCGGTGTTCGCGGAGACCGCGCCGGCCGGCAAGCAGACCTTCGCGCAGATGATGAACATCCCGTTCAGCAGCAATCAGCGGCTGATCTATCTCTACTACATCATCCTGCTGCTGGCGCTGGTGACCAATTTCTTCACCCAGCGCATCCGCCGCCTTCCCGTCGGCCGCGCGTGGGAGGCGCTGCGCGAGGACGAGACGGCGTGCAAGGCGCTGGGCATCAACCCGACCAACACCAAGCTCACCGCCTTCGCGGTTGGCGCGATGTTCGCGGGCTTCGCGGGCTCGTTCTTCGCCGCCAAGCAGCGCTTCATCAGCCCGGAGAGCTTCACCTTCATCGAATCGGCGATCATCCTGTCGATCGTGGTGCTGGGCGGCATGGGCAGCCAGATCGGCGTCGTGCTGGCCGCCGTGCTGCTGATCGGCCTGCCCGAATGGTTCCGCGACCTCGGTGCCTACCGCATGATCGTGTTCGGGCTCGCCATGGTGCTGATCATGGTGTTCCGGCCGCGCGGCCTGATCGCCCATCGCGAGCCGTCGGTGCGATTGCACCCGGTGCGGGCGGGCCCATGAGCGCAGCCAACCCGCAGCCGCTGATCGAGGTCGAGCATCTCACCATGCGCTTCGGCGGCCTGGTGGCGGTCGATGACGTGTCCTTCCGCGCCGGCCCGCGCGCCATCACGGCGATCATCGGCCCTAACGGAGCGGGCAAGACCACGGTCTTCAACTGCATCACCGGCTTCTACAAGCCGACGGTCGGCCGGCTCACGTTGCGCGGCGACCGGGAGTATCTGCTCGAGCGCATGCTGGGCCACGAGGTCGGCCAGAAGGCGAGGGTGGCGCGCACCTTCCAGAACATACGCCTGTTCCCCGGCATGACCGTGCTGGAGAACCTGCTGGTGGCGCAGCACAACAAGCTGATGCGCGCCTCGGGCATGAGCATCTTCGGCCTGCTCGGCCTGCAGCGCTATCGCACCGCCGAGGCGGCGGCGATCGACAAGGCGCGAAGCTGGCTGGAGCGCATCCAGCTGCTTGCCGATGCCGACCGACCGGCCGGCGAGCTGCCCTACGGCGCGCAACGGCGGCTCGAGATCGCGCGGGCGATGTGCTCCGATCCGCAGCTCCTCTGCCTCGACGAGCCGGCGGCCGGGTTGAACCCGCGCGAATCGGCCGAGCTCAACGACCTGCTGGTCTCGATCCGGGATGTCGACGGCATCGGTGTGCTGCTGATCGAGCACGACATGACCGTGGTCATGCGCATCTCCAACCACATCGTCGTGCTCGACTACGGCCGCAAGATCGCCGAAGGCGCGCCCGACGAGGTGCGCAACGATCCGGCGGTGATCCGCGCCTACCTTGGGACCGCGGAGGACGGTCCCGATGCTTGAAGTAAGGGGCGTCGCCACCTTCTACGGCGCGATCCAGGCGCTGCACGGTGTCGACCTCGACGTCGCCAAAGGCGAGATCGTCACGCTGATCGGCGCCAACGGTGCCGGCAAGTCGACCCTGCTGATGACGGTGTGCGGCAATCCCCGCGCACGTTCGGGAACCATCAGGCTCGACGGGCAGGACATCACGCACCTTCCGACGCACGAGATCGTTCGCCGCGGCGTCGCGCAGGTGCCGGAGGGGCGCCGCATCTTCCCGCGCATGACGGTGTTCGAGAACCTGCAGATGGGCGCGACGCTGGGCGATCCGGCGCACTTCCAGCAGGATCTCGACCGCGTGTTCGAGATGTTCCCGCGACTCGCCGAGCGGCGCGAGCAGCGCGGCGGCACGCTGTCGGGCGGCGAACAGCAGATGCTGGCGATCGGCCGCGCGCTGATGAGCCGGCCGCGGCTGCTGCTGCTCGACGAGCCGTCGCTGGGGCTCGCCCCGCTGATCGTGCGGCAGATCTTCGAGGCGATCAGGCGGATCGCCCGCGAGGAGAGCGTCACCATCTTCCTGGTCGAGCAGAACGCCTTCCATGCGCTGCGGCTGGCCGACCGCGGCTACGTGCTGGTGAACGGCCGGGTGCGGCTGAGCGGCACCGGCCGCGAGCTGCTGGCCAACCAGGAAGTGCGCGCAGCCTATCTCGAGGGCGGCCACGCATGACGCTGAGCCCGCTCGACATGGTCATGTTCGACTGGCTGGGCGACACCCTGGCGATGGTGCTGCTGTTCAACCTGGTGCTGGTCGGCGCGGCCTCCTATGCGACCGGGCAGGGCGTCGCCTCGACCTGGCGGCCGTGGCGGCATCTCGTCCTTTACGCGGCGCTTCTTTCGGCCGGGCTGCGCTTTTTCGACTACGCCCTGGCCGACGGCGAGCTGTGGTCGATTGGCGGATTTCTGCTCGGCTGGCTTGTGCAATTGGCGATCGCCAGCCTTGCCTATCGACTGACGCGCGCGCGGCAGATGGTTCGCCAATATCCGTGGCTCTACCGGCGCAAAGGCTTGCTGGGCTGGGAGGAGCGGAATTAAGCTTCGGTCAATCTCCACGTTCGTGGAGGCCCAATAAGGGAGACGTCGATGAAGAGGTTTTACGGCAGCCTTGCGATCGCAGCACTTGCGCTCGCGGCTTCGCCTGCCTTCGCGCAGATCAAAATCGCTTCGGTTGGGCCGATGACCGGCCAGTACGCCGCGTTCGGTGAGCAGCTGAAGAAGGGCGCCGAGATGGCGGTCAAGGACATCAATGCCGCCGGCGGCGTCAACGGCCAGAAGCTCGAGCTGCAGATCGGCGACGATGCCTGCGATCCCAAGCAGGCGACCGCGGTCGCCAACAAGCTCGCGGCCGACAAGGTCGTGTTCGTCGCCGGCCACTACTGCTCGGGCAGCTCGATCCCGGCGTCGGACATCTACAAGGAAGCCAAGATCCTGCAGATCACGCCGGCCTCGACCAACGTCAAGCTGACCGACGATGCCTTCGCCAAGGGCAACACCACGGTGTTTCGAACCTGCGGCCGCGACGACGTGCAGGGCCAGACCGTCGGCAACTACATTCTGAAGTATCACAAGGGCAAGAAGGTCGCGATCCTCAACGACAAGTCGCCGTATGGCAAGGGCGTCGCCGACGAGACCAAGAAGGCCCTGAACAAGGGCGGCATGCGCGAGGCGATGTACGAGTCGTACAACGACACCGACAAGGACTTCACCGCGCTGATCAACAAGATGAAGCAGGCCAAGATCGACATCATCGTGCTCGGCGGCTACCACACCGCCGCGGCGCTGCTGATCAAGCAGTCGCGTGAGCAGGGCTTCGGCGCGCAGATGGTCGGCTTCGACTCGCTCGAGGATGCCGAGTTCGGCAAGCTGGGCGGCGCCGCGACCGACGGCGTGCTGATGTCCTTCCCGCCCAAGGCCGAGGACGACCCGAAGAATGCCGCGCTGGTGAAGAAGTTCCGCGACTCGGGCTACGAGCCGGCCGGATACACCCTGTTCACCTACGCGGCCGTGAAGGTGTGGGCGGACGCCGCCAACAAGGCCAAGTCGGTCGAGGCCGACAAGGTCGCCGCCGCGCTGCGCTCCGGCACCTACGATTCCGCAGTCGGCCCGCTGACCTACGACCAGAAGGGCGACATCAAGAACCCGGTCTATGACATTTACGTCTGGAAGGACGGCAAGTCCCACCCGGCGACCAAGTAGCATCGTCTCCCGGAGGCGAAAGGGCCCGGTCCTCGGGCCCTTTTTCTTTTGCGAATCAAGGTCTTGTGTCCCGCCTCCATGATCTGGGGGCCAACGTGACATCGCTGCCCCCGATGTGGTATCCGAGGGGTCAATCTGTAGAGGGGCGTCTGTTCCGATGGCGGGGGCCACCATCGCGGTCGCGTCGGATCATGCCGGCTTCGACCTGAAGGAGATTCTCAAGAGCGACCTGCAACAGGCGGGTTACGCTGTGCTCGACCTTGGCACCAACTCGACCGCTTCGGTCGACTACCCCGACTACGGTGCCGCCATGGGCGAGGCGATCGCGAGCGGCAAGGCCGAGCGGGGCGTCATCGTTTGCGGCTCGGGCATCGGCATCTCGATCGCCGCCAACCGCAATCCCAAGGTTCGCGCAGTGCTCGCGCACGATACGACGTCGGCCCGGCTGTCACGGGAGCATAACGATGCCAATGTCGTGGCGTTCGGTCAGCGTTTAATCGGCGTTGAGGTCGCGCGCGAGGCGCTCAAGGTCTTCCTCACGACGCCGTTCGAAGGCGGCCGCCATGCCGGCCGCGTTGCCAAGCTTTCCGGAGTAGCAAAGTCATGACCCAGGCCGCCGCGAAGCGAGACACGCCGCTGCCGATGTTCACCCAGGGCCTCGCCGAGGCCGATCCGGCGATCGAGGCGGTGCTGAAGGGCGAATTGCATCGCCAGCAGGAGCAGATCGAGCTGATTGCGTCGGAGAACATCGTCTCGCGCGCCGTACTCGAGGCAGCGGGCTCGGTGCTGACCAACAAGTATGCCGAGGGCTATCCCGGTCGCCGCTATTACGGCGGCTGCGAGGAGGTCGACAAGGCCGAGCAACTGGCGATCGACCGCGCCTGCAAGCTGTTCGATTGCAGCTTCGCCAACGTCCAGCCGCATTCCGGCGCGCAGGCCAACCAGGCCGTGTTCATGGCCCTGCTGAAGCCCGGCGATACCTTTCTCGGCATGGCGCTCGACCAGGGCGGCCATCTCACCCACGGCTCGCCGGCCAACCAGTCGGGCAAGTGGTTCCGGGTCGTGTCCTACGGCGTGAAGCCCGACACGCACCTGATCGACTACGAGCAGATGGAAGAGGTGGCGCGGCGCGAGAAGCCCAAGCTGATCATTGCCGGCGCCTCGGCCTATTCGCGCCAGATCGACTGGGCACGCTTCCGCAAGGTGGCGGACGAGATCGGTGCGTTCTTCATGGTCGACATGGCGCACTATGCGGGCCTGGTCGCGGCCGGCGTCTATCCAAGCCCGCTGCCGCACGCCCATGTCGTGACGACGACCACGCACAAGACCCTGCGCGGTCCGCGCGGCGGCATGATCCTCTCGACCGACAGCGAGCTCGGCAAGAAGATCAACTCGGCGGTGTTCCCGGGCCTGCAGGGCGGGCCGCTGATGCACATCATCGCCGCCAAGGCCGTGGCGCTGGGCGAGGCGCTGCGGCCGGATTTCAGGACCTATGCGCGGCAGGTCGTCGACAATGCGCAGGCGCTCGCTGCGTCGCTGACCGAGCGCGGCCTCAAGATCATCTCGGGCGGCACCGACAGCCACGTCATGCTGGTCGACCTGCGGCCCAAGAAGGCGACCGGCATCTCGGCGGAGAAGGTGCTCGATCGCGCCGGCATCACTGTCAACAAGAACAGCATCCCGGGCGATCCGGAGAAATTCACCGTCACGTCCGGCGTGCGTTTGGGGTCGCCCGCCGGCACGACGCGCGGCTTCGGCGTCGCCGAATTCCGCCAGATCGGCAACCTGATCGCCGACGTGCTCGACGGCATCGCCAAGAACGGCCCGGACGGCGACGCCCAGGTCGAGGCGCAGGTGCGCGGCAAGGTCCGCGATCTCTGCGCCCGCTTCCCGATATACCGCGACTGAAGAAGCGCAACGATAAACAGGGGGACCTTAAATGCGCTGTCCATTCTGCGGTCACGAGGACACCCAGGTTAAGGACTCGCGACCGACCGACGACAATTCGGCGATCCGCCGCCGGCGCTACTGCCCGTCGTGCGGCTCGCGCTTCACCACCTTCGAGCGCGTGCAGCTGCGCGAGCTCACCGTGGTGAAGAAGAACGGCCAGCGCGTCGCCTTCGACCGCGACAAGCTCGCCCGCTCGATCTCGGTCGCCTGCCGCAAGCGGCCGGTCGATCCGGAGCGGGTGGAGCGCGTGGTGAACGGTATCGTGCGCCGCCTCGAAAGCTCCGGCGAGAGCGAGATTCCCTCGACACAGATCGGCGAGCTGGTGATGGACGCGCTGCGCGCCCTCGACCCGGTCGCCTATGTGCGGTTCGCCTCGGTCTATCGCAATTTCCGCGAGGCCCGGGACTTCGAGGAGTTCATCTCCGATCTCGCCGAGACCACCAGCCTCAAGGACTGACGCATGATGCGCGCGGCGCTCGCGCTGGCGCGCCGGTCGCTCGGCCGCACCTGGCCAAACCCTGCTGTGGGTTGCGTGATCGCGAAGGACGGCGTCGTCGTCGGCCGCGGCCGCACCCAGGATGGCGGCCGCCCGCACGCGGAGGTGGATGCGCTGAACCAGGCGGGCGGTGCGGCGCGCGGCGCCACCGCCTATGTCACCCTTGAACCCTGCTCGCATTTCGGCAAGTCGCCGCCCTGCGCCGATGCCCTGATCAAAGCAGGCGTAGCGAAGGTCGTGTCGGCGATGGAGGATCCCAATCCGCAGGTGAACGGGCAGGGGCATGCCCGCCTGCGGGCCGCCGGCATCCAGGTCGAGGTCGGCGCGGGCGCGAAGGAGGCGGCGGAGATCAATGCCGGCTTCCTGCTTCACCTCCGCGAAGGTCGCCCGCTGTTCCATCTCAAGATGGCGTCCTCGCTCGACGGCCGGATTGCCACGGCGTCGGGCGAGAGCAAGTGGATCACGGCTGCGCCGTCGCGTGCCGATGGCCAGCGTCTCCGCTCGACGCACGACGCCATCCTGGTCGGCGCCAACACGGTATCGGCCGACGATCCGGAACTCACCTGCCGGCTGCCCGGATTGGATGGCTACTCGCCGGTTCGGATCGTGCTCGATTCGAAGGCTCGGATGTCACCCGGCTCGAAACTTGCTCTCACCGCCAACAGAACTCCGGTTTGGCTGGTGTGTACGCGTGACGCACCGGCCAAAGCGCGTGAGGCCCTGCAGGCGAAGGGGGTGCAGGTGATCGAGGTTGCGTCCAATGCGCAGGGGCGGGTGGATATCGCGGCGGCGTCGCGTGCGCTCGGCGAGCGCCGCCTGACCCGCGTCCTGATCGAAGGTGGTGGCGAGATCGCCGCCGCGTTCCTCAAGGCCAACCTCGTCGACCGCCTGACCTCCTATCAGGCCGGCCTGCTCATGGGGGCGGACAGCCGCTCTGCGGTTGCACCTCTGGGGCTCGAAAAGCTCGGTTTCGCGCCCCGGTTCACCCTGGTTTCCTCCCGGCCGCTCGGCGGCGATTTGGTGGAAACCTGGCATCGAGCGGCTTAAGTACCGACGATGTTCACGGGCATCGTCACCGACGTCGGCGAAATCACGGCCCTCACGCCGGGTGGGCAGAACGGCGACCGCCGCTTCGTCATCCGGACGAAGCACGACATGGCGCCGGTGCCGATGGGCGCCTCGATCGCCTGCTCCGGCTGCTGCCTGACGGTGATCGAGAAGGGGCCGGACTGGTTCGCCGTCGAAGCATCCGGCGAGACCCTGGACAAGACCCATCTCGGCGATTGGAAACAGGGCCAGCGCATCAATCTCGAGCTGTCGCTCAAGCTCGGCGACGAGCTGGGCGGCCACCTGGTCTACGGCCATGTCGACGGCGTCGGAAAGATCGCCTCGATGACGCCCGAGGGCGGCAGCGTGCGCTTCGTCTTCGAGGCGCCGGGCGATCTCGCCCGGTTCGTGGCCTCCAAGGGCTCGATCGCGGTGGATGGTATCTCGCTTACCGTGAACGAAGTCGAAGGCAATCGCTTCGGCGTGAACGTCATTTCACACACCCAGGCTGTGACGACCCTGGGGACCGCCAAGGTCGGCCAGCGGGTCAACCTTGAGGTCGATATGCTCGCGCGATACGTTCAGCGACTGTTGGAGCATAGACCATGAGTGCGCTCGAGAAGGACGCTTGGCGGATCACCTTCAGCGAGGTGAAGGCCGCGGCCGAGGACATCATCGAGGAAGCCCGCAAGGGCCGGATGTTCATCCTGGTCGACGACGAGGATCGCGAGAATGAAGGCGATCTGGTCATCCCGGCGCAATGGGCGACCGCCGAGGCGATCAACTTCATGGCCAAGCATGCGCGCGGCCTGATCTGCCTTGCCCTGACCCGCGAGCGGGTCGAGCAGCTCGGCCTCAAGCTGATGGCGCAGAACAACGGCACGCGCCACCAGACCGCGTTCACGGTCTCGATCGAAGCGCGTGAAGGCGTGACCACCGGCATCTCGGCCGCCGACCGCGCGCGCACCGTCTCGGTCGCGATCGACCCATCGTGCGGGCCGCAGGACATCGTCACGCCCGGCCATGTCTTCCCGCTGGTGGCCAAGGATGGCGGCACGCTGGAGCGCACCGGCCATACCGAGGCAGCGGTCGACCTGGCGCGGCTCGCGGGCCTGACGCCGGCCGGCGTGATCTGCGAGATCATGAACGACGATGGCACGATGGCCCGTCGCAACGACCTGATCAGCTTCGCCCAGCGCCACAACCTCAAGATCGGCACCATCGCCGACCTGATCGCCTATCGCCGGCGCTACGATTCGATCATCAAGCGCATCAGCGAGACCAAGCTCGACAGCATCTACGGCGGCGATTTCCGCTGCGTCGTCTACATCAACAAGGTGACGATGGCGCAGCACGTGGCGCTGGTGAAGGGCGACCCGGCGGCACCGGGCCCGATCACCGTGCGCATGCATGCCGTCAACCTCTTCACCGATACGCTGGGCCAGCGGAGCGGGGGCCGAGGCGGC
The DNA here is from genome assembly GCA_035293665.1 of Reyranella sp. Lineage (GTDB taxonomy): Bacteria > Pseudomonadota > Alphaproteobacteria > Reyranellales > Reyranellaceae > Reyranella. The sequence goes on along the minus strand of DATGMK010000104.1, from coordinate 8,877 downwards.
GAGATCGAGGCGTCGATGCGCTACATCGCCGACGAGGGGCGCGGCGTGATCGTGCTGATCCGCGAGCCGCTCACCGTCGTGCTGGCCGAACAGCGCCGCCGTGCCGGCGAGCCTATCCCGCCGGCGGGCGTCGAATTGCGCGACTACGGCGTCGGCGCGCAGATCCTGATCGACCTCGGGGTCAAGGAGATGGTCCTGCTGACCAACAGTAAGAAGAGCATCGTCGGCATCGAGGGCTTCGGTTTGAAGGTCGTCGGCCAGAAGCCGGTGCCCGGCCGGGCGTTGCGCGCCTGATCATGATGGCGGGAGCGCACCATTCCGGCGCGCTCATGGCCTGTTGCAACGGTCGAGAAGATGCGCCACTGGAGTGGCGCGGTCCCAGCCATGAGCACACGTACTGAAAATCCCACTGCGCGCTCCCCTGTCGAAGGGGTGAAAGGTGCGCGCATCCTGATCGTCGAATCGCGCTACTACCCCGAGATCGCCGATGCGCTGATCTCCGGCGCCGACGCCGAGATCACGAAGAACGGCGCGAGCTACGAGCGGGTGGTCGTGCCGGGCGCCTTCGAGATCCCGGGCGCCATCGCGTTGGCCGCCGACCGCTATGACGGCTTCCTGGCGCTCGGCTGCGTCATTCGCGGCGAGACCACGCACTACGACTATGTCTGCGGCGAGAGCGCGCGTGGCCTGATGGACCTGTCGGTTCACAAGAAGCTCGCGATCGGCTACGGCATCGTCACCGTGAACACCATGGAGCAGGCCAAGGCGCGCGCCGAGACGCATCGCGGCGACAAGGGCGGCGACGCAGCCCATGCCTGCCTCGCGATGGTGGCGCTGCAGCGCCGCTGGCGGAACTCGTGAGCCTCCAGCCCAAGCCTCCCAGCCGCCGGCAGGCCGCGCGGCTCGCGGCCGTGCAGGCGCTCTACCAATGGCAGGAAGGCCAGGACGCGCCGGGCGACATCGTCGAGCAGTTCCTGAGCGTGCGCACCGGCGAGGCGGGCGAGGGCGGCATGCGCCGCGACGCCGACAAGCCGTTGTTCAAGGATGTCGTCGAGGGCACGGCGACCCACAAGGACGAGCTCGAGAAGACGGTATCCTCGGCGCTGGCCGAGAACTGGACCTGGGGCCGCATCGATCGGCTCGTGCGGGCCATCCTGCTGGCCGGCACCTACGAGCTGGTCCATCGCCGGGACGTGCCGCCCAAGGTCGCGATCAACGAATATGTCGAGATCGCCCACGCCTTCTATGACCAGGGCGAGCCGACCTTCGTGAACTCCGTGCTCGATCGCGTGGCGCGCCAGGAGCGCGCAGCCGATCTCGCGGGATAAGCCCGCCATGGCGAAGCGGCGAATCGGTGAGTTCGAGCTGATCGCCAAATACTTTGCGCCGCTTGCCAAGGGTTTTGCCGGTGCGCGCAGACTGCAGAGCGACAACGCTTTCCTGCCGGCCGATGCCCGCCACGACCTCGTGGTCAAGACCGACACGATCGTGGCCGGCGTGCACTTCCTCGCCGATGAGAAGCCCGAGCTCGTGGCGGCCCGCGGCCTGCGTGTCTGCCTGTCCGATCTCGCAGCCGGCGGCGCCACGCCGTATGCCTATCAACTGTCGCTGTCGCTGACCCGCGACTGGACCGAGCGCTGGGTGGCTGGCTTTGCGCGTGGCCTGGCGGCCGACCAGCGCCGCTTCGGCATCGCGCTCAGCGGGGGCGATACGACGGGCACGCCAGGGCCGACCACGGTGACGATTGCCGCGTTCGGCCGTGTTGCGCGCGGCAAGGGCTTGGGCCGCGATGGCGCGCGGCCGGGGGACGAGCTCTGGGTGACCGGGACGGTCGGCGATGCGGCACTCGGTCTGCTGGCGGCCCGCGGGGAGCTGAGCGCGCCGGCGCTCGAGAAGCGCTATCGGCTGCCGCAGCCGCGGACGGCGCTGGGGCCGCACCTGCCGAGCGTGGCCAACGCGACGGCGGACATATCCGACGGACTGCTGGCCGACGCCGGACACATCGCCGATGCATCGCGCCTCTCGGTCCAGATCGAGCGGGATCTGGTGCCGCTGTCGGCCGAGGCGAGGCGCGTGCTCGCCGCAAAGCCCACCCTCTGGGCCAATGCCCTGGGCGGTGGCGACGACTACGAGCTCGCGATCGCCATCCCGCCGACGAAGCGGGAGCGACTGCTGGCGGCATCGCGCGCCGCCGGTGTGAAGGTCACCCGCATCGGTGCCTTCGCAAAGGGCAGGGGAGTCGTCCTGACCGTTTCGGGGCATGCGCAGCGCGCAGCCCTGACCGGCTACGTTCATTTCTGAGGTTTATTCGCTTTGGGCCTGCGGCAGCCGCCAGTATGGTGCGCGGCCCATGGACGGTTCGGTCAAAATCGAGGCAGCGCCCACAGTTTCAGCGGGCATGCCGCCACGCTCGGCGCGCAACATCGCCCTGCTGGCGATCTGCCAGGCGCTGACACAGAGCGGCAACACGCTGATGTTCGCCTCGTCGGCCCTGGCGGTGCTGACGATCATCGGTGCCGACCTGCGCATGTGGGCCAACCTGCCAGTCACCATGCAGCATCTCGGCGTCATGCTGTCGGTCTTCCCGGCATCGCTGCTGATGATGAAGCGGGGCCGCAAGTTCGGGTTCCGCACCGGCTCTCTGTTCGGCATGGCGGGCGCGTCCTGCGCCGCGATCGGCCTGCAGCTCGCGAGCTTTCCGATCATGTGCCTGGGCGGCCTGCTGCTGGGTAATGCCGTGGCCAACATGCAGCTCTACCGGTTCGCAGCGGTCGAGCTGGCGCCGCCGTCTTTCCGTGCCAAGGCGATCTCCTACGTCACCTCGGGAGGCGTGATCGCGGGCGTGGTCGGGCCGACCTTGGCGCGCTGGACGCCGGATCTCTGGCAGCCGCTGTTTCAGGCGAGCTTCGTCGGCGTGATCATCCTGCACGCTATCGTCTTCACCATCCTCGGCTTCATCGAATTCCCGGTGGTGAAGGCCGAGGATACGAGCGGGCCGCAGCGGCCGCTGCTCGAGATCGTCACCCAGCCGGCATACATGGTCGCCGCTTTGGGCGCGATGATCGCCTTCGGCGTGATGTCGTTCGTGATGGCGGCCTCGCCGCTGGCGATCGTGCAGTGCGGCCTCGACAAGAGCGAGGCGCCGGTGACCATCTTCGTCCATGTCATGGGAATGTTCCTGCCGGCCTTCTTCACCGGCCATCTGATCCAGCGCTTCGGCGTGTTCAACATGATGCTGGTGGGCATCGCGCTGCTGATCTGCGGTGTCGCGGTAGCGCTCGGCGGCACGACCGAATGGCACTTCCGGATCGCGCTTGGGCTCAATGGTTCGGGATGGAACTTCCTGTTCGTCGGCGCCACGACTCTGCTCACCACCACCTATCGGCCGGCCGAGCGCGGCAAGGCGCAGGCGTTCAACGATTTCATGGTGTTCGGCACCACTGCGACCGCGAGCCTGATGGCCTCCGTCGTCCTCGAGGTGAAGGGCTGGGCGTTCCTGAACTATCTGGCCTTTGCCCTAGTCTGCGTCGCGCTCCTGGTCATCGGCATCTTCCGGTTGCGCAATCCGGTGCGGGCGTAACGAACCCCACCTCAACCCCTTGAGGCGATGGGGATTTCGTCCGCTACCCGCTGTTGCGCGTTCACGGCCGTTCTGTCATTTTCCGCCCGCCTCGCGTCGAGGGGAGAGTCGTTTCATCGGCGCAAACGGGTTGAGAACACCTTAAGAAACAACAGGTTACCCAATATGTCATCTGTCCTCTGGGCCGTCATAGCATGCGGCGTGATCGCCGTGCTGTACGGCGTTTTCACCGCATCGCGGGTCATGGCCGCCGATGCCGGCACGCCGCGGATGCAGGAGATCGCGCAGGCCGTGCAGGAAGGTGCGGCTGCCTACCTCCGCCGCCAGTACACGACCATCGCCATCGTCGGCGTTGTGGTGCTGGTGCTGCTGCTCATCTTCCTCGGCAAGTTCGCCGCGGGCGGCTTCCTGATCGGCGCCGTGCTGTCGGGCGCCACGGGCTTCATCGGCATGAACGTGTCGGTGCGCGCCAACGTGCGCACGGCGGTCGCCGCGCAGAAGAGCCTGGGACAGGGCCTCGACCTCGCCTTCAAGTCGGGCGCCATCACCGGCATGCTGGTGGCGGGCCTCGCACTGCTCGGCGTGGTTGGCTACTACTCGTTCCTGCGCCACATCGGTATCCCGGCCGGCAGCCGAGAGATGATCGACGCGCTGGTCGCGCTGGGTTTCGGCGCCTCGCTGATCTCGATCTTCGCCCGTCTCGGCGGCGGCATCTTCACCAAGGGTGCGGACGTCGGCGGCGACATGGTCGGCAAGGTCGAGGCCGGCATTCCGGAAGATGACCCGCGCAACCCGGCCACCATCGCCGACAACGTGGGCGACAATGTCGGCGACTGCGCGGGCATGGCAGCCGACCTGTTCGAGACCTATGCGGTGACCACGGTCGCCACTATGGTGCTCGCCTCGATCTTCTTCGCCGGCAACGGCGACCTGGTCTCGCGCCTGATGACCCTTCCGCTGGCGATCGGCGCCGCCTGCATCATCACGTCGATCATCGGCACCTACTTCGTGAAGCTCGGCCAGGACGGCGGCATCATGTGGGCGATGTACAAGGGCGTGATCGCGGCCGCCGTGCTGTCGATCCCGGCCATCTGGCTGGTGACCAGCCACATCGTCGGCATGGACACCGTGCTGAAGGTCGGCGAGCGCAGCTTCACCGGCATGTCACTGTTCTGGTGCTCGCTGGTCGGTCTCGCCATCACCGGCCTGATCGTGTGGATCACCGAGTACTACACCGGCACCGACTATCGCCCGGTGAAGGCGGTGGCGCAGGCTTCGGTCACCGGCCACGGCACCAACGTCATCGCAGGCCTCGCGATGTCGATGGAAGCGACCGCCATGCCCGCGCTGCTGATCTGCGCCGGCATCGTGATCTGCTACGTTCTCGCGGGCCTGTTCGGCATCGCCATCGCCACGACCGCCATGCTGGCCCTCGCGGGCATGGTCGTTGCGCTGGACGCCTATGGCCCGGTCACCGACAACGCCGGCGGCATCGCCGAGATGGCGGGCCTGCCCAAGGACGTGCGCAAGAATACCGACGCGCTCGACGCGGTGGGCAACACCACCAAGGCGGTCACCAAGGGCTATGCCATCGCCTCGGCGGGCCTCGGCGCGCTGGTCCTGTTCGCGGCCTACACCTCGGACCTCAGCTACTTCATCGGCCAGGGCAAGCTCGGTGTTAAGGCGGTCGTGTTCTCGCTCGAGAACCCGTACGTCGTCGTCGGCCTGCTGATCGGCGGCCTGCTGCCGTACCTGTTCGGCGGCATGTCGATGCTGGCCGTCGGCCGTGCCGCCCAGGCGGTGGTCGAGGAAGTGCGCCGTCAGTTCAGGGAGAAGCCCGGCATCATGCAGGGCACGGACAAGCCGGAATACGGCCGCGCCGTCGACATGCTGACCCGCGCTGCGATCAAGGAGATGATGATCCCGTCGCTGCTGCCGGTGCTGTCGCCGATCGTCGTGTTCTTCGTGATCAGCGCCATCGCGGGCCGGGCGGACGCCTTCGCCGCGGTCGGCGCCATGCTGCTCGGCGTGATCGTCACCGGCATCTTCGTCGCCATCTCGATGACGGCCGGCGGCGGTGCCTGGGACAACGCCAAGAAGTACATCGAGGAAGGCCATTTCGGCGGCAAGGGCTCGGAAGCCCACAAGGCCGCGGTGACCGGCGACACGGTCGGCGATCCGTACAAGGACACGTCGGGCCCCGCGGTGAACCCGATGATCAAGATCACCAACATCGTGGCCCTGCTGTTGCTGGCCGTGCTGGCGCACGGCTGATCGCAGCGGATCCGCTCAAAACGAAAGCCCCGGCGAACCGCCGGGGCTTCTTGTTTTTTGGTCGACACAAAAATTTACAACACCGCGACGCGCGATTCCTTGGGGAATTTCGCTGCCAAACGTCAAAAGCCACGACTCCGGTGCTTGCAACGAGCTCATCATGGGCAATGGCCGGCGATTGAAGGCAGCAAACAGCGGCTTTTCCTCCCGGCCATTGTCCGTAATAGGTGTTCGGCGCGCGATCGTGCAGAGTCGTCCGCATGATGATGACCGTGCCGCGCCCGCTCTCGTTCCCGGGACAGGATAGGGGTGTTTTTCAGTTGGGACAGAATCGGTGGATTCGTGGACTCCGGGCCCAAAACCCTTGTGCCATCGGCATCCAACCGGTCCACACCCGAGTGGACTCCAGTGGACTCGCGCTAGATGCCGCCGCCACCGGGGACCGGCGCGCCCGGGTTCTCCTGCTGGCGCGGACCGCTGAAGCGGCCGACGTTGCCCATGATCTGCTCGAGCACGGTCAGCTCCTTGCCGGCGGTCGGCGTGATTCGCGAGACCATCTCGATGTCCCGCGCGTCGCTCAGGTCGTACTTCTTCATCGACTGCAGGCGGCCGGAGTCGTTGAAGTTGAGCTGCATCACGTTCTGCTCGAGCATCACCGGCTTGAGGAAAGCCCAGGTTTCCTGCTTCTGGCTGATGTAATACCAGACGTTCGGATTGAAGGTGGCCACGGCCGACGGCGATCCGATCAGGCGGACCACGTCCTCGCGGCTCTGAGTGCCGACCTCGAGCTTCTCGACCGATCCGGGCGTCGGGGCGAAGCCACGCTGGTCGACGATCGTCTCGCAGGAGGCGAGAAGAGGCCCAACGGCGCCGACAAGGGTGCCAACGAGGAGAAGCGGGGCGGTGCGACGCATGGACGGTTTCTTCAATCCGATAGAGAGAGGGCGCCCAACATGTCGTGGCGTCGTTCGGGGGTCAATCGTCCGATGCCGCAAAGGACTCGCCAAGAGGAGCAATCGTGTTTCGCCGCCGTCGTTCGCCCGCTGAGGAATTCGCCGCCGTCCTGTACGTCCGCACGGCCGAGCGGGCGCGTGCGCCGGAGCTGTTCGAGGCATGCGGCATTCCCGATACGCTCGACGGCCGGTTCGATGCGCTCGCCCTGCACGCAGCGCTGATGATCGACCGGCTGCAGCGGGAGCCCGACGGCGAGGCGCTGGCGCAGGCCTATTTCGACGCCATGTTCCGCCATCTCGACCTCACCTTGCGGGAGATCGGCGTCCAGGACCTGGGCGTGGGGCGGCGCATCAAGATCATGGCCGAGGGCTTCCATGGCCGCGCGCTGGCCTATCGCGAGGCCCTGGCGAGCGGCCAATCGCTTGCCGAGGTCTTGCGCCGCAACGCTTACGGCGGTAGGCCGCCTGATGACGCCGAGCCGGTCCTGCGGCTGGAGGCGTATGTCCGTGTCGAGGTCGGCCGGCTTGCCGGCCTCACCCGCTCGGACTTGATAAAGTAGATTATGAAAATGGCCCAACCTACTCATATAGTACAGAAATCGGAAATCGAACGCATTGTCGACCTCGACCGCATGGGCCCGAACGGCACAGCCCTGGAGATCGCGGCCAGCGACAGCGAACGGTCGGCCCTGGCCAAGCGCTTCGGATTCCTCGGCCTGCCGGCCTTCTCGGCGCGCGTGACGGTGGACCGGCGACCGGGCGGCCAGGTTCTGGTCGAGGGCCGGCTGCGCGGGCGGATCGTGCAGGCCTGCATCCTGACACTGGATCCGGTGACCCAGGACCTCGATGAGGCCTTCCGCGTCGTCTTCAAGCAGGATCTGGCGGAGGAGCGCGATCCAGAGAGCGGCGAGGCGCTGGTGAGTGCCCATGCCGACGCCCCCGAGCCGCTTTCCGGAAACCAGCTCGATATCGGCGAAATCGTCGCAGAGCAACTGTCGCTCGCCGCCGATCCCTATCCGCGCAAGCACGGCGTGAGGCTGGAGGATGTCCTGCCCAAGCCGCGCAAGGAGGGTCGGCATGGCCGCCATGAGCAGCGCCGTCATCCCTTTGCCGGACTGGCTGCCCTGCGCGACAAGCCGCGCCGCGGCCGGTAAATTGTTGCGGCGGTGTAACGTTTTGGCTAGAGAAGTCGGCCCGCCGCGCCTAGGAAGCGCGGCCTAGCTATTTTGGGGACAGGCGTTGCCGTCCCCTCGGAGATCGTCATGGCTGTACCCAAGAAGAAGGTTTCGAAGTCGCGCCGCAACATGCGCCGGGCCCATCACAGCATCCCGTCGATGGCCCATGTCGAGTGCAAGAACTGCGGCGAGCTGAAGCGCCCGCACATGGTGTGCTCGCATTGCGGCTACTATCGTGAGGACATGCCGGTGCTGGCTGACGCATCGGCCGAGAAGTAGTCGCAAGCAACGCCGGCGATGCGCTGGCAGCGAGTGGGGCCGGTTCCTCGATGAAGGCGGGCAAGGTCGTCCTGGCACTCGACGGGATGGGCGGCGATCACGCGCCCGACGTCGTCGTGAACGGCGCCGACATCGCCCGCGAGCGCTATCCCGATACGACCTACCTGCTGTTCGGAGATCCGGCGCGCCTCAAGCCGCTGGTCGACAAGCGCAAGGGCCTCGCCGCTTCGGTGGAGATCGTGCCGGCGGCCGACGCGGTCACCGCCGACGACAAGCCGTCCTATGCGCTGCGCCGCCGTCGCCAGTCGAGCATGTGGCTGGCCTGCCAGGCAGCTGCCGAGGGTCGCGCCGATTCGGTGGTATCGGCGGGCAATACCGGCGCGCTGCTGGCGATCTCGATGTTTGCCATGCGCATGCTCGACGGCGCTCATCGGCCGGCATTGGCTTCGTTCCTGCCGACGTCGCGTGGCGAGACCGTGATGCTCGATCTTGGCGCCAACATCGAATGCGATGCCGACAATCTTGCCGAGTTCGCCGTCATGGGCAGCGTCTTCGCGCAGGTGCTCCTGGGCCTTGATTCACCCAAGGTCGGCCTGCTGAACGTCGGCTCCGAGGA
>DATGMK010000103.1:0-18652 GCA_035293665.1 Reyranella sp. | reverse complement strand
CATGCCGGCGGCGCGTATGCGGCCGCTGACCGCCGCGTCCTCGGCAGCCGGCGCATCGTCGGTGGCATGGCTGCCGTAACGCGTCGGCCAGCCCTTCAGCGGCGTGGTGTCCTTGATCGAGGTCGGCACGCCATCGAGCGGCGACAGGGGCGCGCGCCGGCGCCAGCGCTCCTCCGACGCGCGCGCGGCGGCGAGCGCGCCCTCGCGGTCGATCAGCACCAGGAAATTGAGACGCGGCTGCAGGCGCTCGGCGCGCTGCAGCACGTGCTCGACCATCTCGACGGGGGAAATTTCACGCCGTTCGTAGGCGCGGGCGATTTCGGAGGCAGTGGACCAGAAGTTATGCTCAGACATGCGAGTTCGTGCGTTTCGACACATTGGCACTTGATACAGAGTGTATCCTTGCGGTCAACGAAGGAGCGTTGGGCTTGTTCGAAGCTGTTGGGGCCGTTGGCGCAGCCGTGCTGGCATTCGCGGTGGCGTTCGCCGTGGGTTACCGCGCGACGTTCGGCCAGCCGTGGGTGTCGCTGGTCGGCCTGGCGATCGGCGAAGTGTGCGCCGGCGTGTATTTTGGCGTCGCCAACTACATCGGCCGCAGCCATCCCGGCCTGCTCGACGCGCGCCTGGTGGGCCTCTATTTCCTCGCCCTGGTGTTCGCGGCCGGCCTGTGCGGCATCGTCGGCGCCTGGTTCGGCCATCGAAAATCGATGGGTCTCGGCCTGTTCTGAGGGCGTCCGTCCCCTTAAGCTCCGCCCCAACCAGAGGGGAAACGCATGGTCGAGGTGAAGCTGGGCGCCGCCACGGCAACGCGCGTCGAGGAAAGCTACGAGCCGAACTTCGACGCCAAGGTATTCTTCCCCGACTGGAGTCCCGAAATCGTGCGCGAGCACGGCCACTGGATGTCGCCCAACCACTATGACGCGGCGTCGGGCTGGCTGAAGCTCTCGATCCACAGCTGGCTGCTGAGGCTTGGCGGCAAGACCATCCTGATCGACACCTGCGTGGGCAATCACAAGTCCCGCAAGCACCGGCCGAAATGGGACATGATGAATACGCCCTATCTCGACCGCCTCAAGGCAGCAGGGGTGACGCCGGACCAGGTCGACATGGTGATGTGCACGCACCTGCACGTCGATCACGTCGGCTGGAACACGCGGCTCGAGAACGGCCGCTGGGTGCCGACCTTCAAGAACGCGAAGTACGTCTGGAGCCAGGAGGACTTCGACTTCTACAAGGAGCTCGATTCGGGCGAGAAGGGCCCAGCCAACGGCGGCTCGTTCCGCGACTCGGTGCTGCCGGTGGTCGAGACCGGCAAGGCGCAGATGGTGAAGGGCGCCGCGGAGATCGAAGACGGTCTCAAGGTCACGCCGGCGCCCGGCCACACGCCTGGCACCGTGCGCATCGAGCTCGAGTCGCAAGGCACGAAGGCGCTGTTCTGCGGCGACATCCTGCACCACGCAGTGCAGGTCTATCATCCCGAATGGAACAGCTTCGCCTGCCTCGACCAGGACAAGGCGCGCAAAAGCCGGCGTGCGGCGATCGAGCATTGCGCCGGCAGCGGCGCGATGCTGCTGCCGTGCCATTTCGGTGCGCCGTTCCATTGCCACATCGATCACAAGGGTGCGGGCTTCGCGCCGCGTTTTGCCGACAACTTCTGAAGAAGGGGAAGAGACATGATCTACGAAATGCGCGTCTATCGCTGCGTGCCGGGCCAGCTTCCGAAGCTGCTCAATCGCTTCGCCAACATCACGCTCAAGCTCTGGGAGCGGCACGGCATCAAGCAGGCCGGCTTCTTCACCACGCTGGTGGGCGAATCCAACCAGGAGCTGACCTATTTCCTGGAGTGGGAATCGCTGGCCGACCGCGAGAAGAAGTGGAACGCCTTCGCCGCCGACCCGGAATGGCACGCCAAGCGCGCCGAGACGGAGAAGGACGGCGCGATCGTCGCCAACGTCGAGAACCAGTTCCTGATCCCGACGGCGTTCTCGTCGGTGAAGTGACAGCTACTCGGCCTTGAGGCCTGCGTCCTTCGCGACGCGGGCCCATTTCTCCATGTCGTTCGCGACATAGGCCGTGAATTCCTTGGGCGTGCCGAACTGCGGGTCGGCGCCGAGCTTGGTGAACTTCGCCAGGACCTCGGGCGAGTGGACCGTGGCATCCACGGCGGCGTGCAGCTTGTCGACCAGCGCGGGCGAGGCGCCGGCCGGCAGGAAGATGCCGTAGGAGATCGCTGCCTCGTAGCCCGGGAGTCCCGACTCGGCGATGGTGGGAATGTCGGGAGCCGCGCCCGAGCGCTTCTCGCCGGTCTGGCCGAGCGCCTTGAGCTTGCCCGCCTTGACGTGCGGCAGCGCGGTCGAGAGGCCGCCGAAATAGATGTCGACCAGGCTGGCCATCAGGTCGGCCATCGCCGGTCCGCCGCCCTTGTACGGCACATGAACGATGTCGGCCTTGCCGAGAGACTTGAACAGCTCGAGCGCGAGATGCGTGGCCCCGCCGGCGCCGGCCGAGGCGCCGTTCAGCTTGCCCGGCCGCTCCTGCGCCATCTTCAGAAGCTCGGCGACGTTCTTCGCCGGCATGTCGGGCCGCACCACCAGCAGCATCGGGTTGATGCCGACCGGCGCCACCGCGGCGAAGTCGGTGCGGATGTCGTAGCTGAGGCTCTTGTTCAGCGCGGCGGCGACCGTCGTCGAGCCGTTGGACGCCAGCATGAACACGCTGCCGTCCGGCGGCGCCTTGGCGACCGAGGCGCAGGCGATCTCGCCGTTGGCGCCGGCGCGATTCTCGACCACGACGTTGCGTTTCAGGCGCTCGCCGATCCCGGGTGCAATCAGGCGCGTCAGCAGGTCGTTCGGCCCGCCCGGCGGAAAGCCGACGACGAAGCGCAAGGGCTTGTCGGGGAAGTCGGTGGATTGAGCTCGACCGGCGAGAGGGGCAATGAAGGGAGCGGCAATTGTTCCGCAGAGTAGGGTTCGGCGGGTGAGACGGTTCATGCGGGCGAGTATGGTGGCTTATGGCTCTTGTGCAAACGATTGACGGCGCGCTGCACTACGACGTGGTCGAGCAGACTGCACCATGGCTCCGACGCGGCCTGCCGATCCTGTTCCATCATGGCATCGGCAGCAGCTCGGCGCTGTGGCGCGGCTGGACTTCGGCGCTGGTCGATCGTTATCCGATGGTCGTGTTCGATATGCGCGGCTGCGGGCGCTCGCACATTCCGGGACCTGACTTCGCCTGGTCGCTCGACCGCATGGTCGAGGACCTGTTTGCCGTCGCCGACGCCGCGGGCCTCGCGCGCTTCCATCTGGTGGGCGAATCGATCGGCGGCACAATCGCCCTGGCGGCGACGATCGCGCGCCCGGACCGCATTGCGACACTCACCGTCAGCAACGGCGCGCATCTCGGCGCCACGATCGGCCGCGTGCATGCCTGGAAGAAGCAGCTCGACGAGGGTGGCCCGGCCGGCTGGTCGAAGGCCTTCATGCCCGACCGCTTCCATGCCGACGCGCTGACACCGGAGCAATGGCAGTGGTTCGAGGCAGAGCAGGGCAGGTGGCCCCGCGACTCGACCCTGAATGCGCTCGGCGTGCTGATTGGCGCCGACCTCACGCCGCGGCTGGGCGAGATCAGGTGCCCGACTCTTTTGTTGCATCCCGACGGGAGTCCCTTCATCCCGGTGCCGGTCATGGCCGAGCTGCACCGGTTGCTCGGCGACGCCGAGCTCAACGTCATCGGCCATGCGCGGCACGGTTTGCCGTTCTCGCATGCTGCACAGTGCGCGCAGCTGCTGCGGACTTTCCTCGACACCCGCGGTTCGGGCTGATAACAGTAAAAGTTGTCAGACAACTAGACGGGGAAAAAATGAGACGGATTCTGGCCGGCGCGGCCGCGCTCGCGGTCGCCTTTGCCGCTGTCCCGGGCCAAGCGCAGGACAAGCTCACGGTGTGGTGGGTCAAGGGCTTCTACAAGTCCGAGGACGACGCGCTATACGCCGCGATCAAGAAGTACGAGCAGAAGACCGGCACCAAGATCGAGCTGTCCCAGTACGCCGTGCAGGACATGAACGCGAAGTCGGTCGCCGCGCTCGACGCCGGCACCGTGCCGGACATCGCCTATTCCGACACGTACGACGTGCAGACCGCCGGCAAGTGGGCGTTCGACGGCAAGCTCGAGGACCTGTCGGACGTGCTGGTGCCGATGAAGGACCGCTTCGAGCCGGTCGCGCTCTCGACCGCCAACCTCTACTCCGACAAGGCCAAGAAGAAGGCCTACTACGCCTTCCCGATCAAGCAGCAGACGCTGCACATCCAGTACTGGAAGGACATGCTGGAGAAGGCGGGCTTCAAGGAGTCCGACATCCCCGGCACCTGGAAGGAGTACTGGTCGTTCTGGTGCGACAAGGTGCAGCCCGGCATCCGCAAGGCGACCGGCCAGCGCCTCTACGGCACCGGCTTTCCGATGGGCGTGGAGTCCACCGATTCGTTCCAGTCGTTCCTGAGCTGGGTCGACGCCTACAACGTCAAGCTGGTCGACGACGACGGCAAGCTGCTGGTGGACGACCCGGCGGTGAAGAAGGGCCTGGTCGCGGCCCTCAGCGACTACACCCAGGCCTACATGAAGGGCTGCACGCCGCCGTCCTCGACGACCTGGAAGGATCCCGACAACAACGTCGCGTTCCACAACAAGACGATCGTGATGACGCACAACTACACGATCTCGATCGCCGCCAAGTGGCTGGACGACGCCAACAACGAGCAGCTCACCGCCGAGCAGCGCGCCGCCGGCCGCAAGGCGTATGACGAGCTGATCGCCACCGCTGGCTTTCCCAAGAAGCCGGACGGCTCGCCGATGGTCTATCGCACGGCGGTGAAGGTCGGCGTGATCTTCGAGGCGTCGAAGAACAAGGCGAAGGCCAAGGACTTCCTGAAGTTCATGCTCGAGGAAGACAACCTCAGGCCCTACGTCGAGGGCGCGCTCGGCCGCTGGTTCCCGGTCACGCTCGCCAGCCAGGCCAGCCCGTTCTGGCAGGCCGACAAGCACCGCAAGGCGGTGTACGACCAGTTCAAGGCCGGCACGACGCCGTTCGAGTTCACCAAGAACTACAAGTTCACCATCCTCAACAACGAGAACGCCTGGGCCAAGGCGATGAACCGGGTGGTCAACGAGAAGGTGCCGGTCGACAAGGCGGTCGACGAGCTGATCGCCCGCATCAAGGAAGTGGCCGGCTGACGACGTAGTCGTCATCCCGAGCGTAGCGTAGCGAAGTCGAGGGATCTATTTTGATGCAGACGGAAAAGAGGTCCCTCGACTGCGCCGCCCTACGGGCGGCTTCGCTCGGGACGACGGGAAGCGCATGACCACCACAACCATCGCTTCGGCAACACGCCGCCCGCCACCGCGCGCCGTCCTCGGCTTCGCGCCGTCGCCGAAGCAGGCGTGGGGCCTGCTGTTCGTCGCGCCGTATCTCGTGATCTTCGTGGCGTTCGTCGTCTTCCCGGTGGGCTATGCCTTCTGGCTGGCGCGCGATCCGCAGCTCTATCTCGACCTGGTCCACGACCCGGTGTTCCTGCGGACCGCGGTCAACACGCTGGTGTTCCTGATCGTGGCCATCAACGTGAAGATGGTGATCGCGCTGTTCCTGTCGGGCTTCTTCACGCACAAGCGATGGTGGGTGAAGGGGCTGGCGGTGCTGTTCGTGCTGCCGTGGGCGGTTCCGTCGATCCCGACCATCATCTCGGTTCGCTTCATGCTCAATCCGGAATGGGGCGTGATCAACCAGCTGATCTTCCAGCTCACGGCCGCCGACGGCCCCAACTGGCTGAACGACCCGACGCTCGCGCTCGCGCTGTCGATGGTCGTGCACATCTGGAAGTCGTTGCCGTTCTGGACGCTGATCCTGCTGGCCGGCCGGCTCGCCATCCCGGGCGAGCTCTACGAGGCCGCGTCGGTCGACGGCGCGGGCCGCTGGCACCGCTTCGCCTACATCACCTGGCCGTCGATCAGCACGCTCTACGTCACCTGCACCCTGCTGTCGATGATCTTCACCGTGGGCGATTTCAACAGTGTGTATCTCCTGACTGGAGGTGGTCCGGCGGACCTGACCCATGTGTTGGCAACCCTGGGTATTCGCTATCTCCGGCTCGACCAGGTGGGAATGGCGATGGCTTCGATCGTGTGCTGCCTGCCGCTCGTGCTGCCGCTGGTCTACTTCATGATGAAGCGGTTATCGCGATGAGAAGGGCCGAATGACGCGCGCCAAGCTCTTCCGCAACGTCAGCGCCGAAGCCGGCCTGCTGCTGATCGGCATCCCCGTCCTGCTGTGGACGCTGATTCCGATCTACCACATGTTCCTGTTCGCGATTTCGCCCAAGGACGCCGCCTTCTCGGGCCAGCTCTGGCCGGCGCATCCCACCCTGCGCAACTTCGAGATCGTGTTCGGCCAGAAGCACCACTTTCTCTATAATTTCTGGCGGCAGATGTGGAATTCGCTGGCGATCTCCTGCGCCACTGCCGTCCTTACCCTGCTGGTCGCCTCCGCCGCCGCCTTCGCCATCTCGCGCCTGCGCATGAAGGGCGGCCGGCTGGTGATGAACATGGCGCTGTTCACCTATTTCATTCCCGCCGCCTTCCTGGCGGTGCCGATGTACAAGACCATGGGCATGTACGGGCTTCTCAACAACGACTGGGCGCTGATCCTGGCCATGGTTACCGTCGCCTCACCATACGCCATCTGGATCCTGCGCCAGGCGTCGGACAAGCTGCCGGTCGAGCTCGACGAGGCCGCGCTGATCGATGGGGCCTCGCCGTTCCAGCTGTTCCGCCTGGTCTATCTGCCGCTGATGGTGCCGTCGCTGATCGCGGTCGGGACTTATGCACTGCTGCTCGCCTGGAACGAATACCTCTACGCCTTCCTGCTGCTGTCGCGCGAGACGGCGCTGACCTTGCCGGTCGCCCTCGGCAACTTCCTCTCGGCCGACGATTCGCCGTGGGAGCTCCTGATGACGGCGGGCTTCATCTATGCCCTGCCGCCCGCTGCAATTTATTACGCCTTCCGTCGTTACATGTCCTCCGGCCTCACCGCGGGCGCCGTCAAAGGCTGACAGGCACACGATCCCGTGAATGACGCGGTAGGGAGTTCCACCGTCATTTGAATAGGCGACGGTGAGAGAGCTTCAATGCGCAGTTTGCGCAGCTCCGACACCGCCAAGTCGCGTAGCTTGGGCCATGCACATGAGTAGAGTGCCCCAAGTAGTGCCTTTGTTCGCGACGCCGCTTGTCGTGTATGACGTGCCGGATTCGGCCGCGCTCAACGTGGAGTTGCGGCGCGTGATCGAGCAGCGCGAGAAGGCGCATCCCACGACCCAGAAATCCAACATGGGCGGCTGGCAGTCGAGCTGGGACATGGACCGGTGGGGCGGCACGGCGGCGATCAAGCTGCTCGCCTTCGCCCGCAACATCGCCAACCAGATGACGACCGACCAGCAGGGCGTCGCCGGCCAGGGACCCTACCCGGGCCACTTCGCCGTGACATGGATCGGTAACATGTGGGCGAACGTCAACCGCACCGGTCACGCGAACGAGTACCATTCCCACCCGGGCTCCTACTGGTCGGGCACCTACTACGTCGACGACGGCGGCATCGATGCCAACCCGGACCTGGGCGGCGAGCTCGAGTTCCTCGATCCGCGCGGTCCCGTACCGTTGATGAACGCCCCGCATCTGCGCATCGCCGGCAACCTGTCGGCCGGCTCGACCGAGCGCATTCGCCCGAAGGCCGGCCGGCTGGTGATGTTCCCGTCGTGGGTGTTCCACCAGGTGCGCCCCTATCACGGCAACGCCGAGCGCATCTCGATCGCCTTCAATCTGACGGTCTGATTTTGCTGGGGCGCGTCCCCGGCAAAAGACACCTTGACTGCATGAGCGCATAGCCGGTGCAGGCATCCTCACGACATCTTGACCGGTCCGGCAGGAGGCATAGCCTTCTCGTCCTGCAGTAGACGCCGCGTGAGAAATACAAGTCATGCGTCTCCTGCGCGACCCCAAGGAGGAGACACCCATGAGAAGGCAGAAAGCAGTACACGCGTGCCTTGTCGGTGCGCTCGCTGCCGCGTTCGGCTGCGGCGCGCTGTCGGTGCAGGCCCAGGACCTCAAGCACTACGAGTCGAACAACAAGAATTTCTGGCTCAATCCGCCGGCCGATTGGTTCCTCGGCGACGAGACGCAGGCGCAGAAGGGGCTCGTGCCCAATCCAGGCCAGCCGCTGCCGTCCTCGCAGGCGGATCTCGAGAAGATGCTGGCCAATGTGAAGCTCCCGCCCGGATTCAAGATCAAGGTGTGGGCGCAGGGCGTGCCGCAGGCGCGTCAGATGGCGTGGGGCGACAAGGGCACGCTGTTCGTCGGCACCTTCGACAAGGGGGTCGTCAGCGCCGTCGTCGACGGCGAGGGCGGCAAGAAGGTCGCCAAGCCCTTCATCACCGGGCTGCGGATGCCGACCGGCGTCGCCTTCATGAATCATTCGCTCTACGTGATCGACATCGACAAGCTCTACAAATACGACAATCCGGAAGCGGATCTCAGCAAGGCGCCCGAAGCCAAGGTCGTCTATGACGACATGCCGCCCTACGTGCCGCACGGCTGGAAGTATCTCGTCGATGACGGCAAGGGCGGGTTCTACGTCCCGTTCGGGCCGCCCTGTAACATCTGCATGCCGCCGACCAGCGTGTCGCAATACCGTCGCGTCGATCCTGCCGACGGCACGGCCGAGATCGTCGCGCTCGGCATCCGCAACAGCGTCGGCGGCGCGGTCGATCCGCGGACCGGCGATCTGTGGTTCACCGAGAACGCGCGCGACTGGATGAGCGACGACATGCCGAGCGACAAGCTCAACCATGTGACGAAGCTGGGTGAGCACTTCGGCTACCCGCACTGCCACCAGGGCGACACGCCGGATCCCAAGTTCGCCATGGGCCACAAGTGCTCCGAGTTCACGCCGCCGGTGGTCAATCTCGGTCCGCACGTGGCGCCGCTCGGAATGAAGTTCTACACGGGTAGCCAGTTCCCGGCCGAGTACAAGAACGGCATCTTCATCGCCGAGCACGGCTCGTGGAACCGCCACAAGAAGAACGGTTATCGCATCGTCTTCATCTCCGTCGGGCCCGACGGCAAGAATCCCAAGGAGACGGTGTTCGCCCAGGGCGGCTTCCTCGACGGCGAGAAGATCGTCGGCCGTCCCGCCGACATCCTGCAGGCGCCCGACGGCTCGCTGCTGGTCGCGGACGACCAGACCGGCGCGGTCTACCAGATCAGCTATTCCAAGTAGCCGATCGAAACAGCCAGTCGCGGCCCGCCCGCGGTGACCCTGCGGGCGGGCCTGTCATTCCTTCCACAGAGCACCCATGCCCGCGAAACCGCGTTTCCTGCTGGCGGCGTTGGTCGCCGTTGCGCTCCCGTCTGCCGCGTCGGCCGCCGATCCGCCGGCATCGATCAAGAGCCTGCTCACGACCTGCAACGCGTGCCATGGCGCCAAGGGCATCTCGACGATCGCCCAGACGCCGTCGCTGGCCGGCCAACCCGACATCTTCACGCAATACCAGCTCGTCTTCATGCGCGAGGGTGGGCGCAAGCCGGGAGTCATGGCGGCGGTGGTCAAGACGCTGACCGACGAACAGATCCAGGCTCTTGGCGCCTGGTACGAATCGCTGCCGCCACCGCCCGCGCTCAAGACCGGGGCTGCTCCCGACGAGGCCAAGGCGATGGCGATCATCACGCCGCGCCATTGCGATTCCTGCCACAAGGAGGATTTCTCGGGCCAGGGCGAGACCGGCCGGTTGGCCGGGCAACGGCCGGACTATCTCATCAAGGCGCTCAAGGACTTCCGCACCGGCGAGCGGCGCGGCCGCGGCATGGGCGCCATGATGGAGGTCTCAGTCACCCTGAAGGACGACGATATCCAGACCATCGCAACCTATCTGGCGCACAAGCCTTGATGCCCGCGCCCTTGACACCCCTGGTTGTTCGTCCGCATCCTTACCGATCCTTTTCGAAGGAGAAGGCCAATGGCTTGGAAGAAACCGCGTATCGTCGAGATCGCCGTCGGGATGGAAATCAACTCCTACGCCTGCGCCGACCTCAAGAAATAAGCCTCCGACACGGCTTTGCACCGGCCCTCCCGGCGGTTGTCCCGGTCGACGTACTCGTCGATAGGAGGCCGCGGTGAGGGCCGTTGTATTGGGGGCGGCCGCCGGCGGCGGCTTTCCCCAATGGAACTCGAACGCCGAAGGCTGCCGACGGGCGCGCGCGGGCGATCCCGGGGCGAAGCGGCGCACGCAGGCGTCGCTGGCGGTGAGCGGCGACGGCGAGCGCTGGTTCCTGATCAATGCCTCGCCCGACCTGCGCGAGCAGATCCAGGCGCAGGCGATCCTCCATCCCCGGCGCGGCCTGCGCTCCTCGCCGATCGAAGGCGTGATCCTCACCGGCGCCGATGTCGATGCGATCGCCGGCCTGTTGCACATGCGCGAGCGGCAGGCGTTCACTCTCTATGGCAGCGACCGGGTGCTGGGCGTGCTGAAGGCCAATCCGATCTTCAACGTGCTGTCCGACGAGTGCGTGCGCCGCGAGCCGGTGCCGCTCGGGCAGGCGTTCGAGCCGCGCCATGTCGATGGCAGCGGCAGCGGGCTCGAGCTCGAGCTGTTCGACGTGCCGGGCAAGGTCGCGCTCTACCTCGAGACGGGGGTGTCGCCACAGGAACTGGCGGGCAAGGTCGGCGACACGGTCGGCGTCGAGATTCGAGCTGTCGGTAACAAGGAGGGCAAGCGGCTGGTCTACATCCCGGGCTGCGCCGGCATGACCGACGGCCTGAAGCAGCGGCTGGCGGGCGCCTCGACAGTGCTGTTCGACGGCACGCTGTGGCGCGACGACGAGATGGTGCGCGCAGGGCTCGGACCCAAGACCGGTCAGCGCATGGGCCACATGAGCGTGAGCGGCCCGGATGGGACCGTCGCGGCCTTTCGCGACATCCCGGTCGGGCGCAAGATCCTGGTGCACATCAACAACTCCAATCCGATCCTGCTCGACGACTCGCCCGAGCGGCAGGCGCTTGCCAAGGAGGGATGGGAGGTCGCCTATGACGGCATGGAGGTCAGCCCGTGACGAGCAACGATCGTTTGCTGACGCCGGACGAATTGGAGTCGGAGCTGCGCGCGATCGGCGCCGTTCGCTACCACCACCTGCATCCGTTCCACAAGCTGCTGCACGGCGGCAAGCTGACCAGGCCGCAGGTCCAGGCCTGGGCGCTGAACCGCTACTACTACCAGGTGATGATCCCCATCAAGGACGCGCATGCGCTGACGCATCTGCCGACCGCCGAGCTGCGCCGCGAATGGCGCCGCCGCATCATCGATCATGACGGCGACCGCGAAGGCACCGGTGGCATCGAACGCTGGCTGAAGCTCGCCGAAGGCGTGGGCCTGGACCGGGCCTACGTGCAGTCGACCGAGGGCATCCTGCCGGGCACGCGCTTCGCCGTCGAAGCCTATGTGAACTTCGTGCGCGACAAGCCGATCCTCGAGGGCATCGCGTCGTCGCTCACCGAGATGTTCTCGCCCGGCATCATCGCCGACCGCGTGCAGGGCATGCTGGCCAACTACGACTTCATCACCGAGGAGACGCTGGCCTACTTCACGCCGCGGCTCACCCAGGCGCCGCAGGATGTCGACTTCGCCCTGCGCTACGTGAAGGCCGAGGCGAAGACGCGCGCGGACCAGGAGAAGGTGCTGGCGGCGCTGCGCTTCAAGTGCGACGTGCTGTGGACCCAGCTCGATGCGCTGTACCTGGCCTATGTCGATCCAGGGCTGATCCCGCCCGGCGCCTTCGTGCCCAAATGAGTAGCGAGCGCCTCATGGTCGACGCGGCAAGCGTGCTCCGGCTCGCGCCGCACATCGTCTTTCGCTTCGACGACACGCGGCAGCGCTGGATCATGATGGCGCCCGAGCGGCTGATGCTGCCGGACGAGCAGGCGGTCGAGATCCTGAAGCTGGTCGACGGCGAAGCGAGCGTCGACGCGATCGTCGACGCGCTGGCCGCGAAGTTCGACGCGCCGCGCGCGGAGATCGCGGGCGACGTCACCGAGATGCTGCAGGATCTCGCGGACAAGGGATGCCTTGCGCATGCCGCCCGTTGACCCGCCGCTCGCCCTGCTGGCGGAGCTCACGCATCGCTGCCCGCTCGCCTGCCCCTATTGCTCCAACCCCGTCGAGCTCGAGCGCGCCTCGAGCGAGCTGAGCGGTGAGGAGTGGCGGCGCGTGCTGCGCGAGGCGGCGGCGCTGGGCGTGCTGCAGGTCCATTTCTCAGGCGGCGAGCCGATGGTACGGCGCGAGCTTCCCGCGCTCGTTGCCGAAGCGGCATCGCACGGAATCTACAGCAATCTCATCACCTCGGGCGCGCTGGGCGGCGAGCGCGAGATCGCCGCCTTTGCCGAAGCGGGCCTGCGCCATGTGCAGCTCAGCCTGCAGGACCACGAGGCGGCCAATGCCGATCGGATCGCCGGTTTGGCGGGCGCGTTCGAGCGCAAGATGAAGTTCGCGGCGGCGGTGCGCGCCGCCGGGCTGCCGCTCACGCTCAACATGGTGGTGCATCGCCAGAATCTCGACGGGATCGGCGAGATGATCGACCTGGCGCAGGCGCTGGGCGCGCGTCGGATCGAGATCGCCCATGTGCAGTACTATGCCTGGGCGCTCGAGAACCGCGCGGCCCTGCTGCCGAGCCGCGAGCAGCTCGACGAGGCGACGCGGATCGTCGAGACGAGACGCGAGCGGCTGAAGGGTGTGCTGGCGATCGACTATGTCGTGCCCGACTATTACGGCGTGCGGCCCAAGAGCTGCATGAACGGGTGGGGCCGGCAGTTCCTGAACGTCATGCCATCTGGCACAGTGCTCCCCTGCCACGCCGCGCAGACCATCCCGGGGATCGACTTCCCGTCGGTGCGCGAAGCGGGCCTGGTCGATATCTGGTATCGCTCGGACGCCTTCAACCGTTTCCGCGGCACCGACTGGATGCCGCAGCCCTGCCGCGACTGCGACAGGCGCGAGATCGACTGGGGCGGCTGTCGCTGCCAGGCGCTGGCGCTGACCGGGGACGCCGCCCGCACCGATCCGGTGTGCGCCCTGTCACCCGATCACGCCGTGGTCGAGACCGCGCTGCGCCAAGCAGCGGCTGCACCTGCGCCTCTTGTCTATCGGCAATACCGGTAGTCAGCGGGCACCGGCGTCGACGATCTGCTGCATCCAGGCCGGATAGCGCTCGCCCTGTATCGTGATCCCAGAAAGCGCGGCGTCGATCTCCCGCAGATCCCGGGCGGTCAGTTCGAGATCGGCCGCCGCAAGGTTTTCTTCGAGACGACCGAGCTTCGTCGTGCCGGGAATCGGAACGATCCAGGGCTTGCGGGCCAGCAGCCGGGCCAGCGCGACTTGCGCGGATGTCGCCTTCTTTTGCGCGGCGACCTGCTCGACCACGTTGACCAGGTCACGATTCGCCCTGCGCGCTTCGGCCGAGAATCGCGGTTGGGCAGAGCGAAAATCGTCGCTGCCGGCGCCGCAGCGATGCCTCGGCGACGTTCTTGATGTGCGCCGGCTGGCTGTTAAGACCGCGCTGGTTGCCGCCGAAATCCAGCCGAACTTGGTCGCGATGACCACCTTGCTCCTGACCGGCTCGAGCGCCTTGCCGACGAGCTCTTCGTTGGTGAAGGGGCCGTAGCTTTCGGCGGTGCCGAAGAACGTCACGCCGCGATCGACGGCGCTCCTGATGAGGGCGACCATCTCGACCGGATCGCCGGGCGGCCCGGCGTTGGCGCCCATGCCATGCAGCCGAGCCCGAGCGCCGACCCTGGAGGCCGCTGCTTCCGAGCGTGCAAGTGTTCATGCGCGATTCTCCCGGCGCCGGCGTGCTGTCAGACGAGCGGGTGGGTGTGCCAGGCGCTGCGCGCACCGGGCTCGAAGGTGACATAGGAGGCGCTCGCGCGCGCCGGATCGCGGGCCGGGAACAGCGGGTCGACTCGCACCTGGCCGGTGAAGAACTCCGCCGGCCCCTTATTGGACGGCCGCGTGCCGCTGCGACTGATTTCCATGTCGCACTCCGTTCAGCGCGGCTCGAGGCGCAAGGTGGTGGGCAGGACGTCGGGTCGGACCACCGATTGGGCGTAGGGACTGCGCCGGTATTTGCGCAGATATTCGCGGCTCGCCCGCTCGACCGACTGCGCGTCGGCCGGAACCGCGCGCACGGGCAGCGCACGGCCGTCGAACTCGAGGCTCGCATCGCCGCCCGCGGCGACATCCCGGTACCAACGACCCTTGGCGCCCCGCGCCGAGCGCACGAACACGTCGCCGTCAGCCATCGCCACCCAGATCACCACCGCAGTGCCGGGATGCTTTTCCGTCCGGATCGCGATCTCGTCCTGGGCGCCGAGCTGCGCCAGGGTCTCCTTGTCAAACCGGGCCATTGCCGACCTCCCGAGGATCAACGGAGCGATGATCGGTGTTGTTGCCCGTCCGGACTAGACGGCATAGTCCGCAAGAACTCATGAGCAGGCGGCATAAATGCAGCGTGGCAATCTCGACGCTCTTCTCGCCCTGGTCGCCGTCGGTCGCGAGCGCAGCTTCACTCGAGCGGCAGCCCGGCTCGGCGTGTCGCAATCGGCGCTCAGCCATACCATCCGCGAGTTCGAAACGCGTCTGGGCGTGCGTCTGCTGACGCGGACCACGCGCAGCGTGGCGCCCACGGAAGCCGGCGAGCAACTGCTGCAGACCGTGGGACCGCGACTGGAAGAGATCGACGCCGAGCTGTCCGCCGTGAGCGAGTACCGCGAGAAGCCGGCCGGAACGATCCGCATCACGGCAACCGAATATGCCGCCGACGCGATCCTGCTGCCGAAGCTCGCGAAGCTGCTGCCGGCCTATCCCGACCTCAAGGTGGAGATCACGATCGACTACGGCCTGACCGACATCGTGGCGGAACGCTACGACGCCGGGGTGCGTAGCGGCGAGCAGGTCGCCAAAGGCATGATCGCCGTGCGCATTGGCCCTGACATGCGCATGGCGGTGGTCGGCGCACCGTCCTACTTCAGGGAACGGCCGCCGCCGCGCCGCCCGCAGGAGCTGGTCCAGCACAATTGCATCAACCTGCGGCTGCCTACCCATGGCGGCACCTATGCCTGGGAGTTCGAGAAGGCCGGACGTGAGCTCAGGGTGAGGGTCGAGGGCCAGTTGACGTGCAATACGACTGCCCAGATGCTGAACGCAGCGCTTTACGGGCTCGGCCTGGCCTACGTGCCGGAAGGCCTCGTGGAAGGGCACGTCTCCGGCCGCCGGCTGAAGCGGGTCCTGGAGGATTGGTGCCTGCCCTATTCGGGCTACCATCTCTACTACCCCAGCCGCCGCCAATCCTCGGCGGCGTTCGCGCTGCTGGTCGATGCCCTGCGCCATCGCGAGTAGGAGTTGACGCTCATGCCGTTCTTCAAGTCGCTGCCGCCGGATGCGGGTCCGCCCGCTGTCTTCGGCAAGTATCCCGAGCTGTACGGCGCCTGGGCGCAGATGAGCGAGAAGCTCATGAACGGACCTTCGCCGCTGTCGCGCGGCGAACGCGAACTGATCCTGGCCTATGCAGCCGGCGCGGCCGGCTGCCGCTTCGTCTGCGGCGCACATTCCGAAGTTGCCTACGCGCTGGGCGTCGAACCCGGCACAGTCGAGCGCCTGCTCGAGGGTCCGCAGACGGCCAACGTCGAGCCGCGCCTCAAGCCCTTGTTGGCATACGTGCGCAAGCTGATGACCACGCCAGGCGAGATGATGCAGTCGGATGCCGATGCGGTCTTCGACGCCGGCTGGGACGAGCACGCGCTTCACGATGCGATCGCCATCACGGCCCGGGCGGCCTTCATGCAGCGCCTGGTCGAAGGCCACGGTTTCGTGCCGATGTCGCAGGAGCTGGCCGCACGACGGGCCAGGCAGCGCGTCGAACGCGGCTACGTGAACCTCTATCCGGTCTTCAGGGACAAGCAGGCTTAGCCTAGGTCACGGTGCCCGCGCTCATCGTCAGGGCTTCACCATCACCTTGATGGACTGCCGCTTGTTCATGGCGCGGTAGCCATCCGGGATGCCCTCCAGTCCCACGGTCCGGCCGAAAACGTGGCCAAGCTGGATACGGCCTTCGAGCACGTCGGGAAGCACGGTGCCATGCATGGTCATTTCCCCCGCGGTTACTTCGGGCGCTTGTCGAGAACGTCGTTCACCACCGGCAGGGCGGAGAAGACGTTGGGCCAGCCGGCGTAGAAGGCGAGCTGGGTCAACGCCTCGCCCATCTCCGTGGCGGTCAGGCCGTTGTTCATGGCGCGGTTGAGGTGATAGGGGATCTGCGCGACCTGGCCCGACGCCACCAGCGCGCTCACCGTTGTCAGGCTGCGGTCGCGCGCCGCGAGGCCCGGTCGCAGCCAGAGATCGCGGAACAGCAGATCCGTCGTGTACTGCACGACGCCGGGTGCCACCTTGCCGAACTGGGCCTCGACCCGCTGGGCGCGGTCGGCCTCTGCGCCGGCATCCAGCGGCAGGGCAGGCGGCGATGCCTCCGGCAATCGGTCGGGGCCAATGGAGCGGTTGGCGAACACTTCCTTCGCCGCTTCCGCCGCCGCGCTGGCGTTCGACCAGCCCGAATAGAAGGCGAGATGGGTGATGATCTCGGACAGCTCGGCCGGCGTCACGTCATTGTCGAGGGCGCGCGCCATCTCATTCTCGAGGTCGGCGGTCTGATTGCGAGCAATAAGGGCTGCGACGGTGACGATGCTGCGGTCGCGCGGCGCCAGGGCAGGCCGCTGCCAGAGTTCGGCGAGCGGTCCCCGGGCATACTTCTCCAATGCCGGCGAAACCATGCTGATCTCTTCACGCACGGGCATGTGCTTCTGTTCCGCGTTCACTCCTGGCACACCGATCGTCAGAAGTGCCGCACCGAGGGCGGTGAGAGTTTTCATGGGGAGCTTCCTTCGTGTCGAGCGAGCGAGGCTTCAGGAACCGGAAGGCGATGGGCACCGCTGCCAGGGCGGCGACGGTGCTGCAGAGGAACGCGGCTTCGAGGCCGGCCGCGCCGGCCACCAGCCCGAGCAGCGGGCCGCTCACGCCCAACGCGAGATCGAGAAAAGCCGTATAGGCGCCCATCGCGAGGCCGCGGCTCTCTGCCGGCACGCGCGACACGGCTTCGACACCGAGGCCGGGATACACCAGCGAGTAGCCGAGGCCCGTAAGGGCGGCGCCCAGCAGGGCGAGCGGGGCGGTGTCGGCCTGCCAGATCAGGCCCAGGCCGAGCGCCTCGACGATCAGGCAGAGCAGCGCGACGCGGGCACCGCCCCTCCGATCCGGCAGGTGGCCGAGCAACAGGCGCGCGACGATGAAGACGGCGGCGAAGGCAGTGTAGGGCAGCCAGGCGTGGCTCCAGCCGCGCACCGCGAACAGCAGGGTGACAAACGCCGTGATCGCGCCGAAGCCGACGCTGCTGAGGGCCGACCCGGCCCCCGGCAACCACACAGCGCCCAGCACGCTGACGAACGAGGGGCGTTCCTGTCCGGCCGGCGGCACGGCGCGCATTGGTACGATGAGCAGGAGCGTTGCGAGGGGTGCGACAGTCGTGGCGATGCCGATCGCGGCGAAGCCGGAGGCAGCGTACATCGCCGCCCCGATGGGGGTTCCGGCCGCGAAAGCCCCGAACATCGCGGCGCCGACCCAGGCGATTACGCGTCCGGTGCTCGCAGGCCCCGCGAGGATCATGCCCCAGGTGACTGCGCCCGTGATGATGACGCTTTCGGCCGCGCCGAGGAGCAGGCGGCCGGCCACGAGAACGGCGCCGGCCAGCCGCGGATCGGGCGGAGCAAGCGAGAGCAGGTAGAGCAGGCCCGCAGCTGCCGCGATCACCAGGCCGGTGGCGACCGCACGCTTTGCGCCGCGCCGGTCGGAGAAGCTGCCGGCCCACGGCCGTGTCAGCAGGGCCGAGGCGAACTGGCTGCCGGCGACGAGGCCGACGACGAACGTGCCGAGCCCCAGCCCGTCATGGACATGGAGGGGGAGGACCGGCATGGCGAGCCCGATGACCAGAAAGGCCGCGAACACCGCGGCCATCAAGGGCAATACGGCATTGAAGGAAGCGCGGGAGGTGCGATCGGGCATGTCGCCGATTTAGGCGGGCTGTAGCGGCTGGATTAGCCGGTCGAAGCCGCATGAACTTATGAGGGGCGCTCATTGGTTGGCGTCGGTGCAGCCAGGAGCGGTTCGGGGCCGAAAGCTGTGGATAACGCCCTTTGCGACACCTCCGCTTGGGCATTGGCCCGCGATGAGGGACCCCAAAGCGGGGCTGAACCGAAAGCCATTGCCCTTAATAGGTGTTGGTGCGTCGTCTGGCCCAGTATGGGAGCGTGACGACACGCCTGTTTCCGCTCAGCCGCCTTCTGCCGATCCTCATCCGCCGATTCGCTTGCCTCCGCGCACTCGGGATAGTGTGCAGAAGGTTCAGCAAAAGCCCTGAGGGGTGGTCATGGCATGTTGGTGATGTTGCAAGTCACCGACCCGTGGAAAGGGACCACACCATGACCAAGCGAGAAGGTAAGGTCGAAGTCGTATCGCTGAAAGGG
>DATGMK010000102.1:0-45859 GCA_035293665.1 Reyranella sp. | reverse complement strand
CCATGCGCTGCTCGCTGCACGAGCCGGGATAGAAGGCGATCGCCGCCCGGAAGTCGGGACCGTTGAAACCCTCCGGTCGGCCATGGCGCTTGCCCAGCGAGAACAGCACGGCGCCGCCGCCGTTCGACCAGCCGATTTCGGCGATCCGGTCCTTCAGCACGAACGGCTGCCGCTGCAGCCAGGCGAGCGCGGCATAGGCGTCGCCGGGGCGGCGCAGGTAGACCCATTCCTTGAAGCCCGAGCGCGAGCATTCCTCACCCGAGCCGCGCGGCGTGAAGCTGTCGACCATCAGCACGGCGTAGCCCTGCGCGGTGAGCCTGCCGGCCCAGTCCATCTCGCGCGACATGATGCGATGACTGATCGAGGAGATCAGCCCGCCGCAGCCGTGCAGGAACACGACGGCCGGTGACGGTCCCGATCCAGATCCTGGGCGATTCGGCTTGAACAGGTAGGCGGTGAGCTCGGTTGCGGGATGGCCGTCGGCGGCATCGAATGACGGAAAGTGCACAGTGTCTTGCGCCATGGCGGCGAACGACGCGAACTGCACGATCAGGGCGAGAAGCCAGCGCATGGCCGGCGGGATGGTAGCCGATCCGCGGCGGCCGGTCTAAAGTCCGCGCGCGGCCGCAGTCGGGGGTCGGAGGAAACGGATGCGTGTTGGCGGGTATTTGACTTGGGCGGTGGTGGCGCTCGCGATCGCGGCCAGCGCCGGGGCCCAGCAGACTCCGCCGGCCAGCGCGCCTCCGCCAGCGGCACCCGCTGCCGAGGCCAAGCCCGCGCCGCCGCCGGCGCCCAAGGAATACGACCAGCGCATCCTGGTGCCGGGCTCGTGGTTCCATGGCGTGCATGGGCTTGCGTTCAACAAGGACGACCAGCTGTTCGCGGGCTCCGTGCTGGGGCAGACGATCTATCGCGTGCAGGTCGATGCGGGCGAGGTCGATCGCTTCATCGAGCCGCCGATCGGCATGGCCGACGACATCGCCTTCGCCGAGGACGGCAGCATGGCGTGGACCGCCTTCCTGATGGGCAAGGTCTATCTGCGCCGCGGCAACAAGACGATCGAGATCGCCAACGGTCTGAGCGGTCCCAACTCGATCGCCTTCACCAAGGACGGCCGGCTGTTCGTCTCCGAGGTCTTCCTCGGCGATGCGCTGTACGAGATCGACATCAAGAACGTCGACAAGCCCGACTTCAAGCCGATCCCGCGCAACGAGTTGCGCCGCGTCGCCGAGAAGCTGGGCGGCCTGAACGGCTTCGAGATCAACAAGGACGACGGCTTCCTCTACGGGCCGCTGTGGTTCAAGGGCCAGGCGGTGAAGATCAATATCGAGACCGGTGCGGTCGAGGTGATCGCGAGCGGCTTCAGGACTCCCGCCGCCGCCAACATCGATCCGCAGAGCCGCGACGATCTCTACGTCGTCGATACCGGTACCGGTTCGGTCTGGAAGGTGAGTCTCAGCAGCAAGGCCAGGCGCCTCGTTGCCACGCTGAAGCCCGGCCTCGACAACCTCGCCTTCGATTCGCGCGGCCGGCTGTTCGTGACCTCGATGACCGACAACGGCATCTACCTGGTGGACAAGGTGACCGGCGCGTCGCGGACCATCGTCGAGGGCAAGCTCGCGATCCCGACCGACCTCGCGGTGTCGACGGAGAACGGCAAGGACACGGTGCACGTCGCCGACGTCTTCAGCTATCGCACGGTCGACGGCATCAGCGGCGCGGTGAGCGACGTGCTGCGGACGCATGGCGACACGCATTCCTATCCGCTCGGCATCTCGGTCGGCCCGCGACACGTGCTGCTGTCGAGCTGGTTCTCCAACACGGTCGAGAAGGTCGACCGCAAGACGGGCAAGCTGGCCGCGACGCTGTCCGACTTCAGCGCGCCGGTCGATGCGGTGGAGATGGCGGATGGTGTGGTCTACGTGGCCGAGCAGGGTAGCGGCAACCTCGTGAAGGTGAGCGCCGACGGCAAGGAGCGCACGACCGTCGCGAAGGACCTGCGCGCGCCGGTCGCGCTGGCGAAGGGCCGGGACAACATCCTCTACGTCACCGAGAACGCCGCGGGCACGGTGACCCAGATCGATCTCGCCTCGGGCGCCCGCAAGGTGGTGACCGACGGGCTGGCCGGTCCGGAAGGCATCGATGTCGGGCCCGACGGCAAGCTCTATGTCGCCGAGGTCGGCCAGAAGCGCATCGTCTCGATCGATCCCGCGACGGGTACCAAGACCGTGATCGCCTCGAACCTCGATATCGGCCTGGAGACCTATCCCGGCGGGCCACCGATGCTGGTGACCACCGGCGTCGCCGTCGGCGCGGGCGGCGCGATCTATGTCAGCTCCGACCGCCGCAATGCGCTCTACAAGCTGACGCCGCCCGCGAAGGATTAGCGTTCATGCCCGGCATTCCCTTCATCAAGGAGTTCAAGTTCGACTACGGGACGGCGATGGAGGTGACGCCTCTGATCCGCCGCGTGGTCGCGCGCAATCCCAGCCCGTTCACCTTCAAGGGCACCGGCACCTACATCATCGGCCACGGCAAGGTGGCGATCGTCGATCCGGGCCCGGACCAGCAGGACCATATCGATGCCGTCCTGAACGCGGTGCGCGGCGAGACGGTGACGCACATCTTCGTCACCCACACGCACATCGATCACGTGCCGGCGA
Source organism: Reyranella sp. (assembly GCA_035293665.1). Taxonomy (GTDB): domain Bacteria; phylum Pseudomonadota; class Alphaproteobacteria; order Reyranellales; family Reyranellaceae; genus Reyranella. Next base: position 43,196 of record DATGMK010000102.1, on the reverse strand, counting down.
CGCCGGCCGTGGCGCGGGCGACCGGCGCCAAGGTCTACAGCTACGGGCCGCATCCTACGCCGGCGGGCGTGTCGACCGAGCAGGAGGGCGACTTCTCCTTCGCGCCCGACATCAAGCTCAACGACGGCGACGTGGCGCACGGCGACGGCTGGAACGTCGAGGCGGTCTACACGCCGGGCCACATCTCCAACCATCTCTGCTTTGCGGTGAAGGAGGACAACGCCCTCCTGTCCGGCGACCACGTGATGGGCTGGTCGACCGCGGTGATCTCGCCGCCCGACGGCAACATGGCCGACTACTTCGCCAGCTTGCGCAAGCTCCTGCCGCGCCCCGAGCAGCTCTTCATCCCGACGCACGGTGCGGAGATCCGCAATCCGCATCCCTTCGTCGAGGCCTATATCGAGCACCGCCTGGGCCGCGAGGCGCAGATCGTGGCGCGGCTCAAGGAAGGGCCGCAGACCATCCCGCAGATGGTGGCCAGGAACTACGCCGACGTGCCGCAGCACCTGCACGCCGCCGCCGGCCGGTCGATGCTGGCGCACCTGATCCAGATGGTGAAGGACGGCCGCGTGCAGACCGAGGACGGCCAGGCGAGGATCGACTCGACCTACAGGCTCTAGGGGGCTCCATGGATCTCAAGCTTTCCGGCAAGACCGTCCTGATCACCGGCGGCAGCAAGGGCATCGGCTATGCCTGCGCCGAGGCGTTCGCGGCCGAGGGCTGCGCGGTGCACATCGCCTCACGTTCGAAGGACTCGCTGGAAGCTGCCCGCGACAAGATCCGCAGCCGCCACAACGTGCCGGTCGAGATCCACGTCGCCGACTTCTCCAAGGGCGACACCGTGCGCAGCGTCGTTGACGCAGTCGGCCATGCCGACGTCCTGGTGAACAATGCCGGCGCCATCCCGCGCGGCGACATCTTCGCCATGACCGAGCCGAAGTGGCGCGAGGCGTGGGAGCTGAAGATGTTCGGCTACGTCAACGCCACGCGCGCCATGCTGGAGAAGATGTACGCGCGCAAGAAGGGCGTGGTGGTGAACATCATCGGCCTGGCGGGCGAGAGCTTCAACTACGATTATGTCGCCGGCACGACGGCGAACGCGGGCCTGATGGCGTTCACCCGCGCGGTCGGCTCCAGGAGCGTCGATCACGGCGTGCGCGTGGTGGCGATCAACCCGCCCGGCACGCGGACCGACCGCATGACGACGCTGTTGCGCAGCCAGGCCGAGAAGGATCTGGGCGATCCCGAGCGGTGGCCCGAGCTCACCAAGCACATGCCGTTCGGCCGTCCGGCCGAGCCGACCGAGGTGGCCGACCTCGCGGTGTTCCTGGCGTCCGATCGCGCCAGCTATATCAGCGGTGTGGTGATGACATTGGACGCGGGGCAAGCCGCGCGGCACTAGAGCGGGGGCCTGCCCAGCGCCGCGCGGCCCGGTTCTGGAGGAGGCGTCAGAACCGGTAGTTGAAGCCCACGCGCACGAGGTTGCCGATCGAGCGCTCGCTGATCGACGTCGTGGCCGGCGTCGACAGCGGCGTGTCGGGCGAGCCGATCCACAGATACTCGAGCTTGGCCGACCAGTGGTCGTTGATGTGGCCTTCGACGCCGCCGCCGAACGTGTAGGTCCAGAAGTTGTTCGAGTTGTCGAACGAGCCGAACTGCGAGTCGAAGCCCGCCAGCCGCTGCTGGCCCCACACCGCGCCGCCGGTCAGGTACGGCATCACCGAGCCGACCGGATAGCCGACGCGGGCCCGGAAGGTCGAGAACCACGGGATGCTCTGGCTGGCACTGATGAACGACGGGCCGGCCCCGCCGGTGACGCCGCCGGTCATGGTCGAACCCTGGAAGTCGATTTCGCCGCCCAGCAGCACCGGACCGATCAGGTAATTGTAGCCGGCCTGCGCGCCGCCGACGAAGCCGCTGCCGGTGCCGTTGAAGCCGCCGCCGGTGTTGTTCTCGACGATCGAGGCCGAGGTCGAGCTCCACAGGCCGCCGGCATTGAGACCGGCGTAGAAGCCTTCCCACTGGCTGTTGTTGCCCTGGGCCTGCGCCGCGAACGGTATGGCCGTCGTCGCCGCAAGGATCGCCGCAGCTGCGGCGATCGAGGTCCGTTTGGTCGTCATCGTTAACACTCCACGCATTGAAGAGAGGGGACGTCGGTGGGTGCGTGAAGTGAGCCGTCCAAACGGGGCGCCCGCGGGGCATCACTGGGGAAGCCGCGTGACCGGCATTTGCAGTGTCAGTCCTGCACCAGTCAGGCAAATGGGACCGGGTTCTGCGCATGACACCGCAATTGCCACCGCGGATCGGTTGCCGCAGCGTGATCCACAGTGCAGCAGAGTCGCGGCGACTGTACTTTTCCGCGCATCCTCATGTCCGCATCCCTTGCCACCGCGCGCGACCTGCTGCACTCGGTTTTCGGCTTCGGCGGATTCCGCCCGGGGCAGGAAGAAATCGTGCAGGCCGTGCTCGACGGCGAGAACGTGCTGGCCATCATGCCGACCGGCTCGGGCAAGTCGCTGTGTTACCAGCTGCCGGCGCTGGCGCGGCCCGGGCTCACCCTCGTGGTCTCGCCCCTGATCGCCTTGATGCGCGACCAGGTCCGCGCGCTCAGCGCCGCGGGCGTCGCCGCAGGCAGCCTCAACTCGAGCAACGATCCGGCGGAGAACGCGCGCGTGATGCGGCTGCTGCGCCAGCGCGAGCTGCGCCTGCTCTACGTTGCGCCCGAGCGACTGTCGCGGCCCGACACGCTCGAGATGCTGTGCGAGAGCGACGTGCGCATGATGGCGATCGACGAGGCGCACTGCGTCTCGCAATGGGGCCACGACTTCCGGCCCGAGTATCTCTCGCTCGGCACCGTCGCGCGCCAGATCGGTGGGTCGCTGCAGACCATGGCCCTCACCGCGACGGCCGATTCACCGACGCGCGGCGACATCGTCGACAAGCTGTTCGCGGCACCGCCGCGCACCTTCGTGCGCAGCTTCGACCGGCCGAACCTCAAGCTCGCCTTCAGGCCCAAGGAGCGTTCGTCGCGCCAGGTGCTGGCTTTCGTGCGCGAGCACGAGGGCGAGAGCGGCATCGTCTACTGCGCCTCGCGCCGCAAGGTCGAGGAGCTGGCCGACACGTTGCGCAGGGAGGGCGTCAATGCGCTACCCTATCACGCCGGCCTCGACAAGCAGGTGCGCGACGCCAACCAGGACGCCTTCCAGCAGCAGGACGGCGTGGTGATGACGGCGACCGTCGCCTTCGGCATGGGCATCGACAAGCCCGACGTGCGCTTCGTCTGCCATGCGGATCTGCCGGCCAACGTCGAGGCCTATTACCAAGAGATCGGCCGCGCCGGCCGCGACGGGCTGCCGGCCGACACGCTGACACTCTATGGCCTGGGCGACATGCAGCTGCGCCGCCTTCAGATCGAGCAGAGCGAGACGCCGGACGAGCGCAAGCGGGTCGAGCGTCAGCGTCTCAATGCGCTGCTGGCGTTGGCGGAGGCGCCGCGTTGCCGGCGCCAGACGCTGCTCGCCTATTTCGGCGAGAGCTCGCAGCCGTGCGGCAATTGTGATCTCTGCCAGGACGGGGTCGAGCGGTTCGACGGCACGATCGAGGCGCAGAAGGCGATGTCGGCGATCGTGCGCACGGGCGAGCGCTTCGGCATGGAGCATCTGGTCGCCATCCTGACCGGCGAGCGCACCGAGAACGTCCTGAAGTACAACCATGACCGCCTGCCGACCTTCGGCGTCGGCAAGGACCGGCGCACCGCCGAATGGCGATCGATCTTCCGTCAACTTTCCGCAGCCGGCCTGATCCAGCAGGATTTCCTCGAGCACGGGCGCTGGATGGTCACCGAGACAGGATGGCAGGTCCTGAAGGGGGCCCAGCGCATCGAGCTGCGCAAGGAGATGGCCGCCGCGAAAGTCTCGCGTCGCGAGAAGCGGGCGGCCGCCGCGGCGGTCGTGGTGGGTGAGGCCGACAATGCCCTGCTCGCCAACCTGAAGAGCCTGCGCGCGAAGCTGGCGCAGACGCAACGCGTGCCGGCCTATGTCGTGTTCTCCGACCGGACGCTGATCGAGCTGGCCACCCACCGTCCGGACAGCCTGCGCGCCATGCGCGAAATCCATGGCGTCGGCGACGCCAAGCTCGAGCGCTATGGCGCCGCATTCCTCGAGGTCCTCCAAAGTTCAGTTCGCTGAAACTGCAGGAACCCGCCGGGGGCTTCCGCGTTTGAGTGGGCGCTCCGTGACGTGATGAGGTGGCAGCCCACGCACCTGTGGCGGAGCGATCAGCCCATTTGCTGTGTTGGGTTGCGGCTGAACACGGAGGACAACGGACAGCGAACGACGACCCATGGCGACCACAATATGGCATCCCAAGGCCCGCACCGGCGTGGAGGGCCTCGACGACATCCTGTCCGGCGGTTTCGCCGAGGGCCGCGTCTTCCTCCTCGAAGGGTCCCCGGGCACCGGCAAGACGACCATTGCGCTGCGCTTCCTGATGGAAGGGGCGGCCCAGGGCGAGAAGGGGCTCTACGTCACGCTGTCCGAAACGGCGAACGAGCTGCGGAGCGCGGCGTCATCGCACGGCTGGACCCTCGGCGACAACATCGAGGTCTTCGAGGTGGTGCCGCCGGAAAGCCTGCTCGATGCCGGCCAGCAGCAGAGCCTGCTCTACGCATCCGACCTCGAGCTGGGCGAAACCACCAAGCTGATCTTCGAAGCGGTCGAGCGCACCAGGGCCAAGCGCATCGTGCTCGATTCGCTGTCGGAGATCCGGCTGCTCGGCCAGAGCTCGCTGCGCTACCGCCGCCAGATCCTGGCGCTGAAGCATTACTTCGCCCGCCACAACGCGACGGTGCTGCTGCTCGACGACCTCACCGCCGACACCAACGACAAGACCGTGCACAGCGTCGCCAACGGCGTGGTCCGGCTCGAGGAGATCGCGCCCGACTACGGCAGCGAGCGCCGGCGGCTGCGCGTGATCAAGTATCGTGCGCAGGCCTTCCGCGGCGGCTACCACGATTTCGTCATCCAGACCGGGGGCGTGCGGGTCTTCCCGCGCCTGGTCGCCGCCGAGCATCGTCAGAAGCATCCCGCGGGTCGCTTCACATCGGGCATCCCCGGGCTCGACGCGCTTCTGGGTGGCGGCATCGAGCAGGGCTCGAGCACCGTGTTGCTGGGGCCGGCCGGCGCGGGCAAGAGCCTGATCACGCTCCAGTTCATCTGCGAGGCCGTCAGGCAGGGCGGCAAGGCGGCGATGTTCGTGTTCGACGAGGAGATCGGTTTGCTGCTCGAGCGAGCCAAGCCGCTGGGTTTCGACCTCGCCGCCATGCGCGATGCCGGCAAGCTCAGCCTCACGCAGCTCGATGCAGCCGAGCTGTCGCCCGGCGAGTTCGCCCATCGCGTCCGCGCGGCGGTCCAGGACCCGGCAGTGAAGACGGTGGTGATCGACAGTCTCAACGGCTACCAGGCCGCGATGCCGCAGGAGAACTCGCTGATCCTGCACATGCACGAGATCCTGCAGTTCCTGAACCGGCACGGCGTGTCGACGTTCCTGACCGTGGCCCAGCACGGAATGATGGGCGACATGCGTTCGCCGGTCGACATCACCTACCTGGCCGACTCCGTGATCATGCTGCGCTTCTTCGAGGCGCGCGGGGCGGTCAAGCGCGCAATCTCGGTCATCAAGAAGCGCACCGGCAGGCACGAGGCCACGATCCGCGAGTTCTGGATCGACGGTGGCCTCCATGTCGGCGAACCGCTGACGAACTTCCAGGGCGTGTTGCGTGGCGTTCCGTTGATCCTGAACGACCCCGCGACGGCCGCGTTGGCCAGAGAGTGAGCTCGCCATCTCCCGGCAATGGCCTGCGCGCCTTGATTCTGGCGCCGCGGGGCCGCGATTCGACGCTGGCACGGTCACTCCTGCGCGAGGCCGGCGTGGAGAGCGACATCTGCCGCGATCTGGCGCAACTGGTCGATGCGATCGACGACGACGTGGCCTTCGTCCTCCTCACCGAGGATGCGATCCGCGCCGCCGATCTCAAGCCGCTGATGAGCCGGCTGGCGGCGCAGGCGGCATGGTCCGATCTGCCGATCGTGCTGGTCACCGATCACGGCGGCGGGCCCGAGCGCAATCCGATCGCGGCGCACTGGCTGGAGGCGCTGGGCAACGTCTCCTTCCTCGAGCGGCCGTTCCATCCCGTCACCCTGCAGAGTGTGGCGCGGGCCACGATCAAGACGCGCCGTCGCCAGCTCGAGGCGCGCGACCTGCTGCGCACCCTGCGCGAGGGCGAGCTGCGCCTGCAGCAGATGAACGACCAGCTCGAGCGGCGGGTTCGCGAGCGGACGGCTCAGCTGCAGCACGCGCATGACGAGCTGCTGTCGACGATCGCCGAGCGCGAGCGCACGGCGGAGCAGCTGCGCCACCTGCAGAAGCTCGAATCGATCGGCCAGCTGACCGGCGGCGTGGCGCACGACTTCAACAACCTGCTGACGGCGGTGCTGGGCAACCTCGAGCTGCTTCGCAAGCGCGTGCCGAACGATCCGTCCATCGACCGGCTGATCGACGGCGCCATGCAGGGCGCGCAGCGCGGCGCCTCGCTGACGCAGCGACTGCTCGCCTTCGCCCGGCGCCAGGCGCTCGAACCGCGGCCGGTTGACATGGCCGAGCTGGTGCGCGGCATGCACGACCTGCTGCGCCGTTCCATCGGACCGGCGGTGCACATGCAGCTCGACCTGCCGGCCGGCCTGCCGCCGGCCCGTGCCGATGCCAACCAGATCGAGCTCGCGCTGCTCAATCTCGCGGTCAATGCGCGGGACGCCATGCCCGACGGCGGCACGCTCACGGTTGCACTCGATCTGGACACGACCGACGCCACGCAGGACTTGGCCGCCGGCCGCTACATCCGCCTGATCGTCGAGGATTCGGGGCACGGCATGGACGGCGATACGCTGAAGCGAGCGATCGAGCCCTTCTTCTCGACCAAGGAGGTCGGCAAGGGCACCGGATTGGGCTTGTCGATGATCCACGGCCTCGCGCTGCAGCTGGAGGGAGCGCTGCGCCTGTTCAGCGAGCCGGGCCGGGGGACACGGGCCGAGCTGTGGCTGCCAGCCGCCGATGGCGCCGCGGCGAGCGCCGCGTCGGAGCCTGTCGCGCCCGACCAGCCCGTGAAGCGCCGTGGGGTGCTGCTGTTCGTCGACGACGACTTCTTGATCAGCCTCAGCACGGCCTCGCTGCTCGAGGATCTCGGCCACACCGTGATCAGGGCCTCGTCCGGCGCCGATGCGCTGGCGGTGCTGAGCGACGCCCAGGCGATCGACCTGATGATCACCGACTATGCCATGCCCGGCATGACCGGCCTGCAGCTCGCCGAGGAGGCACGCCGTCTGCGGCCCGGGCTGCCGATCTTGCTGGCGACCGGCTACGCCGACCTTCCCGCGAGCTCCGATCTCGACCTGCCGCGCCTCTCGAAACCCTACCAGCAGCGCCAGCTCGCGGAGCAGATCGCGCATCTGCTGGGATAGGCGTCCCGCGTCCCAACGGTTTGGGATGCCTTGAATGCCGGCGGGACTGCATTTGGGCCTCTTCGTCAGATCCTGCGCCACACATGCCGTTGGGACGATGGTCGAACTGGCAGGACGTGGGGATGATTTACTCGCGCGCCTTCAGGAGTGGGCTGGAGCAGCCGTGGACGTCGCCGAACGCGAACACGGTCTCGCCGTCCAGCGCGAAAGGCGCGGCGATCTAGGGCGACGTGTCGACGGCGACCGGCATTGCCCGACGTTAGCGCTAGTCGGCGGCGTGCGCCTCCTCGCGCTTCGGCGCCCGGCGCTGGAATTCTTCCTTCACCAGCCGATTGAGGTCGAAATGGACCTGCGGGGCCTCCTGGCGCGTGACCCAGACCCGCACGACCAGCACGTAGTTGCCCTCGTTCACGGCATCGACGCCGATCTGGGCGACACGCGTGATGCGGCGATCCTTCTTCACCAGCTCGCGCAGGCGGGAGACAGCGGTGTCGATGTCGTCGCTGAGCGGCCGCGTGAACTTGAGCTCGACCCGCTCGGTGTCGTTGCGCGAAGGCACCTTGACGATCTCGCCCCACAGCTTGCCGTTGGGGAAGATCACCCGCACGTTGTCGTCGGTGTCGAGCTCGCTGTAGAACAGGTTGATCTCGCGCACGCGTCCCGAAATGCCGCCGGCCTCGATCCGATCGTCGATGTGGAACGGCCGGAACAGCACCAGCATGATGCCGGCGGCGAGATTGCTCAGCGTCCCCTGAAGCGCCAGGCCGACGGCGATGCCGAGCGCGCCCAGCACCGCCACGAAGCTGGTGGTGGCGACGCCGAAGGTCGACAGCACCGCGCTGAAGGTCAGGACGAGGACGAGATAGCGGACCGCGTTGGCGAGGAAGAGCGTGATCGTGCGGTCGATGCGCTGGGTGCGCATGAGCATGCGGTGCACGCCGTTGTAGAGAAGGCGCGACACCCACCAGCCGATCAGCAGGATGACGATCGCGCCGACGACGCGCAGGCCATACGTCGTGACCAACGCCACCAGGGTGTTGGCGGCGTTGGCCCATTGTTGTTCGAAACTCATCGGTTACGCCCGGAGCTGTTGAGACTGCTTCGGGCTTAACGCGCGAGGGCTAGTTCCAGTGGCCTTCGACGTAAACCCAGCCGCGCGGCCGCTGCTCCCAGCGGCCCGGGATCCACTCGGCGCGCGGCCGCGGACGAGCCACATAGTGGCCCTCGACCCAGACATGCTCGTGGCCGTTCCACCGCCAGTGGCCGGGCTGCCAGCGCTCGACCTCAACCCGGTCGGGCGGCAGGGTGGGGATCACCTCGACGCGCGGCGGCGGGGGCGCCACGGGCACATAGACCTCGGCCTGCAGCTGCGCCAGGGCCGGGCCGGCCACGACGGCGGCACCGGTCAGGGCGGTGAACCCGCCGATCAGGCTGCGACGTGAGAAGCTGGTCATTCAGAACCTCCGTGCTGGACCCCGTTGTAACGGCGAGCCCCCGGAGCGGTTGCGCACGGTGTGGCCAAGATGTGGCGCTATTCCTGATTGTCGCGAATGAAGTCGCGCACCCGCGGCATGATCTGCTCGCGCCACTTGCGGCCGTTGAAGATGCCGTAGTGACCAACCCGTGGCTGCTCCCAGTGCACATGACGTGCGCCCGGAATGTTGGGCGTCAGCGCGTGAGCCGCCCTGGTCTGGCCGAGGCCGGAGATGTCGTCCAGCTCGCCCTCGACCGTCATCAGAGCGGTCTCGATGCGCGCCGGCTCGATCGGCCGCCCGCGGCTCACCCAGATACCGCGCGGCAGCTGATGTTCCTTGAAGACGACCTGGATGGTCTGCAGGTAGAACTCGGCGGTGAGGTCCATCACCGCGAGATACTCGTCGTAGAACTTGCGATGGGAGTCGGCGCTGTCGTCGTCGCCTTTGATCAGGTGCTCGAACTGGCGCATGTGAGCATTGACGTGCCGGTCGAAGTTCATGGTGATGAAGCTGGTGAGCTGGACGAAGCCTGGATAGACGCGGCGCATCGCGCCCGGATAGCTGAGCGGCACCGTCGAGATCACGTTCTGGCGGAACCACATCATCGAGTTGCGCATCGCCAGGTCGTTCGGGACGGTCGGGCTGATGCGGGTGTCGATCGGCCCGCCCATCAGGGTGAGCGAACGCGGCTGGCGCGGATCGCGGGCGTGCGCCATCAGCGCAGCCGCGCCCATCACCGGCACCGACGGCTGGCACACGGCGATGACATGCACGTCGGGCGCCAGATAGCGGCAGAACTCGATGATGTAGTCGATGTAGTCATCGAGGTCGAAGTTGCCGAGCGCCAGCGGCACCTCGCGCGCGTCGGTCCAGTCGGTGATGTACACGTCGTGCTCGGGCAGCAGCGCCTCGACGGTGCCGCGCAGCAGGGTCGCATAGTGGCCGCTCATCGGCGCCACCAGCAGGACCTTCGGGTCGCGCTTCGGCGTATCGCGATGGAAGTGCAGCAGCTGGCAGAACGGCTTGCGCAGCAGGATCTCTTCGTTGACGGCAACCTCCTTGCCGTCGACCAGGGTCGTCGGCAGGTTGAAGGCCGGCTTGCCGTAGGTGCGCGTCAGCCGGGCCATGATCTCGGCGCCGGCGGCCAGCGAGCGGCCGAACCAGGTGTCGTTCAGCGGATTGTAGGGATTGGAGGAGGCGCGTTCGACGGCGTTGGCCCACAGCCGGACCGGCTCAGCGAGCTGCCGCTGGAACTCGTACGCGTGATACAACATGTTTGGGAACATTTCAGGCACACACCAGTATGGAACCGTTCAACGATAGGCAGTGACCATCGCTGCGATGCCACACACAGAACGCAGCCGAAGCTGCGGTCAGAGTGCCGGGCGCCCTTTCCCGCGCGCGAACAGAACGCAGGTCGGACGCTCTACATCTTGGGCTCGTTCCACTCCCCCGCCGGTGCCGTCTTGACGATCTGATTGTACGCCGGCGCACCGATTAGAGTCGGGTGTGGAGCCCGAAGTGTCAAGAGTCGCGCCCCTGGATCGCCCTAAAGAAGGCGCTGGACAGCCGCGGCAATCGCCTCGGCCTTCGCTTCGTGCGTGAAGTGTGTAACGAACCGGCCGGTGCGGTCGAGCACATAGACGATCGAGGAATGGTCCATGAGGTATGGGCCGCCATCCGTGCTCGGGACTTTCTGGTAGTAGACGCGGTAGGCGCGCGCGACCTGCGCGATCTGATCGGGTGTGCCGGTGAGGCCAACGAAAGTCGGGCCGAAGTTGCCGACATAGCCCTTGAGCAACTCCGGCGTGTCGCGCTCGGGATCGATGGTGATGAAGACGAGGTTCACCTTCTTGGCGGCGTCGTCACCGAGCTTCTCGACAGCGGTCTCCATGAGCAGCAACGACGTCGGGCAGACGTCCGGGCAGTACGCGTAACCGAAATAGAGCAGGGTCGGCTTGCCTTTCAGGCTCTCGCTCGAGAAGGGCTTGCCGTTCTGGTCGGTGAGAGCGAACGGACCGCCGATGGACGGTTGCTTGCCCTGCCAGGCATCCCAGCCGATCCAGCCGGCGGCGCCGACCAGCACGGCAATCCAGACGCCCAGCAGGACCTTCATGGTGCGCGACATGGAGCGAACATGGCGGGCCGCGACGGGCTCGACAAGCCGGGCGCAGCGCCGCACAACCGGAAGTGATTGGAGAGCCGATGACGCACGAGTTGGTCCAGCTGGCACAGGCCACCGACTACGCGGCGCGCCAGCACATCGCGCAGCGGCGCAAGGGCGAGGCGGCCGAGCCCTATATCAACCATCTGACCGAGGTGGCGGCGCTGCTCGCCGAGGCCACCGACGGCGACGATATCGTGCTGCTGATGGGCGGCCTGCTGCACGACACGCTCGAGGACACCGATTCGACCTACGAAGACCTGGTCCAGCGCTTCGGCTCCGAAGTGGCGGCGCTGGTGGCGGAGGTGACCGACGACAAGTCGCTCCGCAAGGAAGAGCGCAAGCGCCTTCAGATCGAGAAGACGCCCCATAAATCCCGGCGCGCGAAACTTCTCAAGATCGCCGACAAGACCTCGAACCTGCGCAGCCTTGTGCGCAGCCCGCCGCGCGGATGGACAGACGAGCGGCTGCGCGACTATGTGGTGTGGGCCGAGGCAGTGGTGCGCTCGTGCCGCGGGCTGAACGCGCGGCTCGAAGCGGGCTTCGACGCGGCCTATGCCGAAGCGAAGCAACGCTTCGATGCGTGAAGGGGAGAGGGAATGTTCTACGACGCCGCCAAGCGCGACCACGGGCTCGCGCAGGATCCGCTGAAGTCGCTGATCGTGCCGCGGCCGATCGGCTGGATCTCGACGGTGGACGGACAGGGACGCGTCAACCTCGCGCCCTACAGCTTCTACAATGCGGTCAGCGAGTTCCCGCCGATGGTCTACTTCGCCATCACCGGCCGCTACGGCGACACGCCGACCAAGCACAGCCGCATGAACGCCGAGGAGACCGGCGAGTTCGTGGTGAACATGGTGGCGGGCACGCTGACCGAGAAGATGAACATCACCACCTCGATGGTGGCCTACGGCGTCGACGAGATGAAGCTCGCCGGCCTCACGCCCGCGCCCTGCCGCTACGTGAAGGCGCCGCGCGTCGCGGAGTCGCCGATGGCGCTGGAGTGCAAGTACTGGAAGACGCTCGAGATCCCGGTCGAGCCGGGCCACGAGAACCACAGCGCCGCGGTCGTCTTCGGCCAGGTGGTCGGCGTGCACATCGACGACAGCATCCTGAAGGACGGCCGGGTCGACGTGATGGCCTTCAAGCCGGTCGCGCGGCTGGGCTACAGCGAATACACCACGCTCGAGAACGTCTGGAAGATGCGCCGGCCGGACGATCCAAAATATCAGTAGTCATTGGACCGCGGACCTCCAGGTCCGCATCATGATTGAGCGCATTCAGATGCGCGTGAGCGCAATCATAGGCACGTATGAGCGGACCTGGAGGTCCGCGGTCCGATGAGCATGAGCCAAGGGTCAGTACGTCGCGATCAGCCAGGCGCCGTAGGCAATGAGCAGCACGCCGCCGGCCCGTCCGATCCATGGTCCCGTCGACAGCTTCTCGATCAGCACGACGATGGCGAGCACGGCGATCCACAGCAGGTTCATCACGCCGCCCACGAACAGCAGCAGCATCAGGACCCAGCAGCAACCAAGGCAATGGACGCCGTGCGTCAGGCCCATGCGCAGCGCGCCACCGGCTCCGTCTCGCCAATGGTTGAGGACGAAGTCCAGCGGCGAGCGGCAGGACTGCAGGCAGGCGAGCTTGATGGGCGTGAACTGGTAGAGGCCGGCGGCCACGAACAGCAGGCCGCCCAGCAACCGGTTGTTGGTCGTCATGTCCATTGGCGACAGCAGCGCCGCGCGCTCGAGCGCCTCCTGGGCCAGCGTGGCGACGAGGCTGAAGCCGCCCCATGCCAGCAGATATCCGGCGGCAAACAACGCTGCGGGCACATAGGGCTCGCCGCGCGCCTGCCGGTTCCGGTTGACGGTGGCGAAGGTCAGGATGACCGGCGCGACACCGGGGAGCATCATGCCGACCATCATCACCCACCACATGGCGAACAAGAGGACGAGCTCGATTGCCGCGCGCGGCGGCATGGCCATGGTGCGATCCATGCCCGCCATCGCGGCGGTCATGTCGGCCGCGTCGAGGAAGAGATAAAGCCAGGCCAGCGCCGCCACGGTCGCCAGCGCGGCGACGATCACGACGCGCTGTCGCAGCAGCAAATCCAATCAGGCGGCCCCCAATCAGGCAGCCCAGGCGAAGGGCGCGAAGTGGCCGTTGTTGCCCTTGCCCAGCAGGCTGAGCGACAGGCCGAAGCCCTGCACCTCGGTCTTCTTCGACCGCGCAAGCGCCAGCCGGCGATTGGCCGGATGGGCGGTATTGTCGATATAGAACGGCTCGCCGGAGCGATTGCGCGAGGCCACACCCTCGATCTCGAAGCTCAGGATGCCCGGAATGTCGGTTACGCGCTTCAGCCCGTCGGTGCTGAAGTCGATCGGCTTGTATTCAACGCCGCGAAAATCCTTCACCAGGTTGTCGCGGATCATCTGCGGCGGGCCGCCGGCCTTGCCGCTCACGATCTCGGCCAGCGCCTTGCGCTGCGCCTCGCTCGCACTCTCGTCGACGACGACGCCGAACACCCAGCCGCCGTCGGCCATGACACGGCCGGACCGGATGACGAAGGCGAACTTCAGGCCGTCGAGGGAAACCCCGCCGTGGCGACCGCGGTCGATGCGGTAGAACATGAGGGCGTAGCAATGCTCGTGCGTCGCGGCGGCCTGCGGGTTGGTGTAGATGCAGGGGCAGAGATAGTCGCAGTTGCAGCTTTCCATGTACTGGCCGCTCAGCTCCCATGTCTTCTCAGCCATCGCAGCCTCCCATGATCGCGGTTGCAGTTTGGCGCAATCCTAGAGCGCTGTTGCTTTGGATAGAAGCGGCGAGCGGTATGGTCGTCGCTGGATGCGCCCCGGCCGGACGCGCAGATTTTCTTTTTTGGTCGACACAGAAATTTCCAACGCCCCGGCGAGCAATTCGCTGGGAAATCTCGCTCCGGAACGTCAAAGGCCGCGAATCCGGCGCTCGCAGCGAGCTCATGATGGGCAATGGAGGGCGTTCGCGGCCCCGGAAACAGCGCTTTTCCCTCCGACCATTGCCCGTAATAGGTGTTCGGCGCGCGATCATGCAGTATCGCGCGCATGATCTTCCTCGTCGGACCGCGCCACTCCAGTGGCGCTCATAACTCTCATTGCGCCACTGGAGCCTTCGCTCCGCTCAGGCCGGTGGCGCGGTCCGATGAGGGGTGTTTTTCAGTTGGGACAGAATCGGTGGATTCGTGGACTCCTAGCCCGAAACCCTTGTGCCATCGGCATCCAACCGGTCCACACCCGAGTGGACTCCTGTGGACTCCCGCCAAGCGCGCGTCGACCAACCGCAACTTCGCTCTAGCCGAAGCGACCCGGATCGCACGCCGTGAGTGCGGCCGGCAATTCCTCGCCTTCCATCAGCTTGGCGATCAACCGGCCCGTCGCCGTCGCGAGCGTCAGGCCGACATGCTGGTGGCCGTAGCCGCAATAGACGTTGGCCAGCCGCGGCGCGCGGCCGATGGCCGGCCGGAAGTCGGGCAGGCTCGGGCGCTCGCCGATCCAGCGGCTGCGCTCGGCGCCGCCGACGCCGGGGAAGATCGCCTTGAGGTGCTGCACCAGCAAGTCGGCGCGATGCCACGACGGCGGCTGATGCGGTGCCGCGAGCTCGACCGTGCCGGCGACGCGCAGGCCTTCCTCCATCGGCGTAATGAAGAAGCCGCGTTCGGCCGGGCTGACCGGCATCTCGAAGCGCACATTGTCGGGCGCCAGCATCACATGATAGCCCCGCTCGGCGACCAGGGGTGCATTGAAGCCCAGCAGCCGCGTCAGCTCGCCCGAGGCGCGGCCGGCCGCGATCACCACCGCCTTCGCGGGCAGCGTTCTGTCGGTGAGCTGCACGGCGGTGACCTGGTTGCCGTTGCGCTCGAAGCCGCGCACGCGGCCGCGTTCGACGATGCCGCCCTCTGCCGCGAAGCGCTCGGCCAGCGTCTCGACCACGCGGTACGGATTGATGGTGTGCATGCCGTGCGGGTAATAGACGCCGCGCACGATGTGGCTCGACAGGCCGGGCGCCAGCTCGCGCGCGCGATTGCCGTCGACGATCTCGAACTCGGTGCCCTTGGCCTTCTGCAGCTCGCGTTCCTCCGCACCGCCGGCGAACGCCGCCTCGCTTTCGTAGACGTAGAGCGCGCCGCGGCTCTTGAAGAGCTCGCCCAGGCCAGAGGCCTGGATCTCGGCCTTCCAGGCGGTGTTCGCCTCGGCCATCAGAGGGCCGAACGAATCCACGCCCTTGCGCACCTCGGTCGCGCTGTAGGCGGCGCGCGCGAAGCGGAGCATCCAGGGCAGCAACGAGGGGATGCTGGGCGGATGGACGGTCAGCGGTCCGTTGCGATCCATCAGCATCTGCGGCACCCGCTTCAGGGTCGAGGGCCGCGCCAGCGGCAGGACGTGATCGATGGCGATGAAGCCGGCATTGCCATAGGAGGTCGCCTTGCCGGGCTCCGCGCTGTCGACCAGGGTGACCGCATGGCCCGATCTCTGCAGGGCCCGGGCAGTGGCGGTCCCGACGATGCCGGCGCCGATGACGATGACGGATTCGGTGGTCATTTGGGCACGTTAGCACAGCGATTGATTTGCGGCGGCGATTGACTATTTAGGGCCGGATGTCCCCACAATCCGATTCGAGCCCATCACCGGGCTGGCACGCCACGACCATCCTGTCGGTCCGCAAGGGCGGCGAGGTGGTGATGGCGGGCGACGGCCAGGTCTCGATGGGCCAGACCATCGTCAAGGGCAATGCCAAGAAGGTCCGCCGGCTGGGCAACGGCCAGATCATCGCCGGGTTCGCCGGCGCCACCGCCGATGCCTTCACCCTGTTCGAGCGCCTGGAAGCGAAACTGGAGCGCCATCCCGGGCAGCTGCTGCGCGCCTGCATCGAGCTCGCCAAGGACTGGCGTACGGACCGGTACCTGCGCCGCCTCGAGGCGCTGATGGCGGTGGCCGACAAGGACGTCTCGCTGCTGCTCAGCGGAACGGGTGATGTGCTGGAACCTGAAGGCGGCATCATCGCGATCGGCTCGGGCGGGAACTACGCGCTCAGCGCGGCGCGGGCGCTGATCGATGTCGAAGGTCTCGATGCCGAGACGATCGCCCGCAAGGCGATGGGCATCGCCGCCGACATCTGCGTCTACACCAACCACAACATCGTCATCGAAAAGCTCAAGGTCGCCTGATGGGCAACGATTTTTCCCCCCGCGAGATCGTCTCCGAGCTCGACAAGCACATCGTCGGCCAGCAGGAGGCCAAGCGGGCCGTCGCGATCGCGCTGCGCAACCGCTGGCGGCGCCTGCAGCTGCCCGAGGCGCTGCGCGAGGAAGTGCTGCCCAAGAACATCCTGATGATCGGCCCGACCGGCTGCGGCAAGACCGAGATCGCGCGGCGGCTGGCAAAGCTCGCCAACGCGCCGTTCCTCAAGGTCGAGGCGACGAAGTTCACCGAGGTCGGCTATGTCGGCCGCGACGTCGAGCAGATCGCGCGCGACCTGATGGAGGCCGCGCTCGACATGGCGCGCGAGCGCATGCGCAAGGACGTCAAGGCCAAGGCCGAACTGGCCGCCGAGGACCGCGTGATCGACGCGTTGTGTGGCCCGACTGCCAGCCAGGAGACCAAGCTCCGCTTCCGCCACAAGCTGCGCGACAACGAGTTGAACGAGAGCGAGATCGAGGTCGAGGTCGCCGACACCGGCGGGCCGATGCAGTTCGAGATTCCCGGACAACCCGGCGCTTCGGTCGGCATGATCAATCTCGGCGACATGCTGGGCAAGGCGTTCGGCGGGCGCACCAAGAAGCGGAAGATGAAGGTCGGCGAGGCCTACGAGACGCTGATGCGCGAGGAGAGCGACCGCCTGCTCGACCAGGAGAAGGTGGTGCGCGAGGCGCGCGACTCGGTCGAGCAGAACGGCATCGTATTCATCGACGAGATCGACAAGATCACCGCGCGCAGCGAGTTCCGCGGCGGCGGCGATGTGAGCCGCGAGGGCGTGCAGCGTGACCTGCTGCCGCTGATCGAGGGCACGACCGTCAACACCAAGCACGGCCCGGTGAAGACCGACCACGTGCTGTTCATCTGCTCGGGCGCGTTCCACCTCGCCAAGCCGTCCGACATGCTGCCCGAGCTGCAGGGCCGCCTGCCGATCCGCGTCAGCCTGGCGTCCCTCAGCCAGGAGGATTTCAAGCGCATCCTCACCGAGCCCGAGGCCAGCCTGGTGAAGCAGTACAAGGCGCTGCTGGCGACCGAGAAGGTCGATCTCGAGTTCAAGCCGGAGGCGATCGACGAGCTCGCCAAGCTGTCGGCCGACATCAACGAATCGGTCGAGAATATCGGTGCGCGCCGTTTGCATACCGTGATGGAGAAGCTGCTGGAGGAGATCAGCTTCACCGCCTCGGACAAGCCCGGCCAGAAGATCGAGATCGACGCCGCCTACGTACGCGAGCGCGTGAGCTCGCTGGCGAAGAACGCTGACCTCAGCAAGTTCGTGTTGTAGTTCCTCCCCACCTGAAGGGGAGGAATTACAGGCAATACGCAGCGACCAGATCGACGAGATAGCCCGGCCCGTTGGTGCCCCAGAGCACGAACGAAATTCCGGTCAGGGCGACGAGCAGCGCGACGGCGCCCCAGGCGAGCAGGGAACGCCAGCCGCGGATCATGCGGGTTGCAACACGGGCTGCAGCCGCGGCACCGGCTTCTCGACGATCGGCCAGTGCAGCAGCGCGGAGATGACGCCCAGCGCAATCGACAGCCACCACATCATGTCGTAGTTGCCCTGCAGGTCGAACAACAGGCCGCCGCCCCAGCCGCCGACGAAGCTGCCGACCTGGTGGCCGAGGAAGACGAAGCCGTTCAGCATCGTGAGATGCACGCGGCCGAACATCACGCCGACCAGCGACGTGGTGAGGGGCACGGTGCCCAGCCACAGGAAGCCGAGCGCGCCGGCGAACGCCAGCACGGAGGCGGCCGACAGCGGCGCCAGCACGAAGGCCAGGAACACGAGCGAGCGCAGCAGGTAGAGCAGCGACAGCAGGTTCTTGCGCTGGAAGCGGCCGCCGAGCGAGCTCCACAGGACCGAGCCGACGATATTGAACAGGCCGACCATGCCGATGCTCCAGCCGCCGAGCTCGGCCGGCGACAGGGTGACGCCGAACAGCGACAGGCCGATGCCCTTGTCGGACACGTAGGCCGGCAGATGGCCGCCGACGAAGGCGACGTGGAAGCCGCAGACGAAGTAGCCGATCATCAGCAGCACGTAGCTCTTGTGGCCGAACGCCTCGGCCAGCGCCTCGCGGGTGGTCTGGTTGTCGCCGCTCGCCTTCCGGGCGGCGGCGATCTGCTGGCGGTCGTTGAGGCCGATCGGCAGCAGGATGACCAGCGCCGCCAGGGCGGTCAGGGCCCACATGGTGAGGCGCCAGTCGCCGAAGTGATGCTGCAGGACCGAGGCGAACGGGACGATGAAGAACTGGCCGAACGAGCCGCCTGCCGAGCAGATGCCGACCGCCAGTGCCTGCTTCGCCGGCGGCGCCACCCGCAGGATGACTCCCAGGACCGGACCGAAGGACGCGGCCGAGAGCCCGGTGCCGACCAGGATGTTGCCCAGGACCAGCATGAAGCCGCTATGCATGGTCGCCGTCACGATCATGCCCAGCACGTACAGAACGCCGCCGCCGGCGATCGTCGGCGCCGAGCCGAAGCGGTCGGCCAGCCGGCCGGCGATCGGCGCGAACACGCCCATCAGCAGCATCGAGGCGGCCGTGCCGAAGGAGAACAGCTCGCGGCCGACATGAAGCTCGGCCGAAACCGGCTTCAGGAAGATGCCGAAGCTCTGGCGGACGCCGAGGCCGATGGCGAGGACGACGAAGCCGCACCACACGGCCGTCCAATAGGAGCGGGAGGTCATGGCGCGGAAAGTGCGGCGGGGACTCGTCGCATTCAAGGCGCTGCCGCGGCATTCGGCCATAGAATTACTTCATGCCGTCACAAGCAGTTATGTGGCACAACGCAAGCATGGTGCTATCCGGCCGCCGCATTGCGCTGGCGACCCTGTTCCTGATGCTGGGGGTCTGCAGCGCGCTTGCTGCCGCCCCGGTCCCGCGGCTCGACCGCGAGCGCTGCGTCTTCCGTCCGCCGCGCGGCGACAAGATCGAATGCTACACGCTGGTCGTGCTGGAGAACCGCGCCAAGCCCAAGGGACCCGAGGTGCGCCTCAAGGTGGCGATCCTCAAGGCGCGGCGACCACTGGCTGCCGATCCGGTGATCTATCTCGCGGGCGGGCCGGGCGATGCGCCGCTGATCGCGTCGGCCGCGGGCGCCGATCCGCTGGCCGAAGGCGATTGGTGGAACGACACCGCCGTCATCCGCCGCCGCCGGGACGTCATCATCGTGAGCGAGCGCGGCGCCGGGGGCTCGAGCCCCAATCTCGACTGCTTCGAGCCACGTACGACGCAGCCCGCGCGCGTGAGGCGTCGCGCCGTCACCGAGCCGCAGGAACGCGACATCCTGCTGCGCTGCCGCGCCGACTTCGACAAGCGCCGGATCGACGTGGGGATGTTCAGCACGCCGGCGCTGGCCGACGACGTCGCCGACCTGGTGTCGGTGCTGCAGATCCCCAAGGTCAATCTCTACGGCATCTCCTACGGCACGCGCTGGGGCCTCGAGGTGATGCGGCGCCATCCCGGCATCGTGCGCGCGGCGGTGCTCGACGGGGTCTACCCGCCGCAGATCAACGGCGAGCAGAACGAGCCCGAGATCGTCCGCACCGTGTTCGAGCAGCTCTACAGCGAATGCGCCTCCGACAAGCTTTGCCGCGAGCGCAATCCCGATCTCGCGAACAATGTCCGGGCGCTGCTGACCAACGCCGATCGCAATCCGCTGCCGCTTACCCTCGATCTCGACGACGGTCCGCAGCCGGTGAAGCTCGATGGCGCCAAGCTCCTGCTGGTGATGCTGCACATGATGCGGCAGGGCGAGGCGGAACTGGTGCCCGAGGCGGTGACGGCGCTGAAGCGCGGCGACAACCGGCTGATCAAGCAGTATGCCGAGGACCTCGAGGAGGACGATGGCGGCCTGCTCGAGACCAACGCACAGCAGTTCGGCGGCCTCTACAACACCATCGAATGCCGCGAGACCTGGGCCGGCGTCGACCAGGCGGCGCGCGATCAGGCGATCCAGACCGGCGGCGTCTACAGCCTGACGGCGCAGCTCAGCAAACTGCCGGCCTTCTGCCCCGTGTGGCGCGTGCCGGTGGCGCCGCCAGCCGAGCGCCAGCCGGTGACGGCGCCAATCCCGACCTTGCTGCTGAGCGGGGGCTACGACTGGCTGACGCCGCCGAGCTGGGGCCGCGACGCGGCCAAGTACCTACCGGACTCGCGGCACGTGATCTTTCGCTCGCAGGGCCACGGCGTGTCGAGCCAGGACCAGTGCGCGGCCCGCCTGCGCGACGAGTTCTTCGATGCGCCCGATCCGCGCTGGCCCTTGCCCTGCCGTGCCGACACGCCGCTCGACTTCCAGTCGGCGGCGGAGCGGGTCAAGCAGATGAGCCGGGAGAAGAAATAGCGCTGCGCTCGAAGCGCACACCCGCCGGCCTCTTCGATTTGAATCAAGACAAGCCGGGAGGCGGCATGCTCCAATAGTGTGATTTTACACAAAAGCTTGGTGGAAATGAGCATCCAAACGTCTGGTGTGCTGGCCGAACCGCGTGCCAGCTTCCGCGATCTCTTCACGCCCAAGCTGGTCACCATCCTGAGCGAGGGCTATGGGCTGGGCGCCTTGCGCGCCGACATCCTCGCTGGCCTCACGGTCGCGATCGTGGCGTTGCCGCTCTCCATGGCGATCGCGATCGCTTCGGGCACCACGCCCGAGCGCGGGCTCTATACGGCGATTATCGGCGGTTTCCTGGTGTCGGCGCTGGGTGGCAGCCGCTTCCAGATCGGCGGGCCCGCCGGCGCCTTCATCGTGCTGGTTGCGGCCTCGGTCGATCGGCACGGCATCGACGGCGTGCTGCTCGCCGTTGCGATGGCCGGCCTGTTCCTCACGGTTGCGGGCTTCCTCCGCCTCGGAACCTACATCAAGTTCATTCCCTATCCGGTGACCGTCGGCTTTACGGCCGGCATTGCCGTCATCATCTTCGCCAGCCAGATCCGCGACCTGCTCGGCCTGACCCTGGCCGGCAAGGAGCCGGGGCCCATCGTGCCCAAGGTCATGGCCCTCGCCGACGCCGGCGGCACGCTCAATCCGCTCGCCGTCGCGATGGCCGTGCTGTCGATCGGCCTTATCGTGGGCCTGCGAAAATGGCGACCCCACTGGCCGGGCATGCTGGTTGCGGTTGCGGTGACGGCGCTGGCGACGTGGGCGCTCGGCCTCCATGTCGAGACCATCGGCACGCGGTTCGGCGGCATCCCGTCCTCGTTTCCCGCGCCCCACCTGCCGGCCTTCTCGCTGGCCAAGATGCAAGCCGTGCTGCCGGATGCGCTCGCCTTCGCCCTGCTGGGGGCGATCGAATCGCTGCTGTCGGCCGTGGTGGCCGACGGCATGACCGGCCGCCGCCATCGCTCGAACTGCGAGCTGGTGGCGCAGGGTATCGCCAATATCGGCAGCGCCCTGTTCGGCGGCATCTGCGTCACCGGCACGATCGCACGCACGGCGACGAACGTGCGCGCCGGCGCCCGCGGGCCGATCGCCGGCATGGCGCATGCATTGTTCCTGCTCCTGTTCATCCTGCTGGCGGCGCCTCTCGCATCGTTCATTCCGCTGGCGGCACTGGCCGGCGTGCTGGCGACGGTGGCGTGGAACATGGCGGAGAAGCACCAGTTCGCGGCGCTGCTGCGCACCTCGCGCGGCGACGCCGCCGTGCTGCTGGCGACGTTCGGCCTGACGGTGTTCCGCGACCTCACCGAAGGCATCGTCGTCGGCTGCGCCATTGGCGCGGTCGTGGTGCTTCATCGCATGGCGCAGACCGCCGGCATCCAGTCGGGCACGCCGTTCGTTGCGGCGGACCGGTCCGACACGGCCGAGCCGCGCGCGCCCTACGATGCGGAGACGGTCAGCCACAGCAACGTCATCGTCTATCGCCTGACCGGCGCGTTCTTCTTCGGCACGGCCTCGATGGTGAGCGCGGTGCTGGATCGCATCGGCGACCAGCACAAGGCGTTCGTGCTCGATCTCGCGGCCGTGCCATTCGTCGATTCGACCGCGGGCAACGTCATCGCCTCGCTCGCCCGGCGAACGGCGCGACACAAGGTGAAACTCTATCTCACCGGCGCGAGCCCCGCGGTCCGCCGCGCCCTGCTGATCGCGGGCGTTCGCCCGCCGTTGGCGACTTACCGCAAGAGCATCGACAATGCGCTGCAGGAGGCTCAAGGCCCTGTAGTATCGGCGGCATGAAACTCCTGCTTTCCGAGTTCGCCCTGCGCACCTGGGGTGAGCGCATCAAGGCCAAAGGGGGCCTGAGCTTCGTGACGGCCGAGCAGGCCCTGGCTGAGGGCATATGCGACGCCGACATCGGTTTCATGACGCGCGAGGTGACGGGCAGGTCCAGCAAGAACAACCCGACACCGGAGCTCGTCGGCTTCGACAAGGTGGTGCGCGCGACGCCAACGCTGAAATGGCTGCAGATCCATCCCGCCGGCGCCGAGCGGCCGATCTATCGCGAACTCAGGGCGCGCGGCGTGAAGGTCACGACGGCCTCCGGCGCGACGGCCGTGACGGTGTCGCACAGCGTGCTGGGCGGGCTGATCGCCATCAACCGCCGCTTCCCGCTGCTGGCCGATGCGCAGCGCCGCCACGCCTGGGAGCCGCGGCTGGGCGAGCGCTCGCCGCGCGACCTCAAGGGCCAGTGCGCGGTGATCGTCGGCATGGGGCCGATCGGGCGCAACATCGCCCGGCTGCTGAAGGCGCTTGATATGCGCACGGTCGGGGTGCGGCGCAGCGCCGAGGCGGTGCCGGACTGCGATCGCGTCATTGCCTACGCCGATCTGATGACAGTGCTGCCCGAGGCCGACTGGCTGATCCTGTGCTGCCCGGCCTCGCCGCTGACGCGCGGCATCGCCAATGCCGGCGTGTTCGCCGCCATGCCCAGAGGCGCGCAGTTCATCAACGTCTCGCGTGGCGAGATCGCGGTGGAGAAGGACGTGATCGCCGCGTTGCAGAGCGGCCAGCTGGCCGGAGCCTATCTCGACGTGTTCGAACGCGAGCCGCTCGATCCCGCATCGCCGCTGTGGGACATGCCGAACGTGCTGATCTCGCCGCATACCGCGAGCCACTCTCTCGGCCAGAACGAGGCAATCTTCGAGATCTTCCTCGAGAACCTGTCGCGCTTCCGGGCCGGTCAGAAACTGCGCAACGACGTCGACGACCTGGGGTAGCGGCCGGGACTAACGCCGCGTCGCGAGGCTCTTGAACAGCGCGTCGCTGCGCTCGTCGGCCGGGAAGAAGCACTCGATCCGCACCTCCTGCAGGGTCACGTCCTGCGGCGTGCCCAGCGTGGCGATGGTCGTGAAGACCGAGAGCGAGCGGCCGTTGACGATGTAGTCCAGGGTCAGGACGGGCTGCGGCCGCTCCTCGAAGCGGAGCTTGCGGAAGGAATCCGGCACGCCGGGGAAGGCCATCACCTCCTCGATGAAGGCGAGCGCCTTGGGCTCGCCGCCGTCGGCGAGGATCTCGGCATAGGTGGTCGAGACGAGATGGCGCGCGACCTCCTCCCAGTTGGCGAGCTTGGGCCGCAGCGCCGTCGGGTCGAGAAGCCAGCGCAGGATGTTGGGCGCCTTGCCGGGTGGCGACACCGGCGGCGGGCCCTCGAACAGGAACAGGGTGAAGGCGTTCGCCGCGTCGTTGCCCTGCATGAAGTTCCAGAGCCGGTCGACCACGATCGCCGGGTAGGGTTCCTGCTGCTTCAACATGCGGTCGATCGCCTGCCGCACCGGGGCGAGCTCGGGGGCGGCGAGATTGCTCTCGCGGTAGACCGGCGCAAAACCCGCGGCGAGCAGCATGGCGTTCCTCTGGCGCAGCGGGACGTCGAGCGCGGAGGTGAGCTGCACCACCATCTCGCGGCTGGGCCGGGCGCGGCCGGATTCGAGGAAGCTGACGTGCCGCTGCGACACGCCGGACTGCAGGGCGAGCGCGAGCTGGCTCGCACCGCGCCGGCGCCGCCAGGCGCGCAGCATGGGACCGAACAGGTCGGGCTGGGACGAAGGCTGGGCAATGGACATGGGGTGCAAATTACCATCCCTCGCGGGTCCGGCGATTACCTCTCCCGTAATTGCCCGGACGGCGGTCCGAGCGAATTCTCACGGCGTCCAACCAATCGAGGAGGGCGTCATGACCGCTTCATCCGACCGCCTGCTGCGGCGCACCCTGTGGGGCAATGCCGTGTTTTCCGTAATTTCCGGCATCGTGCTGGCGGCCTTTGCCGGGCCGTTCGCGGCACTGGCGACCGAGGCGCCGCTGTCGGTAGCGGGTGTCGAGCTTGCGATCGTGTTCGAGTTGCTGGGCGTGGGGGTCGTGGTGTTCGGCCTGATCGCCGCCTGGGCGGCCTCGCGGGAGACCATGCCGCGCGGCTGGGCTCGGGCGGTCTTCGCGGCGGACGTCGCCTGGGTTGCCGGGAGCGCCCTCGTGCTGATGCTGCTGCCGGCGGCGTGGAGCGCGATCGGCATCGCCGGCATCGTCGTGGTGGCGCTCATCGTGGCCGATATCGCGGTTCTGGAGTATCTCGGCCTGCGCCGGCTGAGCGCGGCTGCCTGAACGAAGAGGATCAACGGAGACGACCATGGACAAGCTTCAGTTCCTGAACGAACAGCCGCTGCCCTTCGCCAAGGTGCTGGGACTGAAGTTCGTGGCCGCGAGCGAGACCGGTGTGAAGGCGGAGATGGTGGTCCGGCCCGAGCTCTGCACGCGGCCCGACATACTGCATGGCGGCGCCGTCATGGCGTTCGCCGACACGCTGGGCGCCGCCGCGACCGTGCTCAACCTGCGCGAGGGCCAGGGTACTACGACGATCGAGAGCAAGACCAACTTCGTCGGGCCGGCGCCGGTCGGCACGACGGTGATCGGCGAGACGACGCCGATCCATCGCGGCCGGCGCACCCAGGTCTGGACGACCCGCATCACCACAGCCGAGGGCAAGCTGGTGGCGGTCGTCACCCAGACGCAGATGGTGCTATAGCGCGGCTTTTAATGGAGCAACGCCGGGACGAACGCAGTCAGCAGCGTATCGGCGTCCGCGTTGCCTCGGCCGCCGGTCTGGGTCCAGTGGACGATGATCTTCACGAAATGCTCGCGGTAGCCGATCAGCAGGAACTTGCCGTAGATGCGGCCGGTGACTCCGCCGCCCATGGCGCTGAAGGTGATGCAGCGCAGGTTCCACGGCCCATAGGTGCAGGCCGACGGCACCGCCGGCCTCTCGAAGCCGGTCATGCCGGCCGACACGGCCTGCTGGCGGATATTCTCCAACTCCTCGGTGAACTGGGTGATGACCGTCGGGTGGCTGCTGCCGTTGGGCACGCGGCGGCCATTGTCGTAGACGTCGACCGTGATGGTCATGCCGTTGGGTGCGGTGTACTCGTAAGTCGAGCCGTTGGAGCGCGTCAGGGTCGCGCCGGCGATGCTTGGCGCAAAGGCGATCTTGGTGCCCGGGTCGACGGCCGGCGCCGCCGTTTGTGCGAGCGTCTGGCCTGCGGCGAAGGTTGCCGCGAGCAGGACGGCAAGCAGGAGGGTCGCAGGCCTAGACATCCAGGTTCGCCACCTTGAGCGCGTTGTCCTGGATGAAATCGCGGCGCGGCTCGACGACGTCGCCCATCAGGGTGGCGAAGATCTCGTCGGCCTCGTCGGCATGGTTGATCTTGACCTGCAGCAAGGTGCGCGCCTCCGGATCGAGGGTGGTTTCCCAGAGCTGATCCGGGTTCATCTCGCCCAGCCCCTTGTAGCGCTGGATCGTGACGCCCTTGCGGCCGGCCTCCAGCACGGCGGCGAACAGCTCGGTGGGCGATGAGATCGTGGTTTCCTTGTCCTTGGCGACGAAGGTGCCCGGTCTGCGGTAGATGACCTGCAACTCGGGCGCCAGGGCGTCGAGCCGCCGCGCCTCGGCACTGCGCAGCAGGGGCCCGTCGATCACGTGGCGCTCCTGTACACCGCGCAGGCGGCGGGTGAAGACGAGGCCGCCGTCGGTCGTCGGCTCGCCGGTCCAGCCGCGCTCGAGCGGCGGGCTGACCACGTCGAGCCGGCGGGCGATGTACTGCGCGGCGCCCTGCGCCTGCTCTGGGTCGCCGATGATGTCGGGATTGAGGGCGCCCGCGATCGCCGCTTGCTCGATCACCGCCTGGCTGGTGACCCGGCGCGACAGCGACAGCGGCTTCACCAGATTGGAGACCGAGCGGGCAACGTCGACGGTGTGGCGCAGGTCGTCCTTGGCCTGCACGGTGCCGTCGCCCAGCCTGAACACGGCGCCGTCGAGCCCGCTTTCGATCAGATGGTCGTCGAGCGAGCGCTCGTCCTTGAGGTAGATCGCCGACTTGCCCTTGGCTGCTTTGAACAGGGGCGGCTGCGCGATGTAGAGGTAGCCCCCGTCGATCAGGCTCTTCATCTGGCGATAGAAGAACGTCATGAGCAGCGTGCGGATGTGCGATCCGTCGACATCCGCGTCGGTCATGATGATGATCTTGTGGTAGCGCAGCTTGCTGATGTCGAAGTCGTCGTGGCCGATCCCGGTCCCGAGCGCGGTGATCAGCGTGCCGATCTCCTGCGACGAGAGCATCTTGTCGAAGCGCGCGCGCTCGACGTTCAGGATCTTGCCGCGCAGCGGCAGGATCGCCTGGTTGGCGCGGTTGCGGCCCTGCTTGGCCGAGCCGCCGGCCGAATCGCCCTCGACGATGAACAGCTCGGAGAGCGCGGGATCGCGCTCCTGGCAATCGGCGAGCTTGCCCGGCAGCGAGCTGACATCGAGCGCGCCCTTGCGGCGGGTGAGCTCGCGTGCCTTGCGGGCGGCCTCGCGCGCCGCCGCCGCCTCGACGACCTTGGTGATGATCTTGCGCGCCTCGCCGGGATGCTCCTCGAACCACTGGCCGAGCTTGTCGCCGACCACCGATTCCACGACCGGCCTGACCTCGGACGAAACCAGCTTGTCCTTGGTCTGGGAGGAGAATTTGGGGTCCGGGACCTTGACCGACAACACGCAGGTCAGGCCCTCGCGCATGTCCTCGCCCGACAGCGAGACCTTCTCCTTCTTGGAGACCCCCGATTCGTCGGCGTACTTGTTGAGCGTACGGGTCAGCGCGCCGCGGAAGCCGGCGAGGTGGGTGCCGCCGTCGCGCTGCGGGATGTTGTTGGTGAAGCACAGCATCGTCTCGTGATAGCTGTCGTTCCACTGCAGCGCGACTTCGACCGTGATGCCGTCCTTCTCGCCGCGGATCGAGACCGGCGGGTTGTGCAGCACCTGCTTGTTGCGGTCGAGATACTTGGCGAAGGCCTCGACGCCGCCCTCATAGAACAGCTCGGAGACCTTGGGCTCGGCGCCGCGCTCGTCGGTGATCACGATGCGCACGCCGGAGTTCAGGAAGGCGAGCTCGCGCAGCCGGTGCTCCAGGGTCGAGAAGTCGAACTCGGTCTTGGTGAAGGTCTGCTTGGACGGCAGGAAGCTCACCTCGGTGCCGCGCTTGCCCTCGGGGGCGTCGCCGACCAGCTCGAGGTCCTTCTCGGCATCGCCGTGGCGAAACCGCATGTGGTATTCCTTGCCGTTGCGCCAGATCCGCAGGTCGAGGTACTCGCTGAGCGCGTTCACGACCGCGGCGCCGACGCCGTGCAGCCCGCCCGAGACCTTGTAGGAGTTGCTGTCGAACTTTCCGCCGGCATGGAGCTGGGTGAAGATCACGTTGGCGGCGGAGATGCCTTCTTCCTTGTGGATGTCGACCGGCACGCCGCGGCCATTGTCGAGCACCGTGACCGAGCCGTCGCCGTGCAGCACGACGTCCACGCGATCGCAGTAGCCCGCCAGCGCCTCGTCGATCGCATTGTCGACGATCTCGTAGACCATGTGGTGCAGGCCGGTGCCGTCATCGGTGTCGCCGATATACATGCCCGGGCGCTTGCGCACGGCCTCGAGGCCGCGCAGCACCTTGATGGAATCGGCGTCATAGTCTTCGCCGTTCCCATTGGCGCCATTGCCATTGGGGCCATTGCCGTTCGGAAGGGGTTCGTTCTGGCTCATCGTCTATCCCAATTCAGTCGGCCGCCACTGCGCCGTCGTCCACGCGCAGCACCTGCGCGCGGCCGGCGAGCGGCCTGAAAAGCTCGGCATCGGTGCCGGTCATCCAACTCTGCACACCCAGCGCCACCACCTCCTCGAACAGCGCGGCGCGCCGCTCCGAATCGAGGTGGGCGGCGATCTCGTCCAGCAACAGCAATGGCGGACGGCCGCGCGACAGCGTCACCAGCCGCGCATGGGCCAGCGCGATCGAGACCAGAAGGGCCTTCTGCTGGCCCGTCGAGCCCTCGGCAGCCGGCAAATCGAGGTCGAGATGGCGCACGGCGAGATCGCTGCGATGCGGCCCCGTAGATGTGGTGCCGGCCTCGCCGTCGCGCAAGCGATTGGCGGCCAATTCGGCGCGCAGCCGGTCCTCGGCATCGATCGCGGCCATCGCCGCAATCCAGCCATCGACCTCGCCGGTCATGGCCAGCGCGGCGCGCGGGAAGGGACCGACGCCCAGCCGGGCCGCGGCGTCCAGCCGCTGCACCGTGTCGGCGCGATTGGCGGCCAGGGCCACACCGTGGCGGGCCATCGTATCCTCCAGCGCGGTGAACCAGTGCGGGTCGCGGTTGCCCTCGCCCAGCAGCCGGGCGCGCTGGCGCAGGGCATTCTCGTAGGCGGCGACGTCGCCCGCATGCTCGGGGTGCAGTGCGGTCACCAGCCGGTCGACGAAGCGGCGCCGTTCGCCCGGGCCATCGAGGAACAGGCGGTCGAGCTGCGGCGTCAGCCAGACGGCGGCGACATGCAGGCCAAGCGCGGTCTGACTGCCGGCCGGCCGGCCGTCGATCCGCACGACCCGGCGCGGCAGGCCGCCTTCGCCGCGCGGCGGCTCCAGACCGGTACCGATGGCCAGCCGTCCCTCGGGCGTATCGAGCGTGGCCGCAACCGCCCAGGTCGAGGCCTCCGGCCGGCGCGCCACCTCGTCGAGACGGGCGCGGCGCAGACCGCGGCCGGGGGCCAGGAAGGAGAGGGCCTCGATCAGGTTGGTCTTGCCCGCGCCGTTGGGGCCGACCAGCACGACCGGCTCGGGACCGCAATCCAGCCGGAGCTGGCGGTAGTTGCGGAAGTCGGTCAGCCGGAGCTGGCGGACAGCCAAAAGCGCCGGCGCTGCGCCGGGTGCGGCGTCGGGACTATGGGCGAGCGCGCTGACCGATAGCGTCATACCCGCATCGGCATGAGCACGTAGAGCGCGCTCTCGTCGGCACCATCGCGCACCAGCGTGGGCGAGCCGGCGTCAGCCATCAGGAAGTGGACGTCCGATCCGTTGATCTGCTCGGTGATGTCGAGCAGGTAACGGGAGTTGAAGCCGATCTCGAGCGGCGTCGCCTTGTAGTCGACCTCGATCTCCTCGGTCGCGCTGCCGGCATCCGGGCTGGTGGCCGAGAGCGTGACCACGCCCTTGGCGACGGCCAGCTTGATGGCGCGCGACTTCTCGGTCGAGATGGTCGAGACGCGGTCGACCGCCGAGGCGAACTCCTTGCAGGGCACGTTCAGGACCTTGTCGTTGCCGGTCGGGATGACCCGCTCATAGTCCGGGAAGGTGCCGTCGATCAGCTTGCTCACCAAGGTGACGTTCGACGAGGCGAAGCGGATGCGGGTGTCGGAAAGCTCGACATCGACCGAGCCATCGCTCTCGTCCAGGAGCTTGCGGACCTCGCCCACGGTCTTGCGCGGCACGATCACGCCCGGGATCTCGGCCGCGCCCTTGGGCAGCGGCACCTCGACCCGGGCCAGGCGGTGGCCGTCGGTCGCCACGCCACGCAGGACCTCGGTATTTCCCGATTTGGCGGAGTGGAAATAGATGCCGTTCAGGTAGTAGCGCGTTTCCTCGTTCGAGATCGCAAAGCGCGTGCGGTCGATGATGCCCTTGAGGTCGGTCGCCGGAATCTGGAAGCGATGCGGCAGGTCGCCCTCGTTCATCGCCGGGAAATCAGCCGGCGGCAGGCACTGGAGCGTGAAGCGCGAGCGTCCGGCGCGGATGGCCAGGCTGTTGCCGTCGCTCGACGTTTCGAGCTCGACCTGGCTGCCGTCCGGCAGCTTGCGGACGATCTCGTAGAGCGTATGGGCGGGCGCCGTCGTGGCGCCGGTCTTGGCGGCGCTGGCATCCACCGCCTCGGTGATGGCGAGGTCCATGTCGGTCGCGGCGAGGCTCAGCCGGCCCTTCTGGGCGGTGATCAGCACGTTCGACAGGATGGGAATGGTGTTGCGGCGTTCGACGACACTTTGCACGTGGGCGAGGGCCTTCAGGAGCGCTGCCCGTTCGATCGTCAATTTCATGGTTTGGTCGCTGTCACGAGGGCCAAAGTAAGCGGTTTAGACACCCCGTCTCGCGGGCTCGAAGGGCCCATTGCGGAACGGTTGCAGAGTATAGCATGGCGGTTCGGCGCCGGAAGCGATTTCGCCCGGTTTTAGAGGCGCTTAAGCCCCACTTAAGCCACGAAAAACGGGGCCTTTCGGGCCCCGTTCGTTCGCGTCCATGCAAAGCGCCTCAGCCCTGCAACTGCCGCTTGAGCAACTCGACGTCCTCTGCAATCGAAACGTCGGAGACCTTCAGCTCCTCGATCTTGCGCACGGCATGCATGACCGTGGTGTGGTCACGGTTGCCGAAGCGCTTTCCGATCTGCGGCAGGCTGAGCGTCGTCAGCTGTTTGGCGAGATACATCGCCACCTGGCGCGGCCGGGCGACCGAGCGCGCGCGGCGCGGCGAGGACATCTCGGCAAGCTTGATGTTGTAGTGGGCGGCGACCCGCTGCTGGATCTCGTCCACCGTCACCTTGCGGTCGGCCTGGCGGAGCAGGTCGTGCAAAACGTCCTGCGCCATGTCGACGGTGATCTCGCGGCCGATCAGCTGGCCGTGCGCGACCACGCGGTTCAGCGCACCCTCGAGCTCGCGGATGTTGGTGCTGATCTTGTGCGCGAGGAACTCGAGCACCGGGAGCGGCACCGGCACACGTGCGCTCTCGGCCTTGGTCTGCAGGATCGACAGACGCAGCTCGTAGGTCGAGGAGTGGATGTCGGCGACGAGGCCCGAGCCCAGCCGCGAGCGCATGCGCTCCTCGATGTCCTGCAGCTCGCTCGGCGGCTTCTCCGACGACAGCACGATCTGCTTGTTCTGCTCCACCAGCGAATTGAAGGTGAAGAAAAACTCGTCCTGGCTCGCCTCCTTGCCGCAGATGAACTGGACGTCGTCCACCATCAGCACGTCGACGTTGCGGAACAGCTCCTTGAACTGGCCGGTGTTCTTGGTGCGCAGCGCCGTGATGAAGCGGTTCACGAAGCTCTCGGCCGTCAGGTAAAGCACGCGGGTCTTGGGATCGCGCTCGCGGATGGCGTGCCAGATGGCATGCATCAGGTGGGTCTTGCCGAGCCCGACGCCGCCGAAAATGTAGAGCGGGTTGCGCTCGGGCAGCGGCTTGTCCTGCTCGGCGATGTTGCGCGCGGCGGCATAGGCGAACTCGTTGGGTTTGCCGACCACGAAGTTGGCGAAGGTGTAGCGCGCCTCGGGACCCGCGAAGCCGTCGTCGGTGCCGCGGCCGATCGCCGGTCCCAGCCGCGGCATCGGCTGCTGGTAGTTCTGCGGCGCCGGCACCGGCGGCATGGCGATGATGTCGTTCGGCCGGCGCGGCGGCGCGGGCGGGACGAGATTGACCTCGACGCTGGAGACTTCGCCGTTGACGGCATGCCAGTAGGCGAGGACCCGGTCGCCGTAATGGCGGCTCACCCAGTCGCGCACGAAACGGGTCGGCGCATAGAGGCGCACCTTGCCTCCCTTGGATTCACCGGGCTCGACCTCGCCGAACCAGGTCTTGAAGGCCTTGTCGCCGATCTCCTTGCGGAGCCGGTCGCAGACCTTCGACCACTGTTCGACCAGTTCCTTTCGCCCCTCATCATCCATGCCGGTCCCCGCAATACTCTTTTGGCCGTACGCTGCGTCGTTGGCCGACGTCGAAGAAAGAATTGTTTTCAAGTCTGTCTCCATGGAAGCCCAGTCGCCTTCCACCCCGCCGCTGAACCCCGCCTTCCTTGAGCGTCCAACGGTCCCTCGAACCCCTCCGTCACGTTCAAACACGTACTGTATCCGGCTGCGGTCATGGCTTTCGCCGCCGCAGCCGACCTCGCCCCACTCCGACACAAAAACAGCAGCGGCGTATCCTTGTCCGCGACGGCGTTCCCCAGCGTCGACACGAACTCGGGATTCTGCTGCATTCCTGGGAAGACCTGCCACTCGAGCAGCACCGGCCGCTTGCCGATCGACTCGAGCTCGGGCAGTCCGACGTAGTTCCATTCGGCACGGGTCCGGACGTCGATCAGGATCGCGTCCTTGTGCTCGCTCAGGATCTTGAAGGCTGTGGCCGGAGTCACATCGCCCGCGTAGCCGGCGACGGTGGTGACTTCGTACGCGCCAGTGATCCTGTTGTCTGCCATGGCCCCCGCTTCATTCTTTTGCGAGCCGGGACACCGATGACGAGCCTCGATTGGGAAGTCGAGACCCACAGCACGGAGAGGAACGACGACGGCTCGTAGGGGTTAGCGTGATCTCACGCGCCCGATTCTTCAAGTGCTCGCCGTGACTCCCCGCTGCGCTGTGACCCCTCTCCTTCTTCTTCTTGCGGCGAAGAGGAAGTGCCCCCTCGTCTTCGCCTTGGCTCGCTCTCCAGTGCCCCACGCCCCGAATTGCGATGCGCTGACTCTTAGACAGACTTCGACGGCAGCGCAAACGGCGCCCGCCCGACATCCGCACATGATTCAACTTGTTCGCCGTGCGTCGTGATTGACATCGAGCTTGATTCGATTTCGGCGGGACTCGCGACGCATCGACGATCGATGACGCGCCTCAACATCTTGCGCCCGCGTCGCGGCGTCGTTCGATAAAAGCGAATTGCATGAATTTGGCCAATCTCGCACCCAAGCTTTTCATCGCGTCGAGAGGCCGAAAAATTTTCAAAAAAATTTAGAACGTGCATCGCAAAAACGAAAACGCCGCTCGTGTGAGCGGCGTTCATCTTCAGTGCAGGGCCGAGTTGCCTCACGCCATCGCCTTGATGCGTGCGTTGAGTCGCGAAACACGGCGCGATGCGGCGTTCTTCGCGATCACGCGCGCACCGGCGCCGCGCTGGATCTCCGGCTGCGCCGCCTTCAGCGCATCCATCGCCTTCTTCTTGTCGCCGCCCTTGATCGCCTCTTCGACCTTCTTGATCGACGAGCGCACGCGGCTGCGGCGCGCGGCGTTCGCGGCGGTGCGGCGCTCGGTCTGGCGGGCGCGCTTCTCAGCCGACTTGTGATTAGCCATTCGATCCTCTTGCTCGGAAGCGGGCGCTTATACGGGGCGGGGCCGAGGGGGTCAACCCCGGCGAAACCCCTTGATTCAACGGTGTTTCCAGCTGGCCCTGCGCTTGTCCGCGAAGGCGCTCATGCCCTCGGCGCGGTCCTCGAAGGCGAAGGTGGCATGGAAGGTCCGACGCTCGAAGCGCACGCCCTCGCTGAGCGTCGTCTCGAAGGCGCGGTTCACCGCCTCCTTGGCGACCATGGTCGCAGGCAGCGACATGCCGGCGATTTTTTCCGCCGTGGCAAGGGCTTCGTCCATCAGCTGGGCGAGCGGCACGATGCGGCTCACCAGCCCGCAGCGCTCCGCTTCGGCGGCATCCATCATGCGGCCGGTCAGCACGAGATCCATCGCCTTGGACTTGCCGACGAAGCGCGGCAGGCGCTGCGTGCCGCCGGCACCGGGGATTGTACCAAGTGTAATTTCCGGCTGGCCGAACTTCGCATTGTCGGCGGCGATGATGAAGTCGCACATCATGGCCATCTCGCAGCCGCCGCCCAGCGCATAGCCCGCGACCGCGGCGATGATCGGCTTGCGGATCTGGCTCACCTTCTCCCAGCCGACGGTGATGAAGTCCTGGAGGAAGACGTCCTGATAGGACTTCTCCTTCATCTCCTTGATGTCGGCGCCGGCGGCGAACGCCTTGTCGCTGCCGGTCAGCACCAGGCAACCGATGCCGGGATCGCTCTCGAACGCATCGAGCGCCAGGCCGAGCTCGCGCACGAGGTCGGCGCACAGCGCGTTCAAGGCCTTGGGCCGGTTCAGGCGGATGATGCCGACGCGGCCCTTGGTCTCGGTCTGTATGTTTTCATACGAAGCCACGCGTTCCTCCTCGAGCCGGACGGACAGTAGAACACTAGAACATATTCCGTCCGGCCGGAATCGGCCGGACGGAATATGCCTGCTGCAACAAATATCGCCCGTGCGCGCATTTCCGTTCAGATGGAACCGCGCCCGTTGGTCGATGGAAGGGACAACCGTGCGGGCGCGGTTCCACCCTGAACGGAAATCGCTCTAACGTTGGCAGTGTGCGCAATAGAAGGTCGAGCGACCGCCCTGCACCAGCCGCTTGACGAGATGGCCGCAGTCGCGCGTCGGGCAGGGCGCGCCGAGGCGGTCGTAGACCTTGAAGCGCGTCTGAAAATAGCCGAGCTCGCCGCCCGGCTGGACGTGGTCGCGCAGGGTCGAGCCGCCATCGTCGATCGCGCGCAGCAGCACCTGCTTGATCGCCGCGGCGAGACGGTCGGCCCGCTCACCCTGCACCGTATGGGCGGAACGCCGCGGCGAGATGCCGGACATATAGAGTGCCTCGCAGGCATAGATATTGCCCACGCCGACCAGCGTCTTCTGATCGAGGAGCGCGGCCTTGATCGGCGTGCGCCGGCCCTTGAGCCGCGCGGCAAGTGTGGCGCCGTCGAACGCTTCGTCCAGCGGCTCCGGGCCCAAGCCCTTGAACGCCTTGTGCTTCTCGACCGACTCCGTCGGTACCAGCAGCATCAGGCCGAAGCGGCGTGCATCGTTGAAACGAACCTGCCAGCCATCGTCCATATCGAAAACCACATGGTCGTGGCGCTCGAACGGATGCTCGGCCGCGCTCTTGGCATCGTGCAGGGTCATGCGGCCCGACATGCCGAGATGGACGATCAGCGTCTGGCCGTCGTCGAGGCGCATCAGCATGTATTTTGCCCGGCGGTCGATGGCGGTGACGGTGCGGCCCTCGACCTTGGCGGCGAACTTCGCCGGCAGCTTGACCCGGAGGTCCTTGCGGCGTTGCGTCAGGCGGGCGATGCGATGGCCGACCATGCGCGGAACGAGGCCACGGCGGACGGTTTCGACTTCAGGCAGCTCGGGCATGCGCGATCAGGTGTGCCGCGCTCCGAACAGGGCGCTGCCGACGCGGACATGGGTGGCGCCCAGCCGCACCGCGGTCTCGTAATCGGCGCTCATGCCCATGCTCACCTTCGCGAGGCCGTTGCGCTCGGCCATCTTGCGCAGCAGGGCAAAGTGCAGGGCCGGCTCCTCGTCGACCGGCGGGATGCACATCAGTCCGATCACCGGCAGCTTGTGCACGTCGCGACAGGAGGCGACGAAGGCGTCGAGCTCGGCCGGCAGGATGCCCGCCTTCTGCTCTTCCTCCCCGGTGTTGACCTGGATGAAGCAGGCAGGGCGCTTGCCGGCCCGTTCCATCTCCTTGGCGAGGACCCCGGCCAGCCGCTCGCGGTCGACCGACTGGATGACGTCGAACAGGGCCACCGCGTCGCGCGCCTTGTTGGTCTGGAGCGGCCCAATCAGGTGAAGCTCGAGGTCGGGATACTCGGCCTTCAGCGCCGGAAACTTCTCCTGCGCCTCCTGCACGCGATTTTCGCCGAAGGTCCGCTGGCCCGCGTCGAGCAATTCGCGCACGCGCTCGGCCCCGTGGGTCTTGGAGACGGCCACCAGGGTGACGTCGCCCGGCTGCCGGCCGGCCGCCTTCGCCGCCTCGGCGATACGGCGGTTGACCTCGGCGAGGTGATCGGCGCCCTCGCTCATGCGTCCAGGCTCGCCCGCGCTAGGAGCGCATCGTCGTTGTTGGGATCGGCCGCCAGCGCGTTGTCCAGGGTCTCGCGGGCGCGGTCCTTCTCGCCCAGCGCGGCAAGGCAGATGCCGTAGTTGGTGAGCAGCCGCGCGTCGTTCGGCGCCGCCCGCAACGCCTGCTCGTGCAATGGCCTGGCCTCGGCGGCACGGCCGAGATCGACGAGCACGGCGCCGAAGTTCGTCAGGACCAGCGGATCGTCGCCGTTGTGGCGCAGCGCCCGCTTGAAAGCGCGGCGCGCCTCGTCGAAGCGCTTTAGGCCGCGCAGGGCCAGGCCCTGGTTGTTCAGCACCCGGCCGTCGTCGGGCGCCGCGTTGTGGTAGGGCTCCAGCACCTGCAGAGCCTCCTCGAAGCGCTTGGCCGCGAGATGCAGGAACGAGAGCTGCAGGACGGCGTCGCGATCGAGCGGATTCTGCGCCAGGAGGCGCTGCAGCACCGCAAGCGCATCGTCGATCTTGCCGGCGGCGGCCTGGGCGAGCGCCAGTGTCCGCAGGGCCGGCGTGTAGGTCGGATCGAGCTGCAGCGCGGCCTCGACCCGGGTGATCGCCTCGGTCATACGGCCGGCAAAATAGAGCACGAAGCCCAGCACGTGGTTGAGGCTCGCATTCTGCGGAGCCAGCGCGACGGCCTGCTCGGCCTCGGCGATCGCGTCCTCATGGCGGGCGAGGCCGCCCATTGCGAGCGCCCGGTCGCCCATGATCTGGGCGCGGCGTGTCTGGTCTTCGCCGGCGTCGCTCAGCGCCTGGCCGAGGATCTCGAGCGCCGGCCCGAAGTGGCCCAGGCGATAGAGTACGTGACCCAGCATGTTGCGGGCGCGCGCCTGCGTCGGCCGCAGCTGCGCGCCGTCGGGATGCTCCAGCGCGCGGTCGAGGTTGGCGACGACCTCGGAGAGCTCGCGCTCGGCGGCGGTGAACTTGTGCTGGTCGATATGGATGCCGGCCAGCGCCAGCCGCGCCTCGACATGCGCCGGCGCGCGTCGAACCGTGTCGCGGAAGCGGCGCGCGGCCTCGTCCAGGCGGCCCGTGCGTCGGGCGAGCAGGCCGAGGTTATAGGACAGCATCGGCTCGTTGGGATCCTTGGCGATCGCCTTGCGCCACAGCGCCTCCGCCTCGCCGAGCGCGCCGCGCTGCGACAGGCAGACGGCGAGATAGTGCAGGATCGCCGGCTGGTCGCCATGCCGGCCATGGGCGGAGCGGAAGTGCGGTTCGGCGCGATCGAACCACCCGGCGCGCAAGAACTGCAGGCCGGTCTGGAGATCGGGATCAGGCTGGGCTTGGGGGGCGGTCGCCATGGCGGGCTGTGTAGACCCGCGTTCGGGCCAAGGCTAGATCAAACGAATGGCCAAGGACGTCGAGTTGTTCCGGGCGGCGATGGCGGATGTGAAGCCGCTGAAAGGCCGAAAGACAGATCGGAAACGTCCGCCTGCGCCTGTCCGCAAACCACCTGCTGTCGCCCTGGGGCCGAAGGCCGAGGAATTCAGTCGGGATCAGGAAAGATCCCGCGCTGGGCTCCCGATGACGCGGCGAGCGTCATCGACACCTTTTTCCTTCGACCGCGACGTCGATCGGGCGCTCTCCAAGGGCAGGCGCGCGATCGAGGCCAAGCTCGACCTGCACGGCATGACGCTCGCCGCGGCCGAGCGCGCGGTGACGCGCTTCATCGCCGAGGCCTCCGAGCAGAATCGCCGCGTCGTGCTCATCGTCACGGGCAAGGGCCTGCGCCTCGAGGGCGGCCGCGTGTTCGGCGGCCGCATCCGGGCGGAGTTTCCGGGCTGGCTCGAGCGGTCGGAGAACCGGGCACGGATCGCGGGGGTGCGGACGGCCCATCCGCGCCACGGCGGCAGCGGCGCCTTCTACGTGCTGCTGCGCCGGCGTTCCTCGGCCAGCAGCCGCTCCTTGCGCGCCACGCCCCAGCGATAGCCGGTGAGCGCGCCGTTCGACCCGACGGCGCGATGGCAGGGAATGACGCCGGCCGCCTGGTTGGTCGCGCAGGCGCGGCCGACGGCGCGGGCCGAGCCCGGCGCGCCGATGCGCTGGGCGATCTCGCCGTAGGTGCGCGTCTCGCCCGGCGGGATCTCGGTCAGCGCCTTCCACACCTTCCACTGGAAGGCCGTGCCGACGATGTCGAGCGGCACGTCGGGCGCATCGAGGGCGGTCGGCTTGCGGCCGTAGAGGCGCGCCAGCACGCCTTTCACCCGCGGCGCCAGCGCGTCGTCGTTGCGCTCGATGTCGGCCGCGGGGAAGTCGTGCTTGAGGTCGCGCTCGAGGCTGCGGTCGCTGTCGCCGAGGAAGACCGCCGCGATGCCCTTCCGGGTCGCCGCGACCAGCACCCGGCCATAGTCCGATTCAACCGTCGTGTAGTCGATATGGGCCCCGGCGCCGCCCTTGGCATAGGTGGCGGGGGTCATGCCCAGCGCCTTGTCGCTCGATTCGTAGACACGGCTCGGCGAGCCGTAGCCGGCGCCATACAGCGCCTCGGTCACCTTCTCGCCGTTGCGCAGGGCCTTGCGAAAGCGTTCGCGCTTGCGGGCGATCAGCCAATCGCGCGGCGTCAGCCCCAATTCGGCCACGAAGCGCTTGCTGAGCGTGTTGGCGGTGACGCCCACCTTGCGCGCCACCGCGGCCAGCGAGGGCGGCTGGTCGGCGTCGGCCGCATCGAACAGGGCGCAGGCTTGCGCCACCGAGCGGCTGAGGCCGAGCTCGGCCTGCCATTCGCGCGGTCGGCAGCGCTTGCACGGCCGGAAGCCGGCGGCTTCGGCCGCTTCCGGCGAGGCGTGGAAGGCCACGTTCCGGCGCAACGGCGGACGGGCGGCGCAGGACGGCAGGCAGTAGACCCCGGTCGTCGCCACCGAGAACCAGAACCGGCCATTGTAGGCCCGGTCCCGGTGCTGGAGCGCGGTCCAGCAGGAATCCGGGTCGGGGAGCATGCCAGGTTGGGAGGGGCTGGCGAGCGCCATGGTGGGGGGAGATATAGAGTGCTGGGTCATGAGTGCAATCTAGGCACCCATGCCGACCTGCTCTATCCGGCGCCCGCCGGCAATTCCCCCGACCCGGAAGCTGGTCCTAGG
Source organism: Reyranella sp. (assembly GCA_035293665.1). Taxonomy (GTDB): domain Bacteria; phylum Pseudomonadota; class Alphaproteobacteria; order Reyranellales; family Reyranellaceae; genus Reyranella. Next base: position 3,828 of record DATGMK010000102.1, on the reverse strand, counting down.
CCCTAGGCCCAGAAACCCTTGCTGGCCTCGAACCGGGCGGTGCCGCGATCGAGCCCGATATCGCGCAGGAGGCGGTCATCGAGCTCGGCCAGTTGGCGTCGCGATTTGCGCAGTTCGGCTCGGTTGAGCAGAGCCTCGACACCGACCACGACCGTTCCAGCAATGAGCCCGAGGGCCCGGCCGAAGGAGAAGGTGGGGATATCCGTGCGAGCGATGGTCCGCACGCTGGACAGGGTCGACATGACTTAGCTCCGTTTGAGGCGCGCGGGGCGGAAGCACCGCTGCGATCTCGTTTGTGTGCCCTATTTGCTGTATCATCGGCGTCCGTGCAAAGGATGAAAGCTGTGGGGGAGGCCCAATAAAACTATGGACTACGGGTTGTCGTCATGAGCCGCTCGCAACTACCGCTCAATGCGCTGCGCGCCTTCGAGGCCGCCGCCCGTCACGCGAGCTTCACCCACGCCGCCGAGGAGCTTCACGTCACCCAGGCCGCGGTCAGCCACCAGGTCAAGGCGCTCGAGGAACGGCTCGGCGTCGCGCTGTTCGTGCGCCGTCCGCGCGGCCTCGAGATCACCGGCGAGGGCCAGGCGCTGCTGCCCGACCTGCGCGATGCATTCGACCGCATGACCAACGCGCTGGAGCGCGTCGGGCGCAAGGCCAACTCGGGCACGCTCAACGTCAGCCTGGTCACGACCTTCGCGCTCGGCTGGCTGGCACCGCGCCTGCATCGCTTCCAGGCCAAGCATCCCGAGATCGAGGTGCGCATGACGACGGCGATGCGCCAGGTCGACTTCGCGCGCGAGGATTTCGACTGCGCGATTCGCTTTGCCGTGCAGCCCGATCCCGACCTGCATGCAACGCGTCTGTTCAGCGACGTGCTCACGCCGCTGTGCGGCAAGCGCTACAAGGACAAGCTGAAGTCGCTCGATGACCTGAAGCGCGTGCCGTTCATCGACATGACCTACGATCCCGAATGGTCGATCTGGCTGCGCGCGGTCGGCATGGGCGACTTCAAGCCCAAGCGTGTGTTGACCTTCGACTCGACCATGATCGCGGTCGAGGCGGCGATGGAGGGCGCGGGCGTCGCAGTCGGTCCGCCGCAATTGTTCCGCGAGGAGCTCGCCGAAGGACGGCTGTTCCAGCCGTTCCCGCAGATCGTCGATTCCGGCAAGGCATGGTGGTTCGTGTGTCCACCGTCGTCGGCCAGCCGGCCGAAGACCAGGGCATTCGAGGAGTGGCTGGTCGAGGAGCTGAGCGCGCCGCCGTCGCGTCAGGGGCGGCCGGTGGTCGCGTCAGTGCGCCGTTGACCCCGACAAAAGCTAATGCTGAATGAGGGCATGAGCCTCTCCATCGATCGCCCCTGGGCGCGCACCTCGCCGACCGCCGCCGGCTTCGCCGGTGGATACTTCACCGTCACCAACAAGGCGCCGGAGGCCGACCGGCTGGTCGGCGCCGAGAGCGCAGCGGCGGTGAAGATCGAGATCCACGGCATCAAGGTGGTGGGCGCCGGCATCACCATGAAGCCGATGGAAAGGGGGCTTGGCCTGCCGCCGGACACGGCGATTACCCTGAAGCCGCGCGGCTATCACCTCTGGATCGAGCTCAAGGCGCCGCTCGTGCAAGGGCAGAAGGTGCCGGTGACGCTGAAGTTCGAGAAGGCCGGCACCCGGTCGATCGAGCTGGCGGTCGAGGCGCCGGGCGCGATCGGCAACGACGCGATCGTCGAAGGTCAGCCTGGATAGCGGTGCGTCCCGCCGAACGCGTCGCGCACCAGGAGAGCATCGGGATCATCGCCCAGATAACCCGGGCCGACCGGCACCTTGCCGTGGCCGCCCGGCACATCGAGCACGTAGGTCGGTTGCGCCAGGCCCGACAGGCGGCCCCGCAAGCCCCGCATCAATTCCTGGCCGCGGGCGATGGAGACGCGGAAATGGCCGGTGCCGCGCACCAGGTCGGGGTGATGGAGGTAGTAGGGCTTCACGCGCGCGCTCACCAAAGCCCGCATGAGCTGGTCTAGGGTCTCCACGTCGTCGTTCACCCCCGCCAGCAGGACCGTCTGCCCCAACAGAGGTATGCCTGCGTCGGCGAGGCGAGCGAGCGCGGCCCGGGTCGGGGATGCCAGCTCCCGCGCGTGGTTGCAGTGCACACCGAGCCACAGGGTGGCGCGGCGCGGTTTGATGGCGGCCACCAGCTCGTCCGTGACGCGGCCCGGATCGACGATCGGCACGCGGCTGTGCACACGGATCACCGCGACATGGCCTATCGCGTCGAGGGCGGCGACCAGCTCGCCGAGCCGCCGCGGCGCCAGCATCAGCGGGTCCCCGCCGGTCAGGATGACCTCCCAGATCCCGGGGCGGGCACGGATATAGGCCAGGGCGGCTTCGAGCTCGGCGGCCGACAGCGCCTCGCCGCCCGGCCCGACCTTCTCGCGGCGAAAGCAGAAGCGGCAGTAGACCGGGCACACATGGATCGGCTTCAGCAGCACCCGGTCGGGATAGCGGTGGACGATGCCCTTCACCGGCGAGCGCGCCTCATCGCCGATCGGGTCACCGAGCTCCTCGGGCGCGATCTCGGTCTCGGCGGCGCTCGGAACGAACTGGCGCGCGATCGGGTCATTGGCGAGATCGTTGCGGTCGATCAGGCCCAGCATCTCGGGCGTGATCGCGATCGCCATCGACTGCGCGGCCTCGGCGAGCCGCGGGTCGATCGCGACCAGGCCTTCGCGCTCCAGCGCCTCGAGGGTTCGCAGGGTTTGCATTTGCAGCGTGGAATAGCCGGATTGCCGCGTTTGAACCACCACCGAAAACCCGCATCATCCGGGCATCAATGAAGCCGCCAACACAGCGTTCCCGACGGCGTGGCGCTGACCAAGGCACGGGCGATGACCGGGTAGCCGCGCCCACTGCAATTTGAAAGGACTGGCGTGCCGCGGTGGGGAAGCAATACTGCCGGTGGGAAGTGTTGGGGGAGCGATCAAATGACCATGGTTTCGATGGCCGCGCGCAGCGCGGCTGCGGTGGCGTGTGCCTTCACTTGCGTTTGCGGCAGCGTGCCGGCGACAGCGCAGACGGAAGACGACCGCCTGACCTTGTTCCGCTACTACATCGCCATCGTCGCGTCCGACGTGTGCGACATCGACGTGTCGAAGGCGCAGGAGAAGCGCTTCAACCAGGCGGTCGAGACGCTCGAGAAGAAGGTCGGCGCCAGCAAGGCGGAGATGGACACCACGTTCAAGCAGATCAAGGAAGGCGCAACGAACTCGCCCAAGGGCTTCTGGGAGACCGATCGCAAGCCGTCCGAAGAGACGGTGGCCGAGTTCAAGTAGGCTGTACGGCGCCCGGACCAGCTAGCGCGGGATGGCCTGTAGTCGAATCGCCCGTCGTCCCGACCGAGCGCAGCGAGTGGAGGGACCTTGTTTCCACGATTAGAGCGAGATGAGGCTAGCCCATCCGTCGTCCCGACCGGAGCCGAGCGAAGCGAGGCGCAGTGGAGGGACCTTTTTTCTACGATTTGCGGCTGATTGTTGAAAAAAGGTCCCTCCACTACGCGCCTTCGGCGCTTCGGTCGGGACGACGGATGAGTCGACCTGAAGTCATCTCGCTGTAGCCGCAAATCGTTGAAACAAGGTCCCTCCGCTGCCTCGCTTCGCTCGCCTTCGGTCGGGGCACGGAGGAACGTGAGTCATTTTGCTCTAGCAGGTTGTTGAAAAAGTCGTCGTATCGGACCGAAGAAGATGATTCACTGATCTCGGTAGCTTGCGGGAGTTGTTGTGATGCGCGGCTCGGATGAGCGAAGTGGGTCACTGTTCAGCTACGTCGACCTTGAGGG
>DATGMK010000101.1:0-68398 GCA_035293665.1 Reyranella sp. | reverse complement strand
CTCGAAGTAGCGCTTGGCCCGGCCGATCACCTCTTCGGAGTAGGGCGTCGCCATGGCGACACGCGATGCCCCAAGCGCCTTCAGCGCGCGGCCGACTGCCTGGGCGGAGGTGAGCGACGGCACGCCCGACGCCTCGGTCATGCGCTTCACCGTCACCGCGTCGTAGTCGTCGGCGAACAGGCTGGCCGAGGTCTGCACCAGCACGATCACCTCGACCCGCGCGTCGCCCAGCAGCTTGGCCTGATAGGCGACGTCCTCGTCCTTGCTCGGCGAGAACGGCGTGTTGCCGCCCTTGCCGAGCCGGCCGGTGTGCACCTGCAGCGCGGGGGCGAGCCGGCCGTATTCGATCTCGTTCGTGGTGTTGGTCGAGGGGACCAGCATCCCGAAGTGTCTCATGACACCGCCGCCTTAAAAGAAGACATACGCCCTAACGACGACGTTCTTGCGGCAGCGCGCGTTGGCGGGCGCGGTCGGGTCGATGCAGGCGGTGTGGAACGACCAGCGCGACACCGAGCCGTCGGTGACGGAGTCGTAGCACTTCAGCATCGACACCTCCGTCGAGGTCTGTTTCGGGAACCAGTACCATTCGTGGTTCGGACGATAGGTGAAGCGAGTCGTCTCGCCGACCCGGTCATCGTAGATCCGGTAGTTGGTGATGTACGGCTGGTCGGCGAAGGACGGCCAGGCGCAGAGCACGAAGGGGAACTGCTCGATCGTCTCCATCGGCTTGGCGAGATTGATCGACATGAACCGGCGCGACATCTTCCTGTCGGCCTCTTCCTCCGTGTAGTGCTGCGTGCGGCCGAAGTTGCGCAGGTTCTTGGTCAAGAGCTCGCGGCAGCGCACGCGGCCGGAATTGTCGTTCAGGTCGTTGTGCACCAGGTTGACGTAGCGGGCGTTCACGCCCGGGTTCTTCTTGTCCTGGTCCTCGGTGCGGTCGCCCGTGTAGTCCTTGTCGAAGACGTCGTGGTTGTAGACCAAGGCATCGGTGGCGTCGGGGAAGAACTCGAGCAGCAGCTTCTCGATCTCCGGATAGAACACGCGCTCGACCTCGGCCGAGTCGTAGAAGTTAGTGCACTTGGACTCGAGATGCGCCAGCGAGACGCCGAGCTTGTCCATGCATTCGGGGCTGCTGGGCGAAAGGCCGGGGTAATATTCGCCGATGCGCCGCGCGTCGCGCAGCACGTGGGGGAAGTAGAGGTTGCGCCGCCGATTGTCCTCCTCGTTCTGGCGCAGCTTCGCCGCGACGTCGGCATGTGCCGGGTCGTGCCAGATGGCATTGGATGGAACGATCGAATAGGACGGCCGCTCGTGCACGGTATAGGCGAGCGGCAGCACGACGCCGCCCGGCGGCGCCTTGAGGCTGTTCGATTCGCGGATATGCCGCACGCACTCGTCCCAGTCGCGGAACGCCAGGCCCCAGCGCGTCTTGATCGGGCCGGGCGGCGCGTTGTCGATCATGTCGATCACGCGCTGGCTCTCGCCACTGGCGATCTCGGCGAGCGCGTCTTCCAGCGCCTTGGCCGTTCCTGCGTCGCCGTTGCGGTCGAACGACATGTAGGACAGTCCGCCATTCGCCGCGATCGGCGCGGGCTGTCCCGCCGTGACTTGCAGCGACGGCACATAGGGCTTGGTCTCGGACACTTTGGTCTCGGCAACCTCGAGTTGGCTCATGGCAAACCTCCGGCTTGTTTGACCGCAGCGTGGCACACGGGGCATGGCCCTTCCAGATCATGAATCTCGCCCGGGTCATAAATCCCGGTCATGCGAACCAACGCCCTCCCCCGTCTTCGGGGGAGGTGGCGCGGTAATCCGCGACGGAGGGGGACAGCCTCAGACGAGATGTGGAGCATTCGAGATCATGATCTGCAATCGGCAACACCCTCCGCGTTGCTTACCCCCTCCGTCAGCGTAAGACGCTGCCACCTCCCCCGTGTCGCGCCTCAGAAGGCGCTTTGACGGGGGAGGGCGAGATAATTCACCGCCAGATCTTTTTTCCCGTTCCCGGCAGGCCCAGCGTGCTCCACATCGCGTCGACCTTGTCGATCACGGCCTGCTCCATGCGGATCTGGCGGCCCCATTCGCGGCTGGTCTCGCCCGGCCACTTGTCGGTGGCGTCGAGGCCGATCTTGGAGCCCAGCCCGCTGACCGGCGAAGCGAAGTCGAGATAGTCGATCGGCGTGTTCTCGATCACGGTGATGTCGCGCGCCGGGTCCATGCGCGTCGAGACGGCCCACATCACGTCCTTCCAGTTGCGCGCGTCGATGTCGGCATCCACCACGATCACCCACTTGGTGTACATGAACTGCCGCAGATAGCTCCACACGCCCATCATCACGCGCTTGGCGTGGCCGGCGTAGGCCTTCTTCATCGACACCACGGCGATCCTGTAGCTGCAGCCTTCGGGGGGCAGCCAGAAGTCGACGATCTCGGGGAACTGCTGCTGGAAGAGGGGGATGAACACCTCGTTCAGCGCCTCGCCCAGCACCGAGGGCTCGTCGGGCGGCCGGCCGGTGAAGGTCGAGAGATAGATCGGGTTGCGCCGCATGGTGATGGCGCTCAGCGTGAACACCGGAAACTTCTCGACCGAGTTGTAGTAGCCGGTATGGTCGCCGTACGGGCCCTCGTCGCCATAGTCGTCGAGGCTGACGTGTCCTTCGAGCACGATCTCCGCCTCGGCCGGCACCTTGAGCGGCACGGTCTTGCAGTCGACCAGCTCGACCTTCTTGCCGCGCAGCAAGCCTGCGAACTGGTACTCGGACAAAGTATCCGGTACCGGCGTCACCGCGGCGAGGATCGTGCCGGGATCGGCGCCGATCACCGCGGCCGCCGGCAACGGCTCGCGCTTGCCCGCACCCCTCCAACGCGCGTGATGCTGCGCGCCGCCCCGATGCTTCAGCCAGCGCATCAGCGTGGTGTTCCTGCTCGTCACCTGCAGGCGGTAAATGCCGAGATTGAAGCTGTCCTGCCTGTCACCGGTCGGGTTCGGCCCCTGCGTCACGATCAAGGGCCATGTGATGAGCGGCGCCGGCTCGCCAGGCCAGCAGGTCTGGATCGGCAGCTTGCCGAGATCGATGTCGTCGCCTTTGAGCACGATCTCCTGGCAGGGCGCCGTCCCCACGGTCCTGGGCTTCATCGCCATCACCGTCCGCAGCATCGGCAGCATGTCGAGCGCCTCGCGCCAGCCGCCCGGCGGCTCGGGCTGGCGCAGGAAGGCGAGCGTCTCGCCGACCGCGCGCAATTCGTGCGGCTCGCGGTCCATGCCCCAGGCGACCCGCTCGACCGTGCCGAACAGGTTGACCAGCATCGGCATGTCGTAACCGGTGACGTTCTCGAACAGCACCGCCGGCCCCTGCTCGGCGAGCAGCCGCGTCTGGATCTCGGTCATCTCCAGGACCGGCGACACCGGTGCCTTGACGCGCACCAGCCGGCCCGCCTGCTCGAGGCGGGCCATGAAGTCACGAAGCGAGGCGTAGGGCATGGATGCTCTAGGAGAAAGAGCGCGCGGCGGCGATGACCTCGGCCGCGGTGGCGTTGACCAGCCGCTCGCCATTTGCGTCGGGCTCGAGCGCGCGCCAGCGACCGGCGAGCAGGTAGCCCAGCGTGTAGCCCAGCCAGCGCGGATAACCGCCGGTGCCGTAGAACCATGCGTTGTGGTCGTACATCGGCAACCCGAGCGACCTGTCGTCCGGCAGGAAGCGCCAGGCGTCGCGTGGCGCAACGGCCTTCTCCCACGGCTCGGGCGGCGTGCCGTACAGTCGGTTCACGAACTGGCCGGCCAGCCCTTCGCTGACCAGCGCTTCACCAAGGCTGCGGCCGTAGCCGGGCCCGGCATTGCGCAGGCAATGGTGCACCTCGTGCGCGACCTGCCGGCGCAAGGTGCCGTCGGCGAGCGAGAGCGCGAACTGCCTGTTGGCAGGATCGAACGACAGCTTGAAGGTGCCGGCGCCCGTGCAGAAGCCGCACATGCCGATCTCGGGGATCACCCAGTCGGGGGCATGCCGCAGTTCGACGCTCAGCGCCGGCGTCGGCACCAGCGCGGCAATGGTCTCGCGCGTCGCCTCGATCTCCGACAGGATCTGCGCGCGCCAAGGGGTGAGCGAATCGTGCCAGATGAACGACCAAGGCTGCATGCCGACTATCTAGACCGGCTGGCGGGCCTCGGCCACGGTGTTGCTTCGACGGCCGGTATATGGGAGGCAACGCCGGCATGGGATTCAACTTCTCCTTGTTCGGGATCCTGGGTTTGATCGTCTATGCCGGCTGCATCTTCCATGCGATCAAGACCGGCCGGATCAACTACTGGCTCTTCATCCTGATCTTCCTGCCGGGACTGGGCTCGCTCGCCTATCTGCTGCTCGAGGTGCTGCCCGAGCTGCGCCACAGCACCGCCGCGCGCCGGGCGGCGAGCGGCCTCGGCGAGGCGCTTGATCCCAACCGGCGGCTGCGCGAGAGCGCGGCCAATCTCGAGATCGTCGACACGGCCGAGAACCGCCGGCAGCTCGCCGAGGAGCGCATGAAGCGCGGCCAGTGGGCGGAGGCCGAGACGCTCTATCGCGCTGCGCTGGTCGGACCGCTGGCCGATGATCCTGCGCTGCTGATCGGGCTGGCCAAGGCGCTGGCCGGCGGCGGCGACCACCAGGGCGCGTTCGACGCCATCGAGCAGCTCTATCGCGCCGACCCGAAATACGAATCGCGCGAGGCCCGCCTGATCCGGGCGCGCGCGCTCGAAGGGCTGGGCCGCACGCAGGAGGCGGCCGACGCCTATCGGGCGCTGATCGGCTACACGCTCGGCCCGGAGGCGCAGGTGCGCTATGGGCTGATGCTGAAGAAGCTCGGCGACCGGCCGCGCGCGAAGGAGGCCTTCGCCGAGGCGGTACGAACCTACGGCCGCCGCCGCGGCCGGCTCGATCCGGCCGACCGCGACTGGATCGCCGAGGCCGAGCGCAACCTGTGATCTCCCACGCGATTCCGGGCGAGTTCGAGGACCTTCTCAGCCGGGCCGGCAAGCGCGTGCTGGCCGGGACGCATCCCCTGTGTGGCGCATTGGCCGATCCGAAGCGGCGCTTCCTCGCGGCCGACGATCTGCTCGACCGCGCGGCGGCCGCGCGCGTGCGCCGGGTGCTGGAGGAGGCGCTGACGCCGACGCTCGAGCCGCTTGCCCAGCCGCTTCCGCCCGAGACGATCTGGGAGATGCGCCGCGACTACGGCGAGCTGCTGCCGAAGACCAGTCGCGCCCGCACGATCTTCTTCGACAGCCGCCGCGAGCCCGGGGTGAAGACGGCCGAGCGGATCGGCCTGGCGCGGATGATGCGGTCGGACTCGTTCCGGGCGTTCGCCGAGGCGCTTGCCGGGCGCAAGCTGCGATCGGGCTGGGGGCTGCAGGTGCTGCGCTACGGGCCGGGCGACTATGCCGGTCCGCACAACGATCACCACCCCGAGAATGCAGACGCACAGAAGGGCTATATCGACCTGCATCTCAGCCTCTGCACACCGGGCGTCGCGCACCAGTGGCTGGTCTACAGCCGCGCCGGCCATTTCAGCGAGATCGTCTCGGTCGCGGCGCCTGCGACGGTGACCGCCTATCGCCTGCCGTTCTGGCACTACACCACGCCGCTGGGTCGGCGCACCGAAAGCGGCACGCTGGGTCCTGCTGGGCACCTTTCTGTACTCCGTCGTCCCGACCGAAGCGAAGCGTAATGGAGGGACCTTCTCTCCACGATCAGGCGCCTGACTGTAGAGAGAAGGTCCCTCGACTACGCTCGGGACGACGACTCTACCGCTCTCCCAGCGGGACGACGCTGATCGAGTTGCGCGGGCTGCCTTCGATGATGCGGTCGGTGTAGACGAGATAGATCAGCGCCTTGCGCTTCTTGTCGAAGAAGCGCGTCACCTGCGTGCTCTTGAAGATCAGCGATGCGCGCTCGCTGAACACCTCGTGCGGGCTCCTGAGCTTGTCGAGCTTGCTGGCGTCGATCGGCCCGACCTGGCGGCAGGCGATCGAGGCCTCGCCCGGATCCTCGGCCAGCCCGACCGCGCCCTTGATGCCGCCGGTGCGGGCATGGCTCATGTAGCAGGTGACGCCGGGCACTTCGGGATCGTCGAACGCCTCGACCACGATCTTGTCGTTCGGCCCCAGCCACTTGAAACGATAGCCGACTGAGCCGATCTCCTCGGCCATAGCGGGCACGGCGAGCAAAACCAGCAACAGCGCAAGCCAGACACGGCGCATCGGGAAACTCCTTCGATCCGACCGACGGTAGATGGGTTGCCGCGTGCCTCTGCGCCAGAGTACCGCCTTGTCCACCGGCATCTGTGGACAATCCCTCCTGAGGACAGGGTTCTTGGGCATTGGGTTGCGATTCGAGGCGCCAAAATCGGGCTCGAATCGCGGGCCATTGCCCCTAATAGGTGTTCGGCCGCCTGCTGGTGCAAGGTGGTGCGCGATGATGTCCCGGTTGCCCCTTCTCAGCTTTTTTGTGCCGGTTGCGCGCATCCCGGTAAGGGGAGATGGGGGGATTCTCAGGGGCGGCCCGGGGGGTGCGGGCAGACTGGCAGGAATCGCGCAAAATGCTGGCCGGCTTGCATCGGATCCCTGCCACGCCGTCTGGCAGTCGTGGCAGGGACGGTTACGCCGCCCGCAGGCCTTCCTTCGGCACCTCGCCGCCTTCTGCCTTGATGGCGGCGCGGTAATTCTTCTCCGAATCGAACGGCGCGATCTTCGGGTAGTCCTTCTTCCTGCCCTTGCGGATCTCGCCGGTCGACGGCGTGACGATCAGCAACTCGCCGGTGCGGCCGAGCAGCGGGATTTCCCGCTTCCAGCGCGAGTAGGTGCGGCGCGCGCTGGCCGAGAAGTCGACGTAGGTCTTGAACTCGCTCGGGTCCTTGACGAACAGCGCCTCGTAGGTCGCGACGAACTGGTCGATGAAGACCTGGTCGACGATCTCGAGATTGGACATCATCCAGCAGCGGTCCTCGAACACCCAATAGGTGCCGATGCCGACGAACTCCTTCTGCCGCGTCAGGTACGGATAGAAGGGGAAGCCGCGGCAGGCGAGGGTGCGGTTGTCGCGTTCGCAATGGCGGACGCCCTTGCAGGCGATCGCCGTACAGTCGGGCGTCAGCTCCGCAACGATCTGCCTGGTGGCGTAGTCGTAGGGCTTGAACTTCGTCCACAGGTCGGTGCGCGTCTTGAGGAAGTCGAACTCGACCTTGTGCACCACCGGCACGGCGTTCTGGGTCGAGCAGCAGACCGGCTCGCCGTTGTTGAGCGGGGCGCACTTGCGGCCGCAGTCGAAGCGCGACACCGGCGCGTCAAAGCCGTCGTAGAGCGTCGCGAAATCCTGGGGCTTCAACGTGGCTTTCGAAGTCTTTGGGGGCATGAGCCGCTTTACCTCGAAGCACTTGTGAAAGAACAGTCAAGGAATTCTAACATCGCTGGGATGCGGCATCACGCGCCAAACGACAGTTTCGCGCATGCCGCGATTCTCGAGCTGAAGCGACGTCGGGATGTCGTAGCGCGCCAGTTCCTGTAAACCCTGTGCCGAGAAGTAGTTGCGGCCCGGATCGCCCAGCAGGACCAGCCGGCCGGCATTGGCATGGCCGCGCAGCCAGGCCAGCGCCCGCGCCGACATCTCGCGCTCGTAGCAGACGTCGCCCGCGATCACGACGTCGGCCGTCGGTGCGGTTTCGGGCCGTGCCAGCCAGTCGTCGGCGCTGATGTCGAAGGCGAGCCCGTTCGCGCTGGCGTTGAGGCGGGCGGCGACCAGCGACAGCAGGTCGATGTCGTTCGCGACGACCGAGGCCGCACCGGCGTGGGCCGCGGCCATCGACGACACGCCGGAGCCGGCCGCGAAGTCGATCACCCGCTTGGCCCGCACCGTGTCGGGATGGTCGAGCAGGTAGCGCGCGACCGCCTGGCCGCCCGGCCAGCAGAAGGCCCAGTAGGGCGGGTCGACATTCTGCTCCTCCAGCCACGCCTCGGTCGCCTGCCAGATCGGCACGTACTCGGTGGCGAGCCACAGCCTGAACTCAGGCACCATGGCCGGCCGTTCGAGGGCCGTGTTGGCCCGGATGAAGCCCTCGGGATCGGCCGGCAGCCGGGCCATCAGACGAGATTCGCGATCACGATGGCGGCGGTCAGAAGGAAACCAACGTGCTTGTTCGACAGGAACTTGGCGTGACAGTCGGCCTGGTCGTCCGGCTCGAGGGTGGCGATCTGCCATCCGAAGTGCAGCGCAATCAGAAGCAGGCCCGCATAGTAGATCGGATGAAGAGAGGCGAGATAGCCGGCCAGCGCCCAGGCGATCATCGACAGGCCGGCGAACAGCATGAGCCACCGCCGCGGGCGGTCGCCGAAGCGGCGAGCGGTCGACCGCACGTCGATGATCGAATCGTCACGCTCGTCCTGCATGGCGTAGATCGTATCGTAGACCAGCGTCCAGGAGACGCCGCCCCAGTAGAGCGCCACGGTCGCCCACGAGAGCGTGCCGGTCACCGCGACGTAGCCGACCAGCGCGCCCCAGTTGAAGGCGAGCCCCAGCACGACCTGCGGCCAGGACGTGAAGCGCTTCATGGTCGGATAGATCACGACGATCGCGATCGACAGCAGCGCGATGCCGCCCGCGGTCTTGTTGAGCTTGAACAGGACGGCCATGCAGACGATCGACTGCACCACCATCCAGACGATCGCGCCCTTGAGCTTGAGCTCCCCCGAGGGCAACGGCCGGCCGCGGGTACGTTCGACCTTGGCGTCGATGTCGCGGTCGACGATGTCGTTCCAGGTGCAGCCCGCGCCCCGCGCCGCGAACGCGCCGACCGCGAACAGCGCCATCCAGCCGACCAGGTTGCCCCAGCCGGTCAAGGTGCCGAGCTGCGGCCCGCTGCCCAGCGCGACCGACCACCAGCACGGCAGCATCAGCAGCCAGGTGCCGATCGGCCGATCCCAGCGCGCCAACCTTCCGTATGGCCGCAGCCACGGCGGCAGATAGCGCAGCATCCAGTGCTGGCGATCGATGTCGGTGAAGCCCCCGGTTGTCGGGCCTGCGCTCATGACGGCATCATACTCGTCATCCCGACCGGAGCCGAGCGCAGCGAGGCGAAGCGGAGGGATCTTTTTTCGGCTTCTGGGGGCAAAAGAGATCCCTCGGCTTCGCTCGGGACGACGGAGAAGAGGATGAGTGCGACGCGTCTATTCACGGAAGCCGACTTGTCCGCGGGCGCCGACACGGAGCTGACCGAGGCACAGGCGCACTATCTGCGGCACGTGATGCGCCGCGACGATGGCGCCGCGCTCCTTCTGTTCAACGGCCGTGACGGCGAGTGGAAGGCTCGGTTGTCGTTGCGCGGCAAGAAAGCAGCGGCGGCCGAGGTGACGGAGCAAACCCGGCCGCAGGCGGTCGAGCCCGACGTATGGCTGTGCTTCGCGCCGGTCAAGCGCGCACGCATCGACTACATCGCCGAGAAGGCCACCGAGCTGGGCGTCGCGGTGCTGCAGCCGGTGTTGACGCAGCACACCGCCGTCGAGCGGGTGAATGTCGAGCGCCTGCGTGCCAACGCCGTCGAGGCGGCGGAGCAGACCGAGCGGCTGTCGGTGCCGGAGGTGCGGGCGCCGCTCGACCTGATGCGGCTGCTCAGCGACTGGCCGGCCGGACGCCGGCTGCTGATGTGCGACGAGACCGGCGGCGGGCCGCCGATCGCCGAGGTGCTGGCCGGACTCGACGACGACGCGCGCGCGGCGCCGTGGGCGATCGCGATCGGGCCCGAGGGCGGCTTCGCCGAGCGCGAGCTCACGGCGCTGCGTCGCATGAAGGATGTGACGGCTGTCGGCCTCGGTCCGCGCATCCTGCGGGCCGATACCGCGGCATTGGCCGCCCTGGCGTGCTGGCAGGCATTGGTCGGGGACTGGCGCGAGCCGACGCCGCGTTTGTCCAGCGATTATCGCTCATCCAGAGGTGCCGTTTAGAGTCTTGCGCGCGGCCCCGCCGGTATGGGAGAGGGGACTCTGAACATCATGAACCAGCCGCAGGCTCGCGTGAGGAAAGATCATGCGACCGCGCCGCCTCCTCCCCATTCTTAGAGTGGGACGCGAGGTGAACCGGGAGAAGTCACGCATGTCCGCACCTCCGTCGGGTGGCGGCGCGCCGATTCAAAATCGGCGGCAGCTGATCGAGTACTTCGCTGCCGGCAACAAGCCGCGCGCGGACTGGCGCATGGGCACCGAGCACGAGAAGTTCGGCTTCGACAAGGCGACGCTGAAGCCGCTGCCGTATGACGGCGAGCGCGGCGTGCGCGCCATGCTCGAAGGCATGCGCCGCTTCGGCTGGGAGGCGGTGACCGAGGGCAACAACATCATCGCGCTGTCCCGCGGCAAGGCGAGCATCACGCTCGAGCCGGGCGGGCAGTACGAGCTCTCGGGCGCGCCGCTCGATACGCTGCACGAGACGGCCGAGGAGAACGACCAGCACATCCGCGAGGTCAACGAGGTCGCGGGCGAAATCGGCGCGGGTTACATCGGCCTGGGCTTCGCGCCCGAGTGGAAGCGCGAGGATGTCCACTGGATGCCCAAGGGCCGCTACAAGATCATGCGCGAGTACATGCCCAAGCGGGGCAAGCTCGGCATCGACATGATGCTGCGCACGTGCACCGTGCAGACCAACCTCGACTTCGAATCAGAAGCCGACATGGTGAAGAAGTTCCGCGTGTCCCTGGCGCTGCAGCCGCTGGCGACCGCGCTGTTCGCCAACTCGCCTTTCGTCGAAGGCAGGGACTCTGGTTACAAGAGCTACCGGTCGCACATCTGGACGGACACCGATCCCGATCGCTGCGGCATGCTGCCGTTCGTGTTCGAGGAGGGCTTCGGCTTCGAGCGCTATGCCGACTACATGCTCGATGTGCCGATGTACTTCGTGTATCGCGACGGCAAGTACATCGATGCCTCGGGCCAGAGTTTCAAGGACTACCTCAAGGGCAAGCTGCCGGCGCGGCCGGGCGAGCTGCCGACCATCAACGACTGGGCCGACCACATCACGACGGCGTTCCCCGAGGTGCGGCTGAAGCGCTATCTCGAGATGCGCGGCGCCGATTCCGGCCCGCTGCCGGCGCTGAACGCGCTGCCGGCCTTCTGGGTCGGCCTGCTGTACGACCAGACCGCACTCGACGCGGCGTGGGACGTGGTGAAGGACTGGACGGTCGAGGACCACGACTATCTGCGCAGCCACACGCCGCGCACCGGGCTTGCCACCAAGTTCCAGGGCCGGCCGCTGTCGGAGCTCGCGCGCGAGGTGGTCGAGATCGCACACGCCGGCCTGCGCGCCCGCAAGCGGCTCGATGCGCACGGCAACGACGAGACGATCTATCTCGCGCCGCTCGACCGTGCGGTCGCGAGCGGTCTCGCGCCGGCCGACGAGCTGCTGGCCAAGTGGAAGGGCGAATGGGGCCGTTCTTTCGCCCCATTGTTCCGCGACTACGCCTACTGATGAAACGCCGCCGTCTCCTCGCCTCAGCGCTCCTGCTGCCCGCCGCCCTGTCCGCGCCCGCGCTGGCGCAGTCCGACGAATGGCAGACCATCGTCGCGCCCGACCTGCGCTTCCGGCTGGAGATGCCGTCGCCTGCCAACAAGACGACGGCCGACGAGAAGGAGAAGGGCCACGCCTCGCCGCGCGTCGCCTGGGAATCCAAGCGCGGCCGGCAGATCTTCGACTTCGATTTCGTCGACTACGAGCCCGGCTGGTTCTCCAGCAAGGACGGCAAGGAGATGGCCAAGGAACTGGGCCGCGGCGATGCCGAGAAGGCTTTTCCCAAGCCCAAGTACAAGTACGTGCGCGACGAGCCGATCACCCTGCAGGGCTGGGACGGCTATGCGCTCGACATCGAGGGCGAGGGCGGCGCGGGCGTGATGATGCGCACCTACATCGTCAAGGACCGGCTGTTCCGCCTGCTGGTGACGGTCGGAGACGACCAGCCGAGCAAGGACGCCGCCAACCGCTTCCTCGAGTCCCTCAAGTTCGCCGAAACCCGCGAGAGCAAGACGACGCCGCTCGAGCCGGAAAAGAAATAGCCCGCGGTCACCGCCTAAGGCGTCTGCAGCTTGTACACTCTTGCCGCGGTGCCGCTGTAAAGAGCGCGCTTCTCGTCGGCCGAGGCGTTCTTCGTCAGGTGCTTGAAGGCGTTCCACAGCTCGGTGTAGCCGCAGCTCTGCTTGTCGGGCGGGAAGTTGCTCTCGAACATGCAGCGGTTGGTCCCGAACGCCTCGATGCAGGTCTCGATGTAGGGCCGCCAGGTCTCGGCGAGCGTCTCCGACGAGGGTGGCGCGTCCTCGAACTCGAAACCGAAGCCGAACGAGGTCATGCCGAGGCCGCCGAGCTTCATGTTGACGTTGGGGCACTTGGCGAGCTCCGTGATGCTCTTCTTCCACTGCGTCATCACCTCGGCCTGCTTGCCGGCATACTGGCCGACGCCCAGCGCGCCGCCGACGTGATCGCAGATGATGGTCTGGCCGGGGAAGGCGTGGGCGAGATCGATCAGGTCCGGCAGCTGCGGATGGAAGTGCCAGGAATCGAAGGTGAGGCCCATCTGGCCCAGCACAGCGAAGCCCTCGCGCAGCCTGGGATCGAGCAGGCGGTGCGCGGTCATGGCGCGCGAGACGAACTTGCCGGCGAGGCCCTCGTCCCACGACGTGCCGTAGCGCACGCCGCGGAACCGGCCGCCGCCGGCGGCGATCTCGGCCTCGAGCACGTCGCGCACCCTCGCACCCAGGAGCAGGTCGACCCAGCCGATGATGCCCTCGCAGACGCGGATCTTGGTGAACTGGCCGGAAGCGGCGATCGCCGCCTGGCCGACCACGAACTCGATCTCGCCGACCGGCTTCATCTCTTCCGGACCCGAGGCGCGGAACATCGCCTGGCATTCGAGGAACACCGACGAGACGATGTTGTGGCCGCCGCCGAAGTCCTTCAGCAGCTCGGGCAGGAAGTAGAGGCCGCGCGCCTCGGTGTGCCAGAGGTGATGGTGCGGGTCGATGATCGGCAGGTCGGGTTCCAGCGCCTTCTCCGCCGGCCGCTTGGCGAGCCAGGCTGCGAGATCGGCATTGTTGCGGTAGGCGAGGCCGCGATATTCGCGTGTTGCCATGTCTTTCCTCCCGGACTTTGGCCTACGATAAGCGCAACAGGGGACTGTTTCATGCGCATTTGTGTCTTTGGCGCCGGCGCGATCGGCGGAAACTTCGCAGCGCGATTGGCGGACGCGGGCAACGAAGTGTCGGTGGTGGCGCGCGGCGCGCATCTCGAGGCGATCCGCGCCAGGGGTCTCACGCTCGTCGCCGGCGAGAAGAAGATCGTCGCCAAGGTGAAGGCGAGCGACAACCCGGCCGATCTCGGCCAGCAGGACGCGGTGATCTCGACCCTGAAGGCGACCGGTCTGCCCGCGCTGGCGCAGAGCGTCGGGCCGTTGCTCGGGCCCGACACGCCGGTGGTGTTCGCGCAGAACGGCATTCCCTGGTGGTACGGCCATGGCCTCAACAAGGCGCGCCCGCCGGCGCCCGATCTGTCGCGCCTCGATCCCGGCGGCGCGCTCGAGAAGGCGGTCGGCCTGCATCGCACGCTGGGTGGCGCGATCACCTCGCCCAATCACGTGGTCGAGCCGGGCGTGGTGGTGAACGAGATTCCCGATCGCAACACGCTCTGGGTCGGCGAGATCGACGACCGGCCGAGCCAGCGCGTCGGCGCGCTGCGGGCCGCGCTCAAGGGCGCCGGCATCGGCTCGCCCGACACGACCGACATCCGCTACGACATCTGGCACAAGCTGATGGCCAACCTGACCGGCTCGACGGTTGCCCTCATCCTGGGCCAGCCCTCGTCGGTGCAGAAGACGCCGCTGGTCAACCAGCTCTGCCGCCGCGCGCACGCGGAGGCGCTGGCGGTCGCTGCGGCGCATGGCGTGAAGCTCGATGACAGCCCCGACGTCCGCTACGGACCCAAGCGCGTCTACTTCGATCATCGCCCGTCGATCCTGCAGGACTACGATCTCGGCCGGCCGATGGAGATCGAAGCGATCGTCCGCGCGCCAGTGGCGTTCGCGCGCAGCGCCGGCGTCGATGCCCCGACTCTTGCTGCGATCGAGGCGCTGACGGTTTCGCTGGCCGCAGCCAAGGGCCTGTACAACCCCTGAACGCTGTCTCACAGTCAGTGTGAAATTAGGAGGTGCGTAAAGCGTAGGAACGGTCCGGGAGGAAAAATGATGAAGGCCAAAGGTCGTCGTCTTGCGTTGTTCGCCGCGATGGCGGCGCTTGCATCAGCGTTTCCGGCCCATGCCCAGAAGCATGGCGGTGTGCTCAAGATCCAGCACATGGACAATCCGCCCAGCGCGTCGATCCTCGAGGAGGCGACGGTGTCGGTCCCGGCGGCCTTCATGTCGGTCTACAACAACCTGGTCATGTTCGATCAGCACGTGCCGAAGAACAGCCTGCAGTCGATCGTGCCGGACCTGGCGACCAAGTGGGAATGGAAGGACGGCTACAAGACGCTGGTCTTCACCACGCGCGAGGGCGTGAAATGGCATGACGGCAAGCCGTTCACGGCCAAGGACGTGGCCTGCACCTTCGACCTGCTGCTGAACGGCGAGACCAAGCTGCGCCGCAATCCCCATGGGGCGTGGTGGAGCAACGTCGAGAGCGTGACGGCCGACAGCGACACCCAGGTGACCTTCCATCTGAAAGCGCCGCAGCCCGCGTTGCTCGGCCTGCTCGCCTCGGGCTACACGCCGATCTACGCCTGCCACGTGCCGGCCGACCAGATGCGCCGCCGGCCGATCGGCACCGGACCGTTCAAGCTTGCCGAGTTCAAGATGAACGAGAGCATCAAGCTGGTGCGCAATGCCGACTACTGGAAGAAGGGCCTGCCGTATCTCGACGGCATCGAGTTCACCATCATTCCCGACCGCTCGACCCGCATGCTGAGCTTCATTGCCGGCAAGTTCGACATGACCTTCCCGACCGACGTCACGATCCCCCTGCTCAAGAACATCCGCAAGGACGCGCCCAACGCGGTGTGCACCATGCGCGAGACCGGCGTCAGCTCGAACCTGATCGTCAACGCGCAGGCGCCGCCGTTCGACAACCCCAAGATCCGCCGCGCGCTGGGCCTGACGCTCGACCGCAAGGCCTTCATCGACATCCTGGCCGAGGGCGACGGCAAGCCGAGCGGCATCATGCTGCCGCCGCCCGATGGCGTGTGGGGCATGCCGGAGGAGATGCTGAAGGGCGTGCCGGGCTACGGCGACGTCGACAAGGCACGCGAGCAGGCTCGCGCGCTCATGAAAGAGGCGGGCTACGGGCCCGACAAGCGGCTCAAGGTCAAGGTCAGCACGCGCAACATCGCGACGTTCCGGGACCCCGCGGTGATCCTGATCGACCAGCTGAAGCAGATATACGTCGATGGCGAGCTCGAGGTGATCGAGACCGGCGTTTACTACAACCGCGTGTTCAAGAAGGACTATGCGGTGGCGCTCAACCTCAGCGGCATCGCGGTCGACGATCCCGACGTCGCGCTGTTCGAGACCTATGGCTGCGGCTCGCTGCGCAACTACAACGGCTACTGCAATCCCGAGATGACCAAGCTGTTCGAGGCGCAGTCGCGCGAGATCGACCAGGAGAAGCGCCTCAAGATGGTCTGGGACATCGACCGCAAGCTGCAGGAGGAGATGGCCAAGCCGATCATCGCCTATGGCCGCGCCGCCGGCTGCTGGCAGCCCTACGTCAAGAACATCACGCTGCACGTCAACAGCATCTACAACAACTGGCGGTTCGAGGACGTCTGGCTCGATCGCTAGTGGACGCGCTGCGTGCCGCTCGGCCAGCCGATCGCCGAGCGCGACATCGACCGCTTCGTGCGCGATGCGCGGCTAAGGGAATGAATAAATCCCTCCCCATCAGAATAAGGAGGGGATGCTTGCTCAGGTCGCGGTGCCGCCGACCGTCAGGGCGTCGATCCGGAGCGTCGGTTGGCCGACGCCGACCGGGACGCCCTGGCCGTCCTTGCCGCAGGTGCCGATGCCCGGGTCGAGGGCCATGTCGTTGCCGATCATGCCGACCTTGGTGAGAGCCTCGGAGCCGGACCCGATCAGAGTCGCACCCTTGACCGGCTTGGTGATCCTGCCGTCCTCGATCAGGTAGCCCTCGGTCACGCTGAACACGAACTTGCCCGACACGATGTCGACCTGGCCGCCACCGAAATTGGCGCAATACAGGCCCTTCTTGACCGAGGCGATGATCTCCTTCGGGTCCTTATCGCCGCCCAGCATGAAGGTGTTGGTCATGCGCGGCATCGGCGCATGGCCGTGGCTCTGGCGCCGGCCGTTGCCGGTCGGCTTGACGCCCATCAGGCGGGCGTTCATGCGGTCCTGCATCAGACCGACCAGCTTGCCGTCCTCGATCAGCACGTTGCGTTGGGTCGGCGTGCCCTCATCGTCGATGGCGAGCGATCCGCGGCGGTCGGAGATGGTGCCGTCGTCCACGACGGTCACGCCGGGCGAGGCGATCTTCTGGCCCATCAGGTGGGTGAACATCGAGGTCTTCTTGCGATGGAAGTCGCCCTCGAGCCCGTGGCCGACCGCCTCGTGCCACAGCACGCCCGACCAGCCCGAGCCCAGCACCACCGGCATTTCCCCGGCCGGCGCCGCAACCGATTCGAGGTTCACCAAAGCCTGGCGAATCGCCTCGTCGGCCTCCTTCTTCCAGTAGTCGGCATGGAAGATGTCGCCGTAGGCGGCGCGGCGGCCGCTGCCGGTCGAGCCGGCCTCCATGCGCGAGCCGTCGGCGCAGACCACGCTGACGTTGAGCCGCACCAGCGGCCGCACGTCCGCCGCGCGCCAGCCGCCAGCGCGGATGATCTCGACCACCTGCCAGGAGCCCGACAGCGAGATCGAGACCTGGCGCGCCTTCGGCTCCTTGCCGCGGACGTAGGCGTCGATCTCCTGCAGGAGCTTCACCTTCTTCTCGAAGGCCTCGCCGTCGATCGGATTGTCGTCGGCATAGAGCAGCCGGTTGGTGCCGCGCGGCGATTCGTCGGACCTGCCGCCCTTGCCGGCGCGCACGGCCTTCACCGTGTCGGCCGCCCGCTTCAGCGCCTTCTCGTCGAGCGCCGAGGCATGGCTGAAGCCGGTCACTTCGCCCGATACCGCACGCAGGCCGAAGCCCTGGGTGGTGTCGTAGGCGGCGCTCTTCAGCTTGCCGTCGTCGAACGCCAGGCTCTCGCTCTGGACGTATTCGAGGAACAGCTCGCCGTCGTCGCAGCCCTTCAGGGCCTCGTCGACCACTTTGCCGGTCTTGCGCAGGTCGAGCGCGCCACCCTTGCCTTTACCTTGGCCGAAGAACAGGCCGTCGGCGGTCGCGAGGTGGTTGATGCCCTTTGCCATGTGAACGCCTTTCTGGCCGGACCGCGGGCGTCCCGCCCGCCTCATGATCATGAGCAGGCGGGCTTCGTCGCCTGCGGTCCGGCAAAAATCTAGACCACGAGGACGATCTTGCCAAAATGGGCATTGGCCTTCATGTGGGCAAGCGCCTCGGCGGCCTGGGAGAGCGGGAAAGTCTTGTCGATCGGCAGGTGCAGCTTGCCCGATTCGATGGCCGGCCACAGGTCGGCGCGGGCCGCCTTGACGATGGCGCGCACCTCCTCGGGGCTGCGGGTGCGGAAGGTGACGCCGATATAGTCGATGCGCTTCAGGGCATGCAGGTCGTAGTTGAACTCGCCCTTCATGCCGCCCAGCCGGCCGACATTGACGATGCGGCCCAGGATCGCCGCGGCTTCCATGTTCTGGTTCATGACGGTCGAGACCTGGTCGACGATCAGGTCGACGCCCTTGCCGCCGGTCGCTTCCTTGACCTTGTCCGGCCACTTCGGATCGTTGGTGTCAAGCGCCAGGTCGCAGCCGAAGTCCTTGAGCTTGCTGCGCCGGCCCTCGTTGGTCGAGGTGCCCATGACGATCGAGGCGCCCATGTGCTTGGCGATCTGCATGCCCAGCAGGCCGACGCCCGAGCTGGCGCCCTGGATCAGCACCGATTCGCCCTTCTTGAGGCGGCCCGCACCGACCAGCGCGTTGTGCATGGTCTGGATGGCGACGGCCATGCAGGCGGCCTGCTCGTAGCTCATGTTGTTGGCCGGGATCTTGTGGGCGCGGCCTGCATCGGTGACGGCATATTCGGCGAAGCCGCCCGCCGCCGAGCTCATCACGCGATCGCCCGGCTTGAAGTCCTTGACGTCGGCGCCCACCGCCTCGACCTCGCCGGCACATTCCAGGCCGACGATCGTGCCCGGCCCGCCGACCGTGCCGTGACGGTGGCCCGAGGCGACCGCGAGGTCAGCCCGGTTCAGCGATGCCGCCTTCACCTTGATCAGGAGCTCGTGGGCCTTGGGCGAGGGCTTGGGCGCGTCCTTGTACTGGACGCC
The DNA here is from genome assembly GCA_035293665.1 of Reyranella sp. Taxonomy (GTDB): domain Bacteria; phylum Pseudomonadota; class Alphaproteobacteria; order Reyranellales; family Reyranellaceae; genus Reyranella. The sequence continues at coordinate 49,958 of DATGMK010000101.1, read as the reverse complement.
GTTCTCGGTGACGACGGCTGCCTTCATGGTGGTCTCCCTATGCAGGGGAGGACCAATAGCACGTCGAGAGAGGCTACGCGGTAGAGTCCACTGGGTTCGCCCGCAGGTCGAGCAGGGGAACCAGCACGGCGGCGAGCGCGGTCGTCGCGGCGGCAACGATGATGAGCGGCGCGAGGTGCGCGTCGAAGACGCGCTCGTAGAGGAACGCGCCCACATTGATCGAGCAGATGTCGGCCAGGTTCGACACCGACATCAGGCCGGCGAAGGCGAAGCCCTCGGCGCGCCGCGGGACGCATTGTGCGGCCAGGGTGAGCGAGGCGATGGTGGCGATCATCTGGGCGAGGCCGTTGGCGAAGTTGACGATCGCGGCGCTCAGCTCGCCGGTCAGGAGCAGGAACGACGCCGATGACAGAACGCCCAGCAGGATGCTGAGATAGAGCAGGGTCTCGGCATCGATCCGACGCATCAGCCAGCGGTGCAGCAGGGCGCCGGCGATCCATCCGGCCGACGCGATCGACCCCAGCACGCCGATATAGGACTGCGAGAAGCGCAGCGTGTCGGTCATGTAGTAGTAGAGCGGCGTGCCGAAGCCCGGTGCGAAGGCATAGAGGAACAGGAACGCCGCGACCAGCCACAGCCGCCGCGACCTCAACGCCTCGACGATGCCGTCCCATGTGTCGAGAAAGGCTTCGCGACTGACCCGGCTCTTTGCTTCGGAGAGGAGCAGCGGCGTGGCGATCACGACCGCGATGGGCGCCAGGGCGGCGATGCCGGCGGCGGCCTTCAACGCCGTCGAGGGGGACAGGCGCTCGACCAGCTCGCCGCCCACCAGCGCGCTCAGCATGATGGCGACGTAGAACCACAGCCACTGCTGCCCGACGAACAGGCTGCTCTGCCGGAACGTCCGGCCGTTCTCGGCGAGCAGCGCGCCGCACAGCGTGCTCGCCGTCGCCATGGCGTAGGAGGTGAGCAGCAGGAACAGCGCGAACTCGCCGGGGCCGTTCAGCAGGGCGACGCCGGCATAGCCGATGGCTCCGCCGGCGCTGGCCAGCAGCAGGTAGCTGGTGCGGCGATAGCCGAACAGCGGCACGAAGTCGGAGATCAGGCCGAACACCGGCTTGATGACCCACGGGAAATTCAGGACGCCGAAATAGGCGGTGACCTCGAGCGGGGTCCAGCCGTGCGTCTTCAGGTAGTTGGTCAGCGGCTGGAGGATGATGCCGACCCGCGCCTGACCGATGCCCTCGACGAGGTAGACGATGGCGAAGAAGAGCATCAGACGGCTGACGGCCTTGCCTTCGCCGAAGGAGGAGGCCTGGGGGACGGACTGCCGGCGCAGCTGCCAGCGCCGGCGCAGAATCCCCCATCGCGTGTCCTCCCCGCGCGGGAGAGGAGATCGGCCTGTCAAATGCGCCGCTCCCGTCCTTGCCAGTAGCGGTCGCGCAGCAGGCGCTTGTAGAGCTTGCCGGTCGGATGACGCGGCAGCTCGGCCTCGAAGTCGATCGTGCGCGGGCACTTGAGCGTCGAGAGATTCTGGCGGCAGTAGGCGAGCAGCTCCTCGGCGAGCTGCGGGCCGGCATCGGACATGTCGCGCGGCTGCACGACCGCCTTCACCTCCTCGCCGAACTCGTCGTTGGGCACGCCGAACACCGCGCAGTCCATCACCTTGGGATGGTTGATCAGCAGGTTCTCGGCCTCCTGCGGGTAGATGTTCACGCCGCCGGAGATGATCATGAACGCCTTGCGGTCGGTGAGATGCAGGAAGCCGTCGGCATCGACGTAGCCCACGTCGCCGAGCGTCGTCCAGCCATGCGCATTGCGCGATTCGGCGGTCTTCCTGGGATCGTTATGGTACTCGAACTCGCGTCCGCCGGCGAAGTAGACGGTGCCCGGCTCACCAGGCGGTACCTCGTTGCCGGCGTCGTCGCAGATGCGGAGCTGACCGACGACCGCGCGACCCACCGTGCCCTTGTGCGCCAGCCATTCCGCCGAGTTGCACAAAGTGAGGCCGTTGCCTTCGGTGCCGCCGTAATACTCCCAGATGATCGGGCCCCACCATTCGATCATCTGCTCCTTCACCGGAATGGGGCAGGGGGCGGCGGCGTGGATGGCGCAGCGCAGCGACGATACATCGTATTTCAGGCGCACCTCGTCGGGCAGCTTGAGGAAGCGCACGAACATGGTCGGCACGACCTGCGTGTGGGTGATCCTGTGCTTCGGCACGAGTCGCAGGAACTCCTCGGCGTCGAAGTTCTCCATGATCACCGACGTGCCGCCGAGCTTCATGACCGACATGTTGAAGCGCAAGGGAGCTGCGTGATAGAGGGGCGCCGGCGAGAGATAGATCGTGTTCTCGTCCATCTGGTAGAGCGCGCGCGTGATCTGGCTCAGCGGGTTGTCGGCGTCGATCGGCTGCGGCGGCACGACCGGCAGGACGCCCTTGGGCCGCCCGGTGGTGCCGGACGAATAGAGCATGTCGTGGCCCGCGGTTTCGTCGGCGATGCGCGTCGCGGGCTGCCGGGCGACGGCTTCCTCCCACGACTGATAGCCGGGAATCGCGCCGCCGATCATGAAGCGGTGCTTCACGTCCGGAATGAGGGGCGCCAGCTCGGCCGCCTTCTCGCCGAGATAGCTCGACGTGACGAACAGCCTGGCGCCGCAATCCTTGACGATGTACTCGACCTCCGGCGCGGTCAGCCGCGAGCTGATCGCGGTGTAGACCAGGCCGGCACGCTGAGCGCCCCAGCAGATCTCGAAGAAGCGCGGGTTGTTCTCGAGGTACAACGCGATGTGGTCCCGTGGTGCGAGACCGAGCGAACGGAAAAGCTGCGCGATGCGGTTGGATTGATCGTCGAGCTGACGATAGGTCACCGTCTCGCCGGTGCCCGCCATGATGTAGGCCGGCTTGTCGGGATGCTTCTGGGCGTGGATGTAGGGGTGCATGTCGTTGGCATATGAGCGAAGCCTCCGGTCGTTCGCAAGATGGCGGCCGTTGCGCGAAACAACACTGCAGGGTTCCGGTATGGTCCTTGCCTGAGCTAGGTTGCCGCCGGGAACAACCTTGAAATGACCGTCTCCGCTCTGCTGCGCCGCGCGTTCGGCTTCGCCTTCGTCCTGCTCGGATTGTCGGTCGTCATCTTCGTGGTCGCCCGGATCGTGCCGGGCGACCCGGCCCGCATTGCGCTGGGACCGCTCGCCACCCGGGAGCAGGTGGCCCAATTGCGCCAGGAGATGGGCTTCGACCGCCCGGCGATCGTGCAGTATGTCGACTATATCGGCGGCGTGCTGCGCGGGAGTTTCGGCAAGTCGCTGCTGACCAACCGGCCGGTCTCCTCCGACATTGCCCAGGCACTGCCGGCGACGCTCGAGCTGGTGCTGTTCACCCTCGTGCTCATCGGCGTGCTGGCCGTGCCGCTCGGCGTCCTCGCAGCCCGCTGGCACAACAGCTGGATCGACAATTCGAGCCGGCTGGTGTCGCTGCTGGGCGTCGTGACACCGGGCTTCGTGGTGGCAATCCTGCTGCAGCTCTTCGCCAGCCACTTCCACTTCTTCCCGCTGACCGGACGGCTGAGCCCCGATCTCGGCTTCGTGCCCGACATCACCGGGCTGGCGCTGGTCGATTCGCTGCTGAAGGGCCGGCTCGATGCCTTCGGCGATGCGTTGCGCCACATTTTCCTGCCGGGGCTGGCCCTGTCGGCGGCCGGCATCGGCCAGATCATGCGCATCACGCGGTCGAGCATGCTCGACATCGCGCGGCGCGACCATGTCGAGACCCTGCGCTCGTTCGGCGTACCGGGCCGGGTGATCACGCTCAAGTACATGCTGCGGCTGGCCAGCATCGCGCCGCTCACGATCCTCGGCCTCGAGTTCGCGTCGCTGATCGGCAACGCCTTCATCGTCGAGATGGTGTTCGCCTGGCCCGGCATCGCGAGCTACGGCCTGCGGGCGATCCTGAGCAAGGACTTCAATGCGGTGATGGCGGTGGTGCTGGTGTCGGGTCTGTTCTTCGTGGTTGCCAATCTCCTGGTCGATCTGGCGGTCGCCTTGATCGATCCGCGCCTCAGGGTCGGGGCGGGAGCCGGACGGTGAGCGCCGCGAACGATGCCCTCGTGCCCGCCGCGGCCGACGAGCTCTCCAACTTCGCCCGCGCGCGACGCCGCTTCCTGGGCAATCCGGCCGCCGTCATCGGCGTCCTGATCGTCATCTCGATCATCGCCGCCGCGGTGCTGGCGCCCCATATCGCGCCCTATCCGAACCATGCCGGCTCCTTCGTCGACTTCCGCAGCCGGCACCAGGCGCCGACCCTGCTGCACCTTCTGGGCACCGACAATGTCGGCCGCGACATTCTCTCGCGCGTGCTGTTCGGCTATCGCGTCTCGCTGCTGCTGGTGATCGGCGTGCTGGGCATCGCGGTGCCGCTCGGCGTGGTGCTGGGCCTGCTGGCCGGCTACTTCGGCGGCCGGGTCGACACCGCCATCATGTGGCTCACCAACGTCATGCTCGCCGTGCCGCCGCTGGTCATGGCGCTGGCCATCGCGGCGGTGCTCACTCCCAACCTCGTGAACTCGATGATCGCCGTCACCGCGGTCTGGTGGACTTGGCACTGCCGGCTGGTCTACCGGGTGGTGAAGAGCGTCGTCGCCGAGGATTTCGTCGAGGCGGCGCGCGTGGCCGGCGCCTCGCACCTGCACATCCTGTTCCGCGAGATCCTGCCCAACTGCACGGCGGCGATCTCGGTCAAGACGACCCTCGACGCCGGCTTCGTCATCCTGTTCGGCGCATCGCTTTCCTTCCTCGGCCTCGGCGTGCAACCGCCGACGCCCGACCTCGGCACCATGGTCTCGGCCGGTGCGCAGTTCCTGCCGGAGAAGTGGTGGGAAGCCGTCATGCCCGGCCTGGCCGTGCTCTACGCCATCCTCGGCTTCAACCTGCTGGGCGACGGGCTGCGCGACATGCTGGACGTCGAGATATGACGGCCGCGCCGATCCTCGAGATCAAAGGCCTCAACGTCGGCTTCACGGGCTACGGCCGCACCAGCCAGGTCCTGCACGACATCGATCTCACGGTCGAGACGGGCCAGCGCGCCGCGATCATCGGCGAGTCGGGCTCGGGCAAGACGGTCACGATGAAGACGGTCATCGGCACGCTGCCGCATCCGGCGGGCCGGGTGATGGGCGGCAGTGTCCGCTTCGCCGGACAGGAACTGCTGACCCTCGGCCGCCGCGAGCGCGAGAAGCTCAAGGGGACCGACATCTCGATCGTCCACCAGGATCCGCTGGCATCCTTCAATCCGGTGTTCACGATCGGCGAACATCTGGACGATGTGCTGCGCTTCGCGGACCGCCGCCTCGGCACCGCGAGTAGTGCCGGTGACCGCCGCCAACGGATCGAGGCGACGCTGCGCCAGGTGCAGCTCAAGGAGCCCGAGCGCGTGCTGCGCTCCTATCCCTTCCAGCTCTCGGGCGGCATGCGCCAGCGCGTGCTGATCGCCATGGCGTTGATGCACCGGCCGAAGCTGCTGATCGCCGACGAGCCGGGCACGGCGCTCGACGTGACCACCCAGGACGAGATCCTGCGCCTCTTGAACCAGCTCGTCGCCGAGGAGCGGCTGACCCTGATCATGGTGACGCACAATCTCGCGGTGGTGCGGCAGACCGCCGACTACGTCTACGTCATGCAGGCTGGCCGCATCGTCGAGCATGGCGCGGTGCGCGACATCTTCTCGGCGCCGCGCATGCCCTATACCCAGCGACTGCTCGAGGCCATCCCGCCGCTCTACGGCCCGCGGGTCGAGCGCCGCCAGGCACGCGGCAGCGAGGCTGTCGTGCGCGCGAGCGAGGTCGTCAAGCGCTTCGTCGCGCCCAAGCGCTGGCTGGAGCTTGCCCCGCCGGCGGTGACGGCGGTGCAGAACGCGAACCTCACGATCTGCCGCGGCGACATCTTCGGCATCGCGGGCGAATCGGGCTCGGGCAAGACCACGGTCGCGCGGATGGTCATGGGACTTGCCTCACCGACGTCCGGCCGGATCGAGATCGACGGCAAGTCGGTCGAGGCTTGGCGCAAGGATCCGGCTTTCCGCCGCCGGATCCAGATCGTCTACCAGAACCCCGCCTCGTCGCTGAACCCCAAGCGCACGGTGGCCGAGACGCTGTCGGTGCCGCTCGCCTTCAGCGGGGCGATCGAGAAGAGCCGCCGGCCACAGCGCATCCGAGAGCTGCTGGAGCGGGTCGAGCTGCCGGCGTCCTTCGCCGAGCGCTACCCGCATCAGCTGTCGGGCGGCCAGAAGCAGCGTGTCGCAATCGCCCGGGCGCTCGCGGTCGAGCCGGAGATCATCGTCCTCGACGAGCCGACCTCGGCTCTCGACGTGTCGGTTCAGAAGACCGTGATCGACCTGCTGCTGCGGCTGCGCGAGGAGCTCGGCCTGACCTATATCTTCATCTCGCACGATCTCAGCCTGATGCGGAACTTCTGCACCCGGATCGCCGTGATGTTCCGCGGCGAGATCTGCGAGCAGGGGACGACGGAAGAGGTGTTCGATAGCCCCAGACATCCCTACACGTGCGCGCTCATCGCCTCCGTTCCGGTGCTCACCGACGCCGAGGAGCGCGCCAAGCCGTCGGTCACTCTCGAGGAACGCCGAGCGGTGCTCGCGTCGACGACACAATGACTGCTATCTTCTGCCCATCATGGAGACACCGATGCGCCTCTTCCGCCGGATAACCGGACTCGCTGCTGCCGCGGCCGCTGCCGGCATGATCTGCCTGGCAGCCCCGCTGGCCCAGGCCAGGACGAGCATCATCGTCACCGCCACGCAGATCTTCGGCACGATCGATCCGGCCAAGATCAAGGACTACACCGAGTACATGGCGGCGGCGAACCTCTACGAGGGCCTGACCACCGTCGATGCCAAGGGCAAGGTGCTGCCGCTGCTTGCCGAGAAGTGGGACATCTCCGACGATTCCAAGAAGTACACGTTCCACCTCGTGAAGAACGCGACCTTCAGCGACGGCAAGGCGGTGCGCGCCCAGGACGTCGTCTGGTCGCTGCAGCGCCTGATCGCCATCAACAAGGGCCCAGCCTTCCTGTTCACCGGCTTGATCTCGCCGGACAACGTCAGGGCGGTCGACGATTCCACGGTCGAGATCACGCTCAACCGCGTCTATGCGCCGTTCCTCGCGACCACGCCGCTGATTCTGGTGGTCAACAGCGAGGCGGTGCAGGCGCAGCTCAAGGGCAACGACAAGTGGGGCGAGGACTTCCTCGCCAACAAGGCCGCCGGCTCGGGTCCGTACACCGTGGCCTCGTATGATCGCGGCGGCGAGCTGGTGATCGACCGCTTCGAGAAGTACCATCTCGGCTTCCCCGCCCACCCGATCGACCAGGTGCGCTTCATCGTCACCAAGGACGAGGCGACGGTGAAGGCGATGGCGCAGCGCGGCGAGCTCGGCATGTCGGCCCGCGCGCAGGCCAGCGAGACGTTCGACGCGATCGCGAAAATGCCGAACTACAAGATCGTCGGCAATCCGACGGCGTCGGGCTTCTACCTGAAGCTCAACCACAAGGCTGCGCCGACCGACGACATCCATATCCGCAAGGCGATCGCCTATGCGATGGACTACAAGACGGTGCGCGATCAGCTCTATCCCGGCGTCGAGCTGCGCGGTCCGCTGCCGCCGGCGTTCGGCGACGCCTATGCCAGCGACCTGCCGGCGCCCGAGTTCAACCTCGAGAAGGCGAAGGCGGAATTCGCGCAGTCGAAGTACGCCAAGTCCGGCAAGGTGCCGCTGGTCCACTCCTACGTGCAGAACCTGCAGTTCGAGGAGGAGATCGGCCTGCTGCTGAAGTCGGCGCTCGACCAGATCGGCTTCGACGTCAAGCTGCAGCCCGAGCCGTGGAATCGGATCACCGAGCTCGCCTCCAAGCCGGAGACGTCGCCGGCCGTGACGCAGATCTTCAACGGCCCGACCTACCCGTCGCCTGACAGCATGTTCTACGTGCAGTACCATTCGAAGGGCGCGGGCACCTGGTCATCGCTAAGTTGGGCGCAGAGCCCGGAGATCGACGCGCTGATCGACAAGGCGCGGGGCGAGACCGACGTGGCCAAGCAGAACGCCATCTACAAGGAGCTGCAGCACAAGCTGGTCGCCGACCAGTCCGACGTCTACCTGCTGGCCTCCTACGAGCGGCAGGCGATGAACAAGTGCCTGGACGGCTACCAGTGGATACCGATCCAGAGCTTCGGCTACAACTTCAGCAAGTTCCACTGGACCTGCAACTGAGGCCGCACCGTCCACCGCGTCCACCCGGGGGGTGGACGCCTCCGATGCCCATTCCACAAGGGTTTCAACCGCGAGTCCTGCAATCCTGCACCACCCCCTCGGCAGGACTCCGGCTGGACGGTGAGACTGTAGGTAGATCGGCAACAGGCGCTGAAAAATCCGCTGAAATTTACGCGCCGGTGACTCGGAAAATCACGTTACCGACGTCGTCGGCCATCAGCAGCGACTTGCGGTCATGGCCGAGCGTCACGCCGACCGGGCGGCCGTACGCGACCTTCTCGTCCGGCGCCAGGAAGTCCGAGAGGATGTCGCGCGGCGAGCCTGAGGGCTTGCCGTTCGCGAAGGGGATGAACACCAGCTTGTAGCCGGAGAGCTTGCTGCGGTTCCACGAGCCGTGCTGGCCGATCGCCATGCCCTCGCCGAAGCCCGGCAGCGTGCCGTCCGGGACCCAGCACAGGCCGAGCGAGGCGGTGTGCCCGCCGAGCGCATAATCGGGCGTGATCGCCTTCGCCACCATCGCGGCATCCTGCGGCACGCGATCGTCGACCGTTCGGCCCCAGTAGCAGTACGGCCAGCCGTAGAATCCGCCGTCCTTCACCGAGGTGAGATAGTCGGGCGGGGTCTCGTCGCCCAGCCCGTCGCGCTCGTTGACGACGGTCCAGAGTTCGCCCGTGTTGGGTTCCCAGGCGAGGCCGACCGCGTTGCGCAGGCCCGAGGCGAAGATACGGTGCGTGCCGCGCTCGAGATCGAGCTCGTAGATCGCCGCACGGCCTTCCTCCACCGCCATGCCCTGCTCGGCGATGTTGGTGAGGGAGCCGACGCCGGCATAGAGCTTCTTCCTGTCGGGACTGAGCAGCAGGCTGCGTGTCCAATGGCCGGCCGGTTTGAAGGTCACGAGCTTGCGGCCCGCACCGGTGATGCGGGTATCGCCGACCTTGAACGGGAAGGCGACCACGCCGTCGGTGTTGCCGACGTAGAAGGTCTCGCCGACCAGCGCCATGCCGAACGGCTGGTTCTGCTCCGACAGAAACACCTCGCGCGTCTCGGCCACACCGTCGCCGTCGGCATCGCGCAGCAGGGTGATGCGGTTGGCGCTCTTTCCCATCGCACTGGCGCGCCGCATGGTGGCGACCATGGCGTAGTCGTAGACCGAGCGCGGCGGGCGGTCGTGGCTCATCGCCTCGGCGACCAGCACGTCGCCGTTCGGCAGCACCTCGATCCAGCGCGGATGGTCGAGCTTGTCGGCGAACACGTTGACCTTGAGACCGGAGGCGGCGGTCGGCAGCTGCCCGGGTGCCCAGCCTTGCGCGGTCGGCATCTTGAGCGTCGGGATCGCGCCTTGCGGCCTGGCCTCGGGAATGGCCGGCGTCGCGCCCCAGGCCGGCGTCGGCGAACCCTCGGTCAGGCGGCGGTATTGCAGGGCCGTGCCGCCGATCACGGCGACCATGCGTGCGAACAGGGACGAAAAGGTCAAGGCCGCGAACTCCCGCTATAGTAGGGGAACTATAGCGACTATAGCGGATGAGGTCCCCGATGCAGCAGCACTCGTTTGGCACGCTTCCCGATGTCTCGACCCTGACGCTGGGCGGCGGCGGGCTCGGCATGCTGTGGGGCAAGACCACGTTCGAGGAGTGTGTCGCCACGGTGCACGAGGCGGTTGCCGCCGGCATCAACCTGCTCGACCTTGCGCCGCGCTACGGCGACGGCAAGGCCGAGGAGGTGGTGAGTGCAGCCTTTGCCGGCAAGCTGCCGGCCGGGGTGCGGGTGACCAGCAAGTGCAACCTCGGCAACGCCGCGCCGGCCGAGGTCGAGGGCCTGCTGCGCCGGTCGATCGAGCAGAGCCTGCAGCGGCTCAGGCTCGGCCGGCTCGACCTGTTCTTCCTGCATTCCAACATCGTGCCCGACCAGGCCTTCATCGACCGTGCTGCGGCGGACGCATCGGTTCGCATGACGCCCTATGCCACCTTCGTCGACAAGGTGCGGCCGGCGTTCGAGCGCCTCGTCGCCGAGGGGCCGATCGCCGCCTGGGGCCTGACCGGCATCGGCCAGCCCGACACGCTGATCAAGGTGCTGGGCGAGCAGCCGAAGCCCGCGGCGATCCAGTGCATCGCCAACCTGCTCGATTCGCCGGGCAGCCTGAAGTTCTTTCCCGGCCCGGCGAAGCCGCGCGCCGTGATCGCCGCGGCGCGTGCCGCGGGCGTCGGCGTGATGGGCATCCGCGCCGTGCAGGCCGGCGCGCTGACGGCCGCGATCGACCGGCCGCTGCCGCCGGATCATGCCGAGGTGCGCGACTACGGACTCGCCGCGCCGTTCCGGGCGATCTGCGCCGAACTCGGCGCCAATCCCGCAGTCATCGCGCACCGCTACGCGCTCGGCCTCGACATCGATACCCTGGTGCTGGGCGTGAAGAACCGGCAGGAGCTCGAGGAATGCGTCGAGGCGGCGGAGGCCGGGCCGTTGCCGGCCGACCTGGCGAGGCGCATCGACGACACGATGCGACGGGCAAGGGCCGCGGCCTGAGGATCGTTGACCGCGCCGGGGCCATCGGCTTTATTCGCCGCGCACACCCGTGCCCCCGTGGCGGAATTGGTAGACGCGCCTGACTCAAAATCAGGTTTCCTCACGGAAGTGTTGGTTCGAGTCCGACCGGGGGCACCACCTCTACACGCAAGCAGATCAGCGTCCTGAGGGGTCACGGTATGTTCTTCTCAAATCGGCTAGACCAACCTCACCGCCCGTTCCGGCGCGGCGCTTCCTTACCGACGGCACTTGGCCGCACAAGCGAGAAACTCTGATGGCGCGTATCCGTTTCGGCACATTCCTGGCACCGCATCATCCGGTCGGCGAGCACCCGACTTTGCAATTCCAACGCGATCTGAAACTGGCCGAGCATCTCGACAGGCTGGGATTCGATGAATTCTGGTGCGGCGAGCATCATTCGTCCGGCTGGGAGATGATCGCCTCGCCCGAGCTGTTCCTGGCCATGGCAGCCGAGCGCACCAAGCGCATCAGGCTCGGCACCGGCGTCGTTTCGCTGCCCTATCATCACCCGTTCAACGTCGCGCAGCGCATCGTGCAGCTCGACCACATGACTTTCGGACGTGTGATTTTCGGAACCGGCCCCGGCGCCTTGCCCTCCGACGCCCGGACCTTCGGCATCGACTACATGCTTCTGCGCGACCGCCAGGACGAAGCCGTCGGCATCCTGAAACGCCTCTTTGCCGGCGAGCGCATCACGTACAAGGGCGACTGGTTCCAGCTCAACGACGCGCAGCTGCAGATCCTGCCCTACCAGGAAGATCTGCCGATGGCGGCTGCGTCCTCGATCAGCCCGTCCGGCATGCAGCTTGCCGGAAAGTACGGCATGGGCGTCCTGTCCATCGGCTCGACCTCGCAGGAAGGGCTGCAGGCGCTGCCGACCCAGTGGTCGTTTGCCGAGGAGGCGGCGAAGAAGCACGGTCGGACGGTCGACCGGAAGAACTGGCGTGTGGTGATGGCCTGGCATCTCGCCGAGTCGAAGAAGCAGGCCGAGCAGGAGGCGGTGGACGGCCTTCATCACTGGCACAACGAGTACAATGTCCGCGTTCTCGGCCGGCCCGGCTCGGTCCATGTGGCCGACAAGTGGGATCTGCTGGCGCGGGTGACAGGCATCGGCAACGCGGTCGGCACGTCGGTGATCGGCACGCCCGACGAGATGGTCAAGACGATCCGCGCGCTGCAGGAGGTTACCGGCGGATTCGGTGTCGTGCTGGGCTTTGCGCACGACTGGGCAAGCCACGAAGCGACGCTGCGCTCGTGGGAGCTGTTTGCCCGCTACGTCATCCCCGAGATCAACGGACACACCCGCAACCTCAAGGCGTCGGCCGAGTATCTGGCGGCGAACAAGGTCGAGCTGATGGCGGGACTGAACGCCGCGGTCATGGCGAAGGTCCAGGGGAACAAGGTCGCCGAGGCGGCCATGGCGGTGACCCGGCAGCGTATGGCGGCTCAGGCCCAGGGCACCTTGCCGTCGGGACCTGCAACCTCTGCGGCGGATAAAGACAAGGCGGCCGGATAGTGGTCAGGGCTGGTATTTGAAGACCTTGCCGCCCTTCATCACGAAGGCCATCCGGCGCAGCGCGGTGGCGTCCGCAAGATAATCGCCGCGCATCGCCACGATGTCGGCCGTCATGCCGGGTGCGATCGTGCCGATCTCGTTGCCGAGATTGAGCGACTCTGCGGCGAGAGAGGTCGCCGAGACGAGCGCCTGCATGGCATCTTGGTGGCCGAACTTGATGCGGTACAGCAGTCCTTCGGCATTGTGGCCGTGAGCGCCCGCGGTAGCATCGCTGCCATAGACGATCTTCAGGCCTGGCACCGTGAGGGACCGGATGAATTCCTCCGGCGGTTTCGGATTGGCGATCAGCTTTTCCATCATCGCGAACGCTTCCGCCGTGTAATTGCCGACGCCCAGGTACTTGTCCTTGTTGGCGACGTAGTTCTCGGTGACCACGCCAACGGTTGGATCGAAGAAGGTGCCTTTGGCCGCCATCAGGGCCAGCGTTTCATCGGTCATGCCGCCGGTGCCGTGCTCGATCGCCGTGCATCCCGCCTGGACCGCCATCTTCACGGCCGACGTGTAGGCGTGAACGACGCTGCGCAGGCCTTGCCTGTTGCATTCGCCGCAAATGGCATCGAGCTGGGCCTGCGTGAGCGTGGGGCGCGACCCTTCGCGCACGCTCGTCGAGGCGAAGATCTTGATGGCGTCGGCGCCCCGCGCCTTGAGATCGCGCACCATGGCCCGGAGCTCCGGGTCAGGCTGCGCGGCCTGTCCGGGCTGATCGTAGCGGAACCATTGCAGCGAGGTCAGCAATCGCGGCCCCGGCACCAGGTTGCGCGCCCAGGCTTCGCGCAAGGGGAGATCCCACGCCGTGCCCGGTCCCAGGCTCTGCACTGTCGTGAAGCCCGCCTCCAGGATGCGCACGCCGTTTTCCACGCCGAACAGGACCGAATCGGGCACCGGCTCGTCCTGTCCGGCGAGCCGGTTGTCGATGAAGCGATCGTGGTTGAAGTGGTAGGTCACGTGGACGTGGGTGTCGATCAATCCGGGCGCCACGGTCATGCCCGCGAGATCGTACATCTGAGCCCCTTCCGGGATCGGCCCGCCGATGCGCTCGATCCTGTCGCCCGCGACGACGATCACGGTGTCGCGCAGCGTCCCGCCCTTGCCGTTGAGCAGGGTGGCGGCCTTGAGAGCGATCGGCCGCTTCGGCTGCGGCAGTTCCCAGGTCAGCGGCGGCTTGTTCGCGACGCCCAGCAGCGCCGCCGATGGGTGTGATTGCACGGACTTCATGCGCTCATCGCCTCCCGGAGTGGCGAAGGATACACTAGCACCTTGTGCGGTCGGTCCGACGCGAAGGCAATTTCGCAACGCAATGAAAAGGGGGCGAACATGGGAAGGCTCGACGGCAAGGTCGCTGCGGTGACGGGCGGAGCATCGGGGATCGGGGAGGCGACGGTCAGGCGCTTCGTCGCCGAGGGGGCGAGCGTGGCGTTCTGCGATCGGGACGGCGATCGCGGCCGACGGGTTGCGACCGAGCTCAAGAACGCCGGCGCCAAGGTCGCCTTCACGGAGGCTGACGTCGGCACCGAGGCCGCATGCCTCGCTTTCGTCAACGGCGCGGCGCAGCAATTCGGTCGTCTCGACATCCTCGTCAACAATGCCGGCATCCGCAAATACGAGAAGATCGATGAGGCGAGCGCGGCGAGCTGGAACGAGATCCTCAGCGTCAACCTGATGAGTTATGCCTTTTGCGCCAAGGCCGCGGTGCCGCTGATGCGCCGCGACAAGGGTGGCGCCATCGTCAACGTCGCCTCCGTGCGATCCGTCGTCTCGGGCGGCGGCAACCTGCAGTACGACACCACCAAGGCTGCCATCGCAGGCTTGACGCGAGCGCTCGCCGCCGACCACTCGCCGGAGGGCATACGCGTGAACGCCGTCGGCCCCGGGCCGATCTTCACGCCGTTTCATGAGCGCCGCATCGCGGCGGCCGGCGAGACCGTCGAGCAGTACAACGCCCAGGCCGCACGAGGCACCATGATGAAGCGCCCGGGCCGGGCCGAGGAGGTCGCCGCCGCCATCCTGTTCCTGGCCTCCGACGATGCCTCCTACGTCACCGGCGCCCTGCTGTTCGTGGACGGCGGCATGACCGCGCTGTGAGGACGCGTTACTCGAGCCCTAGGCGCCGATATAGGCGACGGCTTCGATTTCCACCTTCATGCGGGGATCGACCAGCGCCTTGACCTCGACCAAGGTCGACGCCGGCCTGTGCTCGCCGAAGTAGCGCTGGCGTATCGGATTGATGCTGGCCCGTTCCGCGATGTCGGTCATGAAGACGAGCACCTTGATCACCTGATCGGCCCGTCCGCCCGCGTGGCGCAAGCAGGTATCGATCGCCTTCAGGGCAATCTCGAACTGGCTGACGGTGTCCGGTGGAATCGTGCCATCCGCCTTCATGCCGACCATGCCGGAGAGGTAGATGAAGTCGCCGGCCCTGACGACGTGGCAGTAGTGGCTGACCGGCTCCAGCTCGTGCGGAACCATGAATCGCTCGATGGGCATGAGGCTTGTCTCCCGTTGCTTGGTCGTGAGCCTATCATCTCCGGCGTTCGGGCTGCCGACCGGCGGTAAACGCCGGAAAATCCCGCACCACGACCTCCTCCGTCGCCGTGTCCAGCACGGCGCAGCTCAACTGCCGGCCATTGCCCGGATCGCGGGCCTCGCCGGCCGAGCCGGGATTGACCACCAGCACCCGGCCGACGCGACGGACGAGCTGGCGGTGCGTGTGGCCGTAGAGCACGATGTCGGCGTCGGCCTCGCCGAAGCGCTCCAACGCGGAGCTGGTGGGCAGCACGTAGCTGCCGCGCGGCTCCCACGGCGTCGAGTGCACCATCAGGATGCGCTTGCCGTCGACCCGCAGCTCCTGCCGATGGGGTCGCTCGGCGAGCCAGCCGAGCAATGACCGGTCGATCTCCGGCCGGGAACGTGCCCGCTCGCCGGCCGCGCCCAAAAAGACCTCCTCGTGATTCCCGAGAATGGTGATGGCGTCGAGCGCACGTAGCCGGCCGATCACGTCGTTCGAGAAGCCGAATTCGTTGATGCTGTCGCCGAGACACAGCAGCGTGTCGATCGGTCCCATGATCTCCAGGGCCCGCGCGAGACCATCGATGTTGCAGTGCAGGTCGGAGACGATGCCGAGCTTCAACGGAGGCTCCCTACCGGGTTACGATAACGCGGCAAGTTCGGATAACCTACGGGCGAGGAGACGCAAGCGATGCGCACGAGCTTTTCCGTCAACGACATGACCATTCACCGGATCGTCGAGCAGGAGCACGGCTTCACGGCGATGCTCGACTTCCTGCCGACCCTGTCGAAGGAAACCCTCGGCGAGAACCTGTCGTGGCTGGCGCCCGGGGGCTACGACAGCGCGACCGGCAACGTCGTGCTGTGCTTCCAGTCGTACGTCGTCAAGACGCCGCACCATAACATCCTGGTCGACAGCTGCATCGGCAACGACAAGAATTTCCCGCTGCGGCCGGCGTGGAACAAGAAGAAGGACGGCAACTGGATGGGCGCGCTGAAGGCGGCCGGTCTCGGGGTCGAGGACATCGATTTCGTGATGTGCACGCACCTGCACGGCGATCATGTCGGCTGGAACACGCGCCTGGAGAACGGCCGCTGGGTCCCGACCTTTCCCAAGGCGCGCTACCTGTTCTCGAAGAAGGAATACATCTACTGGAGCGAGATCCATAAGAAGACGCCGCTCGACCAGATCAGCGACAGCGTGCTGCCGATCATCGAGGCCAATCGCGCCGAGCTGGTCGCCAGCGATCACGCGCTCAACGACCATATCCGATTGAGCCCGACCCCCGGTCACACGCCGGATCATTTCGCGGTCTGCGCCGGCAAGGGGTCCGACGCCGCGGTGTTCACCGGCGATCTGATCCATTCGCCGATCCAGGCCCGCTATCCCGAACTGGTCATGCGCGTCGACACCGACCGCGACCAGGCTGTCCGGACGCGCCGGAATTTCCTGGAGCGCTACTGCGACACCGACACGTTGTGCTGCACCATGCACTTCCCGTCGCCGTCGGTCGGCCATATCAAGCGCTGGGGTGACGGCTTCCGCCTCGAATACGCCAAAGCCTGAAGGAATGCGCGGGAAAGGACTGTCCCGACGGCGCGCGATCAGCGCTCCGAGCGTGCCCTCGATGACGGACGCGGACCCGCCCGCACCTGCAAGCGAGCCGGCAGGCGCCACCGACCAGCGGCCGCCGATCGATCGCAAGGCGGTCCAGTATCTCGACCGCGTGCGCGCCGTGTTCCGCCCGACAAGCGACGACCTGGCGCCCGGCCTCGAGCGCTTCATCGGCCGGGAGGACATCTTCCGGCACGTCGGCGTGGAGCTCGGCGGCGTCCAGCCGATGATGGAATGCCCGGTGCATTGGCCGAGGACTGTGAAGTGGGTGCCGCTCCGCGATCTGGAAATACTCGAGATTCTGGAAGACCAGGACGTTCGAGCGGGCTGAAGAGAAAGCGTGTCGCGGGGAGGAGACCATCATGCAGATCGGCTTCAACGTGCCCACCTCGGGTCCCCTGATCGAGCCGGATGGCCTGGTCCGGATCGTCACGGAAGGCGAGGCGCTGGGCTTCGACTACGTCACGATCAGCGACCACATCATGGTGCCGCGCAATCTCGAGTCGAAATATCCCTACACCGGCAGTGGCGAGTTCCCGGCCGGTCCCACGGCCGCGTGGCTCGAGCAGCTGACCACCACGGCCTACATCGCCGCGCTGACGAAGAAGCTCCGGTTCGTCCTGTCGGTCATGGTGGTGCCGCATCGTCCGGCGGTCCTGACCGCCAAGGTGCTGTCGACCATCGACTACCTATCCAGGGGCCGCCTGACCCTGGGCATCGGTGTCGGCTGGTGCCGCGAGGAGTTCGAGGCCATCGGCGCCGCCCCGTTCGACGATCGCGGCGCCGTGACCGACGAATGGATGGCGGCGTGCCGCGAGCTCTGGTCGGCCGACGCGCCGAAATTCGACGGCAAGTATGTGCGTTTCGACGATGTCGTATTCACCCCCAAGCCGGTGCAGCAGCCCATTCCGATCTGGGTGGGCGGAGAAAGCGCGCCGGCGCTGCGTCGCACCGTCCGCTATGCCCAGGGCTGGTATCCGGTGGGCACGAACCCGCAGCATCCGATGAACACCGTCTCGACCTTCAGGCAGGGGCTGCAGCGCTTCCACGAGTTCTGCAAGCGCGGCAACCGCGACCCGAAGGAGATCACGCTCGCCTATCGGGTCCTCTCCGGCCCGGGCGTGCGCCCGCGCGGCACCCTCTCGGGGGAGCCCGAGCTGTTCACCGGCGGCGATTCCGACTGGGTCGGGGATATCAAGCAGCTTCGGGATTTGGGCGTGACGTCGGTCGATGTGCGGCTGTTCGGCTACGGCGCGGCGCAGACGCTTCAAGGGACGATCGACACCATGCATCGCTTCCGGGACGGCGTGCTGTCGAAGCTCGACTGAGGCCGAGCGCGCTCCCGCATGCTTGTCCGGGTGACGTTTCCGCTCGCCGCGGCGAACTTCATGAACCAGGCCGCGCGCACCGTGATGGCGATCGTCGGTCCGGTGCTCGCCATGGAGCTCGGCCTGTCCGCCGTAGAGCTGGGCGTGCTGGCCGCCTGCATGTTCGCCTCCTATGCGGTCGTGCAGCTGCCGCTGGGCGTTGCCCTCGATGCGTTCGGCCCGCGCCGCGTGCAGGCCGTGCTGATGTCGCTGACGGCGATGGGCTTTGCGATATTCGCGCTGTCGCCGGGATTCGCCGGACTCGTGCTGGCACGGATCGTCGTGGGCGTCGGGATCTCGGCCGGCCTGATGGCGGTGATCAAGGGCAACGCCGACTGGTTCGAACGTCACCGGGTCGCGCACGTGACCGGCATCGCCTCGGCGCTCGGCGCGCTCGGCAGCACGCTCACGACGTCACCCGTCCAGGCCGTGCTGCCCATGCTCGGCTGGCGCGGCGTCTTCTGGGGACTCTGCGTTCTCGCGCTTGCGGTGGCGGTCTGGATCTTCCTGTCGATGCCCGACAAGCCGCGATCGGGGCCGGTGCGAACCCTGCGCGGCGACATTGCGTTGAGCGGTCGCATCCTCGCCTCGCCGATCTTCTGGCGCTTCGGTCCGGCGGTCGCGACGCTGTCGATGTTCAACTTTGCCTATCTCGGCCTTTGGGCAGGCCCCTGGCTGCGCGACGTGGCCGGCATGGACGGTCCGGCCCGCGCGGGTGTGCTGTTCCTCTACACCTTCGCGATGATCGCCGGCAGCATGCTCATCGGCAGCGCCGCCAGCCGGGCGCACGCGGCGGGGCTGCCGCGCTTCCTCGTTCCGATCGTGTCGCTCATCGGCCCGGTGCTGCTGCAGGTCGGCCTGATCCTGCAGCCGAGCCAGTACGCCATCGTGCTCGTGCTGTGGCTCGCGATGGCGCTGTTCGGCGCGGGCGGCGCGACCGGATACATCGAGGTCTGCCAGATGTTTCCGCCCGAGCAGACAGGACGGGTATCGACGGCCGTGAACATGCTGTCGCTTGGCGGGGCGTTCCTGATCCAGGCGGCGATCGGCTGGATCCTCGACCTTTGGCCACGCACCGCGTCGGGCGGGTGGGACCCCGACGGCTACAGCTGGGCGCTCGCATTGACCGCGGCGCTTCAGGCGCTCGCGGCGGTCGTGATGGCGACGGGACGGTTCAGTAGCCGCCGTTGAGCAGCGCGCGGATGTTCGACTGGAACTGCTGCACCACGCCCGCAAGCGGATCCGGAGGAGCGGCCGGCGCGGCATAGTGCGGCTGCGAGCGCGCGGCGACCTGCTGCGGCGTGAGGCGCGGGCCGGTGTCCTGCTGCAGCCGCGCGAGCAGCCTGCCGTCGACCGGCACCGGGCCGTTGCCGCCGCGGCTTTCGTTGTACTGCTGCACGGCGCTCATGGTCGCGGGGCCGGTCTCGCCGTCGGCCGGGCCGGGATCGAAGCCGAGCGCGATCAGCTGGTTCTGGACCTCGCGGATGCCGTCATGGTCGAGCGGCAGCGGCGGCAGCGTGCTCGTCGCGGCATTGGCGGGCGCGCCGGCGGCCTCCTGCGGCGCCGGTTGCGGCTGCGGGGCGGTCTGCTGTTGCTGGGTTGCTTGATCTGCCGCTTGGCCACCGTTCGCGGGCGGCAGCGGCGGGAGCTTCATGGGCTCGCCTGCGGTCTGCGCGCTCGCGCCGGCCATCCAGCCGATCAGGACGATGGCGGCCAGAGAGCCTGCGAGAAACGATCGTTTGCGCACCATGGCGGTCACCTCGATGAGGTGAACGGCGAAAGGGAAGGCGAGTTCCTTCGGCGAAACCGCCCGGCGGCTAGAGGCCGCTGGCGCCCAGGTAGTTGCTGCCGGGCGGGCACGGAATGTTGACGTAGCCCTGCTTGGCGACCGACCAGAGAGGCCCGCAATAGGGCACGAAGGCAGCCTTCAGCGATTCGATGTCAGTGGCACGCGCAGGCGCCGGCGGCTGCGCCGCCTCGGGCGAGAAATACCATCCGCAGCCGCCGAGAGCGGCCGAGAGCAGGACAGCGAGCAGGATCGACTTCGTCATCTCTCCACCTTACCTCACTTCAGGTAGGTCCTGAACCAGTTCACCGCGCGGGCGCGCGCGTCGGCTTCGCATTTCGCGTTGTAGGCGACGTAGGTGCCGTTGCTCGTGGTGCCGTGCATGCCGGGCTCCGGGCCGCGATCGAAGCTGTGATAGCAGTCGGGATAGACGACCGCCTCGACCGGCAGGCCCTTGGCGATCATCGCCGCCTTCATGCGCTCGACCATTTCCACCGGCACCTCGTTGTCCTTGGCGCCATGCAGCAGCAGGGCTGCAACGTGCACCCGATCCAGCATGGCGATCGGGCTGCTGCGCGAATCCGATCGGCGCATGGACGCGACCGGCGTGGTCTGGAAGTCATATGTGCCGTAGTAGGAGACCACCGCCTTGACCCTGTCGGGCGCCCCCGCCGCCAGCCAGAAGGTGCGCGGGCCGCCGGCCGAGAAGCCCACCGCGCCCCAGGGCTGGCCGGCCGCTTCAGGCTGCGCGGCCGCGAGCTTCACGTACTTCGGCACCCAGCCCGGGCCGCCATTGAGCGGATACTCGATGGCGAAGGCGACGAAGCCCGCCTGCGCCAGCATCTTCGCGTACTGGCGGTCGTTGGGGCTCACATGCCCCCAGGCGGTATGCAGGACGAAGATGAGCGGCGCGGGCGTGCGCGCCGGCAGGAACAGCTCGCCCGACGCGTCCTCGCCCTGCACCGTCCGCGACGATTGCGCCTCCGCCAGTCCCGGTACGAGCAGCAGGCACGACAGAAGAAAAGCCCTGACCCACACGCCCCAAACCTCCCATCGACGATCGTCGCCGAAATATGTCAGCCCGGCAGCGAAGCGGCAATTGCAGGCGTTGCCGCGTCCTACGCGATCGCCCGTCCGCCATCGACGTAGAGATTGGCGCCGTTGATGTAGGCGCCGGCGTCCGAGCACAGCAGCAGGGCGGCGCCCGCGAGGTCCTGGGGCGTGCCGAGACGGCCGGCGGGGATGCGCTGCGCCAGCGCCTTGCCTTCGGTCGCCATCTGGGCGCGATTGCGCGCGGTCAGGATGGCGCCGGGCGCCAGGTTGTTCACCGTGACGCCCTGGCCGCCGAACTGTCGCGCGAGGTTCCACGCCCAGTTGAGCTGCGCGGCCTTGGTGCCGGCATAGACCATCATCTGCGGATGCGGCCGCACCTGCTGCACGCTGCCGATCGTGACCACGCGCCCCCAGCCGCGGGCACCCATCGGCGGGACCAGCGCCTGCAGGAGCTCGAGCGGGCTGCGCAGGTTGACCGCGATCTGCCGGTCGAAGCGCTCGCGCGAGATGCCGTGATACGGCTCGGGCAATTCGATCGAGGCGTTCAGCACCAGGATGTCGACTGGCGACCAGGCGGTGGCCGCCTCGGCCAGTCGATGGCCCGAGTCGTCGAGCGCGAAGTCCTGGCCGAATGCCTTGGCCGTGCCGCCGGCCTTCTCGATCTTGCGCACCACCGTGTCGGCGTCGGCCGCTTCTTCAGGGGTCCCGGCATGGTGGATGGCAAGCCTCGCGCCTGCATCTGCCAGCGCGAGCGCGATGGCGCGGCCGATCTCGCGGCGCGCGCCGGTGACCAGCGCCGTCCGGCCGGTGAGCCGGAAGCGCTCGAAGATGCTTGTCGTCATGAAGGTTGCTTCAGCGCGCCATTCCCGGTGCGCCGTCCGGCACGTCGTAGAAGGCGAGCGTCATCGCGACGCTGCTGTAGTGGCCCATCAGGGTGATGACGTCGGTGATGCTGACATGGCCCAGCGCCTTGACCGCGCGCTCATACAGGCCGCGCGGCACCCACCGCCCGTTGGTCAGCGCGATCGCCATCTCGTAGACGACCTGCTCGCGCTCGTCGTCGAACTTGGTCGGCAGGCCGCACAGGATGGCGTCCACCTTCTCGGCCGGCAGGCCGACCTGCTTGCCGATCCGCTCGTGCGCCGAGGTCGGATAGGCCGAGCGCCAGTGGCTGGTGACGACGCACACCGCGATCTCGCGCTCGCGTTCGCTGAGCGAGTACTTGCCGGGCTGGAAATGCGCGCCGAACGGGCCGATGACCTTGGCGAGCTTGGGATTGTGGATCCAGATCTTGTTCGGGCCCGGCAGGCGGCCGCGCGATTCCATCATCGCCGCATAGCCTTCCTTCTGCTCGGGCGTCATCTTGTCGACCGGAATCTCGGCATAGCGGCCGAAGGTCGGCGTGTCGGACATGGGCGTTCTCCCTCCTGCTTTGTCGCGGCAGTGGGAATTGCCCCGGCGGCGCTGTCAACCGCCGTGCGGCACCGCCCGGCGATGCGGGACCGCCGGGCGATGCCGAGCCCGTGCTAGGAGCGGCCGTTCTGGATCACGCGCGCGCCCGGCTGCGTATGCGGCGGCGCGATCACATGACCGGCGCTGTCCAGGCGGTTGCCCCAGCGGTCATAGCGGAAGCCGTACTCGTCGGTGAAGGCGACCTTGTGCTTGCCCGGCGGCGGCGAGGTCGTGTCGACGATCTGGCTCATCGGCGGCGTCGCCTGGGTCATCGTCGCGGCGTTGGCGACGCCGGCCACGCCGATCAGGGTGAGTGCCAAAAGGGAGAGTCGCATGAACGTCGTATCCTCCATGGTTACCCTGCCCCTCGACCTCAATCATTGCGGCGTTCTTGGCGTTCGCGTGGCATCCACCTAAAACCTTTGTAAAGTTCAGCCCGCGTGGTTCCGGAGGAAGAGTCGTTTCATGCCGCATATCGTCGTCGCCGATCCCATCCATCCCGAGGGGATCGACCGCCTCCTGAAGGCGCCGGGCGTGACGCTCGACCATCCGGGGAAGCCCTCCAACGAATCGCTGGCCGAGCGCCTGCGGCAGGCCGATGGGCTGATCGTGCGCGGCACGGTGGTCGACGAGGCGCTGCTGAAGCACGCCGGGCGGCTGAAGGTCGTCTGCCGTCACGGCGTCGGCTACGACCTGGTCGACGTCCCGCTGCTCACCCGCCGCGGCATCGCCCTGATGATCACGCCCGAGGCCAACGCCGCCTCGGTGGCGGAGCACGCGCTGATGCTGATGCTCTCGCTGGCGCGCAACGTGGTGGGCGTGTCGGCCGCGGTGCGGCGCGGCGACTGGAAGGTGCGCGGCCAGTCCAGCACGATCGAGCTCGGCGGGCGCAGCGTGCTGATCATCGGCTTCGGCCGCATCGGCACGCGCGTGGCGCGACTCTGCGCCGCTTTCGGCATGAAGGTGATGGTGCACGATCCCTACATCCCCGCCGGCACGATCCGGGGGGCGGGCTACGAGGCGATCAAGGAGCGCGATGCGGGCCTCGCCCGCGCCGACATCGTGACCGTGCACATCCCCGCCAACGACAGGACGCGCGGCCTGGTCAACGGTGCGTTCCTGGCCGGCATGAAGAAGGGCGCCATCCTGATCAATACCGCGCGTGGCACGCTGGTCGACGAGGCCGCGCTCGACGCGGCGCTGCGGTCCGGACACATCGCCGCCGCGGGGCTCGACGTGCTGCGCGAGGAGCCGATGGTCGAGCCGCCGGCGATGCTGGCGCACGAGAACCTGATCGTGACCCCGCACGTCGCGGCCAGCACGGCCGAGGGCCTGCGCCGCATGGGCTGGGATTCCGCCGGCAACGTGATCGACTTCCTCGCCGGCAGGGTCGACCGCGACGCCGTCGTCAACGGCGAGGTGCTTGCAGAAGAAGCGACTTCGCCGCGATGACCGCCGCCGCGGGTCAACCGGACATCGACGCGTCGGACAGCCCGCTGAAGGTGTTCCTCATCTTCCTTCGTCTTGGCTTGACGAGCTTCGGCGGCCCGGTCGCCCATCTCGGCTTCTTCCGCGCCGAGTTCGTCGGCCGCCGCCGCTGGCTGAGCGAGGAGCACTATGCCGACATCGTCGCGCTCAGCCAGTTCCTGCCGGGCCCGGCGAGCAGCAAGGTCGGCATCATGATCGGCGTGATGCGTGCCGGCATCCCCGGCGCGCTGGCGGCGTGGCTCGGCTTCACCTCGCCGTCGGCCCTGGCGCTGATCGCCTTCGGCTACGGCGTGTCCGCCGTCGGCGACCTCGCCGATGCGAGCTGGCTGCACGGCCTCAAGATCGTCGCCGTCGCGGTGGTCGCGCAGGCCGTGTGGAACATGGCGAAGACCCTCTGTCCCGACCGCGAGCGGCTGGCGATCGCGGCGGCGGCGACGGTGCTCGCGCTGTCGGTGCCGTCGACGCTGGGCCAGGTCGGCGCGATCGTCGCCGGCGGTCTGATCGGCCGGTTCTTCCTGCCGGGCGAGGCGATCGCCTTCACGCCGCTGCCGGTGCGCATCAGCCGGGCGTGGTCGGTCGGCGCGATCGTGCTGTTCTTCGCCCTGCTGTTCGGCCTGCCGCTCGTGGTGTCGTCGACCGGCAGCCATGCGCTCGCGGTGTTCGACGCCTTCTATCGTTCGGGCTCGCTGGTGTTCGGCGGCGGCCATGTCGTGCTGCCATTGCTGCAGGCCGCGACGGTCCAGCCGGGCTGGGTCGGCAACGACGCCTTCCTGGCGGGCTATGGTGCCGCGCAGGCGGTACCGGGGCCGCTCTTCACCTTCGCGGCTTATCTCGGCGCGGTGATGAGCCAGCCGCCCAACGGCTGGGCGGGCGGCCTGCTGTGCCTCGCCGGCATCTTCCTGCCGTCGTTCTTCCTGGCGATCGGCCCGCTGCCGTTCTGGAGCTGGTTCCGCCAGCATCCGGCGATGCGCTCGGTGCTGAAGGGCGTGAACGCCGCCGTGGTCGGGCTGCTGCTGGCCGCGCTCTACACGCCGGTCTGGACCAGCGCCATCCATGCGCCGGCCGATTTCGCCATCGCCGCGGTGGCGCTGCTGCTGCTCGTCTCGTGGAAGGCGCCGCCGTGGCTGGTCGTCATCCTCGGCGCCGCGGGGGCCTTCGCGGTGACGCTGAGGCTATGATCAAACCCCTTGCCACGCCGGGACGGCGGCGCGACCCTCGCCCCAATCACAGGAGGAACTCATGGCACCCGATTCCGCGACGCTGTCCTCGCAAAAGACCGCCGGCCAGAAGGTCGCCCATGCCCGCATCGCCGAGCCGGTGCTCGTCAAGGGCCGGCGCGACTTCTTCACCTATCGCGATCTCGGCGTGGCCGAAGGCAGCGCCGGCGCGATGCGCGCCCAGGTGATGAAGGCCACGCAGGGTCTCAGCAAGCCGACCGGCTGGCACTATCACGAGTGCGACGGCCAGTTCATCTACATCATGAAGGGCTGGGTCGAGCTGCAGTTCGAGGACGGCCGGACCCTCAAGGTCGAGGAGGGCGATTCGCTCTTCATCCCCGGCTACCTGCGGCACAACGAGACCCGCACCTCGGACGAGATGGAGATCCTCGAAGTCTCGATTCCGGGCGAACTCGGCACGCGGCCGTGCGATCCGCCGGAGGGCTTCAAGGCCTAGGGCATAGTCAGAGCGGGCGATATCACGCAAATCGCTCAGGTCATCGCCGCCGGCGTCACT
Organism: Reyranella sp.; assembly: GCA_035293665.1. Taxonomy (GTDB): domain Bacteria; phylum Pseudomonadota; class Alphaproteobacteria; order Reyranellales; family Reyranellaceae; genus Reyranella. The sequence continues at coordinate 24,562 of DATGMK010000101.1, read as the reverse complement.
ACGGTGGGTCAGCGACCTCGCTTTCCCTGTTCCGTGTATCGCTGGAGGTGCCCATGAACCGCGCCGCTGCTGCCCTTTCCGCGGCGGCTTTGAGCTGGACGGCGATGGCGGCCTTGTCGGTACGGGCCGAGGATGCGCGCGCCGGACAGCGCCTGCCGATCGAGCAGACGATCACGTTCGACGACCTCGCGCCGCATGGCCTGGTGCTGGAGCAGTGCTGGGATGCGATCGGCATGGATTCGCAGGGCCGCGTGTATATCGGCTTCACCAGCAAGCGGCCGGATGGCCGCGAGGACGTTGCCGTGTTCCGCTACACGCCGGAGACCGGCGAGCGCCGTTTCCTCGGAACCTTCATGGATGTCTCGCAGGCGGCGGGCAATCTCGCGCCCAACGAACAGATCCCCAAGGGCCACACGCACATCGTCGAGGCGCAGGGCAGGATGTACATGGCCTCGCAGGGCTTCCACGACCTGAAGGGCCCGATCGATTCGCTGCCGACCTATCGTGGCGCGCATCTCTATGCCTACGACACGGCGACCGACAGGCTGGAGGAGGTGAGCCGCTCGCTGCCAGGGGGGGTGCTGGCCGGGCATACCGGAGTCATCGCCCTGTCTGCCGTGCCCGGACGCGACCTGCTGGCGGGCCTCGCCCATCCCACCAGCGACATCATCCTCTACGACCATGCACGCCGCCAGGTGACGACCGTGCCCGGGATTCCCTGGCAGCTCGGCAATCCGCTGAGCCGCGAGATCGTCGCAACGAAGCAGGGGAAGATCTTCACCTATCGCGGTACGGAGGATCCGGCACAGCGGGTGGAGAGTCACCCCGTGTGGGTCTACGACCTCAACACGGGCATCAACAAGCCGACGCGCTACAGCGCCACCGGCGGCTTCTGGAACGGGCAGGCCCGCACACGCGACGGCGAGACGATCTACCTGTCCACGGTCAACGGCGAGCTTTACCGCCTCGACACGGCCAGCGACGTCATCAGTCCCCTCGGGCCTTTCCTGCCCAAGGCCGATGTCGACGCGGGCGAGCGCATCGACCAGCTCTACGGCATCACCCTCTCCGCCGACGAGAAGAAGATCTACGGCGTGCCGCGGACGCACCGTTCGAAGGACACGACCCTCTACGCCTACGACATCGCCAGCGGCACCGTCAGCGCCGCGGGCAAGCTCGACACCGCGGTCTATGCCGGCAGCGACGTGCGCGATTCGCGCGGCAACATCTACATGGGCCGCTTCGGCGACGCCGACCGCTGGGAGGGCAAGGCGGGTCTCGCGGTCATCCGCGCGCCCTGACCGGCGCTCAGCCGAGCCGATGAATGCGCGGCCGCAGCGCGTCGCCGCCGAGCTCGAGGGTCGCAAGGGCGATCGGCAGGGTGAAGCGGCGCGGCCCCGCACTTCCCGGATTGAGGTACAGCACGCCGTCGACGGTCTCGATCTTCGGCTGATGCGAATGACCCGAGACGACCACGTCGATACCGGCCGCCGGCGGATCGAGGTCGAGCTCGCCGAGGTTGTGCAGCACGTAGAGGGTCCGGCCGCCGAGCGTCAGCCATTCGGTGTGCGGGTGCTCGGCCGCCCACGGACCCCTGTCGACGTTTCCGCGTATCGCCGTTGTCGGCGCGATCTCGCGCAGGCCCGCAATCACCTCGGGCCGGCCGATGTCGCCGGCATGGATGATGTGATCGACGCCCGCCAGCCGCTGGCGTGCCTCGGGGCGCAGGAGGCCGTGCGTGTCCGAGATGATGCCGATCCTCATGATCGTGGCGGTTTGGTCGGTGACCGATGATTTGCGCCCGCGCGATGATTTCGGTTCACGCCCAGATGACGGTGAGCGCGCAGAACGCCGATGCAGCGCTCGATCTCGAACAGGCCGTAGGGCTTCTGCAGCAGGGTCACGCCATCGGGAATCGGCTCATCCAGCTTTCCGCCGGTCGTCAGCACGATGCCCAGATGCGGATGGCTCTGTTGGAGCGCGCGCAGCAGGTCGAGGCCGCTTTGCCGCGGCAGCCTGATGTCGGCGAACACGACGTCGATCGATCTTTCGCTGGCCAGCAGGTCGAGGCACTCCTCCGCGCTGGCTGCCTCGAACACGAGGCATCCCGCCTCGCGCAGATAGCGCGCGGTGGCTGCGCGAACGAGAATCTCATCCTCGACGACCACGACGGTAGTGCCGCTGGCGGGCGATTTCATGGATCGTACACGTTACCCGGCTCCCGCTTCGGAAGACTAACGCCGCTTCGTTCGATCGGAAACGGGCCGTCGATGTTTCAAGTGTACGGTTGGCCCGCGCTATCGGCCGCTCTCTCGCCGGTCTTCTCTTTCCGCGCGCCAGCACTGCCGCACGTTGAGCGGATCACGGCTTTGCCCCCGGGCTGCTGAACGGTCGGGCGCGTTATTCCCGATGCATGATGGGACGTGTGGGCTTGTGGCTTCTCCTTTCGCTCTTTGCCGGATATGCGGCGTCGGCTGATGCTGCAGGAGCCGGGGCCGGTGCGGGCGGTGGCGGAGCGGGCGCAGGCGCAGGCGCAGGAGCAAGTGCCGGCGGCGGCGGAGCGAGCGCTGGTGCCGGCGCTGGCGCCAGTGCCGGCGGTGCGAGTGCTGGCGCCAGCGCAGGTGCGAGCGCTGGTGCCGGTGGAGCGAGCGCGGGAGCCAGCGCAGGCGCCAGTGCCGGCGGTGCAAGTGCCGGCGCCAGCGCGGGAGCGAGTGCAGGCACTGGTGCCGCAAGCGCAGGCACCGGTGGGGCGAGTGCGGGAACCGGTGTCGGAGGTGGCGCGAGCGCAGGACCCGGCAGCGCAGCCGCGACCGGTACCTCCGCTGCATCCGGCGACGACGGGCTGAGCACGGGGATTGCAAGCCATGACTTCGAGGCGCTTCGGCGACAGACGATTGCTGGCGCGAGCAGCAGCACCGGCGGCGCTGCACCGACCGCAGAGTCCGCGCGTGCTGCGCCGGCGGCGGTTGCGAGTGCGCTCACGGCGCCGGCAGGCGAATATTCCTTGCGCGCGGTCTATTTCGAGCGTCGGCAGTTCAAGAGCGTGGCCGACTGCCTCACGGCGGCGTCGGAGCGGCACCTTCCGCTGAGCCTCTGTCGCTGAGGGCCCTCCAGCGGAGGTCGAACGCGCCTCATGATGCGGATGACGATGAGAGCGTCGCTACTCCGTGTCGCGCGGTCCCGATCCCCATCAGGGCGATCAATGCGCTGAAGCAGGTTTCTCGTGCAGCGGTCACCGGGCCTTGGTGCTCGTCAATTCATCGTTAGCCGCTGCGGGCTGGCGGTTCCCGTCTATCAACTCCACCAGCGCATCGAGCAGGCCTTCCGGATGGTGCGGCTTCTGAATGAAGGGCCGCCGGCGATGCTCCGCGGGGATCGAATCGTGCGAATAGGCGGTCAGGAAAAGAAAGGGGATGCCGACCGTGTCCAGCGCATTGGCGACCGGGAAGACCCATTCGTTCTGCACATTCACATCGAGAATCGCCGCGTCGAAGATGTAATGGACCATGGCGGACAGTGCGGCGGCATTGGAGGTGGTCGGCACGATCGCCTTGCAGCCGGCATCGGTCAGGGCGAACGCGATGTCGGTGGACAGGATGATGTCATCCTCCACGAGCAGGATGGAGCGTTCCGAGAGGGGCTTGTTCTGCATTCTTGCGACGCTGAAGGGGGCCGTCAGCTTGATCCCCCTCGAGTTGATGTCCAGTGGCGAACATAGGGCATTTCAGCGACCGACGATGTGTCGTGGTTTTTCGCGTGCGAAACGATTTGCTCGCACGTCGGAAGAGCATGACACGACGCTGCGTCCTGATGCCCGATGGGAGAGATCAGATCACCTCGAGAGAGTCGCGATCCGGCAGCGGCTCGAGCGATGCGCTCGGCAGGGTCTGGTACCAGAACGCGACCGAGGCGATGTCGTCCTGCAGGGGCAGGTAGCGGCGCTCCCTGTCGGGGCGCCAGCCGAGCGCCTGGATGGTGACCTTGAGGCCCGTCTCGAACCGTACCGGATCCATGATGTGCCAGCGGTACAGGCCAAAGCGCTGCTGGGAGCGATAGACACCGTCGGGCCGGATCACCTGGCAGAGGCCCGCATAGGGAGTCGAGAATTCGGAGTAGGCGTGCGGCTGGTCGGGCTCGCAGACGCCGACGTCGAAGTTGTAGGCGCCGCAGAAATAATCCTCGGTGCCGGTGCCGCAGATGGTCGGGAACTGCTTGTCGTCGTCGATGAAGAACTTGATCTCGCCTTCGCCCCACCAGCCGGTGTTGTTGCTGCCCCAGGCCATGTAGGTGCCGACATAGTGGCCCTTGCCCTGGATGCCGTCGATGATCGTGTGGTCGCTCTTGTAGGGCAGCGGATTGGACCGGCGGAAGCTCGCGTGGAAATACGCCGCGTCGTCCGGCACCTCGGTCAGCGTGTAGTCGATCTGGTAGTAGAGCCGCGTCTCGACCTCATCCATGTTGGTGAGGGTCACCCTGCAGCGCTTGCGGAACGGCATCTCCCAGTAGCAGTTGAACGCGCGTCCCGGGTTGACGCAAACCGCCAGCGAGTTGACCGGCGCATAGTGCTCCCAGCCGTTGGCGAAGAAGTCGCCGACCGGGCATTCGACCGACGGCGTCTGCTGGTCGTCCCAGAACAGGCGCAGAATCAAAAAGCGCCAGCGGCCGCCGCGGATGGTCATCCAGATGTGCTGCAGCGCACCGGCGCCTTCGATGTCGGCCAGCACGGCGGTCGTGCCGGGTGCGATGTCGATCGACGGCGAGACCTTCCAGCCCTGGCCGAGCGAGCGGGCCGGCGAGGCGCCGGTGCCTTCGGTCGCGCGGCCGCCCTGGCCGGGCGCGCCGGTGAAATTCTCCGGACTGATCGAACGGGTTTTGGCATCCGAGAGGCGGGACAGGTTTCCGAGATGCAGCCCGAGCCCGTTGAAAGCAGTCATTCATTGTCCTCATTTGAACCGGCGCCGCCGCCGGGGCCATAGTGCGGTCAACGCAGCCTCAGGCAAAGGAATTCACCATGAGCACCGATTACACGCCCCCGAAGGTCTGGACCTGGAACAAGGCGAACGGCGGCCGCTTCGCCAACATCAACCGGCCGATCGCGGGCCCGACGCACGACAAGGAGCTGCCGGTCGGCAAGCATCCGCTGCAGCTCTATTCGCTCGGCACGCCGAACGGCCAGAAGGTCACCATCATGCTCGAGGAGCTGCTGGCGCTCGGCAAGAAGGGCGCCGAATACGACGCTTGGCTGATCAAGATCGGCGAGGGCGAGCAGTTCGGCTCGGGCTTCGTCGCGGTCAATCCGAACTCGAAGATCCCGGCGCTGGTCGACCGCAGCGGGCCGAAGCCCATTCGCGTGTTCGAATCGGGCGCGATCCTGGTATGGCTCGCCGAGAAGTTCGGCGCCTTCCTGCCGAAGGAGGGCGAGGCGCGGGCGGAGTGCCTGTCGTGGCTGTTCTGGCAGATGGGCAGCGCGCCCTATCTCGGCGGCGGGTTCGGCCACTTCTATGCCTACGCGCCGACCAAGATCGAGTACGCGATCGACCGCTTCGCCATGGAGACCAAGCGGCAGCTCGACGTGCTCGACCGGCGGCTTGGCGAGAGCAGGTTCCTCGGCGGCAACGACTACACGATCGCCGACATCGCGGTGTGGCCGTGGTACGGCGGCCTCGCCAAGGGCCTGTTGTACGGCGCCAAGGAGTTCCTGGCCGTGCACGAGTACAAGAACGTCAACCGCTGGGCCGACGAGATCGGCGCGCGTCCTGCCGTGAAGCGCGGCCGCATCGTCAACCGCCTGCAGGGCGAGCCCAGCCAGCAGCTCCACGAGCGCCACGACGCGAGCGACTTCGAGCTGCGCACGCAGGACAAGCTGGCGCCGAAGGCGGCGGAGTAGCGGTCAGCTTCTTTTGCTGGGGGGCGCGCCCCCGGCAAAAGACTTCAGCCCACCCACTCCGTGACGTGATCCTCGAGCGCGGGCCGCGCGAAGGTCGGCCCGGGCTTGGGCGTGCCCAAAGCGAGGAAGCCGACCAGCCGGCTCGGCGCCTCGAGGCCCAGCGCCGCCGCGACCCGCGGATCGTAGGCGTTGGGCCCGGTCACCCACATGCCGCCGTAGCCGAGGACGTGCGCGGCGTTCAGCATGTTCATCGCCGCGGCGCCGACCGACAACAGCTGCTCGATCTCGGGGATCTTGTGGTTCGGCTTGATCTCGGCGCCGACCGCGACGATCAGCGGCGTGCGCTGAACGAAGGCGCGGTATTTGTCGATCATCGCTTGAGCGTTCTCGGGGTCGCGTTGCTTGATCGCTTCGGCGACGCACTCGGCCCACTTCGCCTTGGCGTCGCCGCGAATGACGACGAAGCGCCACGGCCGCAGGCGGCCATGGTCCGGTGCGCGCAGGCCGGCGTCGAGGATGAGGTCGAGATCGGCGCCGTTGGGCGCAGGCTCCACGAGCGCGCCCGACGACTGGCGGTTCAACAAGAGGTGCAGGGCGGTCGACGAGGCGACCGGTCGGTCGATTGTATGGTCCATCCTCCGATTATGGGGGCTTTTGTCTTGTATGCAAGTGATTATCACTTGCATATATATCAGCTCAGTCCTTCGGAACGAAGGCGTTGGTGAAGTAGGCGTCGACCGAAGCCGCGGGCTTCACGTCCATGTACTCGACCATCAGTTTCTCGGCCGCCTTCCACTCCTCGGGCGACTGCCAGCCGAACGGCTTGCCGGCGGTGCCGGGCGTGTTGATGTAGTCGCCGTAGCTCTTCAGTTCGGTGCGGAAGATCACCTCGGAGCCGGCGACCAGCGGGCGCGCCTTGACCACCGCCTTGATCGCGGCATCCGGATCCTTCAGCGCCTCTTGCCAGCCCTTGCTGGTGGCGGCGACGAAGCGCCGGACGACGTCCGGCTTTGTCTCGATCGTCTTGGTGCCGGCGATGATGCCATGGCTCGGCAGCACGATGCCGACATCGGCGTAGTCGAGGTGGCCGACCTTGGTCATGCCGGCACGCGCAAGATTGGAGATCGAGCCCGGCGTGAAGCCGGTCGCGGCGTCGGCCTTGCCCTGGGCGAGCAGCGGGAACAGCGAGCCGCAGTCGACTGTCGTCACCTTCACGTCGCTCATCTGCATGTGGACGGCCTTGAGATAGGCCGGCAGGAAGATCAGCGCCGCGTGGCCCGGACAGCTGATGATGGTCTTGCCCTTGAGGTCGGCGGGCTGCTTGATCGGACCGTCGGACGGGAAGGCGATCGAGGCGGGGCTCTTGCGGATGATGCCCATCACCACCTTGACCGGCACGCCCTGGCTCACCGACTTGGCCGCGACCGCTGCATCGGCATAGCCGAACGTGTCGGCGCCGTTGCCGACCAGTTGCACGGTGTTGCCGGAACCCTTGCCCTCCTCGATGTCGACGTCGAGACCGGCCGTCTTGTAGTAGCCGCGCTCGGCGGCGAGGTAGAACGGCGAATGGTAGCCGATGGTCGACCAGTCGAGCCGCAGGGTAACCTTGTCGGCGGCGACCGCCGGCGCGGCCAGCAGGCTCACGACGCCGGCGCAGAGTGCGATCCTTGCCAGAATTCCCACGTCAACCCCTCCCTGATCCGACAAAAAAGCCGATTATTTTTAAAAGAGATGATCTTTAGTATCTTAGGGGCCGCAAATTTTTGCCGTCAAGGGAGCTTCATGACAGATCGCAGTCCAAAGCGGGTGTTCGAGGATGTCGTCCAGCAGATCCGCCTCGATATCGCCCGCGGCAAGCTCAAGCCCGGCGACCGGCTGCCGCCCGATGGCGACCTCGAGAAGCGCTTCGGCGTCGGCCGCAGCTCGATCCGCGAGGCGATCCGCGCGCTCGAGCTGTTCGGCCTGGTGTGGGTCAAGCGCGGCCGCGACGGCGGCGCCTTCTTCACGCCGGACAGCCAGAAGCTCGCGCGCGATTCCTTCTCGCAACTCTCGATCGGCACCACGTCGCTGAGCGATTCGCTGGAGTTCCGCAAGGCGCTGGAGCCGCGGGCGGCCGCGCTCGCCGCCCGTCGCGCGACCTCCGACGACGTGGCGGAGCTCCGGCGCAGCATCCGGATGATGGGCTCCAATGTCGGTTCGTCGGAGTCCTTCGTCGACAGCAACCGCATCTTCCACGAGGCGATCGCCCGGGCGACGCGCAATCCGTACTTCCAGGAGATGATTCCGCAGTTCCTGAAGAGGGATGAGATCGTTTCGGCGACGCGCAACTCGGAGACCATGGAGCGCTCGCTGACGATGTTCTTCCACAACCGCATCGCCGACGCGATCGCCAAGCGGGATGCCGACGCCGCCGAGTTCTGGATGCTCGGGCACCTCTCGCAGATCGAGGAGGATGTGAGCCACGCCCAGGAGCTGGCCGGCCGCAAGAAGGGCAGGGTGCGCGGCAAGTCGAAGGCCAACGGCACGCGGCGTTGACTCATGGCGGGTGCGGCGATAGCTTTTTAAACATCTGATGAATTCAAAAAGTCCAGATGTTTAAGGCGGGAGGGTCGCCATGCCATTCATCTCCAACAAGGACGCCCCCGAGATCCCGTGGCGCGAGGGCTATCGCAGCTTTACGCTGGCCGGCAAGGCGCAGGGCATCCGCCCGGTCTGCAGCACCAGCGTCATCGAGCCCGGCCGCGGCGCACCGCTGCACTTCCACGAGAATGTCGACGAGGTGCTGATCGTGATCGAGGGCACGCTCGACTTTCGGTTGGGCGAGGAGCGCCGGCTGGTCGGGCCCGACAGCACGGTCGCGATCCCGGCCAAGGTGCCGCATTCCTTCACCGTGGTCGGCGACAAGCCCGCGCGCATCTATGCGTTCCTGCCGCAGCACGGCGGCTTCGCCGCGGCGACCTATCTCGAGGGCGGCCCGCCGGCTGCCGCCATCAACCAGCGCTGACCCATGATTCGGATCCCGGAGTGACGACATGAACGTGCATTCGCCGCTGCTGCGCGACCAGGTGACGGGCATTCGCTCGAAGGGCATGGGGCTCGGCCTGTTCCTGATGCCGGCCAGCCGGGCCGATACGCCGCTCAGCAACGTGATCGACTGGTACCTCGAGGTGACGCGCGTCGCCGACGAGGTGGGCTACGACGAGGTGTGGGTCGGCACCCACATGACCTCGAAGTACGAGCGCATCACCGCCCCGCAGCAGATCATCGCCCGTGCCCTCGGCGAGACCAGCCGGGTGACGCTCGGCACTGGCGTCGAGCTGCTCTACCAGCAGCATCCGGTGACGCTGGCGCTGCAGCTTGCCCAGCTCGACCACATGGCGCGCGGCCGCCTCTATTTCGGCTTTGGCGCCGGAGCCACCATGACCGACAACCATGTCTATGGCGTCGACATGAAGACGGCTCAGGCGATGACCGCCGAAGCGCTCGAGATCATCCTCAACGTCTGGCAGCCCGGAGGCCCGACCGAGTTCCACGGCAAGTATTGGAACGTCTTCCCGTGCGATCCGATCAAGGCCTATCACGAGGACCTGACGCATGGCTGGCATATCCAGACCTACGCGCCGGCCGAGCCGCGCATCTCGTTCGCCGGCTTCCAGCAGAAGTCGCCGTCGCTCACGCTCGCGGGCGAGCGCGGCTTCATCCCGATGAGCCTCAACATATCGAGCGAGTTCCTGCACCATCACTGGGCCTCGGTCGAGGAGGGCGCCCGGCGCGGTGGCCGTCGCGCCGACCGGCGCAAGTGGCGCCAGGCCAAGGAGATCTTCGTCGCCGAGACCAAGGCGGAGGCGCGCCGCGCCGCACTCGACGGCTTCATGAAAACCTTCTGGGACGACTACGCCTACAGCTACTTCGCCCAGAAGCCGGAGATGATCGATCTCTACCGCCGCAAGGGCGCCGACCCCAACGCCAAGGTCACGGCCGAGTACCTGATCGACAACGGCGTGTGGTTCGTCGGCGATCCCGACTCGGTGGCGGCGCAGATCCGCGAGCAGTTCGAGGAATCGGGTGGCTTCGGTACCCTGCTGCAGATCGGCATGGACTATTCCGATCCGGCCGGGCGCGAAGGCTGGCTGCGCTCCATGAAGCTCCTCGCGCAGGAGGTCATGCCGAAGGTACAGGACCTGGTGATCGCCCGTTGAATCTTGTCGACTTGAAGGGGATCAGTAAGCGCTACCGCTCCAAGACGAGCGACGTGCTCGCCTTGGAGGATGTCGACCTTGCCGTCGGCGATGGCGAGTTCGTATCGATCCTGGGGCCGAGCGGCTGCGGCAAGAGCACTCTGCTGATGATTGCCGGCGGCTTGGTGGCCGCGTCCAGCGGCGGGGTCGAGATCGCCGGCCGGAAAGTCACGAAGCCCTATACCGACGTCGGAATCGTCTTCCAGCGCGACCTGCTGTTCGACTGGCGCACGGTATTGGGCAATGTCCTGCTTCAGGCCGATATCCGCCGCAACATGTCGCGCGAAACGGCCGTCGAGCGGGCGGGAGCCCTGCTCGCCAAGACGGGGCTGGCGGGCTTCGAGAACCACTATCCATGGGAGTTGTCAGGCGGCATGCGCCAGCGCGTCTCGATTTGCCGCGCGCTGTTGCATGACGCCAAGCTCCTGCTGATGGACGAGCCGTTCGGCGCGCTCGATTCGCTGACGCGCGACCAGATGGCGATCGACCTGCAGCGGCTCTGGATGAGCTACCGGCGCAGCGTGATGTTCGTGACGCACAACATCGCCGAGGCGGTCTTCCTGTCGGACCGTGTGGTGGTGATGTCGCCGCGGCCGGGCCGGATCGTCGCCGACATCCGGATCGACCTGCCGCGGCCGCGCGAGATCGACATCTACGACAGCCCGCGGTTCGCCGCTTTCCAGCAGGAGATCCGCCGCACCATGGAGAAGCTCGAGGTGCTGAGATGAGGAACCGCGTCGAGGCGCTGCTCTATCCGACCATCGTGCTGGTGATCGTGGTCGGTGTGTGGGAGGGCGCCAGCCGCGCCGGCTGGGTCGCGCCGTACATCCTTCCCGCGCCCTCGGCGATCCTCATCAAGCTGTGGACGCTGCGCGCCGTCCTCCTGCAGCACACTTGGGCGACGACGCTCGAGATCGTGCTGGGCTTCCTGGTGGCGCTGGTGACCGGCGTCGTGCTCGCGGTCTGCGTCGCCTACGTGAAGCCGTTCGAACGCGCCTTCTACCCGTGGATCATCGCCACCCAGGCCGTGCCCAAGGTGGCGCTCGGCCCGCTGTTCATCATCTGGTTCGGCTTCGGGCTGATGCCCAAGATCGTGATCGCCGCGCTGATCGCCTTCTTCCCGATCATGATCGGCACCATCGTTGGCCTGAAGTCGATCGAGCGCGATTCGATCTTCCTGCTGCGCTCGATGGGCGCCACCAGCCTGCAGGCGTTCTGGCACGCGCGCCTGCCCAATGGCCTGCCGCAGATCTTCGCCGGCATGAAGGTCGCGATCGTGCTTGCCTCGGTGGGCGCGATCGTCGGCGAGTTCGTCGGCGCCAACGAAGGACTGGGCTATGTGCTGCTGACTGCAAACGGCACGGTCGACACGCAGCTTCTGTTCGCCGCCTTGCTGGCCATCTCTGTGCTGTCCACGGCCCTCTACTGGGTGGTGCATCTCGCGGAGAGCCTGTTCATCCGCTGGCACGTCTCGGTGCGGGACGACCTCGCCGCGGCGACGATGTAAGGCCCAGCCAAACAGGAACGCAGGGGTGTCCACTATCCTCGTGATTCCCGGTTGACGTTCTCGAACATCGAGCGGATCCAGCGGTGGGCCGGTCGCGCGTCGAAGCGGCGGTGCCAATAGAGGCGCCACGAGAACTCAGCCCCGCCGACCGGCAGGGACCGGACCGCGAAGCGGCCGTCGATGTTGAGGCGCCGGACCATGCTCTCGGGCAGGGCTGTCACGAGGTCGGTGGTCTCGACCAGGTAGGAGGCGGCCAGCCAGTGCGGGGTCGTCGCCATGATCCGGCGCTGCAGGCCGTGCTTGAACAGCGCCTCCTCGACGAAGCGCACGTCGCCGGCCGACTGGACGATGCGCAGATGCCGCAGGCCGAGGAACGCGCGCGTGGTGAGGCGGTTGGCGCGCGCCGCCGGATGGCCGCGGCGCATGACGCAGACCATGCGGTCCCGGGAGAGCTCGATCGACTGCACCGACTTCGAATGCTTGATCAGCGCGCTGACGGCGAAGTCGATCGCGCTCGCCTCCAGGGCACGCACCGTCTCCGACGGCGGCAGGTGCTGCACCGTCAAGGCGATGCCGGGCGCCTGCTTCTCGAGCCTGTGCAGCAGCGACGGCAGGAACAGGACCTCGTTCAGGTCGCCCATGCGGATGTTGAACGACTCGGTCGACGTTGCGGGATCGAAGGTGGAGCCGGCGCTGAACAGGCGGTCGACCTGGCGGATCGCCTCGCGCACCGGCTCGATCAGCTCCAGCGCCTTGGGCGTCGGCTCGAAGCCGGTCGAGGTACGGGCGAGCAAGGGGTCGTGGAACTGTTGCCGCAGCTTGGCGAGCGCATGGCTCATCGCCGGCTGGCTCAGGCCGACCGCGGCGGCGGCGCGGCTGACATGGCGCTCGGCGATCAGCGCCTCGAAGGCCAGCAGCAGGCGGAAATCCACCGAGCGGAGCTGGCGCGGAATGCGTCCCTGGAAGAGCCGGCCCGTCATGTAACCTTCGTATTCGCCTGACGAATAATTTTATTCCGACAATTCATTGTACAGAAGGTCGGCGCCGGTCCCAACTGCGCACTCCCAGGAGGAGACGCACATGGCCATGCAAGTAGAGGTGCTCGGACCGGGCATTGCCGCCGAGGTGAGGGGGCTTCGGCTGTGGGAGCCGCTGGCCGACGGCGACATCGACCGTCTGCGCACTCTGTTCGCCGAGCACAGCGTGCTGGTGATCCGCCGCCAGCCCCTATCCGAAAACGAATATGCCGACTTCTGCGCGCTGTTCGGCGCGCTGGAGCACACGGTGCGCACCGACTGGGCATCGCGCGTGCGGCCGGAGATCGGCCTGATCACCAACCTCAGGGGCAGCGACGGCAACCCGCTGGGCGGGCTGGGCGACGGCGAGGTGGAATGGCATTCCGACCAGACCTACATGGCCAACCCGGCGACCGGTGCGGGGCTGCATGCCGTCGAGATCCCGCCCGACGGCGGGCGCACCTTCTGGGCCAATCTCGTGGCAGCGTACGAGGCATTGCCTGAGCGTCTGAAGCAGGCGATCGAGGGCAAGAATGCGGTGTTCCGCTACCAGAAGCGCCTGAACAAGTACAAGGGCGCCGACCAGAACCTGCCGGCCGAGGGCCGCAAGCGCACGCCCGACGTGCTCCACCCGCTGGTCCACGTGCATCCGCTGAGCGGCAGGAAGGCGCTCTATCTCGATCCGACAACGACCATCGGAATCGCCGGGATGCCCGAGGCCGAGGGCAACGCGCTGCTCGACGAGCTGGCGGCGCACACGATCCAGCCGGCGTTCGTCTATACGCACAATTGGCAGGTCGGCGACGTGGTGCTGTGGAGCAACGGCTGCCTGATGCATCGCCGCGAGCCGTTCCCGGCGAGCGACCGCCGGCTGATGAAGCGGGCGACCATGCACCTGCCGGCCGCGCTGCACATCATTCCCAAGACCTTCATGCCGGAGGAGATGGCGGCGTGATCATGAAGCGGCGTCGTTTTGCAGCCTCTGTCGCCGGCTTCTTCTTCGCGCTCGGCGCAGGGGCCGAAGCGGACTCCTATCCGGACAAGCCGATCCGCCTGGTCGTGCCATTCCCGGCCGGCTCCGGCACCGACATCATCGGCCGCCTGCTCGGGCAGCAGATGTCGCTCGACTTCGGCCAGCCGATGATCGTCGACAACCGCCCGGGCGCCAGCACGATCGTCGGCACCGACATCGTCGCCAAGTCCACGCCCGACGGCTACACGATGGTCATGGCGTCCAACAACCACGCCATGAATCCCTCGCTGTTCGAGGGCAAGCTGCCGTTCGATCCGATCAAGGACTTCGCGGCGGTCGGCGAGGTCGCGGTCCTGCCGTTCATCCTGGTCGTCAACCCGAAGCTGCCGGCGAAGACCCTGCCGGAGTTGATCGCGCTCGCGCAGAAGGGCGGGCTGACCTACGCCTCGACCGGCAACGGCACGCCGCCGCATGTCGCGGGCGAGATGCTGAAGCGCGCCGCCAAGGTCGACATCACGCACATCCCCTACAAGGGCAGCGCCGCGGCGGTACAGGACGTGGTCTCGGGCCAGGTCTCGATGATGTTCGTCAACGTGCCGTCGGGCATGAGCCTGGTGCAGGCCGGCAAGCTGCGCGTGCTCGCGGTCGGCAGCGCCAAACGCCTCGCCTCGATGCCCGCCGTGCCGACGGTCGCGGAGCTCGGCTTTCCGGGTTTCGACGTCAGCCTGTGGATGGGCCTGCTGATGCCGGCGGGCACGCCAACCAACGTGATCGACAGGATGAGCAAGGAGGTCGAGCGCGCATTGGCCGATCCGGCTCTCGCCAGGAAGATCGAGGAGCAGGGAGCGGAACCCGCCTATACCCCGCCGGCGGTGTTCTCGACGTTCATCGCGCACGAGGTCCGGCGGTTCGACGAGCTCGTCAAGGAAGTCGGCCTGCGCGTCGATTGAGGAGAACCGATCATGTTGTTTGCCGTTCACTGCATCGATGCGCCGGGCGTCGATGCCCTCCGCAACCAGTACCTCGCGCCGCACAAGGATTATCTGGTCGGCCAGAAGCACATCCTCGTCATCGGAGGTGCACTGACGAATACGGCCGACGAGCCGGTCGGCAGCCTCTACATCGTCAACGTCGCTGACCGAAAGGCGGCGGAGGCGTTTTCGAAGAACGATCCCTTCACTGCGGCCGGCGTGTTCGGGTCGGTGACCATCACGGCGATGCGAAAGAGCCACTGGAACCCGGGCTCGGCCTGAGACGGGTGGCCCGGCCGGCCGGTGGCGGCTAAAGTCGGGACCATGAAAGCAGCCTATATCGATAAATTCGGCGGTCCCGAGGTCCTGAAGGTCGGCGACCTGCCCGACCCGTCGGCCGGAGCGGGCCAGATCGTGGTCGACGTCGCCGCCGCCAGCATCAACGCGGCCGACTGGAAGGTGCGCGCCGGCGAATACAAGCAGGCGACCTTCCCGCTGATCCTGGGACGCGACTTCTCCGGCACGGTGAGCGCGCTCGGGTCGGGAGTGACGGACCTCAAGGTCGGCGACGACGTGTTCGGCGTGCTCGAGACCGGGCGCGACGGGACCTACTGCGAGAAGCTCGCGGTCGGCGCGGCGGTGGTCGGCAAGAAGCCGGCGGCGCTCAGCCACGTCGATGCCGCGGCGCTGGCGTTGACCGGCCTTACGGCGATCTGCGCGATCGAGGAGGCGCTGAAGCTCAAGAAGGGCGAGACGATCCTGATCCAGGGCGGCGCGGGCGGCGTGGCGAGCTTCGCCATCCAGCTCGCCAAGCACATCGGCGCCAGGGTCATCACCACGGCGAGCGCAGCCAACGCCGCCTACCTGCGCGGGCTCGGGGCGGACGAGGTGATCGACTACAACGCGACCGACTTCACCAAGGCGGTGAAGAACGTCGACGCGGCGTTCGACACGGTGGGCGGCGACGTCGCCACGCGCACCTTCGCGGTGCTGAAGCCCGGCGGCCGCGCAGCCTTCATCGCCTCCGGCGCGCAGGCGCCCAAGCCCGAGCGCAGCGACGTCACGGCGATCCGGCCGGCGGTGCCGCGCCTGCGCAAGTACATGGATCGCGTGGCCGAGCTGCACCGCTCCGGTGCGATCAAGGTGCCGGATGTGACGACGTTCCCGCTGGCCGATGCGGCCAAGGCGCTGGGCGTCAGCGAAGGCCGGCACTTCAAGGGCAAGCTCATCCTGAAGATGCACTGACGAAAGAGAGTAAGGAGTTCCCATGCCTCGCATGACCGGCGGCGACGCCATTGTCGATTCGCTGCTGCGGCACGGGATCGACACGATCTTCGGGGTGCCGGGCGTGCAGATGTACGGCCTGTTCGACGCCTTCGCGCGCAACGCCAACCGCCTGCAGGTGATCAACGCGCGGCACGAGCAGACCACCGCCTACATGGCGCTGGGCTATGCCAAATCGACCGGCAAGCCGTCGGCCTACACCGTCGTGCCGGGTCCCGGCGTGATGAACACCATGGGCGCGCTCACCACGGCGTGGGCGATGAACGCGCCCATCCTGTGCATCACCGGGCAGGTGCCGAGCGCCATGATCGGCCGCACGCGCGGCCAGCTGCACGAGATGCCGGACCAGCTCGCGACCCTGAAGACGCTGCTGAAGTTCGCCGAGCGGATCGAGCATCCGACCGAGGCGCCGCAGGTGATGGCGCGCGCCTTCCAGGCGATGGTGTCGGGCCGCCCCGGACCGGTCGCGGTCGAGATGCCGATGGACATGTTCCCGGCCAGCGCCGACGTCACGCCGGTCGACCCGCTGCCCAGGCGTGCGCCGCCCGTGCCCGACCCGGAGAAGGTCGCGGCGCTTGCGAAGCTGGTCGACGCGGCGAAGACGCCGATGATCGTGGTCGGCAGCGGCGCGCTCGACGCCGGGCCCGAGGTGCTGGCGCTGGCCGAAAAGATCGGCGCGCCGGTCGTCGCCTTTCGAACCGGCAAGGGCGTGGTCGATTCGCGCCATCCGCTGTCGCTGAGCACGGTCGCTGGTTTCCGGCTGTGGGACAGCACCGATCTCCTGATCGGCATCGGCTCGCGCCTCGAGGTGCCGCTCGCCCGCTGGGCGCCGGCGCCCGCCGGGCTGAAGGTCGGCCGCATCGACATCGATCCCGCCGAGCACCGCCGCCTCGCCGTCACCGTGCCGATCGTGGCCGACGCCGCCGATGGCGCGCGCGCTCTCGCCGCGGCGGTGAAGAAGAAGGACGATCCGGCGCGCCGCGCGGCGATCGCGGCCGCCAAGGAAGCGGCGCTGGCGCAGGTCAGCAAGGCGCAGCCTCAATACGGCTACCTCGAGGTCATCCGCGAGGCGCTGGGGGACGACGGCATCGTCCTCGATGAGCTGACGCAGGTCGCCTATATCGGCTGGTACGGCTACCCGGTGTACAAGCCGCGCACGTTCATCTCGTCGGGCTTCTCCGGCACGCTGGGCTACGGCTTCCCGACGGCGCTGGGCGTGAAGGTCGGAAACCCCGATAAGCCCGTGGTGTCGATCTCGGGCGATGGCGGCTTCCTGTTCGGCGGCTCGGACCTCGCGACGGCGGTGCAGTTCGGCATCAACCTCGTGACCGTTGTGGTGAACAACGCCTCCTACGGCAACGTGCTGCGCGACCAGCAGCGGCTCTACGAGGGCCGCCATGCCGGCGCCGTGCTGACCAATCCCGACTTCGTGGCCTACGCGCGCTCGTTCGGCGCGGCGGCGTGGCGCGTCGAGGATGCCGGCGGGTTGCGCGATGCCCTGCGCGAGGCGCTCGCCGGCAACGGACCGGCGGTGATCGAGGTGGTGTCCGACATCGCCAAGGACTATCCGCCGTTCGAGTTCCATCAACCCAGGCGAAGCTAGGGAGGAACCACAATGAAGAACCAGCCGTTCATCATCGAGCCGCACTTCCGCCTGCAGGAGTGGGTGGCCGAGGAGAAGGGCTACTTCGCCGACGAGGGGCTCGACTACGTCTTCCAGGAGAAGATCCGCTCGACCGACGGCAAGCAGCACGACCAGCAGGGCCGGAAGGCCGGCGCCTATCAGAGCTTCGAGGCCGGCCGCACCGCCGATGTGAGCTGCGCCTGCCACTGGACCGTCAACGTCGCCGCCTCGAACGGCCACGGCAAGCTGTGGGGCGACATCTACTCGGTCGCGCCGGCCGGCATCTTCGTCCCGGAGAGCTCGCCGATCCGCAAGCCCGAGGACCTCGCCGGCGTGCCGATCTCCGTCGGCTACCAGTCGGGCAGCCACTACGCCACCATCCAGGGCCTCGAGCAGTACCTGCCGCGCGACCAGATCAACCTGTCTTTCGGCGAGGGCATGCTGTTCAAGCGGCTCGACAACCTGCTCGAGGGCAAGAGCCAGGCCTCGACCCTGTTCAGCGGCCCGTACTACCTCGCCGAGCAACTGGGCTACCGCAAGGTGATCGACACCACCTTCATGATCGCCTCGATGGTCACTGGCACACCCGACGCCGAGGACCTCCGGAAATTCTACAACGCGCTCAAGCGCGCCCAGCGCGACATCGACCTCAGGCCCGAGAAGTACACGCACTACTACCGGAACGAATTCCCCGACCGCTATCACAAGCTGATGGACACCCGCCGCTGGGGCCCGGGCGAGCGCATCGTGTTCGAGCCCTACACCGAAGAGGTTTTCGCCCAGTCCCGCGAATGGATCGCCGCGCGCGAGATCTTCGAGTCAGGCAAGGCGCCGCTTGCGACCGACAGCTACGACGCGGCCGTGCTCAGGGTGACCTGAGGCATGCGCTAGTACCAAGCTTCGATGTAGTGGCCTCGCTCGCCCCAGAAGATGTACCAGCGCCCGGCAGCCCGAACGATGTCGAGCTGCTCTACAAGTGGCGTGTCGGAACTCGCCTTATCTAGACCGATCTTGTTAAGCATCCTCTGCAGGGCTCGGAGGGCGAGGGGGCTCTTCCTGCCTTCCGACCGGTCTGCTGCGGCGAGCAACGCTTCACCGTAGGCAACGGCTTCCGCAGGCCACATGTGGTTCCAAGCCGTCTCCAGAAGACCGGTCTCGAGGACATCCGTGCAATTGCGAAGCCATGAGCCGCAGAAGCTCGTTTCGTCGACGGCGCCGGCCCCCACGTTGGAGTAATGGGGGATGCCGTCGCATTGGACCAGCCCCAAAGCGTAGTCGCCGTGGCACTCCTCGAGCACCGCGGCCACCTGCTCAGGCGTCGTTGCGTTCCGGACCTTGATGATCCAGGCATCGGCGGCGGCGTCGAACCCGACGCGAGGCGCGCCGACCTGTTCGTATCCGGGAATGGATATCTCGTCGAAGCGGTCGAGCTCCGCCTCGGTCAGCTCGTCGTCAGCGAAGTTGCGTTCGACGAGCGCGCGCCATTCAGCCTCATGGCCAGGCTTGGCGCATGCACCGACGAGGAGATCGAGACCCATCAGGCGGCTCGCATCCGCGCCAGGCGGCTGGCGATGATCTCCTCGGCCTCGCGCATGGTGCGGTCGATCAGCTCCTTGACGGTCGGGATGTCCCGGATCAGGCCGGCGACCATGCCGCACGACCAGGCGCCGGCATCCATCTCGCCCTGCTTCATGATGCGCGGATAGACGCCGCCGACCTCGGCGACGATGTCCTTGAAGGTGATCTTCGAGCCGAGCTCCTTCTCCTTCTCGATCAGCCGCTCGACCGCGGCGTTCTTCAGCACCCGCTCGGTGTTGCGCAAGGGCCGCATGATCAGCCGCGTGTCGAGCTCGGAGGCCGCGACCAGCGCCTGCTTCACGTTGTCGTGGATCGGCGCCTCCTGGGTGGCCATGAAGCGGGTCCCCATGTTCATGCCCTCGGCGCCGAGCGAGAGCGCGGCGACCAGCGAGCGGCCGTCGGCCATGCCGCCCGACGCGACGAACGGGATCTTCAATTCCTCCGCCGCGCGCGGCAGCAGGATGAAGTTGGGCACGTCGTCCTCGCCGGGATGGCCGCCGCATTCGAAGCCGTCGACGCTCACGGCATCGCAGCCGATCGATTCGGCCTTGAGCGAATGGCGCACCGAGGTGCACTTGTGGATCACCTTGATGCCGGCCTCCTTCAGCATCGGCATCCACTTCTGCGGGTTGTTGCCCGCGGTCTCGACGATCTTCACGCCGCCGTCGATGATGGCCTTGATGTAGCCCGGATAGTCGGGCGGCGTCAGCGCCGGCAGGAAGGTGAGGTTGACGCCGAACGGCTTGCTCGTCATTTGCCGGCACCGCGCGATTTCCTTGGCGAGATTCTCCGGCGTGCCCTGGGTGAGCCCGGTGATGATGCCGAGCCCACCGGCCTGCGAAACCGCCGCGGCCATCTCGGCGAAGCCGACGAAGTGCATGCCGCCCTGGATGATCGGGTGCTCGATGCCGAACAGCTCGGTGATGCGCGTCTTCATATGTCTTCCCCGGATGCTATAAGCGGCAAATGTCCCACGGTCCCCTTCAAGGCGTCAAAGTCATCTCCTGCTCGACCGCACAGGCGGGCACGGTCCCCTACATGCTCATGGCCGATCTCGGTGCCGACGTGATCAAGATCGAGGCGCCGAAAGGCGGCGATCCCTCGCGCCGCATGACGGTGCTGCCCGGCATGGGCAGCACCTTCTTCGAGACCAACAATCGCGGCGTGAAGAGCGTCACCGTCAACCTCAAGGATCCCGAGGGCCGCGCCATCCTGCACAAGCTGGTCGCGCAAGCCGACATCTTCGGCCAGAACTTCCGGCCCGGCGCGGCCGAGAAGAACGGCTTCGGCTGGGAGGAGCTGCGCAAGATCAACCCCAGGCTCGTCTATGTGTCGATCTCGGGCTACGGCACCAAGGGCCCGAACGGCCATCTGCCCGGCACCGATTCGATGGCGCAGGCGCTGGGCGGCATCGCCGAGGCCTACTCGCAGCCCGGCCATCCGATGCGCACCGGCATCGCCTCGGTGGCCGACGAATCGACCGCCATGCTTGCGTTCGGCGGCGCCCTGGCGGCGCTGCATCACGCGCGCACCACCGGCGTGGGCCAGAAGATCGAGCTGTCGCTCTTGGGCTCGCTGGTGCGGCTGCTCGGCTGGACCTTCACCACGACGATGTGGCGCAACAAGAACCCGGTTACCGGCCAGGCGCGCGTCACCGGCACGGCGGAGCGGCCGGGCATCAGCGCCTCGTTCAACGACAAGGACGGCAAGCCGCTGGTCTTTCAGCTCACCGGCCCGGAGGACTGGGCTGCGGCCATGACCTCGCTCGGCTTCTACGATCGGCTGAAGGCCAAGGGCTTCGAGCATCTCGGCGTGATCATCGACAACGACGCCAAGCGCGAGGAGCTGCTGGCGCTGCTCGACGGGCTGTTCGCGACCGGCACGCGGGACGACTGGGTCGCCCGGTTGCGCGGCGCCGATATCGTCTCGGCGCCGATCAACACCATGCTCGAGGCCTCCAACGATCCCGACGTGATCGCCAACGGCCATGTCACGCATGTCGAGCATCCCAGGCACGGCAAGCTCAAGGTGCATGGCACGCCGTGGCGGTTCTCCGAGACGCCGGCCAAGCCCGGCATCGCGCCCGAGCTGGGCGAGCATAACGAGTCCGTCCTCTCCGGCCTCGGCTACGACGCCGCGGCCATTGCCGAGCTCAAGAAGCGCGGCGTGATCTAAGCTCATCGGACCGCGCCACTCCAGTGGCGCTCATGACTCTAAGCGCCACTGGAGTGGCGCGGTCCGATGATCATTTGAGCTTCAGCCCGATCACCCGCACCAGGCCGTCGGGCATCTGCTTGTAGCCTTCGACCTTGTCGCCGAGCGCGATCAGGACCTGGGGGTGCCAGAGATAGAGGAAGCCGCCGTCGATGCCGGGCAGCACCTTGGCGGCGATCTTCTCGTACACCGCCTTGCGCCCGGCCTGATCGCTGATGCGGCGCGCCTCCTGGTGCAGCGCGTCGACCTCGGGGTCGCAGTATTTGCTGTAGTTCAGCGGCGCCTTGCAGGCCTGGATGATGTAGCTGTTGGCGTCGGGATCGGTGCGGCCGCTCCAGCCGAACAGGTAGAGCTGGAAGTTGCCGTCCTCGGCCTCCTTGATCGAGGTCGCGAACTCGGTGACGCGGATCTTGAGGTCGAAGCCGGCTTCGGCCGCCATCGCCTGCACCGTCTCGGCGACGGCGCGGTTCTCCGGCCCGTTCACCACCAGGAAGTCGAGGGTGATCGGCGTGGCGACGCCGGCCTCCTTGAGCAGCGCCTTCGCCTTCTCGACGTCGCGCTTGGGGATCGGGAACGTCGACTGGTAGTACGGGTTCTGCGGGCTGACCCACTGGTTGCCCGGCACGAACTCGCCGTTGAACACGACCTGGTTCAGCGCCTCGCGGTCGATCGAAAGCTCGAACGCCTCGCGCACCTTGTGGTTCCTGGCCAGCGGATTGTCGGCCTTGGGTCCGTTGGCGAGATTGAGCTGCAGGCCGGCATAGCCCAGCGACACCGCCTTGGCGAGCTTGAGCTTCCTGTCGTCGCGCACCGTCTTGATGTCGGTCGCCTGCACGCGCTCGATCAGGTCGAGCGAGCCGGAACGGAGGTTGGCGAGCCGCACCGTGCCGTCGACGATCGGCAGGTAGGTGATCCTGTCGATGAAGACATTGTCCTTGTTCCAATAGTCCTTGAACTTCTCGACGACGATGCGGTCCTGCTGCACGCGCTCGACGAACTTGTACGGCCCGGCACAGACCGGATGGAGGCCGAACTTGTCGCCCTCGGCTTCGGCCGCCTTGGGCGACACCATCATGCCCGCGCGATCGGTGAGCTGCGCCAGCAGCGGCGAGAAGGGCTGCTTGAGGTTGAGCTTGATGGTCAGCGGATCGACCGCGTCGACGGAGTCGACGACGCCGATGTCGGGCTTGCGGTAGGACCCCTTCATCGTCAGGTGCCGGTCGAGGCTGTATTTCGCGGCCTTGGCGTCGAACGGCTCGCCATCCTGGAACTTCACGCCCGGCCGCAGCTTGATGGTGACGGTCTTGCCATCCGCCGATTCCTCGTGGCTCAGCGCCAGCTGCGGCACGATGTTCAGGTGCTCGTCGATGTCGAACAGCTTGTCGCACAGGGAGGCGAAGACGATGCGGCCGACATAGGTGCGCGCCAGGCTGGGATCGAGCACATCCGGATCCTCGGCGAGGCCGATGCGCAGGTTGGTCTGGGCCAGCGCCGTCGTTGCCGCCGAGGTGAACGCCAGCGCAAGCGCCCAGCGAAAGATCGCGGTCATGAGACCTCCAGAAGCAGGTCGGCAAGCGGTACCATGGATTGGCGCAAGGCAGGAGACACGAGATGGCGAACGACACCTCGCTCGGCGGGCTGTTCGGCGGCGACCGCAAGCCCAGCCAGTTCGGCCGCATCTTCAAGCCCGACCCGGCCTGGCACGCCAAGGCCGATCCCGAGCCGATCCTCGAGCCGGAGCTGCCGATCGTCGACACCCATCATCACATCTGGGACATGCCGGGCTACCGCTACCTGCTGCACGACCTGCTGGCCGACCTGAACACCGGCCACAAGGTCGTCGCCACCGTGTTCAACGAGTGCCATGCCATGTACCGCGCGCGCGGGCCCCAGGAGATGAAGCCGGTCGGCGAGGTCGAGTTCTGCGCCGGCGTCGCGGCCATGAGCGACAGCGGCCTCTACGGTCCGACCCGCATCTGCGCCGGCATCGTCGGCCATGCCGACCTGACGTTGGGCGACCGCGTGGCCGGCGTGCTCGAGGCCGAGATCGCCGCCGGCGGCGGCCGCTTCAAGGGCATTCGCTACGGCGCCGCCTGGGACGACGATCCGATCATCGGCAACAGCCATGTCGCCAAGGGGCCGGGCGTGCATCGCAGCGCGGCCTTCCGCGAGGGATTGAAGCAGCTGACCAAGCTCGGCCTGTCGTTCGACGCCTGGATCTTCTTCCACCAGGTGCCCGAGGTGACCGAGCTCGCGCGGCTCTACCCCGACGCCAACATCGTGCTCTGCCACATGGGCGGCGTGCTGGGCTATGGCCGCTGGGCCGGCCGGAAGGACGAGATCTTCGGGCAGTGGAAGGCGAGCATGACCGAGCTCGCCAAATGTCCGAACGTGTCGGTCAAGATCGGCGGGCTGATGATGCGGCTCGGCGCCATCGACTATCTCCATCTCGACAAGCCGCCCACGTCCCAGCAGCTCGCCGACGCCTGGTGTCCCTACGCGGCCACCTGTCTCGAGCTGTTCGGCGCCGATCGCTGCATGGTCGAGAGCAACTTCCCGGTCGAGAAGATGGGCATCGGCTATGCCGGCCTGTTCAACGCGCTGAAGCGCATCGCGTCGGGCGCGTCGGCCGACGAGAAGCAGGCGTTGTTCAGCGGCACGGCCAAGCGCGTCTACAGGCTCGCGATCGACTAGCCCACGGTCACCGGTGCGTGAGCCGTTTCGGCCGTTTTCAAACGGAGTTTTCGACGGTCGATGCATAAAAAGCCCGGAAACAGAGCATTTTACGCCCGTCGCGGCCAACCATAAACGGACGAAAACGGATCGAAAACGGCGCAAAAACGGTGGCATCACGAACATCGCCGACCGCAGCGTGGATCACCGCCGGTGGGCGACATGGCGAACATCGACTGAAGCATCGTCGGACATTGGGTGACTCCCGGGTGCTGGAATTGGACGACCGGGAGTTTACCTCTGCGCGTGCGCGGACACCTATTACGGGCAATGGACAGGCTCCGAACGCGCAGTAATCGCGGGGCGATTCACGGTCCATTGCCCATAATGAGACTCGATTCGCAGAGTTATCCACCGACGGTGCAACCGTCCTCATCCATCATGAGCCCTGCCATGTGAGCCCGGCCTTCCCCCGTCTGCGGGGGAAGGTGGCCCGAAGGGCCGGAAGGGGGTCATGGCTTCGCCATCGAGCTTGCGAAGGCGATCGCCCAGATACGGCACATCGTCATTTCGCCGGCGGGCCCCCATCCGGCGCTA
>DATGMK010000100.1:0-87314 GCA_035293665.1 Reyranella sp. | reverse complement strand
TGGCCCGAAGGGCCGGAAGGGGGTCATGGCTTCGCCATCGAGCTTGCGAAGGCGATCGCCCAGATACGGCACATCGTCATTTCGCCGGCGGGCCCCCATCCGGCGCTACGCGCCACCTTCCCCCGCAGACGGGGGAAGGCATGACCCGTATCAGCTCAAGCTGCCCGGATAGTCCTGCCAGATCGAGGGTTCGAGCTTGAGGTGCGTCGCGGCGGGGAACGTCTTGGTCCAGTGCCGGGCGCAGTCGGCGCTGGTCGCGTACCACAGCTGCGGCAGGCCGCGCGCATAGTCGAGGAACTGCTCCAGCATGTGCAGGCGGTTGGGCCAGGCGATCGCATGGGGATGCACAACCATCGAGAAGTGGCGGCCGCGCTTGTATTGCGCGTCGAGCTCGGCTTTCCAGTTGCGGTAGAGCGAGTCGGGATTCTCCAGGCCGGTGCCCTTGCGCGGGAACAGCAGGAAGAACTGGTCGTCGAAGTGATAGTAGTAGGGCAGGGCGAGGATCGCGCGGCGACTGGCGAAGTCGCTGACCCACCAATGCGGCGCATCGTCGGCGAGACCGTTGCCGAAGTAGTCGTAGCCGCCGTCGAGCAGCAGGTCGATCGTGTGCGGGCTGACCGCGCCGCCGGCGAACTTGTCGCCCGGCCGCGCCAGCGAGAACCAGCCGGCCGGGCGCTGGCCCGCGACCTTGGTGAGGATCGCTGTCGTGCGATCGAGGCGCGCATGCTCCTCGTCCTTCGACAGCGTGCTGACATCCTCGTGCTTGAAGCCGTGCGCGGCGATCTCGTGGCCGGCCGCGACGAGCTTCCGCAGCTTCTCGGCCTGGATTTCGGCGATCACCGCCGGCACGGCGAAGGTCGCCTTGATGCCGAACCGCTCGAGCACCCCCGCCAGCGCCTCGAGTCCGCCGTTCATGCCGTAATAGGCGTCAGGGGTCGTCAGGTTCTCCGGCTTGATGCCGTCGGGCCCGCAGGCCGGGCTGAGATCGACCACGACGCGGAAGCAGCAACGTTTGCCCTCGGGCCATTTGATGTCGGCGTCGAGGATGCTCTTCTCGTCGCTGATCGTGTAGCGCTCCTTCCAGGGCATCTCAGTTGGCTCCCCTTTGGGCTCCCTTCGAGCCGATGATGTGGCGCGCGACCTCCTCGCAGCTCGGGAACCACACGCCGGGCAGCGCCTTCATGCGGTTGATCAGCCGGTCGAGCATGGCGATGCGCAGCGCGCGGCCCGACACGAACGGGTGCATGCAGATGTTCATGTAGCCGCCGTCGCGATAGCACTGCTCGAACATGCGCCACCACAGCTCCTCGACATGGTCGGGATCCATCATGCGCTGGGCGCTGTTGTCGCTGCCGAGCCAGGCGAAGGAGAAGAACATCGCGTCGTCGATGGCGTAGTGGAACGGCAGGTTCAGGATCGGCTTGCTGCCGTCGGCCGCCGAGAGCCAGTTCGGCCGGTGGTCCATCGAATCTTCGGAGACGTAGATGTAGCCGTGCTCCAGCAAGAGCTCGCGGCTATGGCTGCTGCGCGTCCCGACGGGCTTCTTGCCGACGGTCTTCTCGATCGCCGCGATGGTCTTCTCGAGGTGATCGCGCTCGAGGTCGGGCTCCTTCGGCACGCGATGCTCCCACATATGGTCCGCGATCTCGTGTCCGCTTTTCGCGGCGGCGCGCAGGGAGTCGGGGTAGAGCTCGCAGATTCGGCCCGGCGTGAAGATGGTCGCCTTGATCCTGTGGCTGTCGAACAGCTCGATCAGGCGCCAGATGCCGACGCGGCCGCCGAACTCGCCCTTGGCGAGCTGCGACGGCGGCTCGTTCATCAGGCGGCGCAGCAGCATGGTGTCGAAGTCGGCGGTGAAGTTCACCGCCAGCCGCGCGCCGCTGGGCCAGGTGATGCCGTCGATCACCTTGTGCTGCGCGCCGTAGTCGGCGGCCTTGGCCTTCAGTGCGGCGATATCGCGATCGAGTCCGTCCGTGATCGTGGTGTCCATTAGCGTCCTCCTGCGACGGGGAGCGTGGTGCCCGTGATGTACTGGGCCTCGTCCGAGGCAAGGTAAAGCACGGCATTGGCGATGTCCTGCGGGACACCGATGCGCCGCATCGGCGTGGCGCGGATCGGCCCGTATTCGAGCTGCTCGATCTTGCGGAAGCCCGGCCCGGTCCGCTCCGTCTCGATCGGCCCCGGCGCGACGGCGTTCACGCGCACGCCGTACTCCGCCAGTTCCAAAGCAACGCCGCGGGTGAATCCGTGGATGCCGGCCTTGGCGGCGGAGTAGGCGGAGTTGCCGATGTAGTAGGCGGTCCACGGCGTGCCTTCGCGCGCGCCGGACGACAGGTTGATGATGCAGCCGCTCCGCCGGTCCTTCATGTGCGCCGCCGCCTCGCGCGTGCACAGGAAGGCCGAGCGGAGGTTGAGCTTGATGATGTGGTCCCAGTCCTCGAGCTTCGCTTCCCAGATGCGGCCCGAGGTGCCGCCGCCGACATCGTTGACCAGGATGTCGAGCCGGCCGTGCGTGTCGAAGGTCTTCCTGAACAGCGCCTTGACCGGCGCTTCCTCGGTGACGTCGGCAGTCACGACGACCGGCGGCGTGTTGGAGCCGGCTTTCACCGCGGCCTTGAGCTGCCGCTCGGTTTCGGCGAGCCCGGCCGCATCGATGTCGGTCAGCACCAGGCTGGCACCTTCCTCGGCGAGCCGCAGCGCGATGGCCCGGCCCAGTCCATGGGCGGCCCCTGTCACCAAAGCGATCTTTCCTGCTACGCGGTCACCCACTTTGTCCTCCGTCGCTGGCGGGAGTGTAGGCTAAGCTTGCATGCGGAGGAAAACATGAAGCTCGGTCTCTACATGGCGACGCAATGGCGCCAGGGCGCCGATCTCGCGCCGGAGCTCGCCAACCTGATCGAGCAGGTTCGCGTGGCGAGAGCGAGCGGACTCGCGTCGCTGATGGTCGGCCAGCATTTCCTGTCGACGCCGCTGCAGATGTTCCAGGCGATGCCGCTGCTGTCGCGATTGGCTGCCGAGGCGCAGGGCATGCAGATCGGCCCGGGCCTGCTGCTGTTGCCGCTGCTCAATCCGGTGATCGTGGCGGAGGAATGCGCGACGCTCGACTGGCTCGCCGGCGGCAAGGCGATCATCGGGCTCGGGTTGGGCTATCGCAAAGAGGAATTCGAGTCCATCGGCGTCCCGTTCAAGGAGCGCGTGCCGCGCTTCGTCGAGGGTGTCGAGCTGATCCGCAAGCTATGGCGCGACGACGTGGTCGAGCATCGCGGCCGCTTCCATACCGTCACCGGCGTGTCGGCCAGCCTCAAGCCGCAGCAGAAGAACCTGCCGATCTGGATGGCGGGCGACGTCGAGGCGGCGGTGAAGCGCGCCGCCCGGCTCAGCGATGCCTGGTTCCCCTCGCCGATGGTGAGCGAGGAAAGCGTCGCCAAGCTGAACGCGCTGTTCCGCGAGACGCGCGCGGCGGCCGGCCTCGCGCCGGTGCAGGAGTATCCGATCATCCGCGAATGCCATGTCGGCACGCTCGACGAGGTGCGCGAGCCCTTGTCGTTCAAGTACGAGGCCTATGCCAGCTGGAGCGGCGATTCGGGCTTCGTGCCGGCCGACGGCATCCGGGCCGACTTCGACAAGTTCGCCGGCCGCCGCTTCCTGATCGGCAGCGAGAGCCAGCTGGTCGACCAGATCGGCCGCTACGGCGAGAAGACCGGCACCAACCACATCCTGCTGCGCGTGCAGTGGCCCGGCCTCGGCCAGAAGATGGCGGTCCGCTCCCTCGAGCGCCTCGGCCGCGTGGTGGAGCAGCTCAAGTGAGTCATGGCTGGGAGCGCGGCACTCCAGTGCCGCTCAAGAGCGCCTCTGGAGAGGCGCGCTCCCAGCAGAAGAGGAGGACGCGATGGACCTGTTCGAGACGATGGAAAATTGCCGCGCGATGCGCCGGCTGAAGCCCGATCCGGTGCCGGATCATCTGATCGCCAGGATCCTGCAGGCGGGCACCTGCGCGCCGTCGGGCGGCAATGCGCAGACGTGGCGCTTCCTGGTGGTGAAGGATCGCAAGATCAAGGAAGCGGTCGCAGTCTGGTACAAGAAGGCCTACGACGAGATCATCGGTCCGCGCTACAGCACCGTCGCGCCGCCGCCCGGGGTCAGCCCGGAGAAATTCAAGCGCCAGCACGACGCCGTACACTATCTCACCGATCACTTCGCCGAGGCGCCTGTCTGGATCGTCGCCTGCCTGCAGAGTGCCACGAACCCGCCCGGCCCAGGCGCCGGGGCGTCGATCTATCCGGCGGTCCAGAACATGGTGCTGGCTTGCCGCGCGCTCGGCCTCGGCACGACGCTGACCAATCGGCACATGTTCTACCAGAAGGAAGTCGACGCCGCGCTCGGCCTGCCCGAGGGCGTGATCTCCTTCGCCATCCTTCCGATCGGCTATCCGATGGGCAAGTTCGGCCCGGTCAAGCGCGCACCACTCGATGCAGTGGTCTATCAGGACAAGTGGGGCGCGCCCTACCGCGCCGCCTAGGACAGCCTTACGGCTCGAGAAGGGTCGTCAGCTGCGCGCCTTCGTCGGCGACGAAGACGGCGATCAGTTCGGCCCACTCGGTGTTGCTCGCGTTGGCGGAGACGCGATGGATGGTGCCCATCGGCTCGAAGAAGGTCTGGCCGACGTTGAATATCTCCACCGGGCCGTCGTTGAGCTGCGACTTGATCTGGCCCTTGGTGATATAGGCCGTCACGGTCCCGCCGTGACGATGCGGCGGCGTGAAGCCGCCCGGTCCATAGGTCACGCGGACGACCGTCACCCTCTTCCCGGGCATGTCCGGTATCGCGTACGAGTTCACGATCTCCACCTTGTTGCCGGGCGCGTTGGGCGCGGCGTCGGCGGCGCAGATCGGCAGCGGAAACTCCGAGAGGGCGTCCATGTTCGCCTGCAGGGTCTTCGCGCCCAGGATGGCGCAAACGACGGCCGCGGCGGCAAACAGCGACAGGCGGAGCCGCGCTCGATCCGCGGGCAGCGGCGTCATGTCCAGTGCGATGCTCATCGATATCTCCCCCAGTGACCGTCAGACGCCCATGCCGACGTCGTGCGGCACGTGGCGCAGGTGGTTCTCGACCTTGTGCACGCCGGGCACGTTCTCGGCGGCCACGCGATAGGCCTTCGCGGTGGCCTCGCCGCCGACGAAGCCCCAGAGGTGAACGACGCCGGCATTGACGATGACGTTGACCGGCCAGCGCGATTCCCAGGCCTGGCCCTTGACGGCCGCTTCGACGGCGCGGCGCAACGCCTCGTCGGATTGCGGCGACGGCGGTCGCTGCGGGTCGTGCGACAGCAGGGCGCGTAGCAGGTTGCTGCGGCTCACGATGCCGACGACCGTGTCTCCGCGCATCACCGGCACGCGCTTGATCCTGTGCTGGTCCATCAGCCGGGCCACATCGGCCAGCGGCGTCTTCTCCTCGACCGTGACGACCGGGCGGGTCATCACATCGCCGACCCGCCGCGAATGGAGTGCCACGTATTCGTGCGCCGCGCGGGTGCTGTCGCCCAGGAAGCGGGCCAGCCAGCCCTTGCGCGGCTCGGTGCCGATCTCGGGACGGTGCATCAGGTCGGCCTCGCTCACGATGCCGACCATCCGGCCGGTGCCGTCGACGACGGGAAGCGCGCTCACCTCGGCCGATACCATCGTCTCCGCAGCCTCGTAGATCGATGCGTCCAGCGAAACCGCCAGCACGATGGGCGACATCACCTGTCCTGCGAGCATCGGAGCCTCCGATCCATCGTGGCCATCATAGCAAAATCGACGCCGCCTGCAGCAGAGGTTAGGCTCGCCGTGACATGACATACGACTTCATCGTGGTCGGCGCCGGATCGGCCGGCGCCGCGCTCGCCAACCGGCTGTCGGCGGATCCGAAGAACAAGGTGCTGCTGCTCGAGGCGGGCGCGGCGGACCATCCGTGGACGCACCTGCCGGTCGCCTACGCCAAGCTGATCGCCAATCCCGCAGCCAACTGGCTTTACAGCGCCGAGCCCGAGCCCACCACCAACGGCCGCCGGCTTCCCGTTCCGCGCGGAAAGCTGCTCGGCGGCTCGAGCGCGATCAACGGCCTCGCCTTCGTGCGCGGGCAGGCGCAGGACTTTGACACCTGGGCGCAGCTCGGCAACACGGGCTGGAGCTACGACGACGTGCTGCCGTTCTTCAAGCGCATGGAGAGCTACCAGGGCGGCGGCGACGATCGCTATCGCGGCCGCGAGGGGCCGATCAAGGTCACCGATCCCCAGCCGGCGACGCCGCTGTTCCAGGCGCTGATCAAGGCCGCCGGCGAGGTCGGCATCCGGCACAACCCCGACTACAACGGTGCGACCCAGGACGGCATCGCCATGAGCCAGGCCTCGATCGCGCGCGGCTGGCGCACGAGCACGGCGCGCGCCTATCTCGATCCGGCGCGCAAGCGGCCCAACCTGCGCATCGTCACCAACGCGCATGCCGAGGCGGTGCTGCTCGACGGCCGGCGTTGCGTCGGCGTGCGCTATTCGGTGAACGGCCAACGCGAAGAGGCGCGCGCATCGCGCGACGTCGTGATCAGCGCGGGCTCGATCAACAGCCCGCAGCTGCTCGAGCTGTCGGGCATCGGCCAGCCGGAGCGGCTGAAGGCGCTCGGCATCGACGTGAAGCACGCGCTGCCCGGCGTCGGCGAGAACCTGCGCGACCATTATGCGCCGCGTACGCGCTGGCTGGTCGGTCGCAAGGGCGTAACCTACAACGACACCGCGCGCGGCCTCGGCATGGTGAAGCAGGCGCTGCGCTGGGCCTTGTTCAACGATGGCTTGCTGTGCTCGGTCGGCGCGCCGATGCGGGCCTTCGTCTTCTCGCGCGAGGGCCTGGCGGCGCCCGACCTGCTGCTCGGCTGGGTGCCGATGTTCACCGAGGCGACGCCGAAGGGGCCGAAGATCGCGAAGACGGCGGGCTTCACCTGCTACGCCCACGCGATGCGGCCCGAGAGCAAGGGCAGCATCCACATCACCTCCGCCGATGCGAGGACGCCGCCCGCGATCCGCTTCAACTTCCTGTCCGCGCCGGTCGATACCGAGCTGACGGTCCGGGCCGTGCGCATCGCCCGCTCGGTGATGACCGCGCCGGCAATGACGCCGTTCAAATTGACCGAGCAGGCGCCCGGCCCCGAACGGCAGAGCGACGAGCAGATCATCGAATGGGTGAAGGCGACCGCCGAGACGACCTATCACCCGGTCGGGACCTGCAAGATGGGCATCGATCCGATGGCCGTGGTCGACCCGAGGCTGCGCGTGCACGGGATCCAGGGCCTGCGCGTCGCCGATGCCTCGGTCATGCCGACGCTGACCTCGGGCAACACCAACGCGCCGTCGATCATGATCGGCGAGCGGGCCTCCGACCTGATCCTCCGCGGCGATCAGTAGGAAGCGAGCATGTGCTTGGCGAACTGGCCGGCGGCCATCGCGAAGTGACGCGTATCGTAGAACAGCACGGCGAGCTCGAGGCTGACGGCGAAGGCGACCGCATGGAACAGCGCGGGCCGGCCCTCGGCGAGCTTGGCGATCCGGTCCGGGAGACCGGAGCGCAGGAGCAGCGGCTCCAGCACCAGCATCAACCCCACGCCCAAGACCGCGCCTCCAAGGACATCGCTGGGATAGTGGTAGCCGAGATAGATTCGCGGCAGGCAGATGACCAGCACCGTCCAGACCATCGCGGCCAGGCCGAGCGGGCGCGAGTAACGCCAGATCGGCACGCACAGCGCGAAGAACAGCATCGCATGATCGCTCGGGAAGGAGCTGAAGGTGTTGAGCGTCTCGGGCACGACGCCGAGCGGCAGGTGGACGCCCATGCCGGGCGAGTGCAGCGGCCTCTGGTGGAACGGCAGGCCGACCTGAACCAGACGCGACAGGATCGCGACGATCACCGCCGCGGTCAGGGCGCCTGCGACGTCCCGGCGTCGCCCGGGCGCACGGTCGAACCACAGATACCAATAGAACGCCAGGAACAACCCGCCCTTGAGCAGAGGCGAATCGGCGACGTCGTACACGAGCTTGTCGAGGACGGCGGAATGGCCGGCTGGCGCGTTGATCCAGAGGACAAGCGCCCTATCGACGCTTTGCAGCCACGACATCTCGACTTTCCCCGGATGGCGCCGAGATCACCCGCTCGGCCGACCTCTAAGTTCACGAAATTGCAACATGACAACCAGTGTCCGTTGCGTGGCAGTTTCGTGACAGGACCAAGCTTCTAGATCAGCTGCGGATGCGCGGCGCCGTCGATCAGGATGCTCTGGCCGGAGATGTAGCCGGCATGGGTGCTGCAGAGATAGGCGCAGAGGCGGCCGACCTCCATCGGGTCGCCGAAGCGCTTCGCCGGCAGCTCGGCTTTGCGCGCGGCGAGGGCTTCCTCGGGGCTGATGCCCTTCTGTTTCGCCTGGAAGGTGAAGTTGGTGATCAGCCGGTCGGTCGCGAAGGGACCGGGCAGGATGTTGTTGATCGTGACATTGCGCGCGATCCGGTCGCGCACCAGCGTGCTCACCAGGCCATGCAGGCCGGCGCGTGCGGCGGCGCTCAGGCCCTGCACGTCGATCGGATGGCGCACCACGCTCGAGGTGATGTTGACCACGCGGCCGAAGCCACGCTCGGCCATGCCGTCGAGCACGGCGGCCAGCATCGCCGCCGGCGCGCGCAGATTGCCCTCGATCGCCTTCGCCCAGTCCTGGTCGCTGAAGCCCTTGAGCTTGCCGGGCGAGGGCCCGCCAGCGTTGTTCACCAGGATGTCGGGTGCGGGGCAGGCCGCCAGCAGCGCGGCGCGGTCTTCGGCGCTGGCGATGTCGCCCGCGACCGCCGTCACGGCGACCTTGTATCGGGCGCGGATCTGGTCCGCCGTCTGCTCGAGCGGGCCGGCGGTGCGGGCATTCAGCACCAGCGCCACGCCCTCGGCCGCCAGGGCCTCGGCGCAGGCGCGACCCAACCCCTTGCTGGCCGCGCAGACGATGGCCGTCCGGCCCTGCAACCCGAGATCCATGCTTTTGCTCCTTTACAGCACCGTAGCGAGTCTCTAGCGTGTTTCAAATAAGAACGATTGTTTCATAGGTGGAACAAGCCGTTGAGCCAGACCGCTTCCGAAACCATGCTTCTCACGGTCTTCCTGCGCCACGACCAGTCGAACAACCTCGATGCGGTGCAGACGAAGCTCAGGGACGCCGAATGGTGGGACCGCTTCCCGCCGGCCGGCGTCGAGATCGTGTCCTGGACGGTGGCGATGGGGTTCGGCCAGATCGTGACGCTCCGCCTGCCCGCGTCGAAGCTCGCCGAGGTCAATGTCGAGCTCGAGCGTTCGGCGTGGGGCGTGTTCCGCACCGAGTGCTATCCCGCGTACGACTTCATTCCCGTGCGTGAGCGCATCAAGGAGCGCGTGCGCAAAGGAGGCAAGTGATGCAGCAACCGCCGCCGTACCTCGAGCCGCATCAGGCGCGCGACCGCGAGCCGGACGACTACCAGAACCTGCTGGGTGACGCGATCGAGCGCGCCTATGCCGCCGGCATCCATGATCTCAACGGGCTCGTGGCGAGCCTCAACGAGGCTGCGGTACCCGCGCCGAATGGCCAGCGATGGACCGCCGAGCTGTTCCAGCGCGAGATGAAGCGGCTGGGCGCGTAGGGGAGAGCACGATGACCGCGGTGACCAACCAGTCGATCAACGCATTGCTCGCCAGGGGCGTGCGCAACATCTGGTATCCGATCTGCCCCTCGCACTTCCTGGGCGAGAAGCCGATCTCGCTGCGCCGGCTCGGCCTCAAGGTCGTGCTGTGGCGCGACGAATCGGGCAAGCCGATCATGCTCGAGGACCATTGCCCGCACCGCGGCGCGCCCTTGTCGATGGGCATCCCAATGGGCGACCGCATCGCCTGCGGCTATCACGGCGTGCAGGTGAGCGGCGATGGCACGGTGATGCTGGTGCCGGGTGCGCCGGGCAGCCGCCTCGAGGGCAGGAAGTGCGTGCGCTCGTTCCCGACCGAGGAACGGTACGGCGTGATCTTCGCCTATGCCGGCGACGCGCTGCATCCCGATCCGGTCGAGCTCACGTTCCCCGAGCAGCTCTCCTCGCCCGAGTTCAGCTCCTTCCTCTGCTACTGCGAATGGGAGGGCGACTACCGCTACGTCTACGACAACGTCATGGACCCGATGCACGGTACCTTCCTGCACAAGCAGTCGCATTCCATGTCGTTCGGCGACACGACGGCGACCTTCAAGGTGCGCGAGACGCCGACCGGCTTCGTGTTCGAGAAGGAAGGCCAGCGCAACGTGAACTTCGACTGGACGGAGTTCCTCGACACCGGTGCGCATTGGCTGCGGCTCGAGATCCCCTATCCCGCGACCGGCGGGCCGGGCGGCAACTTCCATATCGTCGGAGTGTACACGCCGATCACCGAGACGCGCGCCGGCGTGTTCCACTGGCGCTGCCGCAAGGTCGAGGGCTGGCAGCGCGACACCTGGCGCTTCCTCTACAAGAACCGGCTGGAGGCGCGGCACTGGCGCGTGCTGGAGCAGGACCGCGTCATGCTCGAGCAGTTCGAGCCCGACGCCAACCAGCGCGAGAACCTCTACCAGCACGACATGGGCGTGGCGCGCCTGCGCCGCGTCTTCCGCACCAAGGCCGAGGCCCAGCTCAAGGCGCTCGAGGCCGCGGGCCTGCCGCTGCAATGACCACGGCAACGACTCCGACCATCACCTGGTCGCCGGCGATGAAGGTGGGCAGCGAGATCGTGCTGTCGGGCGTCACCGCGCGCGGGAAGAACGGCACCGAGGGCGGCGACAGCATGGAGCAGCAGACGCTCGCCGTGCTGCGCCGCATCGTCGAGCTGGTCGAGAACCAGGGCGGCGGCGTGCAGAACGTCTATAAGCTGGTGATCTACGTCACCGACATCGGTCGCAAGGACGAGGTCAACAAGGCGCGCGCCGCCTTCTTCAGGGGCGCCTTTCCCTGCTCGACCCTGGTCGAGGTGAAGGGGCTGGTGTTCCCCGACCTGCTGGTCGAGATCGACGCTTTCGCGAACACAACGGTGGACCGCCATGCCGGACATTGAGGGCATCGACCGCATCACCTACGGCGTCGACGATCTCGCCGCCTGCCGCAAGTTCTTCCTCGACTGGGGCCTCGAGCTCGTGCGCGAGGATGCCCAGGGTCTCGACTTCGAGAGCCTGAACGGCTGCGAGGTGCGGGTGCGCCGGAGCGACGACGCCTCGTTGCCGCCCGCCGTCGAAGCCGGCCCGACGCTGCGCGAGGTGATCTGGGGCGTGAAGAGCGAGGCGGACCTGGCGGCATTCAAGGACGTGCCCAAGATCGATCCCAACGGCATCGGGTTGGGCTTCCGCGTCTCCGCCAAGCGCCCGGTCGCGGTCGAGGGCACACCGGCCAATGTGTGGGGCCATGCCGCGCGCATCGACAAGGCGAGCCCGGTCTATGACCGTGCCGAGCCGGTCGAGGTCGGCCATGTCGTGTTCTTCACCGACAAGCTCGACGAGGCGACCAAGCTCTACCAGCAGATCGGCTTCCACATCTCCGACCGCTATCCCGGCCGCGGCGTGTTCCTGCGCTGTGCGGCGCGCGGCGGCCATCACGATCTCTTCCTGCTGCAGCTGCCCGACGGCAAGCGCGGCCTCAACCACGTGGCCT
The DNA here is from genome assembly GCA_035293665.1 of Reyranella sp. Classification (GTDB taxonomy): domain Bacteria; phylum Pseudomonadota; class Alphaproteobacteria; order Reyranellales; family Reyranellaceae; genus Reyranella. The sequence continues at coordinate 75,631 of DATGMK010000100.1, read as the reverse complement.
TCGCCGTGCGCGACCTGCACGAGGTGATCGGCGGCGGGCTGGCGATGGCGCGGCACGGCTGGGAAACCCAGATCGGGCCGGGCCGCCATCCGATCTCCTCGGCGATGTTCTGGTACTTCAAGTCGCCGGCCGGCGGCCTGGTCGAGTACTACGCCGACGAGGACGTGCTGACCGAGAAGTGGACGCCGCGCGACTTCACGCCCAGCCCGGAGATGTTCGCGGAATGGGCCGTGGTCGGCGGCATCGACGGCAACACCCGCCGCCAGAAGCAGGGCGCGTGATGAACCGGCTCGAGTTCCGCAACGTCACCAAGCGCTTCGGCGCGATGACGGCGGTCGAGGGCGTGACCTTGTCGGTGGCCGACGGCGAGGTGGTGTCGCTGATCGGCCCCTCGGGCTGCGGCAAGAGCACGTTGCTGAACATGGGCTCGGGGCTCGATCCGGTGTCGTCGGGCGAGGTCTATGTCGACGGCCAGCGGGTGACGCAGCCCAACAAGCACGTCGCTTTCATGCTGCAGAAGGACCTGCTGCTGCCGTGGCGCACCATCGTCGAGAACGTCGAGCTGGGGCAGGAGATCCAGGGCCTGGCGCGCGGCGAGCGGCGCAAGCGCGCGCTCGACCTGCTGGCCAAGTGCCGGCTGCCGGATTTTGCGCATCACTATCCGCACCAGCTCTCCGGCGGCATGCGCCAGCGCGCGGCGCTCGCCCGCACACTCGCCGTCGATCCCAGCGTGCTGCTGATGGACGAGCCGTTCTCCGCGCTCGATGCGCAGACCAAGATGGTGCTGCAGCAGGACCTCGCCCGCACGCTCGCCGAGACCGGCAAGACGGCGCTGTTCATCACCCACGATCTCGTCGAGGCGGTGGCGCTGAGCGACCGCATCCTGGTGATGAGCCAGCGGCCCGGCCGGATCATCGACGAGATCAAGGTGGAGATCGGCGATCGCAACGACCCGATGAAGCGCCGCCAGGCGCCGCAGGTCGGCACCTATGTCGTGAAGCTGATGAACCTGCTGCAGATCGACCAGGCGGCGGCATGAACATCTTGCCGGACCGCGGGCGTCCCGCCCGCCTCATGAGCATGAGCGGCGGGACGCCCGCGGTCCGGCAAGACGATAGGGAGGCTGGGATGTTGAGACGTGTTCTTGTTGGCATGTGCGCGGCGGCCGCAATGGCTACCGGCTTCGTGGCGCCGGCGTCGGCCGAGACCATCACCTATCTGCTGCCGGCGCCGCTCTCGCTGCCGGCATTCGGCCCGTTCGTGGTCGCCAAGCAGCGCGGCTACTTCAAGGCCGAGGGGCTCGACGTGGAGTTCCAGGTCGCCAAGGGCGGCGTCGACGTCGCCAAGCAGGTCGGCGCGGGCAATGCGGTGATCGGCGGCGGCATCGGCGACACGCCGATCATCGTGCGGCCCAACGGCGTGCCGGTGAAGGCGGTCGCGGTGCTGGGCGGCGGCGCGCTGATGCAGCTCGTGCTCGACAAGGACAAGGGCCTGAAGACGGTCAAGGACCTCAAGGGCAAGACGATCACCGTGCTGGCCTACCAGGACACGACCTACTTCGCGCTGCTTGGCATGCTGGCGAGCCAGGGCATGACCAAGGACGACGTGAACGCGCAGGCCGCCGGCCCGGTCAACGTCTGGAAGCTGTTCCTCGCCGGCCAGTCCGACGCCTTCGCCTCGACGCCCGACTGGACCGCCCTGGTGATGGGCGCGAAGAAGAACATCGAGGTCATCCCCTCCGATGCGCTGTTCAAGAGCATGGCGCAGGCGATCATCGCCTCCGACGAGACGATCCAGAAGAACCCCGAGCTGATCCATAAGATCGTGCGCGCGACCCTCAAGGGCATGAAGGACATCATGGCCGATCCGGTGTCGACCGCGGCCGACTTCGTCAAGGCGACGCCCGATCTCGCCGGCAAGGAGGACTTCGTCGCGCTCTCCTTCAAGCTCTACAACCAATATGTCTATGGCGGCCAGAAGGTGCTCGGCGAGATGGACGAGGCGCGGCTGTCGGCGCTGCAGGACTTCTACGTCAAGGAAGGCCTGGTGCGGTCCAAGACGCCGGTGAAGGACCTCTACACCAACCAGTTCGTCAAATGAGCGCCAGCCTGTCCGTGAAGCAACCCGGCGTGCGCCAGATGATGACGGGCAGCGCATTGTTGTTCGTCGTCTTCCTGGCGGCGTGGCAGTGGGGCCCGGGCATGCTGGGCATCCCGCAGTTCATCGTGCCCTCGGCCAGCGAGACCTGGCACGAGTTCCTGCGCATGCTGGCGCACGACAAGCTTGTCTATCACACCGCGATCACGGCGATGCAGGTCGGCGTCGGCTTCGCGCTGGGCGTGCTGCTGGGCATCGTCTGCGGTTTCATTCTCGGCATGTCGCCGGCGGCGGAGTTCGTGCTGTCGCCGTATATCCTGGCGCTGCAGATCGCGCCCAAGGTGGCGTTCGCGCCGCTGTTCATCATCTGGTTCGGCTACACGGTCTATCCGAAGATCCTGGTCTGCATCCTGATCGTCTTCTTCCCGGTGATGATCAATGTGCTGGGTGCCGTGCGGGCGCTCGATCCGGACGTCGTGCGGCTGGCGCGTTCTTTCACCGCCAACCGCTTCCAGGTGTTCTGGAAGGTCGAGTTCCCGGCCGCGATGCCGCCCCTGTTCGCCGGCCTGCGCATCGCCGCCACGTTGGCGGTGATCGGCGTGCTGGTGGGCGAGCTGGTCGGCGGCAATGTCGGCCTCGGCTACCTGCTCACCTTCTCCGAAGGCTCGGGCGAGACGGCCAAGGTGTTCGTCACCATCATCCTGCTGACCCTGATCGGCATCGCGCTCTACGCCATCGTCGTTCTGATCGAGGGCCGCGTGCTGCACTACCTGCCGTCGCGGGCGAGGCTGAATCAATGAGCCTCGCGGGTCGCACCATTGTGATCACGGGCGCGGGCCGCGGTTTGGGCCGCGCTTTCGCAGAGGCCTGTGCGGCCGCCGGCGCCGAGCGGATGGTCGTGGCCGATGTGCGCGAGGATTTGGGGGAGGCAACGGTCGAGGTGCTGGCCAAGGCGGGCGCGAAGGCGGTGTTCCTGCCGGTCGATCTCGGCGATCCACGCTCGATCGACGCTTTCGCCGACAAGGTCGGCGCGCGCTACGGCCATCTCGATGGGCTGGTGAACAACGGCGCGATCGCGACCGGCATCGGCGGCAAGACCTTTGAGGAGATCGACATCGACACCTGGGACAAGGTGATGTCGGTCAATGTCCGGGGCACCTGGCTGATGACCAAGGCGATGGCGCCGCTGCTGCGCAAGTCGACGCTGGGCGGCCGCATCGTCAACGTCGCCTCGGACACCGCGCTGTGGGGTGCGCCGCGGCTGCTGCACTACGTCGCCAGCAAGGGCGCCGTGATCTCGATGACCCGCTCGCTCGCGCGCGAGCTCGGCCCCGACAACATCGCAGTCAACGCCATCGCACCCGGGCTGGTGCAGGTCGAGGCGACGGAGTATGTGCCGCAGGAGCGCAAGGACCTCTACGTCATCGGCCGCGCCATGCAGCGCACGCAGATGCCCGAGGACGTCACCGGCGCGGTGGTGTTCCTCCTGGGGCAGGGCGCGGGTTTCGTCACCGGCCAGCTGCTGCCGGTCAACGGCGGCTTCGTGTTGAACTGAGGCGGCGATGACCGACACGCTTCCTCCGACGACCAACAAGTACATCGTCCCGGCGCTCGCCCAGGGGCTCGGCATCCTGTCGCTGTTCGGCGGCGAGAACAGGAGCTTCACCGCGCCCGAGATCGCCCGGCGCCTGTCGCTGCCGCGCACCAAGGTGTTCCGCTTGCTGCAGACGCTGCAGTCGCTCGACTATGTGCGCTGCGGCGACGACAAGCGGCATTTCACGCTGGGGCCGGCATTGCTGCGCGGCGGCTTCGAGTATCTTGCCTCGCTCGACATGGTCGAGGTGGCGCAACCGATCCTGCAGCGCCTGCGCGACCGCACGGCGCTTTCCTCGCACATGGCGATCCGCGACCAGCGCGAGATCGTCTATGTCGCCCGCTTCCCGGCGCGCAGCACCATCGCCAGCAGCGTCAATGTCGGCACGCGCTTTCCCGTGCACGCCACCATCATGGGCCGCATGACCCTGATCGATATGGACGACAAGGAACTCTCGGCCCTGTTCCGCGACCAGCCGTTGCAGCGCTACACCAAGCAGACGCCGCTGACGCTGAAGGCGCTCAAGGCCCTGCTGGCCGACGACCGCAAGCGCGGCTACGCGGTGAGCCAGGCCTTCTTCGAAGCGGGCGTCAGCGCGATCGCAGCGCCGGTGCGCGACGGCGCCGGCCGCATCGTGGCGGCGATCAACGTCACCGCCGTCAATGCCCATATCGACGAGCGGGCCATGCACGGCGAGCTCAAGGATGCCGTTCTCGACGCCGCCGGCGAGATCTCGCGCTGGCTGGCGCATCGAAATTCTTAGAGTTGAGCATGTCGCAACCGGATGAACCACACCCCCTCACCCTGAGGAGCGAGCGCAAGCGAGCGTCTCGAAGGGTGGGCCTCGGGTGAGGTGCGTATTGCCACCCTTCGAGACGCCGCGCTTCGCGCAGCTCCTCAGGGTGAGGTGAGTTTGTTGAAGCAGCAATATTTTCCTAGTCCATTGGCACAGGAGGACTGACATGCCGGATACCAACCTCAGCAAGCCGAGCGGCCTCGCCCAGGAGATGCGCGCCCATATGGGCCTGTTCACCGAGAAGAGCTTCGACTGGGACGCCTTCCCGGCCAGCCGCGGCTTCCCCGATCTCACGCGCGCCCAGCTGCGCTATGTCGGCGCCGGCGGTTCGCCCAAGGTCGGCGATCCCTCGACCATGAAGGCGCAGCACTTCACCTTCAGCCTGGTCAACCAGCCGGTCGGCAAGTTCGCCGCCAGCCATGCCCACGAGGTGGTGGAGCACTTCTTCATCCTGCAGGGCGTGCTGACCGTCGGCACGGTGTGGGGCGACGAGGTGGTCGAGGTGAAGCTCGGGCCCAAGGACATGCTGCTGAACAAGAGCGGCCGCCCGCACGGCTTCCGCAACGATGGCGTCGAGCCCGTGCTGATGCAGATCACCGTCGGCAGCGGCACGCCGGAGATGCCGGTCCATGTCTGCCACCCCAAGGACAAGGATCTCGAGCTCAGCCGCCGGTTCGGCGCCGGCGGGCCGGAGAAGATCCGCCTGTTCTCGCCCGACAGCACCGACTGGCGCGAGCAGGAGATGGCCAAGCACGTGGTGCGCTACCGCGACCGCAAGCCGGTCTGGGAGAAGGCGGGCTTCGCGCGCATGGCCTATGTCGGCGAGGGCGGCGCGCCGGCCTCGAGCTACAGCATGGACATGATCCAGCTGCCGCGCGGCGTGGCGATCAAGCCCTACACCCGCGAGGTCGAGGACGTGTACTTCGTGCTCGAGGGCGCGATCACCGTCGGCTGGGAGCAGGATGGGGAGATCGTCGAGAAGCGCCTCGGCGAGCGCGACCTGATCTTCAATCCCGCCGGCCGTCCGCACTACTTCCGCAACGACGGCGCAACCGACGCACAGTTCACGATGGTGATGGGTTCGCCCAAGCCCAAGGCCATCGAGTTCGTCGCGGCATGAGCTTTACCTACATCGAGAAGGGACCAGGGAAGGCCGATGCGCCGGCCCTGGTCCTGCTGCACGGCATCGGCTCGGCCGGCCGCTCGTTCGAGCACCAGATCGCCGCCTTCTCGCCGCGCTTCCGGGTGCTGGCGTGGGATGCGCCGGGCTATGGCGGCTCGACCGAGCTGCCGGTCGATCATCCGACCGCCAGCGACTACGCGATCGAGCTGGTGAAGCTGCTCGACGAGCGTGGCATCCGGCGCTGCCACCTGCTCGGCCATTCGCTGGGCTGCCTGATCGCCGCGCGCTTCATGGCGATCCGGCCGGACCGGGTGCAGACGCTGACGCTGTGCAGCGTCGCGACCGGACACGCCAATGCAGCGACAGTCGAGCGCGAGAAGGCACTCGAGCAGCGGCTCGGCGATCTCGCCAGGCTCGGGCCGGAGGGCATGGCCAAGGCGCGCGCGCCGCGGCTGCTCGGACCCGCGGCGGCGCCGGATGCGCTGGCGCGCCTCGTCGACACGATGAGCTCGGTGAAGCCGCGCGGCTACGGCCAGGCAGCGCGCATGCTCTCGACCGGCGACGTCAAGGCCGACATCGCCCGCTTCCCGCTGCCCGTGCCGGGCCAGATCATCTACGGCGACGCCGACGTCATCACGCCGCCGGCGCGCAACCAGGACGTCGCCGCTGCCTGGAAGGGTGCAGCCGTGCATGTCATCCCGGGCGCGGGACACGCGCTCTACATCGAGCAGCCGGCGGCGTTCAACGCGGTGCTCGATGCGTTTCTGTCGAAGAGTACAGGTAAATGATCAATCGTCGTTCGCTGCTCGGTGTTCTCGCTGCTTCGCCGTTCGTCTCCCTCCGCGCCGGGGCGCAGGACTATCCCGCCAAGCCGATCCAGCTCATCGTCTCGGTCAGCGCCGGCGGCTCGATCGACACCATCGCCCGCGCCTACGGCGAGGCGCTGGCCGAGAAGCTCGGGCAGCCTGTGGTGGTCGAGAACAAGCCGGGCGCCAACGGCAACATCGCCGCCGCCACGGTGGCGCGCGCCAAGCCCGACGGCTACACGCTGCTCGCCACCGGCGGCAGCACGCTCAACCTCAACCCGTTCCTCTATCGCGAGCTGCCGTTCGATCCGGTGAAGAGCTTCGCGCCGATCGCGCTCACTGCGCGCACCAACTTCATCCTGGTGGTTCATCCGAAGCTGAAGGTCGACACGCTCGACGCCTTCATCGCGCTCGCCAAGGCGAAACCGAAGACACTGAACTACGGCTCGGCGGGCGCGGGCAGCCTGATCCAGATCGCGTCGGAGCTGTTCAACAGCGTGGTCGGCATCCAGACGAACCACGTGCCCTACAAGGGCCTGGCGCCGGCGGTGAACGACCTGCTGGCCGGGCAGATCGACTACATGTTCGATTCGGCCACGACCATGTCACACATCCAGGCCGGCCGCTTGAAGGCGCTGGCTGTCATCGGCCCGAATCGCCTGCCGGCGTTGCCGGAGATCAAGACGCTGGCCGAGCTCGGCGTGCACGGCGTGGAGGCCGCGTCGGGCTGGCATGGGCTGTTTGCACCCGCCGGCACGCCGCCGGAGATCGTGACCAAGCTCAACGCCGCGCTGCAGCCGATCCTCGCCTCGGACGCGATGAAGCAACGGGTCATCGCGCTGGGCGCCGAGCCGGCCGCGTCGACACCCGACGAGCTCGCCAAGCGCCTGGCCGACGACCTGGTCCGCCTGCAGCCGATCGTGAAGGCAACCGGCGCCAGCCTCGATTAGTCTTGCCGGAGCGCGGGCGTCTCGCCCGCCTCATGAGAAAGAGAAGAGCGGGCGGGACGCCCGCGCTCCGGCAAGATATGAGGGCGCGGTCCCAGCGAGGTTGCCTTTGCCCAACAGACTGATCCTCGATACCGACGGCGGGGTCGACGACGCCCAGGCGCTGCTGCTGCTGATCGCCAACGGCCGGCCGCCGGACGCCATCACCACGGTGTTCGGCAACGTCGATCTCGACACGGCGACGCACAACGTCCTCTCGGTGCTCGCGGTCGCGGGTACCGACATCGAGGTGCACAAGGGCGCGCAGGAGCCGCTGGAGCAGGAGATCATCCACGCCCGCGAGGTGCACGGCGAAGATGGGCTGGGCGGCGCGCCGCGGCCGCACACCATCGCCGAGATCGCCGGTTCGGATGCGGCCGGCTTCCTGGTCAGCGAGCTCAGCATCGCGGCCACCACCGGCCGGCCGGTCGACCTGCTGTTCATCGGCCCGCTCACCAACCTCGCGATGGCGCTGGCCGCGGCGCCGGGCATCGTGCGCGGCATCGGCCAGCTCACCATCATGGGCGGCACGGTCTACGGGCGCGGCAATACCACGCCGGCGGCCGAGTTCAACATCTTCGCCGATCCCGAGGCGGCATCCGCCGTGTTCGCCGCAAACATCGATACCGTGGTCGTGCCGTGGGAGCCGTGCGTGTCGCATTGCATCCCGGGCAGCGCGGTCGAGGGGTTGTTCGCCGCCGTGCCCGACAGCGACTACAAGACCTTCTCGCAGGCGCTGGCGACCCACGCGCGCAAGACACTGGCGGGTCGCGGCAAGGGCGACTGGCTGCGCTTCGTCGATCCATTCGCAGCGGCGGTGGTCGTCGATCCGTCGATCGTCACGAAGTCGCTGCGCGCCTCGGTCGAGGTGGCCCTTGCGCCGGGCCTCACCCGCGGCATGACGGTGGTCGATCCCTCGGGTCGCCTCAGCGCACCGCCGGTGACGTTGGTCGAGGAGGCAGAGCTCGATCGCCTCACGACGATGTACGCGCGCTCGATCGCCTACTCGTGCAGCCGCAGGTAGAGCCCCAGCCCGACGCCGACGACAGCACCGCCCACGCCGTACAGCACGGCGCCGGTCATCCGGCGAACGAGATAGCGCCGCCGCTCGCGGTGGGCATAGGCCTCATCGGACATGCCCGCCGGCGTTTCGTCGTACAGGGAGCGTCGGCGCGACCGAGCGGAGCGCCAGCCCAGGATGGCGCCGACCAGGGCCGACGCCAGCACCAACACCAGTTGTAGTCCCATCGGCAGTCACCGATCCCAACACACATCGTGCACAATACTCGGCGCACCCTCACGATCAATGACCTTTTCGTGAGGCTCGTGTGATGGATGCCACAGACGACGTCAGATGTGCTGGATGGGATTGTCCACGCCGAGGATGTGCCGGCCGACCATCTCGATATGGGGCATCATCGCCTGCAGGTGCTGGCTGGCGCTCATGGCGTCGCGGAAGCGGCGCTCGAAGGGCGCGGCGTTCATGATCGCCGTCGTTCCCGCCGCCCGATAGGCGGCGATCGACACGTCGGTCGCCTCGTTCATGCCGTAGGTGGTGGCGAGCCGCAGCCGGATGCGATGGTCGATGGTGAGCCTGCCGTTGCCTGCCGCGTCGTAGGCCTCGAGCGCGGCCTCGTGCAGGAAGGCGCGGGCGGCCGACAGCTTGGCCTCGAGCAGGCCGATCTCGCGCTGGTTGGCCTGATTCACCGCCATGGCGCTGGGCGAGGCACGGCTGTGCTTGCCGCGGGCGAGCGCGACGTAGCTCTCGAGCATGCGGCGGCCGATGCCCAGCGTGACGCTGCAGAAGCCGGTGGCATAGAGCAGGGTCGAGCCTAGGACGTAGAGCGGGCCGGGCTCGCGCCGCTCCGCCTCGCGTGCCGGCGCCCGCTCGTCGGGCACGAACAGGTCCTCGACCGAGTACGAATCGCTGCCGGTGCCGCGCAGGCCCAGCACCTGCCAGTCGTCGACGATCTTCGCCTCCGAGCGCAGGAAGACGAAGCTGCGATCGTCGGCGCGACCGTTATGGCTGATCGGCGTGCCGTCGGCTGTCTGCGTAGCGCTGTGTGCGCCGAGCCAGGTGGTGTGGCGACCGCCCGAGGCGAAGCTCCAGGTGCCGGTCAGGCGGTAGCCGCCGGGCACCTTGACCGCCGTGCTGCGGTTGTGCCGGGCGCCCCAGGCGAGGCCGACATTCGGCGGCCCGAACACCGCGCGCGCCGTCTCGATCGGCATGGCGGCCGCCGAGGTCGCGGAGGAGACGTTGGACTGGTTGATGAACCAGGCGACGCTGGCATCGGCATAGCCCAGCGCCTCGATCGTCTTGGCGTACTCGACCAGCTGCATCTCCTGGCCGCCGATGCTCTTGGGCAGCAGCAGGCGCAGCATGTCGGCCTGCACCAGCGCATCGACCACCTCGGGTGTGACCTCGCGGCGGCGGTCCATCTCCGGGCCGTGCTCGTCGAGCAGGGGCTGCAGAGCGCGCGCCCGCTCGGGGGCGCTGGTGGTGATCGCCGATATGCGCGTGTCCATGGCCCGCATACTGCCCGCTGGGCGCGAGTCACGGAAGGGATGCGTCCTGCCGCGCGCTCGCGGATCGGAAGGAAGCACGATCGCGTCCTTTCGGGACGCGGCTTACCCGCCCTACGATGCCCGCCAAGAACAAGAGTTCGGAGGAAATGGCTCGATGACGGTGCCAGTATGACGATGAGAGTGTCGCGGCGGGCCCTGTTGGCGGCGCCGATGGTGATGGCCCTGCCGGCGCGGGCGCAGGACGGCTGGCCCAAGGCGCCGGTCAAGATCGTCGTCCCGGCCGCACCCGGCGGCCCGACCGATGTGATGGCGCGGATGATCCAGCCGGGATTGGCGGCGCGGCTCGGCCAGCCCGTCCTGATTCTCAACCGGGCTGGCGCCGGCGGGAACATCGGCGTGGTGCAGGCGGCCAAGTCGCCGAACGACGGCTACACGCTGCTGATCGCCTCGACCGGCTTCGTGGTGAACGTCAGCCTCTACCGCGAGCCGGGCTACGATGCCTTCAAGGACTTCGCGCCGATCACCGAGCTCGGCTCCTCGCCCAACGTGATCCTGGTGCACCCGAGCTCGCCGATCAAAACCATGGCCGAGCTGATCGCCATGGCGAAGGCGAGCAAGGACAAGCTCAACGTCATCAACCCGGGCCAGGGCTCGACGCCCCATCTCGCGATCGAGCTGCTGCAGATCAAGGCCGGCATCCCGGTCGAGAACATCCCGTACAATGGCGCGGGTCCGGCGATCCAGGCGATCCTGGCCAGGACGACGCCGGTCGGCACGACGGCGCTGCCGCCTGCCCATCCGCACATCAAGTCGGGCGCGTTGCGGGCGCTGGCATTGACCGGCGAGCGGCGCTGGTTCGACCTGCCCGACGTGCCGACCATGGCCGAGGCGGGCGTTTCCGGCATCGTGTCGGAGACCTTCCAGGGCATGTACGCGCCGGCCGGCACGCCCGACGCCATCGTGCAGCGCGTGTCGGCCGAGACGCTCGCCGTGCTGAAGGAGCCCGAGGTGGCGATCAAGCTGCGCGACGTCGGCTTCGACGTCCGCGCGGCCGGCCCGCAGGGCCTCGCCGCACGCGTCGCAAAGGAGGTGCCGATGTGGCGTGACGTCATCCAGCAGTCGAAGATCGAGCTGCAGTAGCGCGTCGGATGCCAGGGCACGGCAGCGTATCGACCTGCGCGTCGACGCCGGCGGAAAGCGCCTGCGGCTCGGTTCGCAGCAGCGCCATTTCGGCTATCGTAGCCGGCAAATCGACGCGAGAGGGAACGCCATGCCGATGCCGGACACCGATACCTCAACCCCGAAATACCTGCGCGACAAGTACGCCATCGTCGGCGTGGGCGAGACGACCTACACGCGCGGCTCGGGGATCACGACGCGCGCGCTCGGCACCTGGGCGGTGCGAAACGCGATCGAGGATGCCGGGCTCAAGGCCTCCGACATCGACGGGATGCTGAGCTACCAGTCGGGTGATTCGACCTTCTCGACCTTCATCGCCGGCGACCTGGGTTTGCGGCTCAACTTCTACATGGACGTGTTCGGCGGCGGCTCGTCGACCGAGGCGCTGATCGGCATGGCGATCGGCCTGATGGAAGCCGGCATGTGCAAGTGCGTGGCGATCTTCCGCGCCATGAACGGCTTCAGCCAGGTCCGCATCGGCGGCACCGGCGCGCGCGCCGCGGCGCCGGTGATGGGCGATGCCCTGCACGGTCGCGCCTATGGCTGGCAGAGCGCCGGGCAGATGTTCGCGCCGACCTTCATGCGCCACATGTACGACTACGGCACGACGCCCGAGCAGGTGGCCCACGTGAAGCACTTCCATTCCTGCCACGCCTCGAACAACCCGAAGGCGTTCTACAAGAAGCGCTATTCGGTCGACGAGGTGGTGAACAGCCGCTTCATCTGCAAGCCGTTGCACCTGCTCGACTGCTGCGTCGAGACCGACAACGCCACGGCGATCGTCGTCACCCGGGCGGAGCGCGCGCGCGACGGCCGCCATCATCCGGTGCTGATCCGCGGCGTGGTCGGCCGCTGCAGCAAGCCGCGCACCGACATGCACTACCAGACCGGGCCGATCTCGACCGTCGCCGGCCACTACGCCAAGGACATACTGTGGCCCAACTCGGGCGTCGGTCCGGAGGACATCGATCTCACCGGTTCCTACGACGCCTTCACCTTCACCACCATGCTGCAGCTCGAGGATTACGGCTTCTGCAAGAAGGGCGAGGGCGGCGACTACGTTTCCAACGGCACGATCCGCCTCGGCGGCAAGCGGCCGAACAACACCAGCGGCGGCCATCTCTGCGAGGGCTACACGCACGGCATGAACATGGTGATCGAGAACGTGCGGCAGCTGCGCCACGACGCCGACGATTCGTGCCCGATCGGACCCGACGGCAAGCGCCAGCACACCTACGACTATCGAGAAGGGGGCTGCCGGCAGGTCAGGGATGCGGAGCTGTCGGCGAACCTGGGCTGGGCCAATCCCGGCACCGGTTCGGCCATGGTCATGCGGCGCGGCTAGGGGAGGGAACGATCATGTCTGTCCAGGCCACCTATCTCGGCATGCCGCTGGCGATCGACGATCTCGACGTCGAGAACCTTGCCTACTTCAAGCACTGCGCTGCGCACGACTTCCACCTCCAGCGCTGCGTGAAGTGCAACCTGCTGCGCTATCCGCCGACCACGGCCTGCCCGTGGTGCATGAACCCCAAGTCCGACTGGGTGCCGGTCGAGGCCAAGGGCGCAGTGCATTCCTACACCGAGGTGCACCACGCCATTCAGCCGGCCTTCAAGGCGCATACGCCCTACCTCGTGCTGCTGGTCGACCTCGACACCCAGAAGGGCAAGCCCTCCCGGGAGGAGGCGCTGCGCGTGCTGGGCAATCTCACCACGCCCGACGGCAAGCTCGCGCCGCCCGACCTGGTGAAGAAGGTCGGCATCGGCACCCGCGTGCGCATGGTGTTCGCCGACGCAGGGCCGGGCCTCGCGATCCCGCATTGGACGATCGACGAGGGCGCGCAACAGCCCGCCAAGCCGTGGCGCTACGCCCAGGAATGACCGAAGACGAAGACTGGGGCTTCCTGCGCGCCTGCGATCTGGCGCGCACCGCCGACGAGAGCTTCAGGCTCGCCTGGATCGAGGAGGTCGAGGCGGCGTGGCATGTGCTCGACCTCGACCACGGCGCCTACGGCTTCGTCGTCGTCATGGCCGACGGCAAGCGGCAGTACTGGCGCTATACGTCGGAGGATACGGGTGCGGGACGGCCGGAGGATCTCGTGGTGACCGAGCTCGAGGCCGGCGAGACGCCGCGGCCCGACCTCGAGGCGCAATGGTACCGACCCGACCTGCTCAACAAGCGCCTCGCCGTACTGCGGCGCGTGACGTAGGATGAGCGCCTTCAGGTCCAGTCCGTAAGCGCAAGACGTAGAGTCTCCGTCCAGTCCCGAGCGTTCCGACGCGTGAGTTCACTCGAACTTGGAGGGGCGAATGGCGCGCAGGCATGCGGTCCTTCTCGCGAGCGCGCTCGTGCTCGGCCTCGTCGCGACCCCGAAGGTTGCGGCGGCGCAGAAGCCGGGCGGCGTCATGAAGGTCTATTTCTTCGACAGCCCGGCCACCATGTCGATCCACGAGGAGAGCACCATCGCGGGGCAGGGCCCGATGATGGGCGTGTTCAACAACCTCGTGATGTACGACCCGAACGTGCCGCAAAGCGGCCTGAAGTCGATCGTGCCCGATCTCGCGACCACGTGGTCGTGGGATGAGGCGCGTACGGCCCTGTCGTTCAAGCTGCGGTCGGGCGTGCGCTGGCACGACGGCAAGCCGTTCACCGCGCGCGACGTCAAGTGCACCTTCGACCTCCTGCAGGGCACCGGGGTCAACGGCGAGACGTTGCGCGTCAATCCGCGCAAGGCCTGGTACGGCAACCTCGCCGAGGTGGTGGCCAAGGCCGATGACGAGGTGGTGTTCCGCCTGAAGCGCCCGCAGCCCGCCTTCATCGCCCTGATCGCCTCGGGCTTCACGCCGATCTATCCCTGCCACGTCACGCCTGCGGAGATGCGGCGGCGGCCGGTCGGCACCGGTCCGTTCCGCTTCGTCGAGTTCAAGCCGAACGAGGTGATCCGGGTCGCGCGCAACAAGGAGTACTGGAAGAAGGACCGGCCGTATCTCGACGGCATCGAATGGAAGATCATGAAGAACAGCTCGACCGGCATGCTGTCCTTCATCGCCGGCACGGTCGACATGACCTCGCCCTACTTCTTCCAGGTGCCGGTGCTGAACGACGTCCGCGCGCAGGCGCCGACCGCGGTGTGCAAGCTGATGGCCTCCAACGTCCAGCGCAACGTGCTGATCAACCGCGACGCGCTGCCGTTCAACCGTCCCGAGCTGCGCCGCGCGGTGGCGCTGACGCTGGACCGCAAGGCCTTCATCGACACGCTGACGCAAGGCGTGGGCACGATCGGCGGCGCGCTGCTGGCCCCGCCCGAAGGCATCTGGGGCATGCCGCCGGAGGTGATGGAGAAGCTGCCCGGTTACGGTCCCGACGTCGCGGCGAGCCGGGCCGAGGGCCGCAAGATCATGGAGGCGGCAGGTTACGGACCTGGTAACAGGCTGAAACTCAAGGTCACGACCCGCAACCTCTCGGTCTATCGCGACCCCGCGGTGATCCTGATCGACCAGCTGAAGCAGATCTACATCGACGCCGAGCTCGAGCCGGTCGACACCACGCAATGGTTTCCCAAGGTGCGCCGGCACGATTACACGCTGGGCGCCAACCTGACCGGCAACGGCATCGACGATCCCGACCAGGCGTTCTACGAGGGCTATACCTGCGGCTCGGAGAACAACTACGACGGCTACTGCAATCCTGCGATCGAGAAGATGATCGACGCCCAGTCGCGCGAGGCCGACCAGGAGAAGCGCAAGCACATGGTATGGGACATCGAGCGGCGGCTGGCCGAGGACGTGGCGCGGCCGGTGCTCTACCACAACCGCTCCGGCACGTGCTGGCAGTCCTACGTGAAGGGCTACACGCCGATGATCAACAGCATCTACAACGGCATGCGCATGGAGGAGGTCTGGCTGGATCGCTGAGGTCGTTCAGCGGCCCTTCCAGCGCGGCGGCCTTTTCTCCACGAAGGCCTTTATCCCTTCGATGCGATCTTCGGCGAAATAGGGGTTCACGCCCTGGTTGAGGCGAAGTGCGGCAGAGACCGGCAATCCCGATGCCTTGGAAGCCGTTTCCTTCATGCGGCGCACCGTGACCGGGGCGTTGCCGGCGATCTGGGTGGCCCAGGCCAGCGCTTCCTCCAGCGCCTTCCCCTTGGGAACGACCTTGTTGAGGAAGCCGATGCGCTCGGCGTGTCGCGCGTCGATGTTCTCGGACCTGAACATCAGATCGAGGGCGTGCGCCCGTGGAATGGCCCGGGGCAGCATGACCGTGGCGAAATGCGCGCCCATGCCCCGCTTGGCCTCGGGCAATCCGAAGATCGCGTGCTCCTCGGCGATGCGTATGTCGCAGGCCAGCGCCAGCTCGAATCCCCCGGCGACGGCCGCACCGTTGATGGCGGCAATCACCGGCTTGTAGGTTTCGTAGATCACCTCGAAGACGAACCGTTCCTTGGCCGACATGAGATAGACGAACTTCTTGCCGGCCTCGTCCGCCTCCCGCCTGGCCTTGAGGTCGGCCCCGCCACTGAAGGCCCGATCCCCTGCGCCGGTGACGACGATCGCCCGCACGTCGGGGTCGGCCCCGGCATCGACGAACGCATCGATGAGCGCCGACATGAGCTCGGGCGAAAGCGCGTTCGCGCGATGCGGCCGATTGAGCGTGAGCAGGCGAACATGGCCTCGATCTTCGATGAGCAGGTCCTTCACGTCGTCCGTCGACGATCCCTGCGTGGTTTGCCCAGGATTGCTCAAGATATCGATCCTCCGCTTGCGTCGCCCGATGATTCCCGCCGGCTGCGAGCCTACACGATCCTCGCAAAGGGACGGCATTTTGCTTTAAGACCGGCCTGCAGCGGCGCCTCGTCCAGAGGGCCCATCGTCGAGAGGCAGTGTGTCGACCCGGACTTCGTTGATCGGCCGGACGGTCGCGACCAGCGCGCGGCATCCCTGGATCGTGCTGTTGCTCGCCGGCCTTCTTACGCTGGCGGCGCTGCTGTTCACGGCCCGGAACTTTGCGATGACCGCTGACACCGCGCAGCTGATCTCGCAGCGGCTCGACTGGCGCCAAAGGGAGTTCGCTTTCGAGGCCGCCTTTCCTCAGCTGAACAATCTGACCCTGGTCGTGGTCGACGGTGCGACGCCCGAGCTCGCGGATGATGCGGCCCGCCTGCTGATGGCCGCGCTGAAGGGCAGGCCGGATCGTTTCCGGACCGTGCGCTGGCCCGATGGCGGTCCGTTCTTCGACCGCGAGGGCCTGCTGTTCCTGTCGCTGGACGATGTCCGGACGGCAACGGACGGGCTCGTGAAGGCGGCCCCGATGCTGGTGCGGCTGAAGGGGGATCAGAGCCTGCGCGGCGTCCTGGTTGTCCTGTCCGAGATGCTGTCGGGCGTGAAGAGCGGCGAGGTCTCCCTGCAGGACATCGAACCGCCGGTAACGGCCTTCTCGGAGACGTTCGAGCATGCCGTGGCCGGCCGGCCGGCCCACTTTTCCTGGCGGAGGTTCTTCAGCGGCAAGAAGGCGACGAGCCGGGAAACCCGTCATGTCCTGCTGGTCCAGCCTGTGATGGATTACACCGCGCTGCAGCCGGGAGCGGCCGCGAGCGACGCGATCCGCGAGATCGCCCGATCCCTCGGCCTCGAGGATCCGGCGCACGGCGTGAGCGTTCGGCTGACCGGCCCCGTGCCGCTGGCGGACGAGGAATTCGCCTCGCTCGCGCAGGACGTTCATTACGTCATCGGGGCGATGATCGTGTCGCTGCTGGGCATCCTCTGGCTGGCGGTTCGGTCGGGGCGGGTGGTTCTCGCCATCCTGGTGACGACGCTCACCGGCCTCGTCCTGACGGCCGCGGGCGGGCTGCTGGTGATCGGCCGCTTCAACCTCATCTCGATGGCCTTCATTCCGCTCTTCGTGGGGCTTGGCGTCGACTTCAGCATCCAATTCAGCGTCCGTGCGCTGGCCGAGCGGCTCGTCCATCCCTCGCGCGAGGCGGCGCTGGTCGAGGCGGGCGCCAGCATCGGCCGCGCGCTGGCGCTCTCGGCGGCGGCGATCGGCGCCGGCTTCTTCGCCTTCCTCCCGACCAGCTATGTCGGCGTCGCCGAGCTCGGCGCGATTGCCGGTTTCGGCATGGTCGTGGCGTTCGTCCTCAGCATCGTGCTCCTGCCGGCGCTGCTGGTCCTGCTGCGCTTTCCGCCGCCGCGCATGGCGGAGGTCGCCTTCACGATGTTCGCGCCGATCGATCGCTTCGTGAAGCGGCATCGAAGCGGCGTTCTGTTGGTCTCCGCTGCGGCGGCCGTCGTGGCGATGGGGCTGCTTGCGTGGGTGCGCTTCGACTTCGATCCGCTGAACCTCAAGAACCCCAGGTCGGAGTCGATGACCACGCTGCAGGCGCTTGCAGCCGACCCCGACTGGACGCCCTACGCGATCGACGTCCTGGCGCGGTCGCCCCAGGAGGCGCAGACGCTGTCGCCGCGGCTCGCCGCGCTGCCCGAGGTCTCGCGCGTCGTCACCTTGCTGAGCTTCATCCCGACACACCAGGAGGAGAAGCTCGACCTGATCGCCGCGGCCGCGAGCGTGATCGGGACCGCCTTCGACGATGTTCCGTCGCGCAAGCCCCCGTCCGACGAGGAGCTCCAGAAAAGATTGGCCAGCACGGTGGCCGCCCTGCAGTCCGCGGCGGCGCAGGCCGGGGAGGGGCCGGCATCCCGCGCGATGCGCCGGCTGGAGGACGTGTTGAGCCGGCTGAAGGAGGCGACGCCTGACGTCCGCAGCCGCGCCCAGCTCGCCGTGACCGTTCCGCTTCACGTCACCCTCGATCAGATCCGCACCGAGCTGACGGCCGGTCCGGTGACGGTCGATACCCTGCCGCCGGAGCTCGTCGAGGACTGGATGACCAGGGACGGCCGGGCCCGCCTGCAGGTGCTGCCGAGCAGCGGCCGGACCGACAACGAATTCCTCCGCCGCTTCTCCGCCGCCGTCCTGAAGGTCGCGCCGAGCGCCAGCGGGGCCCCGATCAACACCAGCGCCTCGGGCGATACCGTGGTCGAGGCCTTTCTCCAGGCCGGCGTCTATTCCGCCGTCGCCGTGATGGTCTTGCTGGCCCTGGTGCTGCGGCGGGCGGTCGACGTCACGCTCACGATGGCCCCGGTGCTGCTGAGCGGGCTGCTGACCTTCGCGACCTGCGCGATCTTCGATCTTCCGCTCAACTTCGCCAATATCATCGCCCTGCCTCTGCTGTTCGGCGTCGGCGTGGCCTTCAACATCTACTTCGTGACGGCATGGCGCGCCGGCGAGACGGCGATGCTGAGCTCGAGCCTGATGCGCGCCGTGGTCTTCAGCGCCCTCACCACCGCCACGGCGTTCGGCGCCCTGTGGCTGTCGCGCCACCCCGGTACCGCGAGCATGGGCAGGCTGCTGATGATCTCGCTGGGCTGGGAGCTTCTCGTGACGATCCTGGTCCGGCCGGCTCTCCTCGCCCGGCCGCCCAGCCGGTAGGCCGGGCGCGGCACTTTATCGCGCGTCCAACGTCGGACTGGACAATATTCACGCCGCAACCATCTTCCGGGGCCCCGGTGTGACCATTTTCCCGGGATACATTCCAGTCGCCGACCGGTTCGGCTTCGTGAGGAGAAAGTCGTGTCATCGTACAACCGTCGAAATGCCCTGCGTCTGGGTGCAGGTGCTGCCGCTCTTGCCCTCGTCGGGCCCGGCCTTGTCGCTGCGTCCCTGCCGGCCGCCGCCGAGCAGAACAACGCCGCAGACCTCATCCGGCGTACCGCGGGCCAGGTGCTGGATCTCGTGATGACCCGGACCGGCGCTGAGCGCGTGGCCGGAATCCTGCGGGTGCTCGAGACCGATTTCGACCTGAACTACATGGCGCGCTCCGCCCTGGGGACTCATTGGAACCAGGCGTCGCCCGAACAGCGCGAGCGGTTCCTCAAGGTCGCGGCGAACGCCGAGGCGCATGCCTATGCCCGGCGTTTCGGCCAGTATGGCGGCCAGACGCTGACCGTCGACCGCACGTTGCCCATCAGCCGGGGCGACGGCATCTCCGTCGTCAGCAGCAAGCTCACCCAGACCGATGACGAGCCCCTGGCCATCCAATGGGAGGTTCGCAACGGCGAACTGGGGCCGCGCATCGTCGACGTTCGGGTCGACGGCGTCAGCATGGTCGTCACGCGGCGCGCGGAATACAATTCCTACATCCAGGCCCATGGCGGCGCGGTTGAACCGCTGATCGCCGAGCTCGAGGCCCGCGCGACCCGCTGATGCCCGGCGCCTGGCCCCGACGAAGGGCCAGGCCGTCTCTCAACGGTAGTGCTTCAACGCCGACCAGTCGGCGTCCAGCTTCTTGAACCTTCCCCGGCAAATCCAGATCGTGCGGCCGGTCTCGACGGGAAGGGACCAGGGATTGTCGGTTGCGCCCATCGGCTCGACCGAGGCGTAGAGCTTGAGCAGATCCTCGCGGCGGCCTCCGGCATGGATGACGACGCCGCCATCATGTCCGCGCGGACCCCAGAGGTAGTAGTTGTTTTGCGCGCTGATCGAAGGCGGCAGGCCCCACGGCTTGGCCAGCACGTCGACGGCCGCTGCCTCCCCGTAGTTGCTCGCGAAAAATACCGCATCCGCTCGTTCATCCGGCGGCAGCGATTGGTAGGCACGGCCGACCAGCGCGGCGAGCTCGCGCCAGCCGAACATGTCGGCATAGAGCTGCGGCACGCGGCCGGCGGCCAGCTTTTTCTCGTTCTCTTCCGGAATGACGCGGAGAAAGTTCTGGTAGGCAGCGAAGCGCTCGATGGGGAGTATCGGAACGGCGAAGGGCAACAGCGGCAGGCTGAGCAAGCCAACGCCGCCGAGCACGGCGGCGCGTGCGCGCGGTGCGGTGAGCCACGCCTCCAACGCCAGGGCGCCGCCGGCGAACAGGACGGGATAGGCGCCGCTCAGATAGTAGGGTTTGGCATGGAGCGGCATCATCGCCGCGAGGACGAGCAGGTACGCGATGGCGAAGGCGCGAAGGTCCGCGAACCGATCCCAGAATGCGAAAGCTGCGAGACCTGCGAGCCAGATCGGCGCAATGACCGGGTTGAGATCGCGAACCTGGATCGCCACGAAGGTCCAGGGCGCATAGGCGACGTTCTTGCTGTCGACCACGCTCGTGGCGAATTCGAGGAACGGCCAGCCGTGACTCCACTGCCAGAGAAAGTTCGGCAGCACGATGAGGACGGCGACCGCGGCAGCGATATAGGGACTTGGCCGGGCGAGACAGGCACGTGCCGGTGTCAGCAGCAGGCCGAGCAGAAGGGCAACGATCCAGAACGCAATCGTGTATTTGGCCATGAGCGCCAGACCGACCACCAGGCCCATCGGCAGCCACCAGCGTTCATCCTTGTCGCGGGCGATGCCGATCAGTGCATAGGCGCAGAACAGCCACGCGATCGGTTGAAACGAGTCGGTGTAGAAGATGGTCCCGAACGCCAGCATGAGCGGGCACAGCAAGGCCGCCGTACCGGCGAGGAGTTGGGCCCAACTGCCGCCCCCGAGCTTGCGGGCCGTTTCGGCCGTGAGGGCAACCGTGCCCGCATGGGCCAGAGCCGGGATCAGGCGAAACATTGTCAACGAGTCGGGAAACAGGCCGTGCATGAGGGAGGCGAGCAGCGGGACCAAAGGCGGATGGTCGACATAGCCCCAGTCCGGGCGCTGACCGCAGATGATGAAATAGAGCTCGTCGCGGAAGTAGCCATATCCGCCGTTCGCCCACAAATGCAGCGCGGCCGTGAGAACAGCGAGCCATAGGGCAGGCCGGAACCGCAGGATGCTCATCTTTCGTGTGATTCCCCCCGCCCCGCGGCAATTGCCATTCTAGCTTCCAGGACGCGGAACTACCAAACTCCCGAAGGTCGCCGCGTGCAACTGTCGGTGAATACCTTGGTGATCGAGCCGATCTCGAACACCGAGTCCATGTCGAGCGGCCGATCACGTCTCGGCGAGTCGGGCGCATCGGTGCGCCAAGTGTCGCCATGCCACGAAAAGCGTCAACCGATGCGATCGCACACGGTCTGCGCCGTCTGTGGACCGCGAGCTTCCAGCTCGCTCATGCGCCTCTATGAGTGCGCTCGATCATGAGCGCGAAATGCGCGCGGTTCAGGGAGCTAGTGCCGCCTGAGGCTGGCCAGCCGGTCGATCTCGCGCCAGAAGCTTGCGATCGTTTCGTCGACGATCTGCTGCACCGACTTCAGCTCGTGGATCAGCCCGGCACTCTCGCCCGCCGCACCCGAGGTGTTCTCGACGTCGCCGTTGACGTAGAGCCTGTCGATCAGGCCGCCGCGCGGCAGCCGCTCGCGCGTGCCTAGGGCGACCTCGACCGAATAGGGCGTGCGCAGACCGCGCGAGCGGGCGCGCGGAGGATTGTCGGTCATGATGGTGCCGCCGAGCGATGCGGCGACGATGGCGTTCTTGTAGTTGAGATGGACCGGGCTCTCGAACGACGCGACGAAGCGCGTGCCCATGGTCACGCCCTCGGCGCCCAGCGCGAACGCCGCCGCCATGCCGCGCCCGTCGACGATGCCGCCGGCGGCCACGATGGGCACGTCGACCTTCTCGCGAACCGCCTGCAGCAGCGCGAAGCTGTGCACCTCCTCGGGATTGCGGATGCCGGCGCTCTCCGCGCCCTCGACGATCAGCCCGTCGACGCCCGCATCGACCGCCTTCTGCGCCCCGCGCAGCGTCGCGGTGGCATGATAGACGGTGACGCCCGCGCCCTTCAGGATCTTCGTGTAGCGCGTCGGATCGCCGGCCGAGGTGGTGACGAAATGGATCCCCTGGCCGAGCAGCCAGTCGATGATCGCCGTCTCTTCCTTGGGATCCATCTGCAGGTAGCGGATCGGCAGGTTGACGCCGAACGGCGCGTTGGTCGCCGCGCGGATCGCCGTGAACTCGCGCTTGGTGATGGCGAGATCGCGGATCGAGTTCTCCAGCAGACCCATGGCGCCCGCCTTCGACACCGCCGTCACCAGCGGGCTGCGCGCGATCCAGGTCATCGGCGACTGGAAGATCGGATAGCGCGAGCGCGTGTGCGCGGTGACCCGGTTGCCGTCGAACATGGCTATCGTCGTAGCACAGCTCAGCCGCGCGGCGGCAGCGAGAAGCCGTTGTTGCGCAGCAACCGCTCGAGCACCGGAATGCCGGCCGGATTGCCGGCTCGGCATTGCGCCGAGGCAACCTGGCTGTCGAGGCTTCCGGGGGCGTAGCCGCGCTCGGAGCCGTAGTCGGCCTGGCCGAGATAGCGGTCGTAGAGATCGGCCAGACGGTTGCAATAGGCGAGGTCCGCAGCGGACTGGGCGAAGGCGGTGGCCGGGCTCAAGGCCGCCAGCAGAAGCGCGAACAAGAGGGGACGCATGGCGGGTCAGGAAAATCTCAGTTTCTGGCCGATGCCGAGCCGCTCGCCTTTCTCGATCATGGCGTGAGCCAGCGCGATGTCGGAGAGCGACAGCCCACGATGCCAGAAGAGGATGGTCTCGTCGTCGCTCTCGCGGCCGGGCTTGAGGCCGGCGACGATCTGGCCCATCTCGGCATGCAGCGTCTTCTCGGAGAGCTTGCCGGCATTGACGTGCGCGCGCAGGCTGCCGAACGGGCCGCCCTTGCACTGGCCCCAATCGTCGACCACCAGCTTCCGGGCGATGTCGGTCAGCGACAGCTCGACCGCGCTCATGGTGCCGTAGGGCACGATGAAGGCGCCGGGCTTGATCCATTCGGTCTTCAGCAACGGCTCGGGCTGGCTGAGCCGCGAGGCTTCGACCACGATGTCGGCGCCCTCGACGCAGGAGCGCCAGTCCTCGGTGACGACGATCTTCTTGCCGAGGTCCTTGGCGAGCCGCGCACCGAACGCCTCGCGGCTCGCCGGCCGCTTCGAATGCACGCGGATCTCGTCGAAGTCGAACAGCCGGTCGAGCAGCCGCACGTTCCAGTAGGATGAGCCGCGCGCGCCGATATGGCCCAGCACCTTGGAGTTATTGCGGGCGAGGTACTTGGCGCCGACCGCGGTCATGGCGCCGGTGCGCATGTCGGTGATGCCGGCCCCGTCGAGGATCGCCCGCGGCGCGCCCATGCGCGGATCGAGCAGCAGCACGACGCCCAGCTCCGACGGGTAGCCGAGCTTGTAGTTGTCGACGAAGTCGCCCACCACCTTGATGCCGGCGCGGTCGACCGGGGCCGCGATCGCGCCGCGCAGCACGTTGAAATGGCCGTTCGACTGGCCGGGGGCGAGATGCACGCGCGGCTCGATCACGGTCTGGCCGCGGCCCTGCGCGGCGAGGCTGGTCTCGATCGCGGCGATGATCTCGTCGTCCGTGAGCGCCAGCGCCTCGATGTCGAGGCGGTTCAGGAAGGTGATGTAGATCGGCGGCATCGCGTGCATGATCCGAGACCTTAAACGGGGGTCTGATGATCGCCAACGCCCGCATGTATTCCGTGACGCCGGAGGTCGGCGTGCTGTGGCGGCGTCTGCTCGCGGCCGTCCTCGGCAAGACCGAACCATCGGTCGAGATCGTCGACCATGCGCCGCCGGCGCCGATTGGCGAGCTGTGGGCGCGGCCGGACAAGGCGGCGGTGTTCATGTGCGGCCTGCCGCAGAGCCTCGCCTCGCCGCGGCCGGCGCTGGTCGCCGCCCCGGTGCCGTCGCCCGCCGCCTATCGCGGCCGCGCTGTGTACTGGACCGAGCTGGTGGTGCGGGCCGATTCGGACTTCGAGACGCTCGCGCAGACCTTCGGCCACCGGCTGGCGCTTACCACCCCCGAATCGCAATCGGGCTATGCCGCGCCGCTGCACGAGCTGATGGCGCATGCCCGCGATCGACCGCTCTACCGCGAGGTGGTGGCGCCGGTATTCACGCCAATGGGCGCCCTGCGCGCCGTGATCGACGGCCAGGCGGATGTGGCGCCGCTCGACTCCTATGCGGTCGCCCTGATGCGGCGCCATGCGCCCGACCTGGTCGCCCAGGTGCGCGTCGTGGCCAGCACCGAGCCGACCGCCATCCCGGCCTTCGTGGCATCGGCTTCGGCATCGCCTGCGATCGTCGAGGCTTTCCTTGGCGCCGACCGCCAAAGTGACAGCCGGACGCTGATGGAGGCGCTGCTGCTCACCCGGTTCGAGCGGCCCGAACCGGCGGGCTACGACGCCCTGCGCTGGAGGTTCGAGACCGTGCGGGCGTTCTGGCGTAGCCATCCGCTGGCCGAGACGGTGCACCCCACCTTCGCCCTCTGACGGCGGTACTCGGCCGCCGCTTCGAGGAACGCCCGCAGGAGCTTGCGTCGCTCGCGGCGATACCAGGCGATATCGTCCAGCGTCGCCGAAGCGTCCCAGCCGGCGGCGCGCCGGGCCTTCGCCCGGGCGATCGCCGCGCGCAGCCGGTGCTCGACCGGATGAAGGTGGCCCCAGACGTTCAGCAGTCGTGCCGCCGCGCGCTCGTGCGGCAGGCGGGCCGCTTCCCAGACGAAGACCCCGTCGCGTTCGTCGTCCTGGCGGTCGCGCGGATCGTCGGCGAGACCGAGGCGAGCGACGATCCTGAGCCAGTCCTCGCGCGCCCAGGCGAGCTCGCCGCGACAGGCCGCGACCAGCCGGCGACGGGCGTCCGGTCCAGGCGTGCGGTCGATCAGGCGCTGGCGGGGCGCGGGTTGGCGGTAGGCGAGCAGGGAATCCACGGTAGACCTCGGCGGTGAAGCCGCAGTTTACCATGGATCTGTCAAAAATCAATCGTGGATTAACGACCGTCCGCGAGCGGATGGTTAGTGGGATTGGGCCTGAGCCTGCTGCCGCGGCGATCCATGGATGCCGCGCATGGCCAATTCGGCGGCGAAGAACGCGGCCAGAATGGCGACGATTCCGATTAACTGGGTCCGTCCAATCTTGCGAATCATCGCAACCTCCTGCGGACCGAACGCAACCGGGCCTTCCGGGTTGCCTTGGGTACGCAACTGACGGGGCGACTCGCCGTTGTCGCCGCATGGCGAGCCTGGTGGACTACGGGGCGGCGCTGCGCTTCGTGCAGACACGGGCCGAGGCGCTCGGCCTTGGTTTCACCGGCCCCCATCCGCGAGCCCTGCTCACCTGCCTCAAGAGCAGCCTGCCGATCCTGTCCCAGCCCTGCGAGGCCTTTCGGCGGCCCGGGCAGATCCGCGCGCATGCCCGCATTCTCGCCCAATGCGAGGAGCTGATGGTTACGGTGGCCGCCGCACTGCATTCACGGGATGCGGCGGACGAGGAGAGAGCGGTCGGCGAGGCGCGGCGGTTGTGCAGGTTGCTCGCCGAGGCGCGGGGAACTCTCGGTATCTATAATTTGGAAGAGCCGTGGCCCAAGCGGGACAAGTAGCGCCTCGGGCAGGAGGGCCCGCCGCCGCTGATCGCGGCGCCTAGCGCTTCGCCCACCTCAGCACCCCCGTCAGCGCCGCGATCAGCGTCTGCTCCTGCACCGGTTTCTGCAGCAGTTGGGCGTTTCCCATGCAGGCCACCTCGTGCTTCAGCACGCTGTCGCCGCCGTGGGCGGTGTAGAAGATGATCGGCACCTCGAGGTCGCGGCGGATCGATTTGGCCGCGTCGAGGCCGGTCATCCAGCCGGCGAGCCGCATGTCCATGATCACCACCTGCGGCCTCGACTGCAGCACGGCGCGCACCGCCTCCTCGCCCGTGTTCGCGGTTCCGGCGACGCGATAGCCGAGTGTCTCGACCTGGGCCGAGAGCGCGGTGGCGAGCAACTGATCGTCTTCGACGATGAAGACGTGGGCCGATGGCGCTTCCACCTGTCCTCCTTTGGTTGGAGGAGTGTAGGCGTAAAGGCGTGGCCTGCGGCGTAGTCAGCTCGTGATCAAGCGATGACTGGCCACGGGCGGCCGCGACTGGGGGCGGTGATTTTCGCGTGTCAGTCCTCGCAGCGAGCCGTGATGGCCCCTGCGGTGTCAGTTGCCGCGACTCTCGGCGAGCCGCTCCATCTCGTTGGCCAGCTCCTCGAGCTCGGTGGCGTAGGCACTGATGCGGTCGACGTCGGAACGCTGCGACAGGAACCGGGTCATGTCACGCGCGCGCCGCGCGAGATCGCGACTGTGCCGGGCCTTCTGCAGGAGTTGATCTTTGTTCGACATGGAAGTGATCGGTTTCGGCCATACAACGTGGCCGTGGTGGAGCGGTTGCTGTGACGGAGCGAAGACGCGACGCACGGCCTGCGCCGAGTCGCCGCCGCAACCTTGGGTGCACGCTTCTTGTTAGCGTCGCGTGGCCTTGGGAGGGCTCGACCTTGTCACTCTACAGCTGGATGTTCCGCGTGTTGCTGCCCCTGTCGCTCGGCCTGCTCGGCGCGACCCTTGGTGCGGTCTGGCCCGACAGCGGGCACAACGGATGGATGGATATCGCCGGCACCGTGGCGCTGGTGTGCGCGATGATCGGCGTGTCGCTGTGGACCTTCAGCGCCTGGCTGAGCGACGAGCGCTGACGATCGGCCGCCGTCTTACATTCCGGGACGGCAACGCACCGCGGAGACACCTGCTGCGCGCGATGTGAATCGGCAGGATCCCATCGCGATCCCGGCCACTGCGAAAAGTTCTGTGGAATGCGAGGTTCGAGCGGACCCGGCCGGTCCTCGCTTCGGTCCGGCACGCATCGATCTTGCTTCGGGACAACTGAAACAATCCTTCGAGCGACGAGGACCATGTTCGGAAGTACAGAAACAACGGCGCCGCCGCGGCGCGCGAATGCCTTCTCGTTTCCGGCAGGACCAACGTTGAAGAACTGGTTTTTCGAAGTCGTGCTTCTCGCGCTGGTTGTGCTGATCGGCGTCGCGGTCTGGCAATTCTACTCGCTGGCCTGGGGCGAGACGGTGAACGACGGCCACCTGGCGGGACGGTCCGCGCCCGTCTATCAAACCACGCCGGCGGCCCGCATGCTGCCGAGATAGGCCACAGGAAAGTCACGGGTTCGTTCAGAGACGCCGAAAGTTGTCTGACAGCCTGTCGCGGACGAGCGCGTTGTCGCTGTAAAGAGCGCAGTTTGACGATATGCTCGCGGCAGAACTCGTGAAGCTGCCATTCCACCTATCTGACGGCCTGCGTTCCTGGGGCGGGGCGCGGTCACTGCGGGCGCGCCTGATCCTTCTGGTCATCGTGACCATGAGCCCGCTGCTCGTGCTCGGGCTGGTCGTCCAATACACGGAATATGTCGGCGACAAGGAGGTCGCCAGCGCGCGCACGCTCGAGCTGGCGCAGAGCGTGGCGCTGCAGGTCGGCCGCGAGCTCGAGGCCGACGTCCGCGCGCTGCAGGTGCTGGCCAAGACCGGCCGCCTGCGCCGCGGCGCGTTCGAGGAGTTCCGCTACCTCGCCGAATCGGCGGTCAGCGATCATCTAGAGGGCGCGAACATCATGGTGGTCGACGAGAACGGCCAGCAGCTGATGAACACCGCGCTGCCGCGCGGCACCCCGTTGCCCCGGCGCCAGACGCTGGACAATACAAAGGCGGTGTTCGCGTCGGGCGAGCCGCGCGTGTCGGACGTCTATTTCGGCAACATTCTGCGCCGGCCGGCGGTCGCCATCGAGGTGCCGGTGAAGGACGAGCAGGGGCATGTCTTCTACACGCTGACGCTCGATCCCCGGCCCGACACCTTCGTCGACATCATCCGCCGCCAGGAGACGCGCAAGGGCGTGGTGATCGCGCTGTTCGA
This sequence comes from Reyranella sp., assembly GCA_035293665.1. Classification (GTDB taxonomy): domain Bacteria; phylum Pseudomonadota; class Alphaproteobacteria; order Reyranellales; family Reyranellaceae; genus Reyranella. Next base: position 47,839 of record DATGMK010000100.1, on the reverse strand, counting down.
CCGCGAGGGCACGATCATCGCCCGCTGGCCCGATTCCAACAGGTTCGCCGGCCAGAAGGCCGCGCCGTCGCTGATGGCGCGCCTCAAGAACGTATCGAACACCACCTTCGAGACCACCACGCTGGACAACGTGCCGGTGCTGACGGCGCTGAGCCGCGTCGAGCCGTTCGGCTGGACGGTGGCGATCGGCACGCCGCACGAGGACTATCTCGGGCCGCTCTGGCAGTCGCTCGCGCTGATCATCGGCGGCGCGGTGGTGGCGCTCGCCGTCGGGCTGGGGCTGGCGCGCTACGTCGCCCACCAGATCACCACGCCCATGAGGGCGCTGGTCGCCTATGCCGGCAACACCCAGGGCGAGGCGCCGCCCGAGGTCACCGGCCTCAAGGAGACCGATGCGCTGGCGACCGCGCTGCGCCGCTACGTCGAGACCAGCGAGAAGGCCGAGCGCGAGCTGGTGGCGCTCAACACCACGCTCGAGCAGCGCATCGAGGCCGCCGTCGCCGAGCGCGACGACGCCCAGGCGCGCCTGCTCGAATCGCAGAAGATGGAGGCGGTCGGCCAGCTGACCGGCGGCATCGCCCACGACTTCAACAATCTCCTGACCGCGGTGATCGGCAGCCTCGACCTGATGCGCAAGCAGGCGGGCGACGATCCGCGCCTGCAGACCCTGGCGGAGATCGCCCTCCAGGCGGCACAGCGCGGCGCCCAGCTGGTGGCGCAGCTGCTGGCGTTCGGCCGCCGCCAGACGCTGTCGCCGCAGAGCCTGGCGATCGACCGGGCGATCGGCGACATCCGCCTGCTGATCGGCCCGGCCACCGGCAACGACGTGAAGTTCGAGACCCGCTTCGCCTCCGACCTGTGGCCCTGCTACGCCGACCGTTCGCAGCTCGAATCGGCGATCCTGAACCTGGTCTTCAACGCCAACGACGCCATGCCGCGCGGCGGCCGCCTCACCATCGCCGCCGACAACCGCGTGGTCGACAACGCGGCGGCGCGGCGGCTCGACATCGCGCCGGGCGACTATGTGCGCATCGCCGTCAGCGACACCGGGACCGGCATGACCCCGGAGACGCAGGCCCATGCCTTCGAGCCGTTCTTCACCACCAAGGGCGTGGGCAAGGGCACCGGTCTCGGCCTGAGCCAGGTCTACGGCTTCGCCAAGCAGTCGGGCGGGACAGCGACGCTGGAGAGCCGGACGGGCGAGGGCACGACGGTCACGCTGCTGTTGCCGCGCGCGGCGGCCGAGGCGGCGGCGCCGGCCACGGTCGCGCCGTCCCACGAAGCGGTGCCGCGCAAGCGCATCCTGGTGGTCGAGGACCACAAGGAGGTGCGCGCGCTCGCCCAATCCCTGCTCGAGGATCTCGGCCACGAGGCGATCGTCGCGGCGAACGCCGAGACGGCGCTGTCGGTGCTGCGCAGCGACACGGCGATCGATCTGCTGTTCTGCGACGTCGTGCTGGGCGGGCCGATCGACGGCGTGAAGCTCGCCGAATTCGCCCGCGATCTGCGGCCGGGCCTGAAGGTGTTGCTGACGTCGGGCTATCCCGACCAGGTGCAGGCGCGCAGCTCGGGCATGCCGATCATCGGCAAGCCTTATCAACAGGCCGATCTCGCCGCACAGCTCGCGCTGTTCTTCCCGCCCGAAGGTGCGGCCGGCTGATCGCGGCGGCGTGAAGAGGCGTGACCGCTGGGCATGGCCGAATCGAGCCTGAACCTTGCACCCGCGTAGCGCTCGCGTGAGCGACGATGCATCCAACCGGAAAGTTGTATCGTCAATATCGTGACGGCGATTTTGCGCTCGCGTCGCAGCGATGCTCAGGTGATAGATCGCGCATGCGGTCGTTCCCCTTCCGGTTCCACGGTCAGCTGCTGAACATCTCGGTCGTTTCGGTCGATGAAGGCTGGGAGTTGTGGATACTCGAGGGCGAGCGCCGGCTGGGCTACGGCGGTCGTGTCACGGTCGATCAGGCGATCGAATCCTGGCGGCGCGGCGAGGACAGCGTGCAGGTCCTGGCCGAAGAGGTGAAGAGCCAGGTCCTGACCGGCCGGCTGGTGCTCGACCCCAGGATGCCGCAGCCCCGCCAGGCCGGCGCCCAGGCAGCCGCATCCGGATGAAGGTTCCGGCCGCCCGCATGATCCCGCCCATCCGACGGCCGCAGATCCTCGGCGTCGTGGCGGTCCTGGCGGTTTTCATCCTGCTCGAATTCGCGGTCGGAGAGCACGACAGGCTGTCGGCCGTGCTGTCGAACGACCTGCAGGGCACGACAGGGCGCTGACGGCCTTTGCCGCGCGCTAAGCGGCTACATCCCTTACAACTCTCGGCATGACGGCCCCTGGAAACGGGAGTAGCTGTCTGGATGCGCAATTGATCCGCGCATCGCCGCGAACCCAGAGCGGCGGGTGTGACAGTTTTGAAGTCGTTCATTCATTTACGGAGAGAACCATGCTGTCGATCTTTCGCCGCCTCATGAGCAATCGCGACGGCGCCACCGCCATCGAATACACGCTGATCGCCTCGCTGATCGCCGTTGCCGCCATCGCCGCCATGACCTCGGTCGGTAGCAAGGTGAGCAACGTGCTCAGCAACGTCGCGAGCACGATGAAGTAATCAGCCCCAGGTTCGGGAGGGCCAGGAGGGCGGGCGTCTTCGGAAGAAGCGTCCGCCCTTTCGATTCAGGTGCAGCCGCTCGCGTTGCTCTGGCAGGTCGGCGTCGTCGGCGGCGTGACGACGGGCGGCGAGCAGCCGACGGTGCAGGTTGCCGTCGGCGGAATGGGCGTCGGCGGTGTCGGCGTCGGGGTCGGGGTCGGCGGATCGGGTGTCGGAGTCGGCGCCGGCGGATTCGACGGCGGCGGTGTCGGAGCGGGCGGAGTCGATGGCGGGTCCGGAGTCGGCGCCGGCGGATCGCTCGGCGGCAAGGGAGTCGGCGCGGGCGGCGGGGCCGGCGGCAGGCTGATCGGGATGACCGGCGGCGTATCCGGTGGCGTGTTGGGCACGAGCGAGACCGACGGTCCCGCATCGCCCAGCGCCCCGACCGAGATGATCGGCGCGGCGCCCTGCAGCGGCCCATCGCCGAGCAATGGGCCTGCGCCCTGCAACGGTCCCGTGCCGAGCAGCGGGCCGGCACCGAGCAGCGGGCCCGCACCCTGCAGCGGACCGCCACCCTGCAACGGGCCAGCCCCCTGCAGCGGACCCGAGCCCTGCAAGGGACCGCCACCTTGCAACGGTCCGGCGCCCTGCAGCGGCCCGGCGCCATCCAACGGTCCGGCACCCTGCAGCGGGCCGCCGCCCTGGATCGGCCCATTCGGGAGCGGCGAGTTGCCTGCCAATGGACCATTGCCGTCCGGCGCGCCGCCGGGGCCCTGCGGGTTGCCCGCGAGAGCCGGTCCATTGCCGCCGGGCGCGGCGCCCTGAAGCGGGCCGGTTCCGGTCTGGCCGGGCTGGAGACCGGTCGGGCTGCCGCCTTGTGGATTAGCGCCCTGCAAGGGACCGTTCTGGAGATTGCCGGCGGTGTTGCCTTGAGGCGCGCCGCCTTGCGGGTTGGCACCCTGCAGCGGGCCGTTCTGGGTGTTGCCTTGCTGGTTGTTGTCCGGCTGCTGAGCAGGCCCGTTGCCCTGCGCGAGCTGGACGTTGTTGTCGGCGCCGCCCGGTGGCGACGGCGCCGTCAGGATCACCGCGAGCTGCTGCGGCGTCGGCGTGTTGTTGAGCGCATTGTTGGGCGTCAGGCTCGAGTTGACGGTGCTGAGGCCCGAGTTGTTGAGCGCGTTGCGGATGACGGCGTTGATGTTGCCGTTGCCGCCCTGGTTGCCCTGCGTGGCGTTGTTGCTGCTGCCGGGACCGCCGGAGCGGCCGCCCGGCACGTTGCCGCCGCCGACATTGCCGCCCTGCGGGCTGCCACCCTGTTGGCCGCCACCCTGTTGCCCACCCGTCAGGCCGGGCGCCCCGTTGTTGCCGCCTCCGTTGACGGTCGGACCTTCGAGCGCGGTGATGGTGGGCTGCAGGCCGCCGGGCGGGATCGGCGCGAAAGCGGGCGGCGGCGAGCCCGGCTGCACGACCACCTGCTGGCCGGGCTGCGTCGTGGTCTGCGTGACGCCGCCGCTGGTGACGGAGAACGACACGCCGTAGAGGAAGTTCGCGGTGAACTGGCCGTTGTTGCCGACGGTCAGGTTGAAGATGCCGCCGCGGATACCCATCGAGGCGGATGGCGTCTTGACCGTCACCTCGGAGGTCTTGCTGATCACGCCGCCGACGAAGCGCATCGTGCCGCGCGTCATCTGGAGCGCCATCTCGCCCTTCTTCTTCTCCGGGTCGTACACGTACTTGTCGATCACGAGATGGCTGTTGGGACCGATCGTCAGCGACGTGCCGTCGAGGAAGACAAGGTGCACGCGGTCGTTCTGGAGCGTGGTGACCTTCTCGTCGGCATTCATGTCGATGCCGACGCGCAGCACGCGCTCCTGGCCGCTCGGCGGGATGCCGATCGGCTCGCCCTCGACGACCGACGCGACGCCGACCTTCGGCACGGCGTAGGCGACGCCGGTCAGCGCTGTCGTCAGCAGCGCAACCGCGGACAGCAGATGCAGGGCCTTCATCGCCGCGCCGCCTTCAGGAATTCCTCGGCCCGGTTGCGCACCTGCGGGGAGGCCTCGGCCGAGGAGCGCGCGCCTTCGAGATAGGTGATGGCCGCTTCCTTCGAGCCCAGCCGGTAATAGAGCACGCCGAGCTCGAGCTTCACCTCGGGCTGGTTGGCGTCGATCAGCAGCAGCCGCTCGAGCGCGGAGATCGCGCCCTCGATGTCGCCCACTTTCACCGCCAGATCGGCGAAGCGCGCCAGCGTCTCGGGATCCGACGGCTTCTCGAGCGTCGCCTGGAAGGCCTTGTCGTAGGCGGCGCGCTGCTCGGGCGTGGCCTCCGCCGGCTTCGAAGAGGACGGCGACGCAGCTGCGGGAAGTCCCGTCGTCGGAGTCGTCGGCATCGGCAGCGAGCGCGGCGCCTTCGACGCCGGCGTCTGCGCCAGCGCCGGCGCGCACGCCAGCACGCCCACGATCAGGGGCGCGACCAGGGGCGCGATCATGGACACAGTCCATGTGCTGCGACGATCCGACGCCATCAAGACTGGCCCCGGAACTCGCGTGTCAGACACGAGCGCGGTCATTGGGGGGTGACCTGGATTGACGTGAAGCTCCCACCGAACTTCGTCGCCAGTTTAGGACGAATATCCTGCAGGGAACAGGCCGATTCGCGAAGGATTCGCTGCACAACCATTTGCAGCGATTTTGCCAAAATCGCGATCAGCGGGTTGGAACGCGCCCATCCAGGGTTTGTAACCTTTTGGACCAACGCGCGTTGGTCCCGCAATGAGCGCAAGGGGGATGTCGACTGCGGGCTCGGCCGTGACCGGCGCAGGCGGGCCATCGACGGCCGCAGCGGCCACCCGGGTCCTGATCGTCGAGGACGATGTCCTGATCCGTGCTGCGGCGGCGCAGTATCTCCGCGACACGGGCTTCGAAGTGCTGGAAGCGGTCGGCGTCGACCAGGCGCTGGAGCTGTTGCGCGCAAGCCCGATTCAGGCGGTGTTCGCCGACGTAAAGCTGCCGGGCTCGCAGAGCGGGCTCGACTTGATGCGGATTGTGCAGCGCGATTTTCCCCAAACGAAAGTCTTGCTGACCAGCGGCGTGGTGAAGGCCGACGAGGTGACGACCGAGGGCATCACCTTGCTGCGCAAGCCGTACTTCCTGTTCGAGGTGGAGCGTCATCTGCGGGCGTTGCTGGCACGGTAGCCGCGTTCGCAACCGAACATAGGCGGGCGCGTTCATTCACTGGGCCAGTGTAGCCGCCAATGGTACGGGTACCGCGTATGTGGGACGAGCAGCAGTTCTCCGAAGTGAACGACGACCGGTCGGGGCGGCTCGAGCAGCTCCGCAAGCAGGAGCGGGTCTGGTTCAACTGGGTGTGCCGCCTGCATGACGGGCATGCCGGCGCCGAGACGCCGCAGTCCGCCGCGATCCTGTCGATCGCGCGTCGCCGCTGGGCCGATGCCCGCCGCGCGCTCGAACGCGCCGAAGCCCGGGGGCGGATATCCCCGCAACCGCTTCGAGACTCGCGAAGCGGCGCAAGCTGACATGCAGGCCGATTATCGGCACGCGGATTGTTAGAAGAGAATCTTGTCGACTGGCGCGTTGTGCAGGCCGTTGAGGTGTCGCGTCACCTCGGCCACGTCCGACAGATCCACCAGCGCTCCGCAGATCGGGCAGGCCACGCGGCCATCGCCTTCCTCACGCCGAGGCTCTTCCTTGCTGAAACCTGAACGATGCCCGTTCATCCTCCCACCCACACCGATCCTGCCAACGCGGCTAGTCTAATCATCCGATCGGCGGTTCAAACGCACGTTCGCGCGGCAGGTTCCGGGCAAATTGTCGCTTCGGTTCGGTCCGTGGCTTTGCTGCGGATGGACGGAGGGATGCGCGCGCTCAGGGAGGGCGAGTGCCCGCGTCAGTCGGCGCGGTCGTGCGGCCGCTTCTCTCTTCGCCGCGGTCCGGAAGCGAGAGCGCCCGGCCTGACGCCGGGGGCGCCACGACCACTTGCCGACTCCCGGACGGCTCAAACACCTCGGGGGCGACGCCCTTCAGGATCAGCCAAGCGGCTGCGATGCCGACAGTGAGTGCGGCTAACCATACGGAGACCAGGCGCCAGATCCAGCGCCGGTCGCGACGTGACCGACCATCCCAGATTGTTCCCACGCCGGACCAACGGCGCGGTTTGCAGCGCGGTTGCAAGTTATGTGTGGGTCACGAAGACCTCACAAGCGATCGTTGGGCTCACCGCACCCATTCTCTTCTCCAATCCAGCTTCCGCTGTTTGGCGTAGGGTTGGACATGGGAGATGCGATGTCTCCGCAAGATGGCGTCCCAGTCTCTCGAGCGCATTCTGAAATCGAAGGGGCTTTGCCCCGTAGCGCGACTCCAAAGTTGGCCAAGGGCGTGTAGCGTGGTGTCGGTGCAGACGGATTTGTCCCGAGTGTACCGGGAGAAAGCGCTGGAGGCGGCGACCAAGGCAGAGCTTGCGGTCGACCCGACCGAGCGGCAGAAGCTGATCGATGCGGCGACCAATTGGAGCCGGATGGCGGATTACGAGGAAGCTCATTTCGGAGGGCGAAGGGCTTCGAAGTCAGCTTCGGTCAACTGTCCGTAGAAGCGATCGGTCCGATTTTGCGCACCTCGCAAATCTCGATATCGAACATCGCCCCGGAGAGCGACGTTCGAAGCTCCTTTGTATCCAGCGCGCTGGAGCGTTCGGCGCCGCCGGTGCGTTTCATTCGCATGGAACAGCAGAGCTCCAAGGAGATGCTGCTGCGGCAGGTGGACGACCTGCGAGGCCAGGCGCGCCGCGCGCGAAGGCTCGCAGCAAGCCTGATGGACGGCCGCGACAAGACCACCTTGCTTGCAGTCGCGAACGAGTACGACGAGAAGGCGGATCGAATCGAGAAACAAGCGGCCACGGCAAAAAGCGGCGTGCTGAAGCGCTAGAACATATTCCGTCCGGCCGGAATCGGCCGGACGGAATATGCCTGCTGCAACAGGCACCGTCCGTGCGCGCATTTCCGTTCAGATGGAACCGCGCCGTTGGTCGATGGGACAAGTGATGATCGTGCGGGCGCGGTTCCATCTGAACGGAAATCGCTCTAGCGCGCGCTGAGCGGAGCGCAGGGCAGGGGCTCGCCGCGGCGCTCGTGCCAGTCGAGGATGGTGCGCCAGGCCGCTTCCGCGGTTTCGGCAAAGCTGAACAGGCGAAGGTCCTCCGGATCGATCATGCCCTGCTCGGCGAGGAAGTCCGGATTGAAGACGTGCCGCCAATAGGACTCGCCGACCAGCACGACCGGCACCGGCGGCATCTTGCGGGTCTGCGACAGCTCGAGGATCTCGAACAGCTCGTCCATCGTGCCGAAGCCGCCGGGGAAGACGACCAGCGCCTTGGCGCGCAGAGCGAAGTGGAACTTGCGCATCGCGAAGTAGCGGAAGCGCAGCGCGAGCTCGGGCGTGACGTAGGGATTGGGGAACTGCTCCTTCGGCAGCGTGATGTTGAGGCCGATCGACAAAGCGCCGACATCGTGCGCGCCGCGATTGGCCGCTTCCATGATACCCGGCCCGCCGCCGGTCATGATGCAGGTGCAGCCGTCGCCGCGATCGGCGCCGCAGCGGCCGACCAGCCGGCCGAATGCGCGCGCAACGTCATAGTAGCGGCTGATCTCGGCCAGGCGCTTGGCCGCCGCCAGCTGCTGCTGGGCGGCGGCATCGCCGGGCTTCGCCGCGGCGGCGGCCATGCTCTCGTCGAGCCGGCGTCGCGCGGCCTGCGGCTCGGCCACGCGCGCGCTGCCGAACACCACGATGGTGTGGCGGATGTCGTGCCGGCGCAGCAGCGTCTCGGCCTTGAGGTACTCGAGCTGGAGCCTGAGCCCGCGCGTCAGCTCCTCGTTCAGGAAGCCCAGATCCTCGGAGGCTTCGCGGTAGCTGTCGCTGGCCAGGATGCGGGCGATCGCCTCGGCCGCGCCGGGATCGTCGTGCAGGGATTTGGGATGCTCGCCGGGCAGCGAGCGTTGCCGTTCGTCGGCGGGCGGCTCGGTCATCGCATGAGGATAATCCGCGCAGCGGCCGCCGTCGTCGGCTTCCCGCCATCACAGGCGATCGCGCTACCGCAGCGCCGGCTCAGGGACCTGTCGGAGGCAGGGGAGTCGGGCCGTCGTCGCTGCCGAGCCAGGCGCAGACGCACCAGACGACGATGCCAAGCATGCCGATGATGAGACCACCGGTGCCGATGAAATCGAGCACGCTGTGCTTGTACGGCGATTCCCACCACATCACGTGAAGGGAGGCCCCCAAGATCCCCAAGAGCACCGGCAACGCCAAGCGCACAGTCCAGTTCCACACCATCGTCGAGACGACGCCTCCTGCCTACTGCGCCGGATCAATGATCCGCGGCACCTCGACGTTGCGTGTTCCAGTCGTGATCAAATGGGGTACCCTGTTCGCGTGCGTTGCGCGCCCCGTCTCTTCCACCAGCGATGGTCGCGTAAAAACTGGACGATGCGGCGCGCGTCAGCTTGCAGAGAAGGTGAGATCACCTTGTGATCACTCGTCGCAGCAGCATCCGTTGCCAAGGCATCGCCGGCGCGGGAAAGTGGTTCCCTGCTCGTCCCCCAATGCGAGCTCGAGTCGGAATGCGATGAGGATACGAAGGGGGGCAGCCATTTCCACCACCATCGTCGACACCGCACGCCGCCGCCGCGCCGTCTCTGCGTTCGCCGCGGGCTGGCTGGCGATCGCGGTGGCCGTGCTGCTGTTCGGCTGGACGCCGACCTGGACGGCGCTGACGGTGCCGACCGATCAGCCGCTGTTCTCCGACATGCGCTCCGTCCAGGGCGCGGTCGAGGCGGTGCATCACGGCCTCAACCCGCAGGTCGTCAATCCGGCCGACCCCTGGCATCGCACGATGGACTATCCGATGGTGTGGGAGCGCATTGCCGAGCTGCTGCATTTCGAGGTCGAGGCCGACTACCTGTCGTTCGAGATCGTGCTGGTGCTGGTCTTCCTCGCCTCCGTCGCGGGCATGGTGTGGTGGGCGCCGTCATGGTGGCTGGTCGCCGCCTCCTTCTCGAGCTCCACCCTGCTGCTGGTCGAGCGCGGCAACAACGACCTCGCCGTGTTCTCGCTGGTCTGGCTCGCCCAGGCCGTGCCGCTCGCGGCCGGGCTCGGCATCCTGTTCGTGGCGGCGCTGCTCAAGCTCTATCCGGTGCTGTGCTGGCCGGCGATGATCCGCACCCGCGGCACGCTGATCCTGGCCGTCGTGCTGGGCGCCGCCCTGCTCCTGCTGCTGCAGGACGAGCTCGCCGCGATCCACAAGGCCCAGCCCCTGCGGGCCTATCTCAGCTACGGCTCGTCGAGCTTCTCCTACGCCTTCAAGGTGATAGGCCACGTGACGGTGCCGGGGTTGCTGATCTCGGCGGTGCTGGTCCTGGTCTCGCTCGGCGCGCTGGTGCTGTTCGCGGGCCACATCCGCTTCGTCCAGGACGGGCGCTTCGAGGCGCGGCGGCGCGTCTTCTATGCCGGCGCCTTCGTGTTCCTCGGCACCTTCATGCTCGGCAGCAACTGGGACTATCGCCTGGTCTTCCTGCTGTTCTGCGTGCCGCTGCTGGCGACGCTCGAGAGCCCGCTGTTCCGGCGCATGCTGCTGGCGATCCTGCTGGTGGCGCTGAACCACTCCGCGTTCGGGACGTGGTTCGGCCTGGCGGGCTACGCGGTGAACGAGCTGGCCAAGGGCGTGCTGTTCGTGCTGCTGGCCGCGGTGACGACCATGGTCCTGGTGCAGGACGACGTCGTGCTGCGTCTGTGGCATCGCCTCACGCTGCTGCCGAAGCTGCGCTGACGAAGGGGGCGCTCTTGAGTTGAGCGGCCTGCCTGCGTAAGTGCTTGTTCGATATTGGAGGGGGGAGGCTATGGGCTTTTTTGCTCGACTGGCAAAGCGCGGGATTTCGTATACGCCCTATCGCGTGAGCCGGTCGGCACCCAATCGGTTCGACGCGATGGCCAGCTGCCTGGAGACATTGAAGCGACAAGGCTTCCGTCCCGGCCGGGTCATCGATTGCGGTGCGCATGTCGGTGACTTCTCCCGGACGGCAAGCGCGCTCTTCCCCGCCGCGCGGATAGACCTCGTCGACCCGCAGCCTGCGGTGCGCGAGCGGCTTCAGGCACTGGCCGCAGCGCATGGTTTTCGTTTCCATCCCGTCGGCGTGAGCGACAGGAGCGGAACCGCCCGCATGGTCGTCTCCGCCGGGCCGGATACCGGCGCGCACCTGGCGTGGCCGGGGCAATCGATCGCGGGCGACCAGCAGGCCGTGGATGTCGAGATCGCGACCCTCGATTCCCTTTTTGCGACGGAGCTGTCGCCGTCGGATCGGGTGCTGCTCAAGCTCGACCTGCAGGGCCATGACCTGCGGGCCCTGCAGGGGGCAACGCGGATGCTGCCCTTCGTCGAGGTCCTGATCGTCGAAGTCGCCGTCTACCTGCCGGGCCTTCCGTGCGTGCCGGAGATGATCGATTTCATGACGAGCCACGACTTCCTGTTCTTCGATGTCGCGGCCCTGTCGGCCCGCCGGCGCGACGACCGGCTGAGGCATTGCGACCTCGTCTTCGTGCGCGCCGGCAGTGCCTTGCTGCTGGACGTCGCCTGGGCCTGAGCGTTCGGCACGACGAGCGGAGGTTCACGCGGAGACGGCCGAGAATGGTGATTCAAATGGAGTACCGATCATTCGCAGGTGCGGACGGCCAGGGATGCGATATCATTCGGGTCTGCGATGACGTGGTGATCGCGAAGTAGCCGATCCGACCTCGGTGTTTGGCATCGCCGGGGACCGGATCGGCGCTTCGGCGAGCAGCCGGCTGATCGATCGGCGCGCAGGTTTGCTCCCTCTCGCGCGAATCGTTCTAGCCGTTCGTCTCGACCTGGACAGCCCACTTGGAGACAAGGGTCGGTAGCGCGAGAAGGCGGCCGTCGAATCCGGCGATCTTTTCGAGCTGCTTCCTATCGAGCACTTCGATGGCCCGGGTCGCCGGGGACAATACGTTCAGGGCGCGCAGCGTCTGGATCGTGCGATTCACGTGCACGACGGAAAGGCCTGTCGCGTCGGCGACGTCGATCTGTGAGAATGGGAGCTGACGGGCCTGGTTGCCGAAGGCGCCGCGGCGCTCCAGCTGCTCGCACAGGAGATAGGCCACGCGCACAATTGCTGTTCCCCGGCCCGTCCTCGTCAGCCGCTCGCGATAGACTGCGGTCTCCAGCATCGAGGCGCGCCAGAGAGCGGAGGCCAGCGTGGGACGCGACAGGAGTCCGTCCATATCCCGATAGTCGATGACCGCAACCGTGCAATCGGTGAGGGCCTGGACGGCGAGGGCGGGCTCGGAGTCCCGGAGGACGTACCGATGCAGGTCGCAAAATTCTCCAGGATGGTGAAAGGAGAGAATGATGCGGCCGCCATCCTCCTTCCTCTTGTAGGAGCAGGTTGTTCCGGCCAGGAGAATCCTCACCTGGGGCGCAGTATCGCCCTCGCCGACGACGTTCTCCTGCGCGGAAAAAGTGAGGCGACGTTTGACGGCCCGGAGGAGGATATCCACATCGTCCGCCGGCGCGCCCAGACTTTTCAACTTCAGCCTGAGCGGAGAAGCACCGCAGTGAACGAACACGCGCCCGCCTTCCTAAAGACGCCAAACCACACAACGAACTAATGACATGACTTATGAAGTAAGTTCGACGGGGTACATTGTTTTAAATGTATGAATCGACTAGTTGCAGCGGCACTACATTCCGCTCCCAGGAATGTTCGACCGCTGAGCCTAGCGCTGCTGCGCGATCGCGGGCGCCGGGACCTGCGTGATGTAGCGATGGAAGGCGGCCAGGTGATTGATCGCCGACTCCGTGCCGTTCGCCGCCAGCAGGCTGGCGCCGTCGCCCGCGCGCATCGCGTGGTACCACGCCCAGCGATCGGGACCGATGCGCTCCAGGAACAGCGTCGACTGCAGGGATCCCGGATCGAACAGGGGCAGCAGCGTCCACGAGATCGGGCTGGTGTTCTCGATCTCGATCACGGCGCGGCGGTCGCTGCGCTCGAGCACCTGCAGGCGATAGGTCGTGTGCCGGCTGCCGCTTTCCTCGAAGTAGCCGTAGGTCGCGCCGCGCGTGAAGGCGTTGCCGTAGAGATCGCCGCCGCTGCCGAGCAGGCCCGCGCGATTGACCATCGGCTTCCAGGCGTGGCTGGTGGCCGACCAGTAGGGGATCGACGGATAGGCCGAGAACGCGCCCAGCCGGTCGAGCAGCTCGCCGAGCGATTCGCGGGTGCGGATCTCGGCCGAGAGCGCGGCCACCATGCGGCTGCGCGGTCCGCGCCAGCCGAGGCAGGCCGGCGGTTGCCACCCGCGCAGCTCGGACTCGCTCCAGGTCTCGGTCGAGGGCGGACGGCCAGGGGCGGAGGGCGGCGGCTGGATGGCGCTGCCGCACGGCGGGCTCGGCAAATCGGCGGCGTGTGCAGCGGCCGGCAGCGCGAGGGCGAGGCCGAGGAGGAAGGGGATTGGAAGTCTCGGCTGTCTGCGCACGCGGATTACGGCTCCGCGGCGGTAACGTGCGATGCGAGATGCGGTTCCGAACGATGAGAGTCGGAGCGGTTTCGGCGTCGGCGCTTACGGCGTGCGCGCCGCGGTGGACGATCCGGCAGGGCGGGGGCCGACATCGAAGGTGCGCGAGCCAAGGGCGAACCTCGCCTGCTGCTGGACCTCGGCGTAGAAGGCCGGATCGACGTTCCTGGGCTGGGCGCTCCGCTCGAGCACGGTGACCAGCGTCTGCACGCATATCAGCGCGCCCCCCAGCATCAGGGCAGCGTTACGCAAGCTCCGCCGACGCATCTGCAACTCCTATTGGTCCGTCTGGTGGAAAGGAGCCGGCGGCTCCCACAGCCGCCGAGCTCCCCTTCCCAACCGCACCCCCGAGGTGCTCCCGACACGCTGGACGATACTTAATCCGCATCGACGGCGCAATATAAATGTGTCCAAAATTGTTTCGTGTGTTACGCGACGATGGAAAGGTGTCTGCCGGGTAAGCGGTTGATTTTTATCAATAGATGTCGAAGAAAGTGATCCGGCGGGGAATTGCGATGCGTTCGAATTGTATCGCCAGCTGGGCATAATGTATCGCGCGGTAAGCGAATTCAGGCCGGCTGGCAACCTCCACCGTGCGCACCGATTGAGTCGGCAGGCTTCAACCGGACGGAGGGCCACATGGAGCAGACTGTCGTCGCCTATTTCGACAATCGCCGCGATGCCGAGCTCGCGGTCGAGCATCTCATCCAGGAGCGCGGCATCGAGCGCACCGACATCTTCCTGCAGGCGCAGGGCGCGGCCAACACAGCAGGCGTCAAGGCGGCAGGCGCCGACGTCGAGAGCGGTCATCCCGGTGTCGAGAAGCACGGCACGCCGAAGCTCGACGGCGCGATCGAGCTTTCGGTCGACTGCCACGGCGGCGATCGGGACAAGGTGCTGAAGACGCTGCAGGAGATCGGCGCGAAGGGCGTGCGTTCGAAGTAGCGTCGCCTGTCGCTTCAGCAGCTCGTCGCGCCAACGATCAGCCAGCAAGTCGCGGAAAAAAGGTCCCTCCACTGCGCCTCGCTTCGCTCGGCTCCGGTCGGGACGACGGATGGAGCTAGCGGCATCGCGCTCTAGTTCCATGCACCGGCAGCGTGCGGCCAACGACTGGCCTTCTCACGGCTTGCCGGTGAAGCAGTGCATCGAGATGGTCGGATTGGCGCCGGTTCTGGCAGTCCTGCCGGCCATCGCTCACGATGAGGCGCGCTCGGTCGAGCCACCGCATCTTGCGATCTTCTGTATCGCTGTTCTGGCAGCAGTTGCCTGGAAATACGCCTCGTCGCGAAAACGCCGACGCTATTGACTCGTTGCCGGGCCGTACATGCCGCTGGCGCCGATGCGATAGCCGAGTTCAATAAACTCTCGAGTCTGTGGATCGAGACCATAGGGTTCATTGGCGCGATAGTTACTGGCCTTGAGGCCAGCGAATTCGCCAGCCTGGCGCAATGGGAGACTCCTTTGGCCTCCGTTATGCGCGTCCAGGGTGCCGGTACCTAATAGGGGCGATGGACCGTCATCTTCGCCCCGCAAAGTCGGGACGATTCATCGATCCAATGCCCATCGTGAGACTCTTGCGGCGAACTCCTCCCCGCTTTCCCACCCGAGCCGCGCTGCTCATCCCACCCGCTTCTCGCTGATCATGAGGGCCTTGCTCCACTTCGCCTTGGGGAGGTCGAAGTCCTTGGGCGGGTTGAACTGGCGGACCTTCCACGAGGTGGCGCCGGTGCGCAGCAGGCGCTTGACCAGAGCGAGGATGGTGCCGTCCTCCTGGGTCTGCAGGAAGACGTGGTCCTTGCCGACCTGCGGCAGCAGGCTCGGGTTCACCACCACCTGGTCGCCGTGCTCGATCGCCGGGCTCATCGAGGTGCCGATCACGTAGAAGGCGAACGGCTTCTGCACGCCCTGCATGCGCTCGCTGCGGCGGATCCAGTCGATCGGATCGTTGACCAGCACCATCGCCCCGTCGCTGCCGGCCTCGGCACTCGCCCATACCGGGATGTCGGGCCGGCCGGGCGGCGAGGGCACCGGGCTCATCACCGCCTGGGGCGCGGAGCCCGCCGCCGGGATGCCGGCCAGCCGCACCAGCAGCGCCGGGTCGAGCTCGAGCTTCTCGGCCAGGGCGGCGATCTTGCGCTGGTCGGGGATGTTCTTGCCCGACTCCCACTGGTTAACCGCCGACTTGGAGATGTTGAAATAAGCCGCCAGCGCGACCTGGGTCATGCCCTTGGCCTCGCGCGCGGCACGGAGAGTGTCGCCTAGTTCTGACATGCGTATATCATGGCTTGACTTGTTAATAACTTTCCAAGGAATTGTTAATTGACAAAACAAGTGACGGCAATTAATTAACCGTCATGGACACATCGCAACCCATCGTCAGGCCCCTGGGCGACATCCAGGCCGATATCGCCGCCGCCGCGCGGCATCTCGCCGACCTCGAGGTCGAGCGCCGCCGCACCCGCCTGGTGCGCCGCGCCCGCATCGTCCTCGACTTCGACGCGGGGCTCTCCCGCGCCGCCATCGCCAAAAAGTGGGACGTGCCCTACGGCTACGTCGCCGCCGTGCTGCACAAGGCGGGCCGCACCGAGCGCACGCGCTGCGCCATCGGGCTCGATCTGGCCCAACGCGCCGACTACAACCGGCTGGTCCGCGCCGGCGTGCGCAAGCGGCTGGCACGCGTGATCGCGCTCAGGGGGCAATCGTGAGCGAGCTGCCGGCGCCGCCGGTTCCCGCCGACATCGACCTCCGCGGCATGCCGTACATGCAGCTGTTCGGCGACCGCCTGTTCAAGTCCACCACCTGGATCGAGGCCCGTCCCGAGGCGCGCTGCGCAACATTGCAGCTCTATTGGCACGCCTTCGCCCACGAGGTGCCGTCCGCATCGTTGCCCGACCACGAGCGCGTGCTGGCCGACCATGCCGGCCTCAGCCTCAAGGTCTTCCGACGCGTCCGCGATCAGGCGCTGCGCGGCTGGGTGAAGTGCAGCGACGGCCGTCTCTATCATCCTGTTCTCGCGGAAATCGCAAACGAGGCGTGGGCGGCCCGCGTCAGCCATCGCGCCCGTGCCTTGAAATGGCGGGAGAAAAAGGCGGCGGTGACGGTCACGAGTCCGACTCGTGGCGCGCGAGAGGGAGAGAGAAAGAGAAAGGGAGAGGGAATACCTCCGGAGGAAGCCGCGATCGATCAAGCCTTCGCGCTCTGGCAGGAGGCGGCGGCGCGCGAGGGCTGGCCGGAGGTGATGTTCCTGAACTCCGTGCGCCGCTGGCGATTGACGCAGCGCCTCGCCGAGTCGGGCGGGCTCGACGGCTGGCAGGCGGCCCTCGAGGCGGCGTCGCGTGCCGGTTTCCTCAAGGGACCCGACGGACGCTTCCACCGCTGGTTCGATCTCGACTGGCTGCTCGACGAACAGAAATTCACCCGTTTGCTGGAGGGTCGCTATGCCCAACGACATGGTTCCGTTCGCGCCGATGGTGGCGGCGGACTCGACGCAGCCCTTGCCGAGCTTGGTCGCGCGGGCGCTGCGCCAGGCGGAGGCTGACCATCATCCCGACGTGCCGTGGAAGCCGCCGGCCGTGCTGCCGACCGCCGATGCGCTGCGCGTCGCGATCGCCATGCTGACGCCGCGCCCGGCCGACGACCGCACCATCGCCTCGTGCCTGGCGGCGCTGGTGATCGCCTTCGAGCCCAACACGAAGCTCTCGCCCGAGGCGACGCGGCTGCGCTTCCAGGTGTGGAAGGACGCCAATGGCGATCTCGGCAACGCGCTGTGGCAGCGCGCGACCGAGCGGGCGATCCGCGGGCTTCGCTGGATGCCCAAGCCCGCCGAGCTGCGCGAGCAGGTGCGGGCGGAGCTCGACGCACGGGCGCTGCGGCGCCGGCGCTGCGAACAGATGCTCGAGGAGGGCGCGCGTCGGCGCCATGCGCCGGTGGTGCGCGAGACGCTCGAGGAGCGGCTGCGCCACACCGTGGCGGTCTATCGCAAGTACGAGCGCTTCGCCGACGCCGAGCGGGTGCAGCGCAAGCTCGACGCGCTGCTGCAGGGAAGGTCGTCGACATGAGAACGCTGCGTCCCTTCGACCACGACAAGGCCACCGTGCGGGTCCTGCTGCTGATCTCGCAGCGCATCGGCAAGCCGTGCCCGACGCGCAACGAGCTGATGAACGTGACGGGCCTGCCCAAGCGCAAGGTCTGGCTGTTCATGGACGCGCTGCACAAGCAGGGCGTGATCGAGATCGAGGAGAAGGCGATCCGCCCCGGCAACTGGCGGCGCCTGCGCATCGCCGGCGGCAAGTGGACCGACTGGACCTCGCGCCGCGTCAAACGCCGCCGCTTCCCCCTCGAAGCGCCGCCCGAGCCGAAGGAGCAGTGATCATGGCCAGCAGAAAGAAAACGCCCGAGCTGAAGGACGAAGCGCTCAAGTACGCCCATGAGGCGGTGCAGGCGCTGGTCGAGCTGATGCGCAACAGCGGCAGCGATCCGGTGCGGGTCGCCGCGGCGAAGGAGCTGCTCGACCGCGCGCACGGCAAGCCCAAGACGGAGTCGGGCGTGGCGCCGGGCGAGAGCCTGCAGGAGATGGTGCGCGCGGCCTTCGAGAGGGACGATCCATGAAGGAGGCGCTCAAGGCCTGGAAGGACGACCCGCCGCGGTTCGTGCGCAACGTGTTCGGCGTGCGGCCCGATCCCTGGCAGGACGCGGTGCTGGCGGCGTTCCCCAAGGCGCCGCGGCTCGCCATGAAGGCGTGCAAGGGGCCGGGCAAGACCACGGTGATGGCATGGCTCGCCTGGAACTTCCTGCTGACGCGCGACGATCCCAAGATCGCCGCGACCTCGGTGAGCGGCGACAATCTCGCCGACAATCTGTGGGCCGAGATGGCGAAGTGGCAGGCGAAGTCCGACATCCTGACCCGCCGGTTCGAATGGACCAAGACGCGCATCTTCAGCCGCGAGCGGCCGGAGACCTGGTGGATGAGCGCCCGCACCTGGGCGCGCACCGCCGACAAGGCGCGGCTCGGCCAGACGCTGGCCGGCCTGCACAGCGACTACATCCTGTTCATCCTCGACGAATCGGGCGGCATTCCCGATGCGGTGATGGCCTCGGCCGAGGCCGCGCTGTCGAGCTGCGTCGAGGGCCATATCGTGCAGGCCGGCAACCCGACGCATCTCGAGGGCCCATTGTGGCGTGCCTGCACCAGCGAGCGGCGGCTGTGGCACGTCACCGAGATCTCGGCCGATCCGGACGATCCCAGGCGCGCCACGCGCGTGAAGGCGGAATGGGCGCGCGAGCAGATCGAGAAATACGGCCGCGACAATCCGTGGGTGCTGGTGAACGTGTTCGGCCAGTTCCCGCCGGCGTCGCTCGACACGCTGATCGGCCCCGACGAATGCCGCGCCGCGACCACGCGCGCCTGGCGGCCGGAGGACATCGCCGGCGCCGCGCGCATTCTCGGCGTCGACGTGGCACGCTTCGGCGACGATGCGAGCGTGATCTTCCCGCGCCAGGGCCTCGTGGCCTTCCCGCCGCTCAGGTTCCGCAACATCGACGGCACGCAGGGCGCGGGCGCGGTGGCGCGCAAATGGACCGACTGGCAGGCCGATGCCTGCTTCATCGACGATACCGGCGGCTTCGGCGGCTCGTGGATCGACAACCTCCGGCGGCTCGGCCGCACGCCGATCGGCATTCCCTTCTCGGGCCGCGCCAACGACCCGCGCTACGACAACAAGCGGACGGAGATGTACTTCGAGGCGGTCGACTGGATTCGCCGCGGCGGCCAGCTCCCGCCCGGCCAGGCGAGCCACGAGCTGATCGCGGCGCTCAGCCAGACCACCTACAGCTTCCGCGGCGACCGCCTGCTGCTGGAGCCCAAGGAGCAGGTGAAGTCCCGCCTGGGCTACAGCCCCGACGACGCCGACGCCTTCGTCCTCACCTTCGCCCAGCCGGTGACCGCGGGTTCGGGCTACGGCTACGGCGGCCCGCGCGGCAAGCCCGGCCGCGCGCTCGTGGATTACGACCCGCTGGCGGGGTGGTAGGGTCACGCCATGCGCGTCGCCCGGATCCTGCCGTTTGCCGCGCTGGCCCTCGTCGCCTGTGCGGGCCAGCCGCCGGCAGAGCCGTGGCAGCGGCCGGACGGCACGCCGACGACCGCCACCGATACGTCGTATTGCCGGCAGGAGGGGCGGCGGCAGGCCAACATCCTCTATCCCGGCGCGCCGCCGAACGACGCGCGCGGGCTGCCGCGCACGACCGACGCTCGCAACTTCCCCGCCGAGGTGCGCTTCTACGAGCAATGCATGACGCGGCTCGGCTACGTGCGCGCAAACACCGCGCCGGCACGGTAGTCCGCCGCTTGCATTCGCGCTGCAATTCCGACATTGCAAGCGGGTTGTGTTCGGGGGGACATTGTCGTGAAGGTTATGGCTCTGGCAGGCGCTGCGTGCCTTTTCGCAGCGCTGACGGCTGGCTGCGCTGATCCACCGGTCAAGCCGATTCCGGAGGCCGCGCGGCGCTCCGTGGCATCGGTCGCCGCCGATATCTCTGGCGTCAAGATCTCCGACACTTCCACGGTCGGTGCGCGCGGCAGCGAGGAAGGGAGCCGGCTGGGCGCCCTGCAAGGCGCGGCCACGGTGCTCGGCAACAGCGGTGGCAGTCTGCTCGGCCTGCTCCTGACGCCGGTCGGCGCCGCGGTAGGCAGCGCCAAGGGCGCGGCCGAGGCACAATCGGTCGAGGTCGTTGACGAGACGCGCGCCAACCTCCGCATCGCCCTCCAGGAAACGGACTTCACCGAGTTGCTGCGGCAGCGCCTGGCCGGTTCGCAGGCGGGCACCGTCAGCTTTACGACTGTCACCGCTGGGCCGGCCTCGGCGACGGCGGCCGGCCCGGCCGTCGGTCACGTCATCGCCCTCGAATACCGCGTCGGCCTCTATGGCGCCTATCTGGTCAATCCGCTGATCGGAGTCTTCGTGCAGGTCACCGCGCAGGTCCAGTCGGCGGACCGCCGGGCCCTCGTGCATACCGCGACCTGGTCCTATTGCGGCGAGCGCATCGATTTCGTGCAGATGGGCGCCAACAACGGCGCATTGCTGCGCTCGCAGATCGACCGGGCGGCGATGGTGCTGGGCGAAGCGATCCCGTACGACCTGTATGCCAGCCGGCAGCCGCGCCCGCTCAAGGCGGAACGCCTGGGCGGCATCCAGATGGTCGCGGGCTGCATGGAGTTCAGCGACCTGCCGAGCCGCACCGGCCAGCCCCCCGTCGTCCTCGCATCGCCGCAGCCCATTCCGCTCGCTCCCTCGGCCACGGCCACGGCCACAGCCACGCCTGTCGCTGCGCCGACCGGGGTCGCCAGCGCGGCACCGCCCGCTTCGCTTGCGAGCGACTACGACGGAAGCTGGCAGATCGAGATGACGCAGCTCACGACAACTTACGGCACGACGGTCGGCGGCGAATGTCCGGGACGCCATTCCGCGACCGTGACCTTCGCGAACGGCAATGCGGAGGGGCCGTGGGGCAAGCTCAGCCTCACGCGCGACGGCCAGCTTTCCGGCTGGATGAAAGTGCCGGCCATGGGCACCAGCACGCTGCCCTTCATCGTGAATATGACGGGCCGCAGCCAGGACAATGCCGTCGAGGGCACCGTTTCGAACCGTTGTACCGGCAGCTTCACCATGACGAAGCGATAGGCAGCGCGGCCGGTCGGCCACGCCGGCGGACCCCGGGAACGGCGCGCGCGCCGAGTCAGTTGTACCCGTTCAGGTCGCGGTCGCCGGCGGTCCGCAGAAGATCGTTGCCCAGGTTGTAGGTGCTGCCGGCCATTCCGGATGGCCAGCCTCTGACGATGCTCGAGGCGCCACCGAGCAGGCTCGACCCGATGCCGTACGGCAACGACGCCATCGCGTCGGCTGCCTTGTAGCTGTCGAGGTTGGCATCGGCGCCGGTGTTCGCTGCCTGCACGCGATAGCCGTAGGCCTTGAGCGCGGCGTTGTTGCGGATGGTCTGGGCGTCGTACTCGCCGGCGCGCGCGGTGTCGGCCTGGAGGTCGAGCGGGCTGCCGCTGTCCACGTCGCCGCCTTGGCTGGCAAGGGCCGCGCGCTGCGCGCCGAGCAGGGCGGCGCTCTTCAGCCGCTGGTTCTGCTCGTCGACCCGGCCCTGCTGCAAGTCGCGCTGCGCGTTCCATTCGGCGACCATCTGGTTGTTGCGCGCGACCTGGGCCTGGTAATTCGCCATGCCGGCCTGCGCGCCCGCCTGCTGCGCCTGCCCGGCGACGCTCATCACGGTGCCGGCCGCCGTCATCGCAAGACTGGCCATCGCCACGGTGCTGGCGCTGATCGAACCCGACATCAATCCCTCCTCGACTGCAGCCTGTGAGCTTCGTTGGTGAACTCTTCCTCGGCCTGCTCGACGGTCGCGGCCGAGGTGGCAAAGGCCATGACGAGCCGATAGCCAGAGCTCGCGAGGAACGCCGACTTGCGGCCGGCCTGCGCCTCGATGACCTGGAATCCGCTGAGCGCGATCGGCGCGTCTTCGCCGACATAGAGCAGCGCGTCGCCGCAGGAGACCAGCAGCGTGGGAATCCGAATGAAGGCGCCGGTGATCAGGCACTGCCGGCCGGCCGGCAGCTCCGGCACGATCATCGTGCGGGCGTACAGGCCGGCATGAAGATGGTGCTCGAAGCGGAGATCGGTCTGCGGCCGCGTGAGGTTCTCGACCTCGAGGCGGCGTACGAGATCGATCGCCGCGGGCGGCATCGCCGGGATGGCCGGGCGCAGGACGATGTCGTTCATGCGGCCTCCAAAGGCTTGAAGAAGACGCGATTGGTCTCGCGATAGCCGACCCGCGGCAGGACCTGGAACAGATCGCCCTTGAAGGGAGCGGTCACCTGCAGGCCCGGCGAGCCCAGGGCGCGCGCCTTCGCCTCCGCAGCGCGCAGCAATTTCAGGCCCGCGCCGGTCTTGCGATGCGCCCTGGCGACGAAGAAGCGTTCGGTCGTCGCCACCGGCACGCTGTGTCGCGGCAGCGGCGCGAGCAGCACGCCGATGAAGCCGATCAGCACGCCATCGAGCCGCGCGGCGATCGGGTGCAGCATCCCGGCCGCCTCGAGCCCGCGATAGGCCGCCCAGTTCGGAGCGGTGCGCGGCAGGCCGGGCGCCAGCGACTCGGTGGCGAATTCCTCCGAAAGCGCGCCGAGGTTGGGCGCGGCCTCGATGTCGGCGATGGTGGTCGGGCCGATGTGCAGGCCTTTGCGCCACACCGCGCGGCAGAACGGCTCGCCCTTCGGCCCGTATGGCTTTGCCGGCCCGATCTCGAAGCCCAGCCAGCGCAGCCAGCGAATTGCGCCCGTGTACTCGGCATGCACCTGGTTCACCAGCACCGGGAACTCGGCTGACATGCGGGCGAGGCCGCGACGCGTTTGCTGCAGGAACAGCTTGGGATGCCGATCGACCGGCCGGCCGGTCAGCAGCCACGGCGAGCCGATGCCGGCAAGAATGCTGTCGACCGCCAGGCCGACGATGGCGGCGACCTCGCCGTCGATCACGTAGGCTTCCGCCCACAGCGACCGGGACATCGAGTGCTCGAAGGCCGCGAGCGGCGTCAGGCCCATGGCCGCGACCTCACGTGCATCGCCTGGCCGCAGCCGGATCGCGCGGGCATGGTCGAGGGCAGCCGGGACGACTTCAATCGCCAACGTTCACCTCCGGAATGAGGTCGAGTACCGTCGCCGGCAGCGGGTAGCTCTGGCGTACGAAGATGCGGCCGTCGCGGTTCCATTCGCTGGGCACGCTGATCTGCCAGTCGCCGCTGAACGGCTGCAGCGGCGTGCCGAGCGTTTCCTGCGAACGCTGCTTGACCTCGGCGAGCGCGCCCTGGTTGAGCCCGACGCTGAGGCCGCGCGCGTCCTTCACGCGCACCGTCACCTGGCCGATCTTTTTCATCTGGCCTTGGGCCGTCGGGCCGGCCTGGCTCGCGAGCTCGAGGTTCAGTGTCTCGAGGTCGGCGGTGTAGGGCAGGCCGACAATCACCTTGCGGTAGGCGCCGTCGAGCGTTATGGCGCCGCCGGTCACCACCTGCGGCGGCACCACGCTGCCATCGCCCAGGATCGCCACCGTCTTGCCCTCGAGATGGTCGAGGCCGCTCAGCTCGGTGACCGGCGTGCCGCCATCGTAGACCAGGCCGCAATCGACGAACCAGGCATCGGCAACGGTGGGAAAGGTCCGGCTGACCAGCCGCTCGAGATAGCGGCGGGTCTGGCCGTCGATCGTTCTATTGACGATCAGCCACACCGCATCCTCGTAGCCGCCGAAGCCGTCGGCCTCCGTAACGGTCGCGACGCTCTCGACCAGGCCGTCGGTAACGTGGCGATGCCAGGCGTAGACGTCGTGCTCGCGCATGTAGGTGAAGCCCAGCAGCACGCCGTCGTCGCGTGCGCCCCAGATGACCTGGTGCGGCTCGGCGGCGAACGCCCATTCGACAATGCGGTGCGCACCGGCCGTGTCGTACAGCAGGTGGCTCGCCAGGATGCTCATGTCGAAGCTCTGGTACTGGTCCTGGATCGCATCGAAGCGCAGCGCGACCACGCGGCTGCCCTTTTCCTTGATGAACAGCACGTCGTTGCCGGCCTGGATCGGCGGCACGTGGCTGCTGCCATGCTCGGTCTGGGGCAGGGTGAAGCAGGCGCCCGGCGTCAGCGCATTCGAGCTCGGGCCCGGCCAGCAACGCCATTCGGCACCCGAGGTCATGACCAGCATCGAGCTGCCGACCGGCACGAGATGGCGGATCTCGTTGATCTGGCGACCGGTCAGGGTGCGGGTGATGGCGTCGTCGTCGCGCGTCGGCGTCGACACGTTCATGTTGCCGAACGCACCGACGGCGGTGAACCACAGGCCCTGCGGCTGATAGGTGGTGGCGCCGTAGACCTGGCGCTGCATGAAGTAGGTCGAGCAGCCGGGGTTCTTCGTGCCGCTATCCGGCTCGGTGGTGGTATTGAGCTTGATCACGGCACCGCTGCCCGCCGAGTCGGTGACGATCAGGCCGATCTGTCCGGCTGCGGCGGCGTCGGCATCGACCGGGACCTGGTTCAATGGAGCGGCGCCGGTGACCACCCCGCCGGAGACGGAAACGGAGAAGCTCACCGGGTAGAAGTCGACGACGCCCGCATAGATCACATGGACCTGCACGCCGGCACCGTAACCGCTGCCGCCGCTGACGACGGTCACACCCGAGATGAAGGGGAAGCCCATGGTAGGGTCGCCGGTGATGATCGGCTGCAGCACCGCGCCCGAGCCCGAGCCGTCGGTGATCTGCAGGAAGGCATTGGGCGAGGCCTGTTGTGTGGTGTCAGCCAGGGTCGCGGAGGCGATCGCGCCGCCGCTCAGCGTGAAGCTCACCGTCGTCAGCGTGCGGCCGCCGTCGATCACCTTGCCGGTCGGGCTGTTGTAGCCCGAGCCGCCCTGCACGACGGTGGCGCTGGTCAGGAGGTTGGTGCCGAACGGCGTGCGGCTGCCCGGCGGCGTGTTGGAGATGTCGGGGTCGAGATTGCTGTCGGTCCAGCTGTTGGTCTGGACTTGCGCGACGAAGCCGTAGACCGAGCCCTTCCCCTTGTAGACGTTGTAGTTCGTGCAGCCCGGCACGCTGGCCCAGGTCCAGGTGCCGCCGCTGCCGTTGGACGAGCCGGCCGGCGGACTCGGCAGGCTCTCTTCACCCGTGGCATCGCTGATCGCCGTGACCACGACGGTGGCCGCGCCACCCGGGCTGGTCGATACGAGCCCCGTCGGCGGCTGGGTGGTCGGCGCGAAGGTGATCGGCGCGAGCGACCAGATGGCGTGGTCCGCCCGGGTGAGCTTGCGCGCCGAGTAGCGCGGATGGGTGAGCGTCATCGTGTCGGCGCTCTGGACGTACTTCAGCAGCGGCAGGTCAGCGGAGGCGTAGGGCGTCGGCAGGCTGAACACGCGCGCCGCCGTGCCGCCCGAGATCCACGCATCGAAGCCGGTCGTGTCGATGCCGATCGAGACCCGGTCGGCGTCGACCACCGTCACCGTCACCGTGCGGCCGTTGAGCTGGATCATGCCGGCGATGCCGGACAGGGCGATGCGGTCGCCGGTCGTGAAGCCGTGCGCGGTGACCTGCAGGACGCCGGGATTGGTCTGGCTGATCGCCACGATGGCCTTGGGCGTCTCCGTCACGAAGCCCCAGCCCGTCGTCCCCGACTGCATCGCGACCTGCATCGTCCTGTCGCCGAACACCAGCACGTAGGTCTGCCCGGCCGGCAGCGTGCGGAACTGGAACGGGATCAGCCGATGGCGCACGCTCGAATCGTCGACCTCCCCGACGAAGCGCGTGCCCGGCCGGTTGCTGACGCCGCCATGGGCATGCACGAAGAAGTTCTGCAACGTCCGCGCGCCGACATGGAACTTGGCGAGATCGACGCGACCGTAGAGGAAGGGCGACAGCTCGCCTGCCGCGAACGACGGCTGTATGACGGGGATCGCGCTCATACCGCGATCTCCGGCACGAAGCCGCGCGCCTGAAGCGTCTCGGGCAGATAGAGGCGATTGAGGCCGCTGCTCTCGTTGGCCATGTTGGCGCCGGCGCGCTGCAGCGTCGCCTGCCAGAGCTGGGTGAGGGTGCGCACGCGATCGTCCTTGCCGGTCAGCTCGAAGCAGATGCGGGCCGCCAGGCCGTAGGTCATGGCGTCGACGAAGCCCGCATCCCAGCGCAGCGGATCGGCCACCTGCGCGGTGTAGATCGCCGCGACCGGCGCCGCCTGGGTCAGCAGCACGGTGATGAACGCGCCGGTCGAATCGCGGTCCGCGGCAACCTCGCAGAAGGTCTCCGGCAGCGCCAGCAGCGGCACGTCGTTCAGGCGCCGGAGCCTCAGGCAATCGGTCGGCAGGGCGTACTTGTGCCGCCAGCGCGCCGGCGGATTGGTGAGCTCGGCGAGCTGCGCGGTGAGGCGCGCGAAGTTCCAGTCGAAGGCGCGCAAGGTCGCGTCACGGACCAGGGCGAAGTGCGTCAGGCAGGCATTCGCCTCCGTCGAGCCTTCGTCGATCGCGCTGATCCTGGAGCGCGTGCCGCAGTAGGAGATCGCGGCGTTGCAGATGTCGGTGATAGAGGCCATGCGCTACTCCGGCCGGGCAGAAAAGGATTGGGGCGAGCCGAGGCCCGCCCCGAGAGGACGTCACGCCACGTAGCCGCGGGCGTACACGGGCTGGACGTCCAGAGACGGCACCAGGGCTGCCTTGAGCACGCCGGCGGTCATGGCCGCGGTGCCGATCACGTAGTTGAGGCGCACGAAGCGCTGGCTGCCGCCGGGCAGCTCGCCGGGCAGGAACTTGTAGCCCGGCACCAGCGAGGCGACCGGGATCGCGTCCGACTGGCTGAGCGTCGACCACGCGCCGGGCGACCCCGAGCCGTTGTCGGGCGCGGTCTGGAACTGCACCTGCAAGGTCGCCGAGCCGCCCGAGGTGAAGGCGGTGACGACCTCGCACAGCAGCATCAGCTGGTCGGTCACGGCGCCGCCGATGTCGCGCGCGATGCCGAGGTCGACGATGTTGGTCGACGCGGTCGAGCCCGTGCTGGTCGGGCTGTCGCCGGCATCCGCCGAGAACTGGTTCTGTTTGTCGATGAGCATGATGATCTTCTCCGAATAGGAATTGGCTGTGTGGCTCCCCCTCCCAACCCTCCCCTGCGGGGGGAGGGCTCATGACTCCCTCCCCGCAGGGGGAGGGTTGGGGAGGGGGGTCAGGCCGGACTACGAGACGTTGGGCTCGGCGTTCGTGATCTGGTCGCAGATCCGGATCGGGATGCCGCGGAACGCCGTGTAGGGCTTGGAGTCCCGCGTCTCGATGGTCAGGAAGTTGTTGGTCTTCGTCATCGCCTGGATGTCGAGCGCCGCCCGCACCGTGCGATTGCAGTAGAAGGCCGTATTGACCTGGCCGGGCTTCGTGCCGCCGGGCGGCGGGCTGTTGCCGGCGGCGCTGACGAACGGCAGCTTGTTGACCGCCGTGATCAGCGTATTGACCAGGTTGGGCGTGGTCACTGCACCGGCCGTCACGTTGATGTTGGCGATGCGCACCACGAACCGCCAGTCGCGCACCGTGAGGCCGCAATCCCACTTAAAGTGCGTGCGGTAGCCCTGATAGACGTTGTTGTTGGCGTCGTAGAGCGGCACCTCGCCGAGGTCGCGCACCTGGAGGCCCGCCTTGCTGCCCTTCGGGAACAGGCCGTGGCAGGTGTTCTGGCCCCAACCGATCAGCCAGATCGAGGTATTGGTGTTCGAGCTGCCGCCGGCATTGACGATGTTGCCGCCGTTGGGCGCCGACAGGGAGCTGAAGCGCGGCGCCAGGCCGGTGAAGCGCTCCGGCGTGGCGGTGGTGCTGCCATAGACGACGGTGCTCTGCATGCCCTGGTTCATCGATTCGATGAAGGCCATGTCCTCGCCCATGCGGAACTCGGCGGTGTTGCCGTTGAGGTCGGCCAGCGCCTTGTCGATGTCCGAGTAGGCCTCGAGCATGCCGGTGGCGTCGCGCACCTGGGCGGTCGTGCTCTTGGACTTCACGACGCCATAGTTCAGCAGGCGCCAGGTCGCGGTCGGCAGGCCGGTGCGCACGGTGGTCTTGTGGCCGGCGCCGTCGTTGCACTGCATCCACAGCATGTCGGTCAGCATCTCGTTGGTCTGGCCGAGCAGCTCGATCACCGCCGCGGGCTTGCCGCCGGGATCGAGACGGGTGGCCCACTCGGAAAGCGTGAGCGCGGAAGAAGCAAGGGTTGCCATGTGTCAGAAGCTCCTCAGGTTCGATTTCAGGTTCGGGGATGTCCGTCGTAGATGACTTCGGCCGGCGATCGCGGGACCTCGGGCCGGACGACGTGGCCGGGCCGGAAGCGGTCTTCCGCGATCATCTGCCCGAGACGCACGAACGCTTTCACGACAGCGGGATGGTTGCCCGCGCCCGTGAAGTTCAGCGCCTCGCGGAGTCCCGGAACGTCGAGGCGATCGATCGCGCGGTTTGCCGAAGCGAGAGAGGCCTTCAGCCTGTCGCCGCCGATATCGGGATCCGCCTTGATCTCCGAGACCCATTGGTTCTGCAGGTCGACGAACGCCTGCACGGACTTGTGCGCGGCGGCAGTTTCGCGCGCCATCGCGAGATCGATGAATTTCTGCGCCTGGTCCTGGCTGAGGCCGGTCTCGGCGAACAGCTCGGTCGCGGGCTTGAGCGACTCGGCATCGGCCGTCACGCCCTCGGGCAGCTTGAACTCGCCGTAGGTCGGCCGGGCCGGTACATCCTCGACGATCGGCTGTTCGTGCTGCTGCTCCACCGCCGTCGCGGGCTCGGCGCCCAGGACGGAGTCTTCGGTGCGCGCCTGCACGGTCTGCGGCGCTTGTTCAGATGTCGGTTCCATCGGTTTCTCCGGTGAGGGCGCCGTTGACCAGCGCGGTGAAGGACCTGGCGTCCTGGAGCGAGCGCACGTCGTTCAGGACCTTGAATCCGATCGAGCGCTGGCCATCGAGGAACATCACGGTATCGGGATCGGTCGCGACGACGCGTTCGAGCGCGCCCGACTCGCGCACCAGGTCGGCGAGGTAGAGCCGGCCGCGGACGTCGCCCGCGATCCAGCGCACGGCCTCGGCGAGCCGCGCGCGTCGCGTCCGGTCAGCCTTTGCCTTGCGTTCGACGTGCCGTTGGTTGCCGGCGTCGTAGGGTGTGTCTGGTAGTGTGTCTGGAGGTGTGTGTTCGTTCGACATGCACGCGAAACTACGCGCTTCGACGCAGCACCACCTATTACGGGCAATGGCCGGCGATTATTCGCCGATTAATGGCGGATCGAATCCGGGGCCAATGCCCAAAATGAGACTCTGAAAAGAGCGGTTATCCACAGGTTTTCGGCCGTCTTGGGCGATGATTGCCATGGCAGCTCGTTCGACCACCCGGACCTTCTCCTTGCCGATATAGACCCGCAACACCCGCGTTCGCTGCTTGCGCCGTGTTCACGAACAAAAGCACGGTTGCGGATGCTTGCGCGGTCCGACTTGGAGTGAGTCGGCGGGATGGTTGGGGAGGGTGCATCCGCGGCCGCCATCGGCTGCAATCCGTTGGCCGGGGGTCTCGAGCGCCTCGGCGGCAGCCGTCATCTTGCCGCGTCGGCCGTGAGATCCCGCCAATCGCTCCGTGCCGGCCTATAGGCCCGGCGTCCAGCTCGAGCCTATGAAGCCCGGGCCCGTGTCGCAGCGCCGGCAGGGGAGGTTCGGCTGTTCTCGGGGACGTCTTTGCGGACCATCGGCCGGATGGCTCAGAGACCGGTCGCCCGACCGCGGTAGAAGCGAACCTTCCACTCGCTGCCCTTTAGTGCCCGGTGCACGGCAACGGTGAGATCGAGCGCGCGGGTCTCATCAAGCCCGCCGGCGGCGATGGCGTCGGCGCAAAGCGCCTGCAGATCCTGCAGCGCTCTGAGATCGGCGGTCGCTGCCGGATTTGCGTCGCCGCGCCGCGTCTTCAACTGAACGATATTACTCACGGTACCCCTGCCCAGGATCACGGGCGCCAATAAGCATAGCGCGCGCACGAACGCCAGCGAGGCGCCGTGTCGCGCCTTCGACGAGGTCTCCAATCGGGCGTGGGGACGGCTTCGGCGAGGCCGGCGAGCTTGTCGTCGTCGCTGTGCTCGAGCGCAGCCCGTTCTAGATCAGGCGCAGGCGCTCGCCAATGATCTGGCGGATGAGCGAGCGTCGAGTCGCGGTCCGAGCGCGAACCGCGTGCCGTGCTCCGAGGGGCGGCGTCGAGTTGCCTGCGTCAGGCCGTTCAACCAGTCGAGGATCGCGGGCGCGCTGTCGACCCCATCGGTGACTGGTGGGCCGCTCATGCGGCGCCTCCTGTGGGGCCGCGGCCGAGCATGGCGGCGACGGCGTTCTGGCCGCCGCCGACATCGATCTGACTGGCGGTCTTGGCGGTATTGGCGAGCTGCTGGATGCCGGCGAGGGCGGCCTGCTGCTGCTGGGCCTGGGCGCGGGCCTGGCGGGCCTGCTCGGCCTTCTTGCGGTCGACCAGCACCGAGGCCGGTGCGCCGGTCATGTCGGCGTAGGCGTCCATCGTGCCATCGGCGTCGAGGCGGTCGAGGGCCTCGGGCTTGATCGCGCCGATCTGGGCGCCGAACTGCCACATCCGCTCGATGCCGGCGGTGGCGACGGCCTTCTGCGCCTGGGCGAGGATCGAGATGAACTCGACCTGCAGGCCGTTGCCGTCCAAGCCGTGCGGCAGCGGCGGGATCAGGCCGTTGCGGGCCATGATGTTGAAGACGCGCGTGACCAGTGGCTGCAGCAACTCGTCGTGCAGGCGCTCGAGCACGGGCCCGAGCATCAGCATCTTCTCCTCGCGCCGCTCATCGATTTCGCGCGCGGTGATCTCGCGGCGGTCCGACTCGGCCATCATCAGGAACAGGTTGGCGTAGAACGCCTCCTTGATACGGCCCTGCACCTCGGCGATGTCGGCGGCGAGCGCGCCGAGGTCGAGCCGCACGTCGATCGCCGGCCGGAAGCTCTGTCCGTTCGGATCGGCGACGTAGGTGACGCCGCCCGGCAGCAGGCTCGCCGGCTCGTTTTTGAGCGAGGGTGGGCCAACCATCGGCGGCCGGATCTGCTTGTCGATCGCCTCGAGCTTGCGCTGCTGCTGGACCTGCAGCTGCTTGGCGTCTCCCAGCGCGACCCAGCCCGGGCCGCTGCCCCAGCTGTCGGTGCCGACGACCTCCCAACGGGGCGCCATGCAGGGGAACTCGGTGTAGCCCGAGACGCGCAGCAGCAGGTTCTCTCCCTGCGCGCTGCGCTCGAACCAGACCGAGCGCCAGGGCAGACGGTCCGAGAGATGGCCGTTCCATGGATTGTGCCCGCCGCGGACCTCGGGCCCTGCGGCGTTCGGATTGGGCTCGATGGCATGGACCAGCTCGTACTCGAGGTCCAGCTGGCCCGAATCGTAGGCTGCGCGGATGCCCGCGCTGACGGTCTCGCGGCCGAACGTGTCGACGATCTGACGTACCGTCCACCACATCGAGCGGTAGAGCGTGTCGATCGCCATGCGGTTGGAGCTGGCGAGCCAATACTCGCCGACCGTCAGCGTGTAGCCGCGGACAATGTCCTCCTCGTCTTCGTCGATCCACAGCGCCCCGGTGCCAAATACGCCGAGCTCGCCGTAGAGCGTGTGCAGGCAATTGTAGAGATTCGACTTGGCGAAGACGCGCAGCATGCGCTGCTGCACCTCGTCCAGCCACGCCCGCGCGCCCGGGTCCTCGTTGGCGCGCTCTGAAGCCAGGCGCAGCCGGAACCACGGGCGCGCGGGCGACGAAATACCCGCCATCATGCCGCTCGCCATCACCCGGGCGGCGATCAGCGACGTGTTGTCGATCAGCTTCCGGTCGCGACGCCGGCCGCGCGAGGCGTCGGGCGCGCTGTCGAGGAAGCGGCCACGCTGTGGCGCGAACTGGGCACTGAGGTCGCGCCAGGTCGGCACGTAGGATGCGCGCTCCTTGTCGAGCTGCGCCAGCCGGTTCGTGAAGTAGGTCCGCAGCCACGGATCCCGAAGATCGGCTGAACGATCGGACCGGCTGGGTGCGGGGGAGGAGGAAGATGAAGGAAAGGCTGACTGTGCCGCCACGGTACTCTACTCACTCTACGAAGCGCCGATGCTCCGGCGCCTCTGGTTACAATCCGCGGCGGCACAGCGCCCCGCGCGCGAGCTCGTGGCCGTTTCGCCGCCCTGGCGGCGAAAGCGGCCTACTGACCCAGCAGGGTCTTGTTTGTCGTGAAGGCGGGCGTGGTGACGCCCTGCCCGCCGGTCTGGATCGTGCCGCCAAAGCCGCCCGCTGCCGCGAGTTGGGCCTTGGTGCGCGCCGCGGCGTCCTCGACGGTCTTGTCGACTTGCGTCGGCGGCGGTGGAGGAGGCGCCGGCATCGGCGGCGCATACGGAGTGGAAGGTGGTGAAAAGAGTCCCATGGGCGCGGACCATAAGCGCGTCGCCCGCGTGACTCCTATTACGGACAATGGCTCACGCAAATTGCCCGCAAATCGAGGGGTGATAGCGAGGCCAATGCCCAAGGCGGCTGTTCTCACGCCGAGTCTTCCACCGCCAGCTGTGGATAGATGTGCGCCGGCGATGTCGTCTTGGGCATTGGGGCAAAAAAAGCGGCCTCGTTTGCGCGCGAAATCGGCACGCCATTGCCCGTAATAGGTGTGTGCGCCCACTGATGCCTATAACCGCCGACCTCGTTCCAGCGGTTGCACAGGACCATGACCGTCTCCAGCACTTCGTCTCGCGCCAACTATCTCGGTGACGGCACGACCACGTCGTTCCCCTTCGCCTTCAAGGTGAACCAGCCGGCCGATCTGATCGTCGTCTACACCGACGCCGCCGGCAACGACTTCCCGTTGTCGCCATCGCAATACACGGCGACCGGCTTCGGCGTCGATGCCGGCGGATCGGTGACGTATCCGCTGCCGGGCGGCAACCCGATCGCGGCTGGTACCAAGCTCACGATCTATCGCGACGTCGCGGTCACCCAGCCGACCTCGCTCTCCAACCAGGGCGCGATGTGGCCCCAGGTCATCGAAGCGGCCCTCGACCGGCTGACCTACATTGCACAGAAGGTCGCCGATTCGGTGAGCCGCTCGCTGGTGATCTCCCCGACCGATTCGTCGTCGCTGGGCCTGCTGCCCAACGCTGCGCAGCGCGCCAACTCTGTACTGGCATTCGACGGCCAGGGTCAGCCGTATGCCGGGACGCTGACCGGCTCTCTCGTTTCCGTGGCGACCTGGATCGCCAACACGTTCCTTCCGGCGGCGACGCCGCAAGCGGCCTGCACTGCCCTCCAATCCCCCTATCTGCCGGGCAGCAACGCCTTCACCGGGACCAACGACTTCACCGGAGGACGGGCGAAGGTGCCGACGCGGCCCAGCGGGGACAACGGCACCGACGCGGCCAGCACCGCCTTCGTCAAGGCGAAAGCGGAGTCGGTGGCGGGTGGCGCTGTGCTGAGGTCGTATCTGGCCGGTCTCGGCCTGTCGAACAATGCCGCGACGCCCAATACGAAGCTCGATGTGGCAGCGGGCGTCTGCGCGGACAGCACCAATGTCCAGATGCTGTCCGTTGCGGCATCGACCCTCGACTGCGGGACAGTCGGCGCCAACGGGCTCGATGCCGGCAGCCTGGCCAACGGCACCTGGTACCACGTCTTCGCCATCGGCAAGGCCGACGGCACGACAGCCCTGCTGGCGTCGACGTCGGTAACGCCCAGCCTTCCTTCTGGATACGGACTCAAGCGCCGCATTGGTTCGTTCAAGACCGACGCCAGCGCGCACATCGTTCCTTTCTCGCAAGTGGGCAACGTCTTCGTGTGGAAGACACCTCCACTCGACCAAGGGGGCATCAGCCTTGGCACGACTTCAACCCTATACGCGTTGTCCGTGCCACCGGATGTACAAACCGACGCGATCTTCGCCGGCTCTGCACTCGCTAGCGGCAACGCATCGGTACTGTTCCAGAGTCCTGATCAGAATACGCTCGCAGTTGCGACGCAGGGGGCAGGTTCGGACTTGATCGTGGTGAGCGGCTCGGCCGGCAACGGCGCTGGCGGTCGCTTCAGCATCCGCACCAATACCGCTCGGCAGGTCCGTGCCG
The DNA here is from genome assembly GCA_035293665.1 of Reyranella sp. GTDB lineage: Bacteria > Pseudomonadota > Alphaproteobacteria > Reyranellales > Reyranellaceae > Reyranella. Next base: position 14,015 of record DATGMK010000100.1, on the reverse strand, counting down.
TGGCCAGTACCGCGGTCACCCTGACCATCTTCACCCACGGCTGGATCGACCGCCGCGGTCGCGACGACTGAATCCCACAGGAGGCACCATGGATTACCCCATTCTGACCAAATCGCCCGACGTTGCGCAGGCGGTCGTGCCACACACGATCGATGCCAACGGGAACGCTGTACCGGTCGGCAGCGCCAATCCGAGCCCGGTCGAGCATTTCCCAAAGCCGATCGTCGCCACAGCCACGGCGATGATCCGGCCGGGGAACACCACGGCCTACAGTGCAGGCGACGCAGTCAGCAATAATGCGACCGCGGCCGGCGTGACGCCGATCGGCTTCGCGGCATCGGACGTCAATAATGCGCCCCTGCTGCTGACCCATCTCGAGCTACTGTCGACCGATACGGGACCGGCGGCCGCCAGCGCGACCTTCGAGGTCTGGCTGTTCAACAGTGATCCCACCGCCAACGCCGGTGTCGGCGGCGGCGACAACGCGGCTTTCAGCCAGAAGCAGGCCGGCTTCATCGGGCGCATGCAAGGCACCTTCATCGCCGCCAGCGACGGTTCCATGGCGATTTGCACGCCGGTCGAGGGCAGCTTCATCCCGACAACTCCCTCTTCGGGCGGCACGACCATCTACGCCCTGCTGAAGACCCTGACGGCGTTCACACCGTCGGCCAACGGCACGACCTTCACCGCCACGCTGAAAGGGGTCCAGGGCCGTGCTTGATCTGCTGCTCCTCGGTCAGAAGACCGCGCCGGATTTCTTCTGGGATGCGCGAGCTGGCATCCTGCCGCCGGGCTCGACGTTCACGCGCGGCTCTTCCGGCTGGTCCTTCAACAATGCCGGCGTGCTGACCCAGTCCGGAAACAATGTCGCGCGCTTCGACCATGACCCTGCAACGCTGACGCCGCTCGGCTACCTCGCGGAGCGACAGTCCACGAACGCGGTCACGCAGTCGCAGAACTTCTCGACGGGCTGGACCGCGTCGAACGTCACGCTGACGAACAATGCGGTGACAGCGCCGGACGGCACGACGACCGCGGGAACGCTGCTGCTCAACAGCGGTTCGGCGCTGCATCAGCTCCAATCGTCGGCCTCGTTCGCATACTCGAGCGGCAATGTCCTGGGCATGTCCTGCTTCGTGAAGGAGATCACCGGCGGATCGTGGGTACAGTTCACGTTCGGCGGCAACAGCGGTTTCAACTTCCAACCGTCCAGCGGAGCGGTCGGCTCGTCTCTAACGGGTAGCCAATCCAACGTCGTCGCGCGGCAGCTCGCCAACGGCTGGTGGCGCATTTCGTTCCTCTTCACCGCAAGCGCGACGACCTCTTCTTCATTGGCCGTCAGCTTCGTCAGTGCCAGCAACGCTACGCCTGCGCCGACCATCACGGGCGACGGCACAAGCACCGTCGCCGTTTGGGGCTTTCAGGTCGATTCGGCGAACTGCGGAGTCACCAGCTACATCCCCACGGCAGGCAGCACCGTCACGCGGTCGGGTGACTTGCTCACGGTGCCGGTGACAGCCATCTCGCGTTGGAACCCCGTCAATGGCTGCGTGATCGCCGCCTCCTATTGCCTGCACACGAACACCGGCTTTGGTGGCGCCGCGCAAACCCAGGATGTGGTGTACATCACCGATACCGGCACGAACTACTTCGAGGCGTCTGGGCAGTCCGGGGCGGCCGCGATGGGTCTGCTGTGCCGCAGGAGTGATCTGGGTTTCCAGCTCAACATCGCTGCTGCCTCCAACCCGGTGCCGACGCCCTTCCTCCGCCGGAAGGCCGCGTGGGGACTCAGCCCGAACCGCGGGCAGATCGCGGTGGATGGCGCAATGGTGGTCACCGGCGCAGGCCCCGCGATCATGCCCGTTGCCCCGACCCAGATCGACATCGGCGGTCCGACGCTCTCTTCGCTCTGCGGCACCCTCGAAACCATTTCGATCTATTCCGGTTCGCGTAGCGACGGCTTCGTCCTGGCGAGAACGCAATGAGCGGCTGGCAGACCGTCTATCTCGATACCGGCAACGAGGCCAACGCGCGTGCTCTCGCGGCGCAGCTCGGCTCCGATCTGCAAGCCGGCCAGTTCGCGGCGGGCGATGAGAACTACTGCTTCCTGGCCTACACGCCCCTGGCCGGCCATGACGACGTGGCCTGGTCATTCGCGGTCCTGGCGCGGTTCAACACGGACCGGACCGAGGGGCTCGCAGCCTGCGACGCGGTCCTGGCGACGCCCTATGTCAGGACGCCCGGCAATCCAAGCAACGTATGGGCATCGTGATGGACCGGAACGACCTCAAGGACGCCTGGGCGCTGGTGTGGCCGTTCGTGCCGCCCGCGATCGGCGCCTACTTCGGCATGCGCTGGGCGATCGACCAGAGCCCCAAGCAACGCATCTCGACCTGGTTCTGCTCGGCGTTCCTCGCGCTCTACCTCGGGCAGGCGATCGGCGAGTACTGGCAACTCGGCACCAAGTCGACGTCGGGCGCCACCATCATCGTCGCCATGCTGCTGAGCGACGTGATGGCAATCGTGGTCGCCGCGGCGCGGCAATGGACCACCGATCCGGTCGGCACGTTCCGGCGCTGGCGCGACGCGTGGCTCGGCCGGGCAGGGGAGTCATGACCGTGACCGGCACCGACCTGTTCATCGCCGCCCTGGTGATCGGCTACGTCTTCGCGCGCTGGCGCCTCCACCGCCACCTGCAGGCCCGGCGGAGGGTGCGATGATCGATCGCGACAGGTTCTTCGCCCGGGTGCGCGAGACGCCGTTCGGCGGCATCCTGCATCAGGGGCAGGTGGATGGCTGCAATGCCATCCTCGACGCCTGGGAGAAGCGTGCCGGCTTCGTCGACCGGCGCTGGCTGGCCTACATGTTGGCCACGGCGAAGTGGGAAACCGCCCATACGATGCAGCCGATCGAAGAAATCGGCAAAGGGCACGGCCGTCCCTACGGCGTACCGACGCAGGACGGCCGCGCATTCTACGGCCGCGGCTATGTCCAGCTCACCTGGGCCACGAACTACGCGAAGATGGCGCGGCTGACGGGCGCCGACCTGGTTGGCCAGCCCGACCTCGCGCTCGATCCCGAGATCGCCGCCGTCATCCTGCTCGAGGGCATGAAGGGCGGCCTGTTCACCGGCGTCGGGCTGCCCCGCTACTTCAGTGACGCCGTCGACGATCCGGTGGGCGCGCGGCGCATCATCAACGGCACCGATCACGCCGCCGACATCGCGGCAATCCACGCCGGCTTTCTCGCCGGCCTTTCCTAGGAGGCGACAATGGCAGCCGATCTGGACGGCGCGGCAGCTGCTGCGAAGAACCTTGCCATCGACGCCAAGGCGAGGGTAAGCGCCGAGGCCGGCACGATCTGGAGGAAGATCGTCGGCCTCTTCAACCGCTGCTGGGTGATCGCGGCCGCCGCGACTTGTGGCTACGCGCTGGGCGTCATGCATGCACTGGGCACGGTGTTCTGATGCCGAGCATGGTCGAATTAATCGGGGCGATGGTCGGCCTGCTGGTGTTGACAGGCGCCAGCTGGATCGTTGTCGGCAAGATCGAGGATGTCGGTGCGGCCAAAGTTGCTGCAGCCGACCAGAAGGCCTTGCTCGAGCAGCAGGCCAAGGACGCCAAGCTCTCGGCAGAGATCGTCGCCAATCAGGCAGCTGAGATCGCGGCCCTGCAGGACAAGGCCCAAACCGTGATCACGAGGATCGTCAATGCACCATCTACTTCCGGCTGCGGCCCTGTCATGCGCGACGCTTCTCGCGGCCTGCACGAGCTATTCCAGTATTCCCGCACCACGAATGCCGGACGCGAGCCTACTGCTACCATGCCAGGATCCGCAGCTCGTCGCTGATCCCGACACCGCGACGGACAACGACGTCGCTGCCGAGCGGATCCACGTCGCCGAAGCCTACCTTGCCTGCAAGCGGCACCACGCTGCTCTCGTCACCTTCGTGAAAAGCGGCAGCAAATGAGCCATCTCGGTCGGGCATCAATCCCGCGCGAGGTGAGATGAAGAGGAGGGGCTGTGCCCGTGCAGAACAAATGCTAGGCTCGCGGATAGATGAAGGTGACAGTGATCCACGGACATTGCGGGCCCATGCGTATAGCCACGAATCTTTCCGAGTTGGGCGACTTGGCCATATTCCGGCTTCATCCGGATAATGACGATACCCGCTTCCTGCAGCAGGCTATCGAACGGCTGATGCCGAACGCCAAATTCGCCGGCTTTGTGGATGCGCTCTCTGCGGATCAGGACACCGTCATCACCGTCGATAGCCGTTGGCGCAATGCGGTCAAGGACGGTGCCCTGCCGAAGGACCTCGTGGTCTTCCCGGCGACCGATATTGTCGGCTGGGAGTTCTGGCATTTCGGGCGGCAAGTGATCGATCGCTGCAAGCCCGGCAGCCCCGCCGTCCTGCCGATGCCGGACTTCATCGATTTCCTCTCGCGCTGGGAGCCCCCCGCCGTCCGGGTGAACGGCGGACACGACTACACGCTGCTCGCGGAAGATGAGTATTACACCAAGGAGGTCGGCCCGCGGAACGCGTTCAAGACCGTTGCCGAATTCGTGCAGGCCAGACTCGGCAACGAAGAAAGCCGGCGCGCCTATGCGACGGCGTTCGCGGGCAGCCCGACCGATGTCTGGCAACATTATGTCAGCTCGGTCTTTTCCAAGACGCAGTACGGACAGTACGTCGAGGTCGAGCCGGGTCACACCATCCTCAGCATCGGCATCGACGAGGGTATGGAATTGCCTTGGCTTTGCGCCCGGATGCAGGGCAGGGGAACGATCCATGCCATCGATCCCTTCGGCCTCGATTTCCTCAGCCGGTATGTCTGGCAAACGGTCGGATGCTTTCCCGACATAATCAAGGAGCACCGGCTGGCAATCAGCGGCTACAACGGAGAGGCTAAGCTACCATTCTGGAGCACCATGGCATCCGGCGGGTTGCTCAACGCCGTCGAGAACCGGCAGCACGTGACAGTGCCATGCTCGACCGTCGACGATTTCGTGCAGCAGCAGAAGCTGCAGCGGGTCGATCTGATCAAGATCGACATCGAGGGTGGCGAGGAGTTCATGATCGAAGGCATGAGCCAGACCATCCAGCGGCATCGGCCACAGATCGCCATTGCGATCTATCATACCTATCACCATCTGTGGTCGTTGCCGGTCCGCTTGATGAGCCTGTGCCCCGACTATGTCTTCTATCTCGACCACTACGGCTTCAAGAAATGGGACACGGTCTTCTATGCGATCCCCGCTGAGAAGGTGCGGCCCCACTATCAGACGCCTTTGGCGCCGCTGCTCGTCCTGAAATAGGACATGACGTTTCGGATTGCCGCAGCGGGCGCTCTGCCCCTCGATCTGGCTCGCCTGAAAAAGGTGGCGGCGCGCTTGGAAGTCGAAAGAACCAGAAGCGTCGGCACGCGCTCCGCGCTGCATCGGATCAATCGCGCTCTCGGCGAATCGATGGCCAGCGGAGATGCGGACAAGCGATCGGCGCTGGTGCAGGCCATGGTCGAAGCGGACGCTTCCCTGCCGGCCAGAATCAGAAGCCCCGCCGGCCCGGGCGGGATTGCAGACATCGATCTCCTGCGGCAGGCTGGTTGCCTCGACCTCGGTGAGAGGTTGGATAGGGAGCAGGCTGCCGAGGTGAAAAAATACCTCGAGTCCAAACCGCTCCGCCTCGGCCCCGTGCCGCAGCATTGGAACACGCAGGTCGCATCGCTCGACGATGTCCCTCGCGATGCGAATTTTGCCTGCTACGACCGGCTCGATCTCTGGTCGAGCCCGCATCTCCTGGAACTCGTCTCGGGAGATGATCTGCTCGACCTCGCGCAGAGCTATCTCGGCTGCACACCGACGCTCTGCTCTTTCAATGCCTATTGGGCTCTGTCTGAGCGCCCGGCAGATCCGAAGCTGCAAGCGTTCCATCGCGAGCTCGATGACGGCAGATCGCTCGCGATTTTCGTCCTGCTCACGCCGGTCGAGGATCTGGAGGACGGTGCGCATTTCTACGTCGAGACATCGCACGACCTGGCGTGCCTGGAGGCGGGCCTGCGGGCCGACGGCGTCGGCACGAAGCTCGACTACCTTCTGGTCGGGCCGTTCGTTGCGCCGATGGCGATGCGGCTGTTCGGACGCAATGCCCGTCGTTTTAAGGGACCGGCCGGCGCGGCATTTTGCATCGACGGCTTCGGGCTGAACCGTTCCGTCGTTCCTAGGTCGCGCCCGAAGCTCTTGCTCGAGTTCCGCTTCGGCACCTTCTTCAACGAACACGTCTACGACTTGAAGTTGGGCGCCGGCAGCGCGGCTGCGCGCGCCGTTCGCGGGTGGCTGCCGAGGTTCCTTCGGGGCGGCGCCTCGTTCAGTCAGGACCGCGGGGAGCAGCGGCGCGAAATCCTGCGGCGTATTCCGTCGACTCCGCGCCACAAGTACATTTTCCGCTACATGATCGACGAGCTCTCCGTCGAAGTCTGAGCGCCCGATGCCTGGGGCTCAGACCGACGAAAGCGCGTCCATGATGTATCTGAAGACATATCGGTGGCGCGGCGTACTGGGAATCCGCTGGAGCGCAAGCTTGGCCTCGGCCCGCGTCGCACCGCGCAACGGCGTGGTGTACATCGTCTCGTTGTAGAAATTGCCGTATCGGAACCACAACAGCAGGCGTGGACGGGAATAGGGCACGACGGCGCGATGCAGGCCGTATCCATCGCTGCAGAAGGAATGCCCTGCCGGGCCGTCGAAGCGTCGGGCGCCGTCCCCAAAAAGCCTCATCGCCACCGGAGCGATGGCATTGTTGTCCCGCGTCGACAGGACCTGGAGGTCGGCTGCGGCGATGCCTTTTCCGCGAAGGCTCTCTTCGAGTTTGTCCTCGGTATGCGACGATTCCACGTAGTAGTGGGCGCCTTCCTCGGGAGTGTCGACGGGCGTCAGGAGCGTGAAGACGACCAGCGAGCGGAAATCTTCCCAGTCGCGATGAAAGAGCTGCGAATAGGGATGCGGCTGGCGGTTCGGGAACGACCAGAAGGCGTTGATCGAGTACAGGGTCGGTGTGCAGCCGAGATAGGCCTGCGCCAGGTCTAGGAGCCTGTCCTGCGCAGCGAATTCCAGGATATGAGGGCTGGACCACAGATCGAGGAACTCGTAGGTCGCGTAGCTCTCGTCGGCCGGCACATCCTTCAACGACGAAACCGCCCTGGTGCTTATGTGCGGCACGTGGCAAAGCAGCAAATGTTTCGTCTGCAGATGGGAGTGGATCGACCGAACCTGGTCTTCGGCCAGGGTCCGACCGAGATCGGCGCAGCCTGTCGCAAGGACGCTTTGCATTGCCGGCGTAACGGCCACCGATGTCGCGGTCCTGACGTTTTTCGGCAGGATTCGATCTGCCTCCACGAACTTGCTCTGGATCAACACACGCTCACTCGCCGAGCAACTCGCCAGGCGCTTGCCCAGTCGGCGATTGAGCAAATGAAGCTGCCCGATCCCATCGAGCCCAGCTGTGGTTTGGCTCTCGGCCTCACCCAGCGAAGCTGTAACCGCCCGGAGTCTCTTTAGCTCGATCGCTTGCGCCGTCGACAATCCGCTCGATTCCGTGCCGAACAGTCTGGTCAGGAAGGACATTGCTAACCTCGATATCCGCGGCAGGGTACCCAGGCGATCACGAATAGGAACGACCGCCCAGGACCAAGGCGCGCGTTTCCTCGTCCATTTGCCTTCTGACATCCTCCGACATCGATCGATATTTCTTGTAGCTCAGGACTACGGCTTCGTCGCCACCGACCGTGATTTCGGGGGTCAAGGCGTCGAGCACCTTCTCGACATCGAAATTGAAGTCCACCGTCTTGTGCCGCTGAAAGTCCTGCAACACCTCGATCGCACAATCGCCATAGTTGAACAGGTCGAACAGCGCACAAAGCCTCAGTACGCTCGCCTGCTCCCAGCCGGTCGCCGGTTTGCCGGCGATCCGGTCGCTGACTGGATCGCGAAAATACAGGGCGTCGCCTGTCAGCGCTTGGCCGTAGCGCGATCGATCGGGCCTGAGATTGTTCAGCACACCGCGCCAGTTCCTGGAATCGGCCAGCAGCCTTCCTGCTGGGAGTGTGGTGCGCATGTAGGCCTGATAATTGTGCATCTCCAGATCGAACAAATAGAAGCCGTTGGCTCGCAGGAATATGTCGAGCTCTGCGAAGGCAGGCTGCCCGCGCAAAATCGGATCCCACCAGAACTCGGTCTTGATGCCCAACACGCGCTTGTCCTGCAGCATCGCCGATCCACCGCGAAGCACATCCAACTCCGCGCCTTCCACATCAATCTTGATGAAGTCGATATGGTCGTCGGAAAGAGTTTGCGCGAAGCGGTCGAGTGTCGTCGTTTCGACGTCCATCTCGTCTACGACGACCATATTGTTCCGACAAGGCAGCCGATCGTAATATTTCATGTTTGGCTTGTGCAAACCCGACGAAAACGGCCACGCAAGTTTGAAGAATTTCCTCCGGCCGTGTTCGCCGGCCAGAATGGTAGTGTGATGCTCGTATCGAATGGCTGCCAGATCGCTGGGCCGACACTCGCTTTCCGAGGAATCGTCGAAACCAATGACTTTGAGTTGGCCCGCCAAGGGAGCATAGTACGCTTCTCCGCCGTTGCGCGCACCGATGTCCAAAAAAATGAACTGTCCGGCAGGTTGACCTGCCATGGTGCGCAACGTTGGGCCGAGCCTCGGGCGTGGATTCAATTGAGCAAGCGTCACGAGTAGCAACCTGACTGATCAAGGCCCGCTGTTGTTTAACTCATGTCGCGGGGTAGGTTGTTCATGGAGTAGCGCTCCCATGCCTGTCAAGGCAGCGTCTTCCAGGCTAGTCTGCCTGCATAGATGGTCTCAGAAGCTCGCTTCCTTGCGTTAGAAAGCAAAGTAGATGAAGTCATAACCTGATCTCTTGGCAAAGATCACGCCGATGAACCACATTGCGGTAAGGGCTGTTGAAAGTGCGGCCAAGTTCAGCGAGGCAAGTACCTCAGGCACCTCGGTGTTCCGCCGGTAAGCCGTCCAGTCGACTAGCAGAAGCGGTGCGGCAAGGAAAGTGAGCTGGCGCAGGCCCCAGAGGAATGTGTGCTGCGAGAAGGCTGCCGGGATTTCGCCGAGGGTGTCGAACATCTTCAAGAATTCTCCGTCATGTCCGCTCCCTGCCCTGAACATCAGCCAACCAAACATGTTAATGAGGAAGAAAACGGCCCAGGCGGCAACCGCAGGCGCGCCGGCGGACGCACGACTCAGCAGGCTCTGGATCGGACGCTGACGGTAGGTCATGACTAGGAATCCGTGGAAAAGGCCCCAACATATGAACATCACGCCCGCACCGTGCCACAGGCCAGCCAAGCCCATTGTGCCCAGCATCGTTATCCATTGCCGGAGCGGACTGCCCGACCGTCCGCCGAGTGGGATGTAGACGTAGTCGCGAATCCAGGTTGAAAGCGTAATGTGCCAGCGTTGCCAGAACTCTTGGGGGCTTTTTGCGAACAACGGCGTCAAGAAGTTGCGGGGCAGCTTGATACCGAAAAGCAGCGCCGAACCACGCGCGATGTCAGAATAGGCAGAAAAATCGCAATAAATCTGGAACGTGAAGCCAAGCGCGTAGAGCAACCCGACGCCGCCAGTTTCGACGGGAGGGGTCGTCAGGGCGCGCACTGCATAGCTCACCACGTCGCCAAAGTTGTCCGCGAACACAACCTTCTTAAAGAGGCCCCAGGCAATCTGACATAGCGCTAGGCGGACTTCCTCCGCTGTCGCAACCGGCCGGACGACCTTTAGCTGTCCTATCAGATCGCGCGGCCGCAGGATTGGGCCAGCGACAAGGTGCGGGAAGAACAGAACGAAGTTGAGATAGACGAGGTAGGACGGCTCCGCCTTGAAGTCTCGCCGGTACACGTCAATCGTGTAGCTCATCGTCTCGAAGGTGTAGAATGAAATACCAGGCGGAAGCGTTGTAGCAATGACGGGGATGCTAGCGGCAATTCCGAATGCCCCGAGCAACTCATTAGTCGTCAACGTCAGCCACCCCAGATACTTGAACGCCGAGAGCATTGCGAGGTTAACGACCAGGCTGACCAACAGCCAGCGCCGGCGAATCCTGTCGTCGTCCAACACCGCCATCTTCATGCCGACGAAGTAGTCGACGGTCGCTACGACAACGAGGGGCACCAGCCACCAAATTGTCTTCCATGCATAGAAGATGCCGCTACCCACGATGAGAACGATCGTCGAGGCGGTTCTCGACGTCCTGACCAACAGGTAGAGAGCGAGGAGGGCCGGAAGGAACGCAAGACAGAAAACGAACGACTGGAAGACCATCTATCCCTTGCACTCGCGTCTTGTTCTGCGGTTGCCTTCGATGTTATGTCATACGCGTCAACGGTCAATGCGCGTGCAGCAGGGGAGCGCATCCGAAATGGGGATCAATTCCGGAGCCCATCGAGCAGTCTTGCTGCCATTCCTGATTGCGGGCATCACGATAGGCTCGATTGAAGCGCTTCTCGGGTTAGTTGGTGTCAACGGCCGATTCAACACGGACTTCTTCGACTTCTCGCCACTTGAGCAGGACAACCTGCAAAAGCACACGATTTACGATAAGTTCGAGCTGATACTCGGCAATGTACCGTCTGATGCAGTTCAAGTGGGTGACAGCTCGGGATTCTATGGCGTCAACCCCACAGAAGTAGCGAAGACCTCGGGCGGCATTACATACCTAAACCTGAGCTGCTGCGGCGATGCGGGTTGGACCGGCTATTTCGAACAGGCCAGGCTCGCCCTCAAGCGCCCGGTGCCGATACCTAAATTTCTCGTATTGCATGTGACGCCATTCTGGGCGCCGGCGGCGCCCCGATTCTACGGAGACAATACGCTCGCGGTCTTGATTCGTGACTATTTGGTCAAAGCGCATTGGTGGCACCAAATTCGCCCGCCCAGCGCCGGTTATAGGCTCCGAGTATTGAACGCAGTGTACCATGGCGAATGGCTGGACGACATGTCGTACGAGAAGTTCAGTTGGCCGACGGACGGCTATCCTGGTGTACGGACTTGGCGTGCATTGATAGCAGCACATCGAGGTTGGATCCCGATGCCAGTGGATCTACAGGACCCCATGGTTAAGACCCAGCAGCCGGTCGCTTGCCCGCTCGATGACAATTTCTCTGAGAATACTTTGCTTGGCCTGATCCATCGCGATTCGCTCTATGATTACCTGAAGGAGTTTGCCGAGCTTGCCCACTCGGCGGATGTCAAATTCGTGTTCGTCACGAATCCCGTGCCTTGCATCGTCGGCCACAATTCGATCTACGAAGACGTCGAGCGGCAGATGACACGCTTCAAGGCGGACTATCCTACCGTGATCATTCCTTTTGATTTCTTTCACCAAGCGCCGCTTTCGGATTTCTCGGATCGCTGGCATCTGAAGAAGGATGGCGTCCGCAAGCACTCTCAAAGAATTGGACTAGCCCTTAACAGCGGCATGAACGGCGGTCATTGAGCTGGGTCTCGGCGGTCAACTTCGTGCCATGTTGAGGATGGGATCGGCCGAACGGATCGGCATCGCGAGGGTCTGCCGGGTTTGCAGGCAGCGCCCGCGCGATTCCCCATCTCCGCGAAGAGGCGCGGCCGACCGCCAATCGGTAAGGTGACGAATCGCACAGACGACTCTCGGGGCGCGGGGGGAAAATCCCGGCCGGCTTGATCAAGGGGGGCGTCCTACGGCCAGACGACTCTCCTTCGCCGACCGGCGGCACTCTGGAGGTCCTCTTCAATTCCCGGGATCTTCCGACACTGGCGCGCCGCCAACCGTGCCGGTCACGGGGCGCGCCATTTTTCGAGCCGTGCGCGGCGCTATGGTCCCGTGGGCAGTTCGGCGTCCATCTCCTTCGGGACGTTCGCGACGGTCGCTGTGCACAGCATCGGCATGTTCAGCCCTCCCCCAGCTTCTCGTCCGCTTCCGCATCAACGATGCCCGGATGCCTTTCGTTTACGCCACGGCTGCGATGAAATTCATGATGGCACATCGCGGGTGAACCAGGAGGGCCGTCCATACCGCCGCCGGATCCATGGCCGGAAGCAAATTCCTGCGGCGCCGGCGCTTGGACGGCCGGTGTCGGGAGGCTGCGCGGAAGCTACTGGCTGAACGTGAACTCACGACTCGGACCGCGTTCTGGGACGCGCAATACCACCAACTTTGGATACGCCAATGCACTACCAATCCTGCTGCGTAACTGGGAGAGGGTGGCGTGGCCAGGTTGCTGTCGAGGCGTCCGTTTGCCGGTTCGCCGGTTTGCCACCTTCATGGGGACCGCTGCCAGCCGCAATGGCGGTCAGCACCAGCAGTGATGCGACAAATCCGATAAAGGCTCCGGTCGTCACGCTCGTGCCCTCGGTCGGACCGCTATCGGCGCCGCTCCGGTCTGCTGGCGATCGTGTCGGTTGTCGTCGGGTTCATGCTGTCGAGAGGCCTGTTCTTGCTAGGATGGGCCGGCAAACCAGGGAGTGCGGGCGTGGCAACCAATGTCCTCGAGATCGATCCAAAGCGGCTCTGGAGCACGCTCGAGCGTTCGGCCGAGATCGGCCGCTTCCGCGATGTCGGTCTGCGGCGCCTCGCGCTATCGGCCGAGGACAAGGAGATGCGCGACCAGTTCGTGCAATGGGCGAAGGAGGCGGGCTGCACGGTCGAGATCGACCGGCTGGGCAACATCTTCGCCCGCCGCGCCGGCAGCGATCCGTCCTTGCCGCCCGTCGCGATCGGCAGCCACCTCGACACCCAGATCTGCGGCGGCCGCTATGACGGCATCCTGGGCGTGCTGTGCGGGCTCGAGGTGGTGCGCACGCTGAACGACCGTGGCCTCGTCACCAAGCGCGGCATCGAGGTGATCTGCTGGACGAACGAGGAGGGCGGCCGCTTCTCCCCGCCGATGATGGGCTCGATGGCCTTCGCCGGCGTGCTGTCGTTGAAGGATGTGCTGGCAACAGCTGACGACGACGGCATCACCGTCGAGCAGGCGCTCGACCACATCGGCTATGCCGGACCCGAGCCGCTCGGCAAACGTACGTTCGACGCCTATCTCGAGCTCCATATCGAGCAGGCGCCTGTCCTCGATCGCGAGAAGGTCGATGTCGGCATCGTGGTCGGCGGCTACAAGACGCGCGCGCTGCGGCTCACCATCAAGGGCGACACCGGTCATGCCGGCGGCACGCCGATGGCGATGCGCCGCAACGCGCTGGTCGGCGCGGGCTACGTGATCGCCGCGGTCAACGACGTGGGCCTGGCGTACGCCGCCGACGAAGGCCGCACCACGACGACGCGCATCGAGAGCTTCCCCAACCTGCCCGGCACCTATGCCGAGGAGGTGAAGCTGACGCTCGACTACCGCCACATCGATGCCGCGCGCTTCGAGGCGATGGGCCGCGACATCGAGGCGGCGATCGCCGAATCCGCCAGGAAGGCCAACGTCGAAATCGACGTGCAGCAGGGCTGGAGCTGGGGCACCGAGCTGTTCGCACCCGAATGCATCGACCTCTTGCGCACGACGGCCAAGGAGCTTGGCCTGCCGTATCGCGAGATGCGCAGCCAGGCCGGCCACGACGCCTATGCCGTCGCCACGATGGCGCCGACGGCGATGATCTTCACGCCCTGCCACGAGGGCATCAGTCACAACGTGAAGGAGGACATCGAGCTCGTCCGCTCGGTGCCGGGCGCCAACCTGCTGCTGAACGCCGCGGTGGCACGCGCCAACCGCTAGAGCGATTTCCGGTCAGATGGCACGCGGTTCCATCTGACCGGAAATGCGCGCCCGAACGTTGCTGGGGCCAACGGGGCACATTCCGCCTAAGCGGAATGTGCTCTAGCAGGTTGTTGAAAAAGTCGTCGTATCGGACCGAAGAAGATGATTCACTGATCTCGGTAGCTTGCGGGAGTTGTTGTGATGCGCGGCTCGGATGAGCGAAGTGGGTCACTGTTCAGCTACGTCGACCTTGAGGG
>DATGMK010000099.1:0-3877 GCA_035293665.1 Reyranella sp. | reverse complement strand
CTTGTTCTTGTAGTCGCGGCCGAAGCGGATGGTGCCGGCGATCTCTGCGATGATCGCCGCATCCTTCGGCTTGCGGGCCTCGAACAACTCCGCCACCCGCGGCAGACCGCCGGTGATGTCACGCGTCTTGGCGCTCTCGGTCGAGATACGCGCCAGGATGTCGCCCGGCATCACCTTGGCGCCGACGTCGACCGACAGAATGGCGTCGACAGCCAGCATGTAGCGGGCATCGCCGCCACGCGCGAGCTTCGCGACCTTGCCGTCCTTGCCCTTGACCACGATGGCCGGATGCAGGTCCGAACCGCCGCGCGTGGTGCGCCAGTCGATGACGACGCGCTTGGCGATACCGGTGGACTCGTCGAGCGTTTCCGAGATCGACTGACCCTCGACAAGGTCCTCGAACCCGATCGTGCCCTCGGCCTCGGACAGCACCGGCCGGGTGTAGGGATCCCACTCCGCAATGCGCTGGCCACGCTTGACCATGTCGCCCTCGTCGACATGCATGCGCGAGCCGTACTGGATGCGGTGGGTCGCCCGCTCGGTGCCGTCGGCATCGACGATCGCCACCACCATGTTGCGCACCATCGCGATCAGATGGCCTTCGCTGTTGCGGGCGATGGCCTTGTTCTTGATGACGACCTTGCCTTCGAAGTTCGATTCCACGAAGGACTGCTCGTTGATCTGCGCCGCACCGCCGATGTGGAAGGTGCGCATGGTGAGCTGGGTGCCCGGCTCGCCGATCGACTGCGCCGCGATGACGCCGACCGCTTCGCCGTGGTTGACCGGCGTGCCGCGGGCGAGATCGCGGCCGTAGCACTTGCCGCAGATGCCGTTGACGAGCTCGCAGGTCAGCGCCGAGCGGATCTTCACCTCCTGGATGCCGGCCTGCTGGATGGCATCGACATGAGTCTCCTCCATCAGCGTGCCGCGCTTGACCACGACCTTGTTGGTCGCGGGATCGCGCAGATCCTCGCCCGCGGTGCGGCCGAGGATGCGCGAGGCCAGCGAGGCGACGACGGTGCCGGCATCGATGATGGCGCGCATCTTGATGCCGAGCGAGGTGCCGCAATCATCAGCCGTGATGATGCAGTCCTGCGCCACGTCGACGAGACGGCGGGTCAGGTAGCCGGAGTTCGCGGTCTTCAACGCGGTGTCCGCGAGGCCCTTGCGGGCGCCGTGGGTCGAGTTGAAGTACTCGAGCACCGAGAGGCCTTCCTTGAAGTTCGAGATGATCGGCGTCTCGATGATCTCGCCCGACGGCTTGGCCATCAGGCCGCGCATGCCCGCGAGCTGGCGCATCTGCGCGGGCGAACCACGCGCACCGGAATGCGCCATCATGTAGATCGAGTTGATGTCGGCGTCCGCGCCCTTCGACGTCTTCTTGGTCGCGGAGATCTCCTTCATCATCTCCTTGGCGATTTCCTCGGTCGCCTTCGACCAGGCGTCGACGACCTTGTTGTACTTCTCGCCATGGGTGATCAGACCGTCATTGTACTGCTGCTCGAAATCCTTCGCCAGCGTACGGGTCTGGTCCACGATCTTCCACTTGCCGTGCGGCACCACCATGTCGTCCTTGCCGAACGAGATGCCGGCCTTGAACGCGTTATAGAAGCCGAGCGCCATGATGCGGTCGCAGAAGATCACGGTCTCCTTCTGGCCGCAGTGGCGGTAGACCTGGTCGATCACGCCGGAGATTTCGCGCTTGGTCATCAGCTTGTTGATGATCTCGTAGGCGATCTTCGGATGCTTGGGCAGCACGTTGCCGAGCATCACGCGGCCGGGCGTGGTCTCGATCCAGCGACGCGACGTCTTGCCGGTCTCGTCGATGCCCTCCCACCGGTACTTGATCTTGGTGTGCAGGTGGATGACCTTGGCATGCAGCGCATGCTCGAGGTCGGACATGTTGCCGAACGTCTTGCCCTCGCCGGGCAGGCCTTCGCGCAGGATCGAGAGATAATAGAGCCCGAGCACGATGTCCTGCGACGGCACGATGATCGGCTGCCCGTTCGCCGGATGCAGGATGTTGTTGGTCGACATCATCAGGACGCGCGCTTCCAGCTGCGCTTCCAGCGACAGCGGGACGTGCACGGCCATCTGGTCGCCGTCGAAGTCGGCGTTGAAGGCGGCGCAGACCAGAGGATGCAGCTGGATCGCCTTGCCCTCGATCAGCACCGGCTCGAAGGCCTGGATGCCGAGACGGTGCAAGGTCGGCGCGCGGTTGAGCAGCACCGGATGCTCGCGGATCACCTCGTCCAGGATGTCCCAGACCTCGGGCCGCTCCTTCTCGACCAGCTTCTTGGCCTGCTTGACGGTGGTGGACAGGCCCTTGGCGTCAAGTCGCGAATAGATGAACGGCTTGAACAATTCGAGCGCCATCTTCTTCGGCAGGCCGCACTGGTGCAAACGCAGCTCGGGGCCGACCACGATCACCGAGCGGCCGGAATAGTCGACGCGCTTGCCGAGCAGGTTCTGGCGGAAGCGGCCCTGCTTGCCCTTGAGCATGTCGGCGAGCGACTTCAACGGGCGCTTGTTGGCGCCGGTGATGACGCGACCGCGGCGGCCGTTGTCGAACAGCGCGTCGACGGCCTCCTGCAGCATGCGCTTTTCGTTGCGGATGATGATGTCGGGCGCGCGCAGCTCCATCAGCCGCTTCAGGCGGTTGTTGCGGTTGATGACGCGGCGGTAGAGGTCGTTGAGGTCGGAGGTCGCGAAGCGGCCGCCGTCCAGCGGCACCAGCGGACGCAGGTCCGGCGGAATCACCGGCACGACGGTCAGGATCATCCATTCCGGCTTGTTGCCGGAGTAGCGGAAGGCCTCGACGATCTTCAGCCGCTTGGCGAGCTTCTTGTGCTTGATGTCGGAATCGGTCTCCGCCATCTCGGCGCGCAAGCTCACCTCGAGCTTTTCAAGCTCGAGCGCCTTGAGCATCTCGCGGATCGCCTCCGCGCCGATCATGGCGGTGAAGGAATCCTGGCCGAACTCGTCCTGCGCCTTCAGATACTCGTCTTCCGACAGCAGCTGACGGTCCTTGAGCGAGGTCAGGCCCGGCTCGAGCACGACGTAATATTCGAAGTAGAGGATCCGCTCCAGATCCTTCAGCGTCATGTCCAGCAGAAGGCCGATGCGCGAGGGCAGCGACTTCAGGAACCAGATGTGGGCGACGGGCGCGGCGAGCTCGATATGGCCCATGCGCTCGCGCCGGACGCGCGACAGCGTCACCTCGACCGAGCACTTCTCGCAGATGATGCCCTTGTACTTCATCCGCTTGTACTTGCCGCACAAGCACTCGTAGTCCTTGATCGGCCCGAAGATGCGCGCGCAGAACAGGCCGTCGCGCTCCGGCTTGAACGTCCGGTAGTTGATGGTCTCCGGCTTCTTGATCTCGCCATAGGACCAGGACAGAATTTTCTCAGGGGACGCGATCGAGATCCGGATCTGGTCGAAGACCTGAGCCGGAGTCGTCGGGTTGAAGAGATTCATAATCTCTTGGTTCATCGTCTTCTCCTCGCGTGCCGGGCCAAAGCCGGCAGGAAAATCGAAAATCACTCAAACTGGGCGCCCTGCCCGAATCGGACGGACAGGGCACGACGCCCGGCGACGTATGCGCCGGGCATGATGATGGCGGTTACTCGGCCGCCTCGGAGGTCGGAGCCGGGCCAATCTTGGAGTTGTGCAGGTCGACGTTGAGACCGAGCGAGCGCATTTCCTTGACCAGCACGTTGAAGGATTCCGGAATACCGGCCTCGAACGTGTCGTCGCCGCGCACGATCGCCTCGTACACCTTGGTGCGGCCGGCGACGTCGTCCGACTTCACCGTCAGCATCTCCTGCAGCGTGTAGGCCGCGCCATAGGCTTCCAGCGCCCACACTTCCATTTC
>DATGMK010000098.1:0-8707 GCA_035293665.1 Reyranella sp. | reverse complement strand
CCTTTCAGCGATACGACTTCGACCTTACCTTCTCGCTTGGTCATGGTGTGGTCCCTTTCCACGGGTCGGTGACTTGCAACATCACCAACATGCCATGACCACCCCTCAGGGCTTTTGCTGAACCTTCTGCACACTATCTGGCATCGTGCAGTGTCGCGTCCATGATGATGCTCATCGGACCGCGCCACTCCAGTGGCGCTCATAACTCTGATTGCGCCACTGGAGTGGCGCGGTCCGATGAGGGGTGTTTTCAGTTGGGACAGAATCGGTGGATTCGTGGACTCCGAGCCCAAAACCCTTGTGCCATCGGCATCCAACCGGTCCACACCCGAGTGGACTCCAGTGGACTCCCGGCAAAGGGAAGTGCCTGCGCCTGCGGTCTCACGACCTTGCGCAAGCGGAACCGCGCGAGCCCTGCGCTTCGCCGCTGCGCGGCGACCGGCGCGACGGGGCGCGCCTGGCTTTACGGGCTCGCCGGCGCGAGCTTCGCTCGCGCCTAAGCGTGCCCGACTTGCCCCGACGGAACGCCCGGGATGTTGCCGCCCTGCGCCTCGAGCTGCTGGCGGTAGAGGGCGACGAAGTCGACCGGTGCGATGTTGAGCGGCGGGAAGCCGGCCTCGCGGGTCGCGTTGGCGACGATTGCGCGGGCGAACGGGAAGAGCAGGCGCGGCGTCTCGATCAGCAGCAGCGGGCCGAAATGCTCCTGCGGCACGTCGCCGATCGTCACCGTGCCGGCATAGACCAGCTCGAGCACGAACAGCGGCTCCTTCTCCGGCGTCGTGGCGGTCGCCTCGACGGTCAGGGAGACCTCGAAGGTCTTGGGCTCGAACTGGCGGGTGGCCACGTTGACGTTGAGCTGCAGCTGCGGCTGCTTCTGCTCGATCAGGCTCTGCGGCGCGCGCGGATTCTCGAAGCTCAGATCCTTGATATACTGGCCGTGGATGGTGAGCGGGCTCGGCGCCTGCTGCTGTTGCGGGTTGGGAGTGCCGGGAGGAGGTGTCGACATGGCCTGCTTTCTTCCAGAGGCGGGCCGGTACCATGCAACCCCTCCCCTGCACAAGCCGCGCCCGGGCCGCGTCCGGGGCCGCGACGGCGCGGCAATTGCCAACCAAGGTGCGCGGCGCGACAATAAAACCGTCATGAAATCCAAGCGGTTACGCCCCCTGATCGGCGTGTCGGCCTGCCTCAAGGACAACGGCCGCAGCTGGGTCCACTCGGTGGGCGACAAGTACGTGCAGGCGGCGATCCGCGCGGTCGGCGGCCTGCCGGTGATCATTCCCGCCTTTGGCGGCGAGTTCGAGGCCGAGCAGGGCGTGATCGAGGCGCTCGACCGGCTGCTCGACAATCTCGACGGCGTGCTGCTGACCGGCAGCCCGTCCAACGTCGAGCCGCATCACTACGAGGGCGATCCCAGCCGCGCCGGCACCGCGCACGATCCGGCCCGCGATGCGACGATCCTGCCGCTGATCCGGCATGCGATCGACGACGGCGTGCCGCTGATCGCGATCTGCCGCGGCGCGCAGGAAGTGAACGTGGCGCTGGGCGGCACGCTGCACCAGCTGGTGCACGAGGTGCCGGGCCGGCGCGACCATCGTTCGCCCCGGACCAACGACATCGACGTGAACTACGCGCCGGCGCACGAGGTCGAGATCGTCGAGGATGGCCTGCTGCATCGCCTGATCGGCGAGCGCCGGGTGATGGTGAACTCGCTGCACGCTCAGGGCGTCGATCAGCTGGCACCGCGGGCGCGCGCGGAAGCCTTCGCCGACGACGGCCAGATCGAGGCGTTCAGCGTGCCCGATGCGCCGGCGTTCGCTCTGGCGCTGCAATGGCATCCCGAGCATCGGGCGCTTGAGAATCCGGTGTCGATGAAGCTGTTCGATGCTTTTTCTGCGGCCTGTCACGACCGCGCGGAGCGGCGGCTGCGCATGATGCGCGCCGCCGCCGAATAGAAAGAGGTTCGCCATGGCCCATGGCCTGGAGGGGGGCACCCGCAACAACGCCCGCCGCGATTTCTACGAGCGTCTCGGCACGCTCTCGATGGCGCCGCTGTGGGAATCGCTGCACCAGCTCGTACCGCCCGCACCGGCGCCCAGGTATGTGCCGGCCGCGTGGGACTACGACAAGGTGCGGCCCTTCCTGATGGAATCGGGCACGCTGATCACCGCCAAGGAAGCGGTGCGGCGCGTGCTGATCCTCGAGAATCCGTCGATGCCGGGCAGCTCCTGCATCACGCCGACCCTCTATGCCGGGCTGCAGCTCATCCTGCCGGGCGAGGTCGCGCCGTCGCACCGCCACACCCAGTCGGCATTGCGCTTCATCGTCGAAGGCGAGGGCGCCTACACCGCCGTCGATGGCGAGCGCACGATCATGCACGAGGGCGACTTCGTCATCACGCCGACCTGGACCTGGCACGACCACGGCAACGATTCGAGCAAACCCATGGTGTGGCTCGACGGGCTCGACATCCCGCTGGTGGCGATGTTCAACGCGGGCTTCGCCGAGAACGGCGCCGAGGACGAGCAGGCGGTGACCGCGCCCGAGGGGACGTCGGATGCGAAGTTCGCGAGCGGGCTGCTGCCGGTCGACTGGAAGCCGTCGCGCCAGACGTCGCCGATCTTCAACTATCCCTATGCGCGCACGCGCGAGGCGCTGGCTGGCCTGGCCAAGGCCGGGGCGCCGGATGCCTGCCACGGCTACAAGCTGCGCTACGTGAACCCGGCGAGCGGCGGCGCGCCGATCGCCACGATGGGGACGTTCATGCAGCTCCTGCCCAAGGGCTTCGAGACGGCACCCTATCGCAGCACCGACGGCACGGTGTTCTCGGTGGTCGAAGGCGAGGGCGAGAGCATCATCGGCGACAAGACCTTCCGCTGGAAGAAGCGCGACCACTTCGTCGTGCCGAGCTGGGCCCGGGTCGTCCACAAGGCGGCGCGCGAGGCCGTCCTCTTCTCCTTCTCCGACCGACCGGTCCAGGAACGCCTCGACCTCTGGCGCGAGCAACGCTAGCTCAGAGCCAACCCATCTCTTTCGCCTGGTCGCGGAAGCTCTTGCTGACGGGCACCTTCAAGCCGTTGCGCAGGACGAGGAGTGGGCGGGGACCCTTCTCGGTGGAAGCGACGGCGCCCTCGGCCACCCACCACGATCGGTGGACCTGGCGGCCGCGCTTGGGGCCGAGCTCGGCCATGGCGTCGCGCAGGCGCAGCAGGATCAGGTCGCTGCCGACGGCGGTGTGGATGCGGAGGTAATGGTCCTCCATCTCCAGCGCCAGCAGGTCGCGGCCGAGCGCCGGCGGGATGCGGCGGAAGAAGTCGGGCCCGGGTCCGGCTCCCGGTTGGGGCAGCTCCGCCACCCGCGCCCGCTCGGCGTCGGCCTCGGCGCGCATGCGTTGCTCGACGGCCAGGCCGATCACGATGGCGATCACGACCGTCAGGAACGCATTGTCGAGGTAAACCTCGGGGAAGTGGCGCCATGCAATCGGCCAGGATAGCCAGCCGTGGACGACGATGACCGCGGCGCTGCTCGGGATCGCTCCCAGCAGGCCGACGATCGCCATGCGGACATAGACCGGCCATCGGTTGATCGGCTCGAGCTGGCCGGACCAGGCCGCGAGCCCGGTGATCAGCACCCAGGTCAGCGAGCCGACCACCGAGAAATAGACCAGCCGCGCGCCGAGCCCCATCGTGCCGTAGGTGCCGAACGGCCCGGTCACGCCCATCACGACGCAGAGCGTCAGCGTGCCCAGGAACTGCCAGGTCAGCCTTCCGAGATACGGCGAGTCGCGCATCGTGAATCGATGATCCCGGCAGATCGCGAAAAACGCCAGTCATTCCACGCAGTTCGCCTGTCCCGGCGGACGAGACACAGCGATGGTGCGGCGGCCTCACCACACAGGATTCATCATGCCGTCCCCGCTCGACATCGTCCTGCACACGCCGCTCTGGGTCTGGCCTCTGCTCGCCCTCGTGGTCTGGCTCGGCTGGTGGGCGCGCCGGCCGCGCGCCGTGCGGCCGTTGCGGCTGGCCGCACTGCCGCTGGTCGGCATCGGAGTGACCGTAGCAGGCGCTCTGCACTCGGCCGCGCCGGGGGTGACGCTTGCCGGCTGGCTGGTCGGCCTGCTCATTAGCCTGCCGGTCGGCCATGCGGTCGGCCGGCGGCGCGCGGTAGTCCGGCAGGAAGACGGTCGCCTCTGGATCGCCGGCGGCTGGTTCGTGCTGGCCTTCGCCCTGTCGATCTTCATCGTGCGCTACGCCCTCGGCGTGACGTTCGGTGTCTGGCCGGAACTCGGCCGGCGGCCGCTCTGGATCGCCGTTGCCGGCCTCGCCGGTGGTGTGATCGCCGGCATGGGCCTGGGCTGGCTGTCGGGCCTGCTGTGGCGCGGCAGCGGGCTGCGCCGGTCGCTGCTGGCCGGTGCCGCGCTGCCGGTTCTCGCGACGGTCGCGTTCGCCGCGATGATCGCCTTCGACGCACCGGCCCGCCTGCCGCCTCTCGCCGCGGCGAACAACATCCCCGGCATCGAGACCTGGAACTTCGCCGAGCTCCCGCCGGTCAAGCGCGTCGCCGCGCGCGACGATGCGCCCCTCGCCTATCGCCTCTATCCCGGCCGGGCCGATCGGGCAGTCGTGCTGGTGCACGGCTCGTCCGGCGCCAGCATCTCGATGCACAAGGTGGCGCAGGCGCTGCAGGCGGCCGGCGCCACGGTCTACTCGATCAGCCTGCGCGGCCATGGCGGCAGCGGCACGGTGAACGGCGACGTCTCCTACCGGAACCAGCCCGAGGACGATCTCGTCGACTTCGTGCAGGCGGTCGGCCTCGACGATCCGAAGATCCATCGCACCCTGGTCGGCTTCTCGCTGGGTGGCGGCTTCGTGCTGCGCGTGGCGAGCGGACCGCAGGCCGGCGTCTTCGATGCCTACGTCGCGGTCTCGCCCTACATCGCCCAGGATGCGCCGACCTCGCGACAGGGCTCCGGCGGCTGGGCGAGCGTGGCGGTGCCGCGCGCGATCGGCCTCAGCCTGCTCGATGCTTTCGGCTTGCCGTGGTTCCAGGGCTTGCCGGTCGTGCGCTTCGCCACCGATGCCCCGCCGAGCGACAGCCGCACGCCGGTCTATTCGTACCGCCTGCTCGCCAGCCTGCAGCCGCACCGCACCTGGCGCGCCGATATCGCGCGCATCACGCGGCCGATGATGGTCGTGGTGGGCTCGACCGACGAGCTGTTCTACGCCGATCGCTTCGGGCCGCTGTTCGCCGAGCTCAATCCGAAGATCGCCGTGTCGGTGACGCAAGGCGTCGGCCACATGGGCATCATCGCCGATCCGCGTGGCACCGCGGCGATCGCCGGCGCGTGGCAGAAGCTTGCCGGCTCCCCCGCGCCACGGCGCGCCGAGCGGTTCGACATGAAGGTGCGCGAAGACATGTTTGCGGGCTTCGACGGCGACAAGGAGGCGTTCAAACGCGCCATGGCGCTGATCGACCGCACGCTCGCGGCCGATCCGAACCACGCCCAGGCGCTGACCTGGCGCGGCTCGGGCCGGATGTTTCTGGCCGGCCAGGCCTTCCGCCGCGGCGCGACCGCGGAGGGCCTGAAGCTGCAGGGGGAGGGACTTGACGATCTCGACCGTGGCGTCGCCTTGGAGAACTCCATCGCCACGCACGCTGCGCGCGGGCCGGTGCTGATGAATTACGCCTCGTTTGTTCGGCCGTACGATAAGACCTTCGCCGACAAGCTCACCGCAACGGCAATCGCCGACTTCGAGTTCATCGTCGCGCGCAACGCGGCGAATTGGGCCGCGCTCGGCAGCCACGACCGCGGCGAGCTGCTGGGTGCGCTGGCGACCGGCTGGCTGCAGCTCGACAAGGCGCCGAAGGCCGCGCCGTACCTCGAGCGCATGATCTCTGAGTTGCCGAATACGCCGTACGCCAGGGCGGCAACCGCGCGGCGCGCCGATGCGTCGTCAAAGACGCCGCTGACCTGCCTCGGCTGTCATTAATCCCAAGGTTATCCCCGGATTCTTGCAAAAGAGGGGGTGGTGGGAAGATGGGAAGAATCGCCTGAAATGCAAGCGGGCCGGCGTTTTACGCTTCCCACGACGGTGGGAAGCCGTGGGAAGTCCAGGAAGCCGGTCTAACTGAGGCCGCGCTTCTGGGTGGCGACCGAGCCGGCGCAGGCATCGAGCGGCAGGGGCCGCATCTGCGGATCGAGCGCGTCGGCGAACAGCGCACGCTCGTTGGTCATGTAGACGAACAGGGTGCAGCCGTCGGAATGGTAGCGCAGCGTGCGGGTCGCGGCGTCACGGCGGTCGAGATCGGGCTTGCCGAAGGTCGCCATCACCTGGCGCTCGTCCATGCCCTTGATCGTGTCCAGGGCGATCGGCCGGCCGGCATTCGCCGACCGGAAGACGCCCGCCTCGCCGCTGCCCAGCGAGTAGCGCGGCGCCTGCTCGACGCAGCCGGTCAGCAGGAGCGCGGCCAGTAGAGGCGACAGTCTCATCAGGCCACGACCTTAGCGGGCAGCTCCTGGGGAACGAAAGGGCGGCGGCCTGAGCGTTTGTGCCAGATGCACCATGGCGGCGGTGCCCAGCACCGGCACGATCAGGTTCAGGACCGGGATCGTCCCCAGAAACACGATCACGATGCCGGTCAGCCAGAGCGGCCAGAGGTTGGCCTTGCGCCACGCCTTGACGTCGCCCGGGCTGCGGCGCCGCAGCGCCACCAGCTCGTAGTACATGCGGCCCGTGAGCCAGCCGTTGATGGCGTAGAACAGCACCGCGCCCAACCCGGCGATGAAGATCGCCAGGATGTAGAACGGCAGCATCACCAGGTTGAGCACGATCACCGCGACCAGGAACAGCACGCCGGTCCAGATCCCGGTCCACACCGAGATGCCGTGCGCCGGCCCGAGCTGCGGGTAGTGTTCGCTTTCGACGATGTCGGCGATCTTTTCCATGAAGATCGACACGACGATGCCGAAGCTCGCCGGGAACAGCAGCAGAGCCACGACCACCACCGCCGCACCGCCCAGCCATTGGATCAGGCTGTTCACCCAGCCGATGTCGTAGTGGAGGAAGTGCTGCAGCGCCCACCAGGCGACGAAGGCGATCGCGATCTGCAGCACCAGCGACAGGCCGAGCGACTGCCAGATCACCGCGCGCAGCCGCGGATCGCCGAGCTGGCGGACGGCGAGCTCGAAGGCTCGGATCACGCTACTGCGCGCCGATCACGCCGGCGTCGCGCAGCTTGCCCAGCTCCTGGGAGGAGAAGCCGCTCTCCAGCAGCACCTCGTCGGTGTGCTGGCCGCGCTTGGCGGCGGCGCCGGCGATGCCTTCCTTGGTGCGCGAGAAACGCGGCGCGGGGGCGGGCTGCGGAAAGCCCTGCACGTCGACATAGGCGCCGCGCGCCTTGGCGTGCGGATGCTGCGAGGCCTCCTTCATGGTGAGCACCGGCGCGAAGCAGACGTCGCTGCCTTCCATGATCGCGCACCATTCGTCGCGCGTCTTGGTCTTGAAGATGCCCTCCAGCCGGCTCTTGAACTGTGCCCAGGCGTTGCGGTCGTTCTGGTCCGGCAGGCTCTCGCCCTTCAGTCCGGTCTTCTCGAGCAGCAGGTCGTAGAACTGCGGCTCGATCGAGCCGATCGAGACGTACTTGCCGTCCTTGGTCTCGTAGGTGCCGTAGAAGTGCGCGCCGCCGTCGAGCAGGTTCACGCCGCGCTCGCCGTCCTTCCAGATGCCTGCCCCGGCGAGGCCGTAGATGCCGCCGAGCAGCAGCGCCGCGCCGTCGACCATCGCCGCGTCGACCACCTGGCCCTTGCCCGAGCGCTGCGCCTCGAGGAGGCCGCACACCATGCCGAAGGCAAGCAGCATGCCGCCGCCGCCGAAATCGCCCACCAGGTTGAGCGGCGGCAGCGGCTTGTCCTTGCCGCCGATCGCGTGCAGTGCGCCTGTGAGCGCGATGTAGTTGATGTCGTGGCCGGCCGCCTTGGCCAGCGGGCCTTCCTGGCCCCAGCCGGTCATGCGGCCGTAGACCAGCTTCGGATTGCGCGCGAGGCAGACGTCGGGGCCGAGGCCCAGGCGCTCGGCGACGCCGGGACGGAACGGCTCGGTCAGGCCGTCGGCCTTGTCGATCAGGCGCAGCACCACTTCCACGCCCTCCTTCTTCTGCAGGTCGACCGACACCGAGCGCCGGCTCCGGTTGTGCACGGCAAACTTCGGGTCGGCGAGACGGTCCATCACGTGGGTCTTGGTGCGATCGATGCGGATCACATTGGCGCCCATGTCGCCCAGCATCATGGAGCACATCGGCCCCGGGCCGATGCCCGCCAGCTCGACGATCGTCAGCCCCGAAAGCGGCCCGCCCGAACCCTTGGCCATGACTTTCCTCCTGCGAAATTCTGTTGCTGCCGATCAGTGTAGCGCAATGTGCTGCGCCAAGAAGCCCTGCACCCGCTGGACCGCATCTGCGTGCGCGACGGGATCTTCGCCGGTGACCGGCACCGTGCCGTCGCGCGTGGTGTAAGCGGTCAGCTCCATGCGCTTGAGGTTCGGCCAGTCGAAGTCGTGCCAGGCGTCGGGGTAGAGTTGCCACGTGATCGCGGCGCCACGCGCGAGCGCGCCGTCGATCAGCGCCTTGCACGGCTTGGCCGGAGTCCACACGTCCTTGCCGCCGATCAGGACCAGCAGAGGGATCGAGGGCGTCCAGTCGCTGCCCATGC
>DATGMK010000097.1:0-32776 GCA_035293665.1 Reyranella sp. | reverse complement strand
CGGCTTCATCACCGGCCACGTGCTGCCGCACGCCGGCGGCTGGGCCTGACTTCCGGCGTTCCGCTCCGCGCCCCTCCTTGGCGGGAGTCCACTGGAGTCCACTCGGGTGTGGACCGGTTGGATGCCGATGGCACAAGGGTTTTGGGCCCGGAGTCCACGAATCCACCGATTCTGTCCCAACTGAAAAACACCCCTCATCGGACCGCGCCACTCCAGTGGCCCTCATGACTCTGATTGCGCCACTGGAGTGGCGCGGTCCGATGAAGATGATCATGCGCGCGACTCTGCATGATCACGCGCCGAACACCTATTACGGGCAATGGCCGAGAGGAAAAGCCGCTGTCTGCGGGCCTGTAATCGCCGTCCATTGTCCACAATCAGCGCGCTGCGAGCAGCAGAGCCGTGACCTTTGACCTTCCGAGGCCAGATTTCCCAGGGAATCGCTCGCCGGCGCGTTGGAAAATTTCTGTGGGACAAAAAAGAAAGATCCGCGCGCCAGGCACGCGTGCGAGACCCGATCAATCCGATGCCCAAGGCGCCTCTGTGCGGAGCGCTTATCCACAGCCTTTCGGCCGCCTTCAGCGCGGTCAAACGATGCTCTAGGCTCTGCGCGTCATGCCGTTCTCCACGCCCGCCGCCGACGTCTGGACCCTGCTCGCGACCCTCGCTGAGGAGGCGCCCGACGGGCCCGCCCTCCTGCACGGCGAAAGGAAGATCTCCTTCTCGGAACTGCACGAGCAGTCGCTGCGCGTGGCGCAGGGCCTTGCCGATCTCGGCGTCGGGCCGGGCGATCGCGTGGCGTTGTGGCTGCCCAATGTGCCCGCCTATCTGTTCCTCTATTTCGCCTGCACACGGCTCGGTGCCATCGCGGTCGCCGTCAACACGCGCTTCCGGGCGGTCGAGGTTGCCGACATCGTGGGCCGCTCCGGCGCCAAGGTGCTGGCCTGCGCGCCGGGCTTCCGACGCATCGACTTCCTGTCGATCCTGGCCGAGGTCGATCCGGCTGCGCTGGAGAAGCTCGCGGCGATCGTCATCGTCGGCGACGAGCCTGCAACGCCGCCGCCGGCGATCGAGCGTCTGCGGCGCGTGCCGTTCGCGCGCATGCTGTCGAGGCCGCGGCTCGGCGTCGGTCATGCCGCTCCGAATGCGCCCTGCAACATCTTCACGACGTCGGGCACGACCAGCGCGCCGAAGTTCGTGCTCCATCGCCAGGGCGCGATCGCCACGCATGCGCAGGAAGTGGCCCGCGCCTTCGGCTTCGACGCGCCCGAGACGCTCTCGCTCTCGATCCTGCCGCTGTGCGGCGTGTTCGGCTTCAACCAGACCCTGACGACGCTCGCCGCCGGCAAGCCGTGCGTGCTGGTCGAGTCCTACGAGATCGAGGAGATCGCCCGCCTCATCGCGCAGCACCGGCCGAGCACCCTGCTCGGCAGCGACGACATGATCGCCCGCCTGCTCGAGCTGGTGCCGGGCGAGAAGCCGTTCCCGTCGGTCAAATGGATGGGCTATGCGGGCTTCAACGCGGCTTTGGAGAACATCGCCGAGGTGGCCGAGAGGCGCGGCCTGATCCTGCGCGGCCCGTACGGCATGAGCGAGGTGCAGGCGCTCTACGCCATCCAGCCGATCGATGCGCCGGTGGCGCAGCGCAAGAAAGGCGGCGGCGTGGTGAGCTCGCCCTTCGCCCATGTCCGCGTGCGCGATCCGGAGACCGGAGAGCTCCTGGGCGTCGGCCGGCCCGGCGCGCTGGAATGCGCCGGGCCGTCGCTGATGGTCGGCTACTGGGGCAACGAGAAGGCAACGGCCGAGGCGCTGACCAAGGACGGCTATGTCCGCACCGGCGATCTCGGCCAGCTCGAGGCCGACGGCAGCTTCACCTTCCTGAGCCGCATGGGCGACGTGCTGCGGCTCTCGGGCTTCCTGGTCAATCCGCTGGAGATCGAGACCCACATCCAGAAGCTGCCGGAGATCGAAGGTTGCCAGACCATCGCAGTGCCGCACCCCGAAGGCGTGCGCGCGGTGTCGTTCGTGATGCTGAAGCCCGGCGCCGCGCTCGACGAGGCCGAGGTGATCGCCCACTGCAAGCGCGGCCTCGCCAACTACAAGGTGCCGGTACGCGTCTTCGCGATCGACGACTTTCCCAAGACGCCCTCGCCCAACGGCTTCAAGATCCAGCGCACCAAGCTGCGCGAGATGGCCGAGGAGCGTCTGTCCTCATAGTCTTCCAGACTGGCAGCCTTCGGCTCGATCAAATGTCCTTTCCGCCGCGCAACCGAGGAGAGGTGTGGCCTCAAAGCTGCTTGCTGGCGATCGCCGCCCCTTGTGCCAGGGTCTCGAGCTTGGCCCACGCGATGTCGCGGTGGACGCGGCCGCCCAAACCGCAGTCGGTGGAGGCGATCACCCGCTCCTTGCCGACCAGCCTGGCAAAGCGGCCGATCCGTTCGGCGACCAGCTCGGGATGCTCGACGACGTTGGTCGCGTGGCTCACCACGCCCGGCAGGATGATCTTGTCGTCGGGCAGCTTGGTGTCCTTCCACACCGACCATTCGTGCTCGTGGCGGACGTTGCCGGCCTCGAACGAATAGGCCCCGGCGTTGATCCTGAGCATCAGGCCGACGATCTCCTTCATCGGGATGTCGGTCATGTGCGGGCCGTGCCAGCTGCCCCAGCAGAGATGGAAGCGGATGCGGTCCTGCGGCAGGCCCTTCAGCGCCTGGTTCAGCGCCTCGATCTTCGGTTCGGTGAACTTGCGGTACTCCTCGAAGGTCGGCTCCGGATTGATCTGGTCGAAATTCTCGGCGATCGCCGGATCGTCGATCTGCAGCACCAGCCCGGCATCGACGATTGCCTTGTATTCCTCGTGCATCGCATCGGCACAGGCGAACACGAACTCGTCGTCGCTCTTGTAATGCCGATTGCCGATGCGGGCGCAACTCGCCGGCCCGATCGAGGTCATGAAGCCTTCGCTGACGCCGTTGGCCTTCAGCGCCGCCTTGAAGTTCGCGATGTCGTGGGCGATGGCATCGTGGCCGGAATACTTCACCGGCCCCACGGCAAACGGCCAGTTCATCGGCCTTGGCCCGGTGGTGATGCCGGAGTCGGGATCGGCATAGGCCGCGCGGAAGCGGTCGCGGTCGCGGCGGTCGGCGAAGGTCGACAGGACGATGTTGCCGGGCGAGGAGCGATGGACCGGCATCGTGTCGCGGTCGATATCCTCGATCTTGAGGTTGCTGAGCCGCTCGAACGAATAGCTCCACCAGGCGCGGTAGTTGACCTTGGAGCCCATCGACTTGCCGTACTCGCCGTCGCCCGGGACGGTGATGCCGGCGGCGACCTGGCGGCGCACCACCTCGGCCACCGACTCGGTGAGCTTCTTCTGGAATGAAGCCTCGTCGATCTTGCCGGCCTCGCGGCGGGCATTGGCCTCGATCAGGTCGTCCGGCCGGGGCAGGCTGCCGGCGTGGCTGGTCAGGATGGCATCGGTGCTGCGTCGCATGGTCGGCGTCCCCTCTTAGCGTCCCTTGAAGGCCCTGGGCTTGCGCTTTTCGGCGAAGGCGCGGGCGGCCTCGCCGAAATCCTCGGAGAGGTAGAGCTTCTCCGGCGCGCCCATGAACATCACCTCGCGGCTGAGGCGATCCATGTAATAGCGCCGCATGCGCACGGTCGAGCGCACGCTGAGCGGCGGATTCTGCAGCACTTCATCCGCGAGCCCCCGCGCCACCTTGAGATGCTCGCCCTTGGGCGCAACGCGATTGATCAGGTTGGCCTTGAACGCTTCCTCGGCGGTGAAGAAGCGGCCGGTGAGCGCGGCCTCCATCGTGAAGGCGCCGCCGCCGCGATAGTGCATCAGCGCCCAGTACTTGCCGGCGCCCAGCCCGCGGGAGGTCTCGGTGATCTGGAAGCGCGTGCCCTCCTCGGCGACGATCAGGTCGCATTCCAGCACGATACCGACCGCCAGGCCGAGCACGTAGCCGTGCGCCGCCGCAATGACCGGCTTCCAGTTCACCGCCTTGGTCAAGAGGTCGGCGGAATGCGTGCCACGGCCCTGCGGCCCGCCGAGCTTGAGGAACTCCTCGCGGCTGCGCAGCTGGCGCTGCTGGACGTCGGCGCCGCTCGAGAAAGCACGGCCTGTGCCGCACAGGATGGCGATGTGCGCTGTCTCGTCGGCGTCGAACCGATGCAGCGCATCGCCCAATGCGCCGACCAGCTCGTCGCTGAAGGCATTCAGTTTCTCGGGGCGGTTCAGCGTGAGTGTCACCACCGCGCCGTCCTGCTCATAATTGACGAGCGCCATCGTTTCCTCCGTTTGGTTGTGCCACACTAACCGACAAGTTCGGGAGGAGACCATGGGCATGATCGCAAAAGCGACAGCCGTGTGCGTTGCGTTCGCGTTGAGCGTCGGTCCCGCGTTCGCACAGAAGAAGTACGACGCCGGCGCGTCCGACACGGAGATCAAGCTCGGCCAGACCATGCCCTATTCGGGCCCGCTGTCGGGCTTCATCACCCTTGCAAAGGCCGAGCTTGCCTACTTCGACATGATCAACGCCGAAGGCGGCGTGAACGGTCGGAAGGTGCGGCTGATCTCCCTGGACGACGGCTTCAGCCCGCCCAAGACCGTCGAACAGACCCGCAAGCTCGTCGAGGACGACCAGGTCCTGGCGATTTCCGGTTCGCTCGGAACCTCGACCAACGCCGCGGTGCAGAAGTACCTCAACCAGAAGAAGGTGCCGCAGCTGTTCCTGGCGAGCGGCGCCGCACGCTGGAACGACCCGAAGAATTTCCCCTACACGATGACGTTGACGCCGATCTACACGGCCGAGGCCAGCATCTACGGCGCCTACGTCATGAAGGAGGTGAAGGATCCGAAGGTCGCCGTGCTCTACCAGAACGACGATTTCGGCAAGGACTTCATCAAGGGCTTCAGCGAGCGGCTGGGCCCGAAAGCCAAGGACATCATCGTGCGCGCCGTGAGCTACGAGGTCACGGATCCGACGGTCGATTCGCAGATCATCGACCTCGCCTCGACCAAGGCCAACGTGTTCCTCAACGTCAGCACGCCCAAGTTCGCCGTGCAGGCGATCCGCAAGGCGCACGAGCTGGGCTGGAAGCCGCTGCAGTTCATCGACAACCCGGCGGCGTCGATCGGCATCGTCATGCGGCCGGCCGGCATCGAGGCGTCGAAGGGCATCATCTCGGCCGCCTTCGTGAAGGACCCGACCGATCCGCAGTACAAGGACGATCCCGAGTTCATCGCCTGGACGGCGTGGATGAAGAAGTACTTCCCGAGTGGCAGCCTGGAGGACCCTCAGAACGTGGTGGGCTACGTGCAGGCCCAGACCATGGTGCAGGTCCTGAAGCAGTGCGGCGACGTGCTGACGCGCGAGAACGTCATGAAGCAGGCCGCTAACCTCAAGCAGTTCCATCCGGCGATGCTGCTCAAGGGCATCAACATGACCACGGCACCGGACGACTACCAGCCGATGGAGGAGATGCTGCTGCAGCGCTTCAACGGCGAGCGGTTCGAAGTGTTCGGCGAGCTTCTCAGCGCCAGAGTTACGAAATGACCGGCGAACGCAGCGAACCCGTGACCAAGTGAAGGAGAGAGACGAGATGGCCAAGCGCAAGAGCATCAACTGGCCGGGTTTCAAGCACGAGAACCCGATCCCCAATGCGAGCCTGAAGGGCAACATCCTGATGTCGAGCATCATCAGCGGCCGCGATCCCGATACGCACACCATGCCGCCGGACGCCGAGGCCCAGGTCGCCAACATTTTCAAGCAGATCCGGGCGTGCGTCGAAGCCGCCGGGGGCTCGGTCGACGACATCGTCAAGATCAACTTCTGGGTCAAGGATCCGGCGATCGGTCGCAAGATGCTGAACGGTCCGTGGACGGCGATGTTTCCCGACGCCGACTCGCGACCGGCCCGTCACACGCTCCCGCTCGGCGCCAACAACCCCAACCACGTCACCTGCGATTTCATGGCGGTGATCGGGTAGCCCGTTTCGACGTTTCACCGTTCCTGCGGCATTTCCGCCAATGGATACAGGCCCTCATCCGCCTCGGATGTCCTCTCCGCCCGCGTCTTCGCGGGCGGAGAGGTGTGCTGACTACCGGCCCGGCAGCTTCAGGTTCGCGACTGCTGCGCCGACGAAAAGCTGCGGGCGCGATTCGCGGCGGACGCCCAGCTGCTGCTCGAGCGTATGCACGCAGGCGCGGGTCGCCTCGGCGAGCTCGCGCCAGGTCGAGGCGCCGTCGAGCTGCTGCAGGAAGCACTGGTCGTAATAGGTGTAGTCGTTGTCGGCGCCGCAGCCGAAGCTCGTGCGATCGGTCGCAGCGGCGGCGATGATGATGCGGTTGGGCCGGCGCGCCTGTGGGATGATGAAGGTGCCGCTGTGACAGGTCGAGACCACCACCACCGTCGGCCGTTCGCCGCAGCCCTGGTTCAGCGCCTCGTCGAGCGCGGAGGGCGAGAGCATCTGACGGCCTGCTCGCAGGAAGAAGCCGCTCTGGTCGCCATGGCTGGTCATGTAGACCAGGCAGGCGTCGCCCCCGCCTGCACGCAGGCCAGCTTCGATGTTGCGCGCGGTCGAGAGCTGGCCGCGGCCCGGCGACGCCGAAAAGACCGTGATGCCGCGCACGCCCATTCCCGCGAGGCGATCGCGCAGGGTGTCGATTCCATTGTCGAACGCGGGGCTGCTGTTGTCGCCGGCGACCAGGACGGCGCGCCAGCGGTTGGCCGGAATGCTCACAGTCGGTGCGCTGGCGACGATGTTCGCGGGCGGCGGCGGTTCGTCTGACGACTCCGAGCAGCCGGCGAGGAGTCCGGCGATCAGGGCGAGGAGGAACGCGAGGCAGGCGAGCGGACGGGCAGGCACTTGGAGTCGCTACGCCTTCGCCCCGACCGCACGCAAGGCCATCTCCGCATACAGCCGCGCCATCTGCTCCTCGCTGAGGCGACCACCGGGCGCGTACCACATCGACACGTGCGTCCACTGGTCGAGGAGCGCCATGGCGAGCGCCTTGAGATCGCGCTTGCCGTCGACCTGCGGCGGATCGAACACGCCCTTCTCCAGGCCTTCGGTGAGGAGGCCGACGACGATCTCGCGGATCGCGCGGCGGCTGCGGCGGATGTCGCCGATGCGGTCGGGATCGAGCCAGGAGATCTCGCGGTTTGCGACCAGCGCCTCGACGCGCAGGCGGCAATGGCGCACGACATAGGCGCGCACGAAGGCGGCGAGCTTGGCCCGCGGATCGCTGCCCGCCCCCGCCACCGCCTGCTGAGTCACGCGCTCGAGCTCGGCCTGCGTCGATGTGATGATGTCGTGCAGCAGCTCGTCTTTGGACTTGAAGTGGTTGTACAGCGCACCCTGCGTCAGGCCGCAGGCCTTCATGATGTCCCGCACCGTCACCACGGGATAGCCGCGCTCGGCGAACTGCTGGAAGGCCGCCGCCCGAATCGCCTCGACCGGCGGACGGCCGTCGCGCTCCACGGGCGGCGCCGACTCCACGACGGCGATCTTGCGCTTGCTCATCGCGCCGCTCCCGTCAGACCGTCGACCAGCTGCCAGGCGAGCTCGGCCGCCGGCCGCACCAGCTTGCCGGACTCGGCGGCGCGCATGTTGGAGGCGGTGCCGTCGAGCGCGCGGGCATAGACGCCCTGGCGAATGCACGACACGCGGAAAAGATTGTAGGCCATGTAGAATTCCCAGAGCGCCG
Source organism: Reyranella sp. (assembly GCA_035293665.1). GTDB lineage: Bacteria > Pseudomonadota > Alphaproteobacteria > Reyranellales > Reyranellaceae > Reyranella. The sequence goes on along the minus strand of DATGMK010000097.1, from coordinate 25,062 downwards.
CGTCGGGCACCGCACGTTTCGACAGATCGCAATAGTAACGCACCATCTCCTGCTCGGTCGGCAGGCCGAGCGAGGCGAGGTCATGACCGAGCAGGCCGCCCCAGTCCTTGGGCGTGCGCCATAGCATGCAGAGATAGGACAGCTCGGCGAGCGGATCGCCCAGGGTCGAGATCTCCCAGTCGATCACGCCCAGCACGCGCGGCTCGCTCGCATGGTAGACCATGTTGTCGAGCCGGTAGTCGCCATGGACCAGCACCGTCTCGTCGTTCTGGGGCAGATGCGCCGGCAGCCAGTCGAGCAGCTTGTCCATCGCCTCGATCCTCTCGGTCTCCGACGCCTTGTACTGCTTGCCCCAGCGGGAAATCTGGCGAGCCACGTAGCTGCCCGGCCGGCCGAAGTCGGCGAGCCCGAGAGCCGCATAGTCGACGCGGTGCAGCCGGGCCAGCACGTCGAACTTCGCCCGGTAGATCGCGCGCCGACCCTCCTTCGGCACCTCGGGCAGCAGCGGATCCCACAGCACCCGGCCGTCGCAATATTCCATGATGTAGAACGCGGTGCCGACCACGCTGTCGTCCTCGCACAGCGCGTAGGCCCGGGGCGTCGGCACGTCGGTCTTGTTAAGGGCGGAGATCACCCGGAACTCGCGGTCGACCGCGTGGGCCGACGGCAGCAGCTTGCCGGGCGGCTTGCGGCGCAGCACGTAGCGCCGGCCGGCGCCGTCCGTCAGGCGGTAGGTCGGGTTCGATTGACCGCCCTTGAACTGCTCGACCGTGACCGGCGCGGTGAAGTCCGCGACATGGCCGGCCATGAAACGCGCGAGCTTCTGCTCGTCGAAGCGGTGCTTCTCCTGCACCGGCATCGTGCCGACATATTCCGCGCCGCGTCTCGCCACTGGACTGGACCCCGCCTGAACGACTGTTCACTTTGCGGCGAGTTTGCTTGAGGCGATGGTCGGGAGCAACTGCCGGGGATTGTCCGCTTGGCCTGTGCATCGGGGGGGCCGGCCGCCCATCCGTCGCCATTGGAGAGCGCCAATTCCGGGTCTCGGACCGTACATGCCGGCATACGGTGCGACGTCATCGTATTGTTCTGCGTGGCGGCGCACTGTCCCGCGCTCTTTGTCGCGTCCGGCGCCGCCCACTGGCCGTCTGCCGCCGTCATGCTATTGCGTCACATCGTTCGCGCTCTGCCTGTGCCCCGTCGAGGTCCCGCATTCTGATGCGGTCATCAAGTTGGGGCTTGGGCGGATCGCCCGATCGTGTTTATCTAGGGGTTGGGCAGGCCCATCGGTTCGGGCCCAAAATCTACAGATAACGTGTCTGAGTGTTCGGGGAGGCATCGTTGAGCCGATTGCTAAGCAAGGACTTCTTGTCCGGCGTGATGTTCATCGCCTTCGGTCTTGGGGCCCTTTGGTTCGGTCGCCATCTGCAGATGGGCACCACCGTGCGCATGGGACCGGGCTACGTCCCGCACATGCTGGCCTACATCATGCTGGGGCTGGGCCTGATCATCGCCGTCGTCGCACTCTACAGCGGCGGCGAGCAGGTCGAGGCGCCGAAGTGGCGGCCCATCACGATGGTGACGGTCGGCATCATCGTCTTCGCCCTGCTGTTCGAGACCACCGGCATGTTCCCGTCGCTGGTCGCGCTGGTGCTGATTGCCTCGCTGGGCGGCGACGAATTCAAGCTCACCGAGGTGATCGGCAACATCATCGTGCTGACCATCCTGTGCATCCTGGTCTTCAAGGTCGGGCTCCAGATGAACATCTCGGTCATCAACGGGGTCTGGTAAGATGGATATGCTCCACAATCTCGCGATCGGCCTCGGCGTCGCGATCAGCCTCCAGAACCTGCTTTACGCTTTCGTCGGCTGCATGGTCGGCACGCTGATCGGCGTGCTGCCGGGCATCGGCCCGGTCGCGACCATCGCGATGCTGCTGCCGATCACCTTCCACCTGCCGCCGACCGCGGCGCTGATCATGCTGGCGGGTATCTACTACGGCGCGCAGTACGGCGGCTCGACGACCTCGATCCTGGTCAACCTGCCGGGCGAGGCCTCGTCGGTGGTGACCTGCATCGACGGCTACCAGATGGCCCGCAGGGGCCGCGCGGGTGCCGCTCTCTCGATCTCGGCGCTCGGCTCGTTCTTCGCCGGTACCGTGGGCACCCTGCTGATCGTCATGTTCGCCGAACCGCTGACGCAGATGGCGCAGAAGTTCGGCCCCGCCGACTACTGCTCGCTGATGGCACTGGGCCTCGTCGCGGCGATCGTGCTGGCCAACGGCTCGGTGCTGAAGGCGATCGCGATGGTGTTCCTCGGCCTGCTGTTCGGCCTGGTCGGCACCGACGTGAACACCGGCGCGCAGCGCTTCACCTTCGACATTCCCGAGCTCTCGGACGGCATCGACTTCGCGCCGATCGCCATGGGCCTGTTCGGCATCGCCGAGATCGTGGTCAACCTCGAGAAGAAGATGACCCGCTCGGGCGCGATCAAGGTGTCGTCGCTGTGGCCGACGCGCGAGGAGGCCCGGCGGGCCATCCCCGCCGCCATCCGCGGCACGGTGCTGGGCTCGATCCTCGGCGTGCTGCCGGGCGGCGGCCCGACCCTGGGCGCCTTCTCCTCCTATACGCTCGAGAAGAAGATCTCGAAGCGGCCGCAGGAGTTCGGCAAGGGCGCGGTCGAGGGTGTGGCGGCGCCTGAGTCGGCGAACAACGCCGCAGCGCAGACCTCGTTCATCCCGATGCTGACGCTCGGCATCCCCTCCAACGCCGTCATGGCGCTGATGGTGGGCGCGATGATCATCCAGGGCATCCAGCCCGGCCCGGAGGTCATGACCAAGAAGCCGGACCTGTTCTGGGGCATGATCGTCTCGATGTGGATCGGCAACCTCATGCTGGTGATCATCAACCTGCCGATGATCGGCATGTGGGTGAAGCTGCTGACGGTGCCCTACCGCTTCCTGGCGCCGGCCATCCTGCTGTTCTGCGCCATCGGCGCCTACAGCCTGCAGAACAGCACCTTCCACGTGGAGCAGGTCGCGATCTTCGGCGTGCTGGGCTACATCTTCGTCCGCCTCGGCTGCGAGGGTGCGCCCTTCCTGCTGGGCCTAGTGCTCGGGCCGCAGATGGAGGAATATTTCCGGCGCGCCATGCTGCTCTCGCGCGGCGATCCGATGGTTTTCCTGCAGCGTCCGATCAGCCTCGGCCTGCTGATCGCCACCTCGGTCCTGCTGATCCTCATGGCCCTGCCGAGCCTGCGCAAGGCGCGTGAGGAAGCGTTCCAGGAAGAGGGCTGAGCCCCTCGAAGGAGTAGGCGATGTCCGACTTGCCCAAGCGTGTGACCATCTCCGAGGAAGGCCCTCGCGAGGGCTTCCAGTCGGAGAAGAAGATGATCCCGGTCGCGGACAAGGTCCGCCTCATCGAGGCGCTTGCCGAGACCGGGCTCAAGCACATCGCCTGCGTGTCCTATGTCAATCCGAAGCGCGTCCCGACCATGGCCGACGCCGAGGAGGTGGCGCAGGCGATCCATCGCAAGCCGGGCATCGAGTACAGCGCCCTGTGGCTCAACCAGCAGGGTCTGGAGCGGGCGCTGCGCGGGCCGCTGCATGTCGATGGCGGCGTGCGGGTCACCGCCTCGGACACCTTCTCCAGGAAGAACATCGGCAAGGCCGTCGCCGACGCGCTGGTCGAGCAGCGCATGTCGCTCAAGACGTTCAAGGACCGCGGCATGCCGGTCGAATGGGGCACCATTCTCGGCGCCTTCGGCTGCAACTACGAGGGCGAGCTCTCGACCGACCTGATCCTGCACCGCGTGCAGCAGGCGCTCGACGAAGCGGAGCTCGCCGGCTTCAAGCTCAAGGGCATCAAGCTCACCGACGCCATGGGCTGGGCGACGCCCGCGTCGGTCTATCGCCTGATCGGGAACAAGTGGCCGGAGCTGGAAGTGTCGCTGCACCTGCACGACACGCGCGGCACCGGCATGGCCGCCGCCTATGCCGGCCTGCAGCTCGGCGTGACCGATTTCGACGCCTCGATCGCCGGGCTGGGCGGCTGCCCGTTCGCGGCCATCGACGGCGCGGCCGGCAACATCTGCACCGAGGACTTCGCCTTCATGTGCGAGGAGATGGGCATCGAGACCGGCCTCGACATCGACAAGCTGATAGAGGCGGCCAGGATCGCCGAGGATGTGGTCGGCCGCCCGCTGCCGGGCCACGTCATGCGCGGCGGCACGCTCAAGGCGGCCAAGGCCAAGGCGGCGCAGAAGGCGGCGGCGTGATTTTCCGTGTCATCCCGAGCGTAGCGAGGGATCTACGGGCCACACCATAGGGCCCTCGCTACGCTCGGGATGACACCCCTACATTAGAGGCGATGTTTCATGTCCGGTGTTCTGGCAGGCGTTCGCGTCCTCGATTTCGGCCGGTATATCGCCGGCCCCTTCTGCGGAACCATGCTGGGCGATCTCGGCGCGGAGGTGATCCGGATCGAGAAGCTGGAGGGTAGCGAGGATCGCTGGGTCACGCCGGTCGTCGATGGCGGCGAAGGCGCGATGTTTCTCCAGATGGGGCGCAACAAGCTCGGCATGACCCTCAATCCGGTGAAGCCCGCTGGCCGCGAGGTGGTGAAGAAGCTGGTGGCCGTGGCCGACGTGGTGATCGCCAACCTGCCCTACGAAGATCTCAAGAAGATGGGCATCGACTACGACACGATCGCCGCCATCAATCCGCGCATCATCCTGGCAACCAACTCGACATTCGGCTCGGAAGGCCCCTATGCGACCCGCGTCGGCTTCGACACGATCGGCCAGGCGATGTCGGGCGCCATGTACCTCTCGGGCGACGGCAAGGTGCCGACCCGCGCCAATGCGCCCTATGTCGACTTCAGCTCGGCGCTGCTCGCCACGATCGGCGTGCTGGCCGCGCTGATGGACCGGCAGAAGACCGGCAAGGGCCAGAAGGTCGAGACGGCGCTCCTGCGCACCGCCATCAACATCACCAACAGCCATCTGATCGAGCAGGCGATGCTGAACCTGAACCGCATCGCCACGCTCAATCGCGGCTTCACCGCCGGTCCGTCCGACACCTTCAAGTGCAAGGACGGCTGGATCTACGCCATGACCATCGGCCAGCCCTTGTTCGTCCGCTGGTGCCGCCTGATGGGCAACGAGGATCTCGCAGGCGATCCGCGCTTCAAGGACGATCTCGCGCGCGGCGACAATGGCGAGGCGCTGTCGGCGATCATGCAGAAATGGTGCGAGAGCCGCACCGTCAACGAGGCCCTCGAGCAGCTCGAGGCCAACCGCATCCCGGCCGGCGCCGTCTACACGCCGCAGCAGACGCTCGACGACAGGCACGTGAACGAGGCGGGCTTCTTCCATGCGATGGAATATCCGGGCGCCGACAAGCCGATCCCGGTCCTGAAGGAGCCGGTCAAGCTCTCGCGCACGCCGCTCACCATCCGCCGCCGCGCACCGCAGCTCGGCGAGCACACCGACGAGATCTTGGCCGAGCTGGGCTACGCCCCCGAGGCGATCGAGAAGCTGCGCGCCGAACGGGTGGTATGAGCGCGGCGGAGCGTTTCGCGGCCCTGCCCCGCCTGCTGGCTGCCGATCAAGACCTGCTGCGCCGCGGCCGCTGGCTGACGGTCGAATGCCGCGTCGATGTCGGCAGCGAGCCGTTCTTTCTCTCCATCCGCGACGGCAGCCTCGCCGCGCTCGAGCGCGGCGCAAGGCTGATGCGTTCCACCGCCTTCTCCTTTCGCGCCACCGACGAGGCCTGGACGAACTACTGGCAGCCGATGCCCGCGCCCGGCTGGCATGACCTGTTCGCCCTCGCCAAGCGCGGCGCCGCCTCGATGGAAGGCGACCTGCGGCCGTTCCTGCAGAACCTGCAATACTTCAAGGACCTGCTGGCCCTGCCGCGGCGGGAAGCCAACTGATGGCGCCCGCGCTCGAGCCGATGGTCGGCCGTTACGTGCGGCTGGAGATCGAGGGCGTGCCGCACCGCATCTACTTCGAGGAAGCGGGGCCCAAGGATCGAGGAGGCATCCCCCTCGTCTGCCTGCACACTGCCGGCGCCGACAATCGCCAGTACCGGCACCTGCTGGCCGACCCCGAGGTCACGAGACGATTCCGGGTGCTGGCCTTCGACCTGCCGTGGCACGGCAAGTCGACGCCGCCCGACGGCTGGGAGCGTGGCGAGTACCGGCTGACGACGCAGTCCTACACCGCGGCGATCCGCGCCTTCTGCAAAACGATGGAGCTCGACAAGCCCGTGGTGATGGGCTGCTCGATCGGCGGCCGCATCGTCCTCAATTTGGCGATCGCGCACGCGGCGGAGTTCCGCGCCCTGATCGCGCTGGAGGCCGCCGACTTCCAGCAGCCCTGGTACGACACCGCGTGGCTGCACCGGCCCGACGTGCATGGCGGCGAGGTCTGTGCCGCTTTGGTCTCCGGCCTGATCGCGCCGCAGAGTCCTGCGGTCAGCCGGCATGAGACGCTGTGGATGTACATGCAGGGCGGGCCCGGCATCTTCAAAGGCGATCTCTACTTCTATCGTGTCGACGGCGACCTGAGCGAGAAGGTCAGGACGATCGACACCAAGGTCTGCCCGCTCTACCTGCTGACCGGCGAGTACGACTTCTCCTGCACGCCCGAGGACACGCTGCGCACGGCCAAGCAGATCCCCGGCGTCGAGGTGACGATCATGAAAGAGGTCGGCCACTTCCCGATGAGCGAGAACCCGGCGCAGTTCCGCAAGTACATCCTGCCGGTGCTCGACAAGATCAGATGATCTCGTAGTGCGCCTCGGTCGGCTTGCCGGTGGTGCCGTTGATCGGGAGGATGTCCTGCGGGCAGGCTGACATGGCGACGATGCAGTCGAGCTCGGCGCGCAGGGTGACATGGTCGCCGGGCTTGCTGGTCGGCGGATCGAAACTGATCTTGCCATCGGGCTGCCAGGGGATGTTCATGAACAGGTTGAGCGGGCTTGGGCATTCCGGCGGCACGAGGCCGAGGCCCTGCATCGCGGCGAACAGGTTGTCGGTGCAGTTGTCGTGGTACTCCTTCACGCCCAGCAGGAGGTAGCGCTCGCTGTCGCAGGCGGCCATCAGCGTGTCGTGCGCGCCGAGGCTGGTGTCCTCGGTCATGGTGAGGATCCTGCGGCGGCGGTTGGTGTAGAGCCCGTCGCCCGGCCGCGGGACCAGCTTGGTGAGCGTGGCCCGCGTGTGCTCCATCGACATGAATTCGGTCAGCATGCCGGCGGTGAACGCCCAGGTGTCGACCACCTGGCTGCCGTGGGTGTTGACGATGCGGATCGACTGGCCCTGCCGGACGTAAGCCGCCTTGCCGCGGCGGGCGGGAATGGTCTCCATCGTCCTCCCCTTCTCCTGGCCCTAACCGGTGATCTCCACCTTGATCGGCGTCGGCTTGTAGCCGTTGCACGGATTGTTGACCTGCGGGCAGTTGGAGATCACCGCCAGCGCGTCCATCTCGGCCCGCAGCGCCACCTGGCAGCCCGGCGGCGAGACGCCCGATGCAATCGCCGCGCCACCTTCGGTCGTCACCGGCACGCGCATGAACCAGTTGATGTTGGGCACGATGTCCTTGCGGCCCAGGCCGTGCCGCGACAGCGCCAGCAGGAAGTTCTCGCGGCAGCCCGGGCAATCCTTCACGCCGTACAGCATCTCGTTGGAGGGAGCGCTGCAGCAGCCGCCGATCGTGTCGTGGCCGCCGAACTGATCCTCGACGATGGTGAAGATCGGCCGGGCGATGTCGGAATAGAGCCGGTGGCCGGCGGTCAGGAAGATCGTGCCGGCCGCCTTCACCGTGTTGGGCGCGTGATAGCGCTCCTGCGGGTCGGCCGCGTTGTAGCAGAGGAAGTCGACCGCCTGCTGGCCCTCGAGGTCGGTGATGCGCAGCACCTGGCCCCGGCTTACGATGCCCGACCAGGGCGCGCCCGCAGGGACGATCGTGGTGCTCACAGGGCGTGCCTCACAGGATGTGGAACACCTCGTAGACCGGCCCGGTCGGGTCGCGCCGGCCTGACGCGACGCAGACGATGCGGTTGAGGAAGCGGTACTTCTCCGATGCCGTCTCGAACCACGGCGTGGTGCGGAAGTAATACTGGTTCGGGTCGACCCGCTCGCCCTTGTTGAGTTGCTCGATCACCCATTGCGGGCCGTGCCGCATGCCCTCGTAGCGCATGTAGATCAGGTGGCCGTCGTCGGTCTTGAGCGTGAGCCGCACGTTCAGCATCAGAATGCCGTCGCGGCGCAGCAGCAGCCAGTCGCCGCCCGGCGCCGGCAGCACGGTGCCGCGGATCTCCTCGCCCTCGAAGGTGCCTCCGGTCACCGCGGCGATGCGGCGGCGGCCGTACGGCGTCTCGCCGACATCGGTCATGTCGGGATCGACCGTCAGCGACAGGGTGAAGAGATGGTTCGAACGCAGCTCGGGCTTGCTCATCGGGTCCTCGAAGGGGGCCTCAAATGCGCGCGCTGCGGCCGGCCCAGTAGGGCTCGCGCAGCTCGCGCTTCATGATCTTGCCGATGGTGCTGCGCGGAAGCGAGTCGCGAAACTCGACGCCGACCAGCCGCTGCGTCTTGCTGAGCTGGCCGTTGGCCCACGCCATGACCTCGGCCTCGCTCACCGTGGCGCCGTCGCGGCGTACGCACAGCGCGAGAGGCGACTCGCCCCACTGCTCGCTTGGGATGCCGATCACGGCGGCGTCGACGATGTCGGGATGCTTCAGCAGCAGCACCTCGATGTCGGCGGCATAGACGTTGAAGCCGCCGGAGATGATCATGTCCTTCTTGCGGTCGAGCAGGATGACGAAGCCGTCCTCGTCGATCCGCCCCATGTCGCCCGACTTGAAGTACAGCCGGCCCTGGTCGTCGTACCAGAAGAGATCGCGCGTCTTGTCGTCCTGCTTGTAGTAGCCCTTCATCATGATCTGGGCGCGGCCGGCCAGCTCCCCGACCTCGCCCTGCGGCAACACCTTGCCCTGCTCGTCCAGCACCACGATCTCCGCACCCAGGCCGGGCTTGCCGACGGTGTGGAGCTTGTCCGGATGGAGGTTGGCCTCCAGCGTGCAGGCTCCGCCGCCTTCGGTCAGGCCGTAGATCTCGATCAGCCGGCCCGGCCAGCGCTTCACCGCATCGGCCTTGATGGCGGCGCGCAGCGGCGCGCTGGTCGACAGCTTGCACTTGAAGGAGCTGAGGTCGTACTTGTCGAAGTCCGGATGCGCCAGGATGCGCTGGTATTGCACCGGCACCAGCATGGCGTGGGTCACCCGCTCTTTCTGGGCGATCTCCAGGAACTTCACCACGTCCGACCTGGGCATCAGGATCGTCGTGCCGCCGACGCCGAGCGTCGCCAGCACGGCCACGAGCGTGGTGTTGGAATAGAGCGGCGTCGAGGCGAGCGAGATCGTGTCGGGACCGTAGTCGAAAGCGGTGAACCGCACCGCCAGCAGGTCGCGCATGGCGTGGGTGTGCAGGATGCCCTTGGGCAGGCCGGTCGTGCCCGACGAATAGATGATGTTGAAGTCGTCGAGCTGCCCGATTGGCAGTTCGAACGGAAGCTCGCTGGCCCCGGCCAACCAGGCCTCGAAGTCGTGCCAGCCGGCGCGCGCGAAATCGTAGGCGATGCGGCCGCCTGGGATCAGCTTGCCGAGCCGCGCATCGTAGGGCTCGACCAGCGCGCGATACTGGTCCGACAGGAACAAGAGCTTGGCGTCGCAATCGTCGAGCATCTTCTCGAGCGCGTCGGCCGCCGCCATGGTCGACAGCGGCACGACGCAGGCGCCCGCCCGCAGGCCCCCCATGAAGGTCTCGAGATATTCGATCGAGTTGCCGGCCAGGATCGCGATCTTGTCGCCCTTGCCGATGCCCATGGCGGCGAGCGTGCGCGCGATCTTGTTGATGCGGAGATCGAACTCGCGCCAGGTGCGGCTCCTTCCCTCGCACACCACCGCGCGCTTGCCGGGCCACTGGTTGGCGTGACGGCCAATGCGGATCGGGATCGAGACGAAGTCGGGGAACTCCGCGGGCGACGGCTGCGGCACCAGCAGCTTGTCGGCAAGCGCGTCGGGCGGGCTCATAGCCTTACTTCTTCGGCTCGACCTTTGCCACGGGGCCACCGGCCTTTTTCCAGGCGCCGAGACCGCCCTCGAGATGGGCGACCGGCATCAGGCCCATGTCCTGCGCCGTCTTGGTCGCCAGCGCCGAGCGCCAGGCGCCGGCACAGAAGAAGATGAATTTGGCGCCGCTCTGGAAATAGTCCTTGGCGTAGGGGCTCTCGGGATCGATCCACATCTCGAGCATGCCGCGTGTGACGTTGATTGCGCCTGGGATGCTGCCGTCGCGCCACAGCTCCCGCGGATCGCGGATGTCGATGAAGGTGACGCCCGGCTGCCCGACCAGCTTGATCGCATCGTCGACCGAAACTGTCTCGATCTCGGCGTTGGCCTCGTCGACCATCTGCTGCACGGTCTTCTTCATCTTGAGTGGCATCGCTGTCCTCCCGACCCGATGCTATCGCGTCATCCAGAGCGAAGCGAGCGATCTATACCGAGGCCCCATAGATCCCGATGCTCGGATGACACAGAGGGTCGGGCGGACATCAGAGGACACGGCCTCAGAGTCGTCCTATCTCGAATTCCGCACACGAGAACCCGAATTGCGACAGCCCTTCTTCCAGGTAGTCGCTGAGCAGCGGTTCGCCCATCAGGTAGGCGCCGATGCGACCGGCATGCTCGCGATGGCCCTCGACACGCATCGCCTCCCACTCGCCCATCGTGCCGTCGCCGCGGCCGAGCCGCATCAGGCCGATCAGGTCCGCCTTCTCGTCCTCGTCCAGCTCGGCAATGAAGACGCGGATCTCCTGCGCGACGGGGTTGTCGCCGCTTTCCTCGAGCACATCGATCTCGCGATCGTCGCTGGGATTGGATCCGTCTTCCAGCTCGGTATCGACGTCCTGCACGTCGAACTCGCGCGCCTTGACGATCAGGTAGCAGACTTTCTCGGACGAGATCGACAGGTTCGGCATCACCCCTCCTACTTGGTGGGGACGGACGCCTTCAGCTCTGCCAGCCAGACATCGGGGCTGCCGTCCGAGGGCGCACGCCAATCGCCGCGCGGCGACAGCGAACCGCCCGACGATATCTTCGGTCCATTGGGCAACGCCGAGCGTTTGAACTGGTTGCCGAAGAAGCGCCGCAGGAACAGCTCCAGCCAGCGATGGATCTCCTCCATCGAGTAGGCGCGCTTGGAGGCGGCCGGCACGTTCGCGGGCCATGCGCCCTTCTTTTCGTCATGCCAGGCATTCCACGCCAGGAACGCGATCTTCGACGGCCGATAGCCGAGCCGCGTCAGGTAGAACAGGTTGAAATCCTGCAGCGCATAGGGACCGACGAAGCTCTCGGTCGCCTGCACCGCCCCGTTGTCGCCCGGGATCAGTTCCGGCGAGATCTCGGTGTCCAGGATGTCGTGCAGGATGTCGGCGGTGGTCTTGTCGACGTCGCCCGACGCCGCCACGAAGCGGATCAGGTGCTGGATCAGCGTCTTCGACACCGAGCCGTTCGGATTGTAGTGCGACATGTGATCGCCGACACCATAGGTGCACCAGCCCAGGCCGAGCTCGGAGAGATCGCCCGTGCCGACCACCATGCCGCGATGCTGGTTGGCCAGGCGGAACAGATAGTCCGTGCGCAGGCCCGCCTGCACGTTCTCGAAGGTGACATCGTAGACCTTCTCTCCCTTGGCGAAGGGATGGCCGATGTCGCCCAGCATCTGCTTTGCCGCCGGCTTGATGTCGATCTCGCCCGCGCTGACGCCCAACGCCTTCATCAGCTTCCAGGCGTTGTCGTAGGTTTTGCTGGTCGTGCCGAAGCCCGGCAGCGTGAAGGCCTTCACGTTCGCGCGCGGCAGGCCGAGCTGGTCCATCGCCCGGCAGGTCACGATCAGCGCATGCGTCGAATCGAGGCCGCCCGACACGCCGATGACGGCGCTCTGCGTCCGGCTCGACTGCAGGCGCTGCGCCAGGCCCTGGACCTGGATGTTGTACGCTTCGTAGCAATTGTCGCGCAGCTTGGCCGGATCGGACGGCACGTAGGGGAAGCGCTCGATCGGCCGTTCCAGCATCACGCTGTCGGTTGGCGCGTCGAGCACGAAGTCGATCGTACGGAAGCGCGCAACGCGGTCCTTTTCCTGCAGCGCATTGTCGGCGAAGCCGCCGTTGCGCAGCCGCTCCTGGCGGATGCGGCCGAGATCGACATCGGCCACGACCAGCGTCGAATCCTTCTCGAAGCGCCCGGACTCGGCGAGCTGGTCGCCGCATTCGTAAATCGCCGCGTGACCGTCCCACGCAAGATCGGTCGTCGACTCACCCGGCCCCGACGCCGAGTACGCATAGGCGGCGCTCGCGCGCGCCGACTGGCTGCCGCACAGCAGCCGCCGCAGCTCCGCCTTGCCGATGGTGATGTTGCTGGCCGACAGGTTCAGCAGCACCTCCGCACCGGCGAGCGCCGCATGGCTCGACGGTGGAATCGGCATCCAGATGTCTTCGCAGATCTCGACATGGAAGGTCATCGGCACGGAGCCGGTCGAGCGGAACAGCATGTCGGTGCCGAACAGCGCCGTCTGGCCCGCCAGCACGACCTCGTTCGTGATCGTGTTGGCGCCCGACACGAAGTGCCGCTTCTCGTAGAACTCGCGATAATTCGGCAGGTATGTCTTCGGCACGACTCCGAGGATCCTGCCGCGATGGATGACGATCGCGGTGTTGTACAGCCGATCGGTGACACGCAACGGCGCGCCGACCACCAGGATCGGGAAGAGCGTCTTCGAGGCCTCGACCACCTGGGCGACCGATCGCTCGACCTGCTCGAGCAGCGCGTCCTGCAGCAACAGGTCTTCGATGGCGTAGGACGAAAGCCCCAGCTCAGGAAAGACCATGATCGCGGTGCGGGCCTTGTCGCCTTCTCGGGCGAGCCGCAGCGTCTGGCCGAGATTGAACTCGGCGTCGGCCACGCGGGTGCGCGGAACGCAGCAGGCAACGCGCACGAACTCGTGGGCGTAGAGCGAATAAAAGTTTTGGATCAAGGGATTGTGGTGCAGCGTGGTGGGCGCGACAGGGTTTGAACCTGTGACCCCTGCCATGTCAAGACAGTGCTCTACCGCTGAGCTACGCGCCCGACGCCGCGAAGGCGGTCTCCCTACAATGACGGTTCCGCGTTGGCAAGTGATGGCGGATGATCGGCCAAGTGACTGAGCCGGCTGCCCGCGCTATGAGAATTCAATGAGTTTGTCTCAGGCCGAACACGAATCGTTGGATTGCCGCATCCCCGACCGGCAGCTTCTGCCACTGGTCGTGGCGTCCCCGCATAGCGGGTCGATCTATCCTGCGGAGTTCCTGGCCCAGGCCGCGGTTTCGCTGGCCGCGCTGCGCCGCGCCGAGGACGCCTTCGTCGACGAATTGTTCGCCGGAGCACCCGATCTGGGCATTCCGCTGCTCGCAGCCCGCTTTCCGCGGTCCTACGTCGATGCCAACCGCGAGCCGTACGAGCTCGATCCCGGCATGTTCGAGGGTCCGCTGCCGCGCCCGCTGAACCACCGCACGACCCGGGTCGCCGCCGGGCTAGGCATGATTCCGCGGGTCGCCGCCAGCGGCGAGGCGATCTATCGAGGCCGCGTGTCCTCCAACGAGATCGAGCGGCGGCTCGAGACCTGCTGGCGGCCGTACCATCTGGCGCTATCGACCCTGGTCGAGCAGACCCACGCCCGGTTCGGGGCCGTGCTGCTGGTCGATGCCCATTCCATGCCCTCCTCGGCGTCCGGCCTCGGCCTGCGCGAGCACGGCGTCGACGTCGTGTTGGGCGACAATCACGGCGAGGCCTGCGCCCCCGGCCTGATCGACGGCGTCGAGCGCTGGCTGGCCAGCCAGGGCCTGCGGGTGCGCCGCAATCAGCCCTATGCCGGCGGCTTCACCACCCAGCGCTACGGCCGGCCGGGCGTCGGCCGCCATACCCTGCAGATCGAAATCAATCGCGCGCTCTACATGGACGAAGCGCGCCACACCCAGTTGCCCACCTTCGGCGCCACGCGGCGCCTGATGACCAGTCTGCTCGAGGAGATCGGCGCGCTGGCAACGGTGCAGCTGATTCGGCCAATGGCCGCCGAATAGCGGACCGACTCGTGCAAAAAAAAGGGCCGTGCAAGCACGGCCCGAGTTTAGGGAGGAAACGCCCAAGACGGGCATACAGCAAACAAAGAGGTCGCCGGAGCGACGTTTGCTGCACCCGAAGAATGGTGCACCTGCGAAGGAAATGCAAGGCCGAAAAAGCCCCGGTAATTCACATGTTTACCCGATTTATCGAATGTGTTTGCAGTGTTGCTTTTCTGCAACGCACACAAAACTGAGGACGTTCAACGGGTTAGCGCCGTCACTGTGACGAGTTAGCGTTTCAAAAGGAGACTGACTGTGGCGAAGAAGAAGTTTGTTGTTGCGATGATGATGCACGAGACCAACACCTTCTCGCCGCTCCCTACTCCGATCGAGTCCTTCGCCCGTCAGGGCGCCCTGACTGGCCCGGGCGCCATCAAGGATTCCGAAGGCACCAACACCTCCCTAGGTGGGTTCCTCGAGGTCGCGCGCAAGGCCGGGGCCGAATTCACCGTGCCCATGGCCGCCTCCGCACATCCGTCGGGCCTCGTGACCAGGGCGGCCTACGAGCAAATGACCACGGCGATCGTCGACGAGGTGAAGAAGGGCTGCGACGCCGTCCTGCTGGCGCTGCACGGCGCCATGGTCGCTGAGCACTTCGACGACGGCGAGGGCGAGCTGCTGAACCGTCTTCGCAAGGTCGCCCCCGACGTGCCGATCGCCGTCGCCCTCGATTTCCATACCCAGATGACCGAGGCGATGATCCGAGGCGCCACGATCATGACGGGCTACCGCACCTACCCTCACGTCGACATGGCCGATACCGCGCGCCGCGCCGGCCGCACCCTGCTGCGAATGCTCGATGGCGAGGTCGAGCCGAAGATGGTGTGGGGCACGCGGCCGATCATGAGCAGCTCGCTGGTCCACACGCCCTCGCGCGAGCCGATGAAGACGCTGATGGGCATGGCCAACCAGGCGGAGGATTCGGGGCAGGTGCTGAACGCCTCGGTGTTCGGCGGCTTCCCGCAGGCCGACATCCCTCACCTCGCCCTCTCCTCGGTGATCGTCTGCGACAAGCGCACGGCCGAGGGCGAGATCCTGCTCAACAAGATCCTCGATACGGCATGGGAGAAGCGCGAGGGTTTCCTGTTCCATCCCGAGCCGCTGTCGGTCCAGGTCGCGCGCGCAAAGAGCTACAGCGAAGGGCCGGTGGTGATGGCCGACCACGGCGACAACACCGCCTCAGGGGGCACGCAGGACGTCATGAGCGTGATCGAGGAGGCGATGAAGCAGGGCCTCGAGGATGCGGTCGCCGGCCCGATCTGCGACCCCGCCTGCGTCGACCAGATGATCAAGGCCGGCGTCGGGAACGAGGTGACTCTCGATCTTGGCGGCAAGATCGACATGCCGGCGATGGGTCTCAAGGGCAAGCCGTTGCGCGTCACCGGCAAGGTCAAGGCGATCACCGATGGCACCTTCGTCGTCACCGGCCCGATGGCGACCGGCACCACCGTGCGCATGGGCCGCACCGCCGTGCTCGACACCGGCAAGATGCAGATCGTCGTCTCGGAGAAGCGCGCCGAGCCCTATGACCTCGGCGTCTTCACCCATTGCGGCATCGATCCCCGGCGCAAGAAGTACGTGCTGATCAAGTCGCGCCAGCACTTCCGTGCCGGCTTCGAGCCGATCGCCAAGCACATCGTGATGTGCGACGGCGACGGCTGCACCGCCTCCGACCTCAAGCTCTTCAAGTACGAGAAGGTCAAGCGACCGCTCTATCCGTTCGACCTCGACATGCGGCTGGGCCAGAACGAGCAATAACACTCATATCCCTCTCCCCTGTCAGGGGGAGAGGTTAGGAGAGGGGTTGCACGAGCTGTCGAAGCCCCCTCTCCCAGCCTCTCCCCTTTAGCGGGGGAGAGGAGGAAGAATGAAAGGATAGCTTCAATGCCCACGTACGATTTGATCATCCGCAACGGCCAAGTGGCCGACGGCACCGGCAAGAAGCTGTTCGCTGCCGACGTCGCGGTGAAGGGCGACCGTATCGCCGCCGTCGAGGCGCCGGGCTCGCTCAAGGGCACCAACGAGATCGACGCCAAGGGCAAGGTCGTGGCCCCGGGCTTCATCGACGTGCACACGCACGACGACACGGCCCTGATCGACAACCCGACCATGGCCATGAAGGTAAGCCAGGGCGTCACCACCGTGGTCTGTGGCAATTGCGGCGTCTCGGCCGCGCCGTACACCCGACCCGACATCGGGCACTGGATGTCGCTGATCATCAAGAAGAAGGAGAACCTGTCGAAGGACTTTGCCGAGTTCGCCGGCAAGGTCGAGGCCGCGAAGCCCGCGATCAACGGCGCCTTCCTGATCGGGCACGGGACGCTGCGCATCAACATGATGGGCGACGACCTCAACCGCGAAGCCACGCAGGCCGAGATCGCCCGCATGCGCGGGCTGCTCGACCAGAGCCTCGAGCAAGGCGCGATCGGCATGTCGAGCGGCCTGTTCTATGCCGTGTCGAATGCCGCCTCGACCGCCGAGGTGGCCGAAGTGGCGCAGCCGCTCGGCAAGTGGGGCGCCGTCTACACCGCCCACATGCGCGATGAGGGCGATCACATCATCAAGGCGATGGACGAGACCTTCGAGATCGGCCGCCGCGCCCATGCCGAGGTCATCGTCTCCCACCACAAGTGCTCGGGCCGGCAGAACTTCGGCCGCATGAAGGAGACGCTGCCCAAGTTCACCGAGGCGATGAAGACGCAGCAGATCGCCTTCGATGTCTATCCCTACATCGCCGGCTCGACGATCCTGCGCACCGACATGCTGGAGCGGGCCGACAAGGTGCTGATCACCTGGTCGGACAAGGTGCCGGGCCTGAGCGGCCGCGACCTCGCCGACATCGCCAGGGAGATGGACTGCTCGATGAAGGAAGCGGGCGACCGCATCCAGCCGGCCGGCGCCATCTACTTCATGATGGACGAGAAGGACGTGCAGGCGGCGATGAGCCATCCCGGCGCGATGATCGGCTCGGACGGCATCCCGTTCGATGCCCATCCGCATCCGCGCCTGTGGGGCACCTTCCCGCGCGTGCTCGGCCACTACTCGCGCGACCTCAAGCTGTTCCCGCTGGAGGACGCGGTGCGCCGCATGACGTGCTACTCGGCGCAGCGCTTCCATCTCACCGCCCGCGGCCAGATCAAGAAGGGCTACTACGCGGACATCTGCGTGTTCGACCCGGCGACGGTGATCGACACCGCGACGTTCGAAAAGCCGACGACGCCGGCGGCCGGCATCGACACGGTGCTGTGCAACGGCGCCATCGCCTGGCGCGACGGCAAGCCCGGCGGTGGCCGCGCCGGTCGCGCCCTCAACCGCCAGCAAATGCAGGACGAAGCGAAGGCTTAGTCTTGCGCCGGGGGCGCGCCACTCCAGTGGCGCGTCATGAAGCCGATGCCCCACAAAGGTTGGCACTCACGAAACTACCTGCCGCACTTCGATTCGCAGGATGTCGTTCAATTCGTGACGTTCCGGCTGGCCGACAGCCTGCCCAAGGCAGCTCTGGCGCGACTGGAGCGTGACAACCAACCGGAATCATTGCGTCACGAGATGCTTGATCATGGCTGGGGCGCTTGCTGGTTGAGGTCGGAGCCCATTGCGAACCTAGTAGAAGACGCCTTCTTGGTGTTCGATGGCAGCCGCTATCGTCTTCACGCATGGACGATCATGCCGAACCACGTGCACGTCCTCTTTACAGTTCTTCCCGAACATCCTCTGGGAACGGTCATCAGTTCGTGGAAGCGTTTCACCGCTCGCAAGGCTAACGAACAACTCGGTCGCTCGGGTGCCTTCTGGCAAACGGAGTACTGGGACCGCTTCATTCGAAGCGACACCCACTTCAGCGATACCGAGGACTATATCGATAATAACCCGGTCAAGGCGGGGCTCGTCAGCGAGCCTCGGCTCTGGCCATATGGCAGTGCTCGCCTAAAGACATGACGCGCCACTGGAGTGGCGCGCCCCCGGCGCAAGAAAAAGAAAGGCCCGCGGGGAGCGGGCCTTTTCACATCCTCAGTCGGCGCCTTCGTCGCGGCGGGTACGTTCGAGGCGCTCGTGGCGCTCCTGCGCTTCCACCGACAGCGTGGCGATCGGGCGAGCTTCGAGGCGCTTCAGCGCGATCGGCTCACCGGTCTCCTCGCAGTATCCGTAGGTGCCTTCCTCGATCGACTTGAGCGCCGAATCGATCTTCGAGATCAGCTTGCGGAAGCGATCGCGAGTCCGGAGCTCCAGGGAGCGGTCGGTCTCGGCCGTGGCGCGATCCGCGAGGTCAGGCTGCGCCAGGCTTTCTTCCTGCATGTTCTGAAGAGTCTGGTTGGATTCCTCGATCAGTTCGGCTTTCCACTTCAGCAACTTCTGACGGAAGTACTCTTGCTGAATGGGGTTCATAAAAGGTTCGCGGTCCGTCGGCCGGTAATTCTGCGGCAACGTAATCGACATCGTTGGCAACTCCACTCCCCAGCGACCACACCAACGTCCGCCTCGAGCGAAGGCGGACCTCCAGAGGCGGGCGGAGTATTAAGGGGCGGTCGATTGCTCTGCAAGGTTGAACCCGTACCGACTCCCCCAGTAGTAGTGCAGTGCAGCAAAATTGATGCCGGAGATTTGAACTGCCGCGCGAAGGCTTATGGCAATAGTTCGAAAACGGCTACCGCGCTGCATCAGAAGCGGAACTTGCCCACCCTATGCGTGAAAAACCATCCCCGTCCGCCCTCTCCCCGGGCGACTTCGTACGCCATCCCGACCGACCGGACTGGGGCTTGGGGCAGATCCAGTCCATGATCGGTCGCCGCATCACGGTCAACTTCGAGAATGCCGGGAAAGTCCTGATCGACGGGTCCGTGGTCGAGCTCGAGCCAGCCGAGCCTCCGCGGCCTTGAGGTCCTCGGGCGTGTTGATGTTGACAAAGGGCGCCGGGTCGCCCGGCCAGACCAGCTCGGCCTGGGCATGGCGCTCGCCGAACTGACCGACCCGCCGCATCCCCTCCTCCAGGATCGCCCGCCTCAGATCCTCGACCAGCTTCACCGACCACACGCCGAGCGACGGCTCGCGATGGCGGCCGTGGCGGATCACCAGCACGTCCGGTTCGGGTACATGCATGTGGCCGCACAGGCGCACCGTCAGGTCGAGCGGCAGGAACGGCACGTCGGCCGGCGCAGTCAGGATCCAGCCGGCATGGGGGTGATGCTTCAGCGCCCATTCCATGCCGGCGAGGATGCCGGCCAGTGGGCCCAGGCGCCGGCCCTCGCGCCTGGCGGCGCGCCGGATGTCGGGCGGATCGGGAATGACCGGCACGCCCAGCCGCTTGAAGGCAGGGTCGGGATCGTTGGCCACCACGACGAGGTCCATCACCTGCGGACGGAGCCGTTCGACGACATGCGCCACCATCGGCTTGCCCCCCAGCAGCCGTAATGGCTTCTTCACACCCTCGCCCATGCGCCGGCCCTCGCCCCCCGCCAGGACGACGCCGACCAGCGCGCCGGCGCGAACCGGCGCAAAGGGACCGCGCGCGTTGACCACCATGCCCGCACTATGCGAAGCGCTGGGACACGCACAAGTGAGAACACTCGAGTCAGAACACACAGGGGGACGTCCGATGGCTCTCAGCATTCCCAAGGTCGCGAACTGGCTGGCGCAGGTCGACAAGGCGCGCGCGGTGGTCGGCCGCTGGCCGGCGCAGTTCGAGACCGACGACGAGCGCCTGGCCTACAAGGTCCAGGACGCCTTCCTGAAGAAGCAGATGGTCAAGCAGGGCCCGCTGGCCGGCTACAAGATCGCACTGACCTCGCCGCAGATCCTGCAGCAGACCGGCCTCAAAGGCCCCTGCTACGGCCCGATCCGCAAGAAGCGCGTGTTCGAGCACAAGGCCAGCGTGCGCGCCGACCGCTGGACGCGGCTGGGCGTCGAGCTCGAGGTGATCTTCGTGATGGGCCGCGACGTGCCGAAGCCGAAGACGCCCTACGACAAGGACACGGTCGCCGAGTATGTCGGCGAGGCGCGGGCGGGCTTCGAGCTGATCGAGGACCGCGGGGCCGACTACAGCCGGTTGGCCGTCAACCCCTTGATCATGGATGCCGGCTGGAACGGTGGCTCGCTGCTCGCCAGGCCGAACAAGAACTGGCGCGACCTGCCGATCGACAAGCTCGACGGCTCGATCTCCATCGACGGCGTGGAGGTGCGCACCGGCCACTCGGGCGACGTGCTGGGCCATCCCCACAACGCCCTGGCGTGGCTCGCCAACAAGCTCGGCGAGCACGGCAAGCAGCTGAAGAAGGGCATGATCGTATCGAGCGGCAGCATGGTCGCCTGCCAGTTCGTCCCGCCCGGCAGCACCGCCACCGGCAAGATCGAGGGCCTGGGTGAGGTCACCCTGAAGTACGAGCTGCCGAAGTAGTCGGCCCCCCAACCCGCCCCGCATTATCCACGGCAAATGGCAAAACACCGGTGAGGGGAAGGTGGGAAGAATCGGCTAAAAGCCCTGTACCATCGGCATTGGAGGCTTCCCACGCGGGTGGGAAGTTGTGGGAAGTCCGAAGGCCCTACCGAACCTCCCGCACCCACGCCGTCTGGGCGATTGACGGATCGGGGCGGAGTTGCCGCCAGGACAGGCGGCGGACGGCGTCGCGGCCGACTACCAGGGCGTCATAGTCGCCCGGGAAGAGCTGGGCGATCGCCGGGTCGAGGGCGTTGAGGCCGCCGGCATAGGCGCCGAACGCCGGCAGGATCACCCTCTGGCCATCGGTCAGGAAACAGCGGCGGCGGATGCCCCGCCCCTGGACCGTCAGCGCCGCGACCGGATGATAGTGCCCGGAAACCTCGCCCTCGGCCGGGCCGAATATCGCCTCGTGGCGGAACACCAGCGGGCTGTCGGCGACCTCGACCGCGACATGGCCCCAGCCCTCGGGCGGCGGGGCCGGATCGTGGTTGCCGGCGATCCAGACGAATTGCGTTCGCCGGGTCAGCCGCTCGATCTCCGCCCGCTCGCCCTCCGGCAGGCGGTCGATGGCGGTGCGGTCGTGGAAGGAATCGCCTAGGCACACCACCGTCTCGGGGTTCAGCAGGTCGACCAGGGCGCCGAGCATGGCCAGGGTATGGCGCGTGTCGTGGCGCGGCAGCAGCTTCCGGGCGTTGACGGCGTAGGATGAGCCTTTCTCCAGATGCAGGTCGGCGACCGCCAGCAGCCGCCGCGCCGGCCAGTGAAGCGCGCCGGCCGGCCACGCCTCCAGCCGCTCGCCGGCGCACAGGAACTCAAAGGGGCTCACGGCTGTTGCCATATGCGCGCCACGAACCCTGCGCAAGGTCTCCCGATGCGACAGCTCGTGTGCCTCCTCGCCGCGTCCGCGGTGCTCCTTCCAGCTGCGGCCGGCGCGCAGATGCTGCCGCACCGTGCCGAGTATGCGCTGCGCCTGGGCGATGCGGTCAACGCGCCGCGCATCGGCACGGCAACCGAGGACCTGACGCAGGATTGCGCCGGCTGGCATCTCAAGCGCGACATCAGCACCGAGATCGCCATCACCTCCTCGTGGAAGCTGAACCTGCTCTCCAGGCTCGATGGCGAGGAGCGCCGGGACGGCAGCGATTTCCGGTTCCGCACCGTGCAGAGCCAGAACGGCGCCGAGCACGAGATGCGCGGCCGGGTGCGGCGCACCGACAAGGAGGTGCGCGCCGACATCGACTATCCGAGTGGGCCGCAGCAGCTCGTGCTGCCGCCCCCGACCCTGATGCCGGTCGCGGCGCTCAACAAGGTGATCGAGCGCCTGCGCGGCGGCGCCGCATCCTTCCCGTCGATGACATTCGACGCCGAGGTCGTCGGCGATGCGTTCCTCGTCGATGTCGACCAGCTCGATCCCGGCGTGCTGCGCGGGCCCCGTCCCGGCGAGCGGCCGATCGCAGTTCCCGGGCGGTCCTGGCCGGTGTTCATGAGCTTCACCCGCGGCCGCGACCAGCAGCAGCGGCCGATGTTCACCCTGAAGACGGAGCTCTTCGACTCCGGCATCCTCGACCGTCTGACGGTCGATACCGGACTGGTGACGGTGACCGCCGATCTTACCGCGCTGGAGATGCGCAAACCGCCGGCCTGCCCCCGTTCCTAGGGGGGCTCCTGGGGCGAACGGACGTTTTGCAGGCGCATTTCGAGCCTATATAACGGTCACAACAAGGCGCCCGGGCAGGGGTGGCGGCTAACAGGGAAGGCTCGAGGTGCATTCAGGACCGTCCGGAAGCGGAACGACCGCCTCCGCCAAAATTTCCTTCGGCCGCCTCATCGCCTACGCCACCTTGCAGCTGCCGCTCGCCATGGCCGCGCTGCCGGTCGTGCTGAATGTCAGCCACTTCTATGGCGAGGTCCTGAAGTTCTCGCTCGAGGTCATGGGGCCGATCTTCATCGGCTGCCGCATCATCGACGCCGTCCAGGATCCCGTGATCGGCCTGATCAGCGACCGGTTCAGTCGCCGCGGGCCGCGCGGCCGCCTGCTGTTCGTCGGCCTGATGACACCGGTGCTGGCGGGCGGCTTCTACATGCTGTTCGATCCGCCCGACGCCTGGTTCGGCAGCGAGCTGCTGATGGGGGTCTGGCTGACGCTGGCGCTGCTGCTGGTCCATTTCGGCTATTCGGGCGTGTCGATCAGCTATCACAGCCACGGCGCCGAGCTCGCCGACGACTACAACGAGCGCACCCGGGTCACCGTCGCGCGCGAGGTGTTCGGCCTGATCGGCATGACCTGCGCCGTCGTGCTGCCGGTCGTGCTGACCTCGCCCAAGATGTTCGGCAATACCACCGGCTACATGATGCTGGGGCTGATCTTCCTGCCGATCTGCCTGGTATTCAGCCTGCCGACCTTCGCCTGGGCCGGCCCGTCGGTCCATCCGCCCGTCGTCCATGGCGAGCGCAACGCCTTCATCGCCTTCTTCTCGCCGCTGAAGAACCCGTTGTTCCGCCGCCTGCTGCTGGTGTTCGTGGTCAACGGGTCGGCGCTCGGCGTCGCCGTGACGGTGATCCTGTTCTATGTCGAGCACGTGCTGGCCGGCACCAAGCTCCACGCCGGCATCATCCTGCTCACCTACTTCGTCGCCGGCGCCGTCTCCGTGCCGATGTGGCTGCTGCTGTCCAAGAAGCTCAGCAAGGCCGCCGCCTGGTTCTCCGGCATGATCTGCTCGATCGTCGGGATGGGCCTGGCGATCTTCCTGGGCCCGGGCGACTTCTACTGGTTCCTCGTCATCTCGGTGATCACCGGCCTCGGGATCGGCGCCGACTATGGGCTGCCGCCCTCGATCCTTGCCGACGTGATCAATTCGGAGGAAGGCGGCGACACCAAGGGCAAGACCGGCACCTACTTCGGCCTGTGGGCGCTGGCGACCAAGCTCGCCACGGCGCTGGGCGCGGCCCTGTCGTTGCCGGTGGTGGCGCTGCTCGGCTTCAATCCGGCGGCAGGCCGATACAGCACGACCGCGCTGGTCGTGGTCTATGTCGTGCTGCCGGTGCTGATCAAGATCGCGGCGGCACTGCTGATCTGGTTCGTGCGCATCGAGGCGCTGCGCGGCTCGGTGCGGGACGAGATGCGGCGCGCCTGATCAGCGCCTGCCGCTGTCCTGATCGTCCCGGCCGTCCTTGGGCCAGCCCATCGCCGCCGTCGATTCGATGACGCGCAGCACGTCGCGCAGCTCGCGCATCGTCCACGGTGGCAGCATAACCTCGCGACGCGAGACGAAGGCCACCACGGCGGCGCCCAGCTGGCGCACCGATGACGCGATCGCGCTCGCCACCACGACCGCCTGAAGCAGGCCGATCAGGGTCAGCAACAGGGCGGCCATGCCGAGCACCAGCGCGGTCTTGCGGAACGGCTCCTCGATCACCGAGGTCGGCACCGCGACCGACGCCGTCCAGCCGCTGATCGTCGAGCGCTGGAAGGAATTGCTCATCTTCACGCCGTCGCGCGAGACGACGTCGAACAGACCGCTCGCCCGGCCGCTGTTCACCGCTGCGACCAGCGGCTCCTGCGCGCGCACGCCGACCAGCGTGTCGGCATCGCGGCTGCGCGCCAGGATCGTGGCGTGGCGGTCGACGATGGCGGCTCGCCAGCTCTCGCGCATGCCGGCCTCGCCGAACAGCTTCTGCAGGTGTCGCGTGTTGACCCCGCCCGTCAGCACGCCGATCAGCTCGCCGTCCCGCAGCACTGGCACCGAGATGTAGTACGGACCGGGCTTGCCGTCGGGCGTCCGCTGCAGATCCGACACGAACAGCGGCTGGCCGCTCATCACGGCGGCGACGCCGACGGACTCGGCGCTGGGGAACGGCGGACCGCTCTCGGGCATCGACACCAGCAGCTTGCCGTCCCGATCGAACACGCCGATCGATTCGAAGGCGCGCAGGCGGGCAAGGCCGAGGACGCGGCGGACGACGTCGGGTGCCGCGTCCTGCAGGCGCGGCGACAAGGCGATGCCGTTGAGGAAGCCCGCCATGCCCTCGATGTCGCGGTCGATCAGATGGCGGAGATTGTTGGCGACGTCGACGCGCTGCGCCTCGACCGTGCGCCGCTCGGCGTCGGCATAGTGCCACGCCAGGACGCCGGCCAGCACGAGCATCGGCACCAGGACGGCAGCGATCAGCAGCACGAGATAGGCGCGGATCGAGAGATCGGCGAACACGCGCCGGGCCGGACGCGATGGCAATGAGGTCCCCGCTGTCATCGATGACCTACGGCTTGAACGGCCGCGGGTCGCCGCCCTCCGGCGGCCAGATCCAGTCGTAGCGGAACACGGCCGAGCCGGGCGCGATCTCGCCGAAGGCGGCGCGCATGGCGAACACGTCGGCGTCCCTCACTTCCACCTGGTCGCCCTCGTCGCCCATCGCGG
>DATGMK010000096.1:0-4669 GCA_035293665.1 Reyranella sp. | reverse complement strand
ACGTGATCGCGGACGCGATCGAGAAGGTCGGCAAGGACGGCGTCGTGAACGTCGAGGAGGGCCAGACCTTCGGCCTCGAGCTCGAGTTCACCGAGGGCATGCAGTTCGACAAGGGCTACCTGTCGCCGTACATGATCACGGACGCCGAGCGCATGGAGGCGGTGCTCGACGACCCGTACATCCTGCTGTTCGAGAAGAAGCTCTCGGGTCTGCAGGCCATGCTGCCGGTGCTCGAGGCGGTCGTGCAGTCGGGCAAGCCGCTGCTGATCGTGGCCGAGGACGTCGAGGGCGAGGCGCTCGCCACCCTGGTCGTCAACAAGCTGCGCGGCGGCCTCAAGATCGCGGCCGTCAAGGCGCCGGGCTTCGGCGATCGCCGCAAGGCGATGCTCGAGGACATGGCGATCCTGACCGGCGGTCAGCTGATCTCCGAGGATCTCGGCATCAAGCTCGAGAACGTCACGCTCGACATGCTCGGCAAGGCCAAGAAGGTCATCGTCGAGAAGGAGAACACCACGATCGTCGACGGTGCGGGCAAGAAGGCCGACCTCGAGGGCCGCATCACCCAGATCCGCGCCCAGATCGAGGAGACCACCTCGGACTACGACCGTGAGAAGCTCCAGGAGCGCCTGGCCAAGCTCGCGGGCGGTGTCGCTATCATCAAGGTGGGCGGCGCGACCGAGGTCGAGGTCAAGGAGAAGAAGGATCGCGTTGATGACGCCATGCACGCCACCAAGGCGGCGGTCGAAGAGGGTGTCGTCGCCGGCGGCGGCGCAGCGCTCCTCTACGCCCTGAAGGCGCTCGACAAGATCCGTGCGGCCAACGACGACCAGAAGGTCGGCATCGAGATCGTGCGCCGCGCGCTGCAGTCGCCGGTCCGCCAGATCGCCGAGAACGCCGGCTTCGACGGCGCGGTGGTCGCGGGCAAGATGCTCGACCAGAAGGACACCAACTTCGGCTTCGACGCCCAGAAGGGCGACTATGTCGACATGGTGAAGGCGGGCATCATCGACCCGGTCAAGGTCGTGCGCACCGCGCTGCAGGACGCCGCTTCGGTGGCCGGTCTGCTGGTGACGACCGAAGCCATGGTCGCCGAGAAGCCGGAGAAGAAGGCGCCGATGGGCATGCCCCCGGGTGCCGACGGCGGCATGGGCGGCATGGACTTCTAAGGTCCAGGTCTCTTGCGAATACGGAAAGGCCGGGAGCGATCCCGGCCTTTTCTTTCGGCAAAGTTCTATAGGACAGAATCGGCGCCGCTTAACGGTCGGGCCTATAGTGCCGCCATGGGCGCGGAGAAGTCGGAGGCTGGTGCGGCGGGGGTGGTATGGTCGACCACCCCGTTAGATTCCCGTTATTTTAACCAGAAGATCCGCTAAGCGATGGCAGCGCCGCCCCCGGTGTCGGTCAAAGGTGTCGTGCTGCATGAGGGGCGAGTCCTTCTGCTCCTGAACGCGCGCGACGAGTGGGACCTGCCCGGCGGCCGGCCCGATCCGGGCGAGGATTTTCTGGCGGCGCTGCGGCGCGAGGTGCGAGAGGAGGCCGGCCTCGAGGTCGAGGTCGGCGCGGCGCTCGACGAGCACGTGTTCGAGGTGCTGCCGGCCCGCTTCGTGCGCATCGTGCCGTTCGCCTGCCGCCTGATCGGCGCGCGCGAAGTGACGCTGAGCCACGAGCATCTGGAAACGCGTTGGGTGCCGCTCAGCGAGCTCGGCGAGACGATCTCCGGCCATCGACTGCCGAAAGGCTATCTCGGCGCCATCCGCCAGGCCGCCGACCAGCCTCGCTGGCCGTAGCTCCGCGTCGTCTCCACCCTGAGGAACCGATCATGTGCGGCCGCGGCGCCGAGCCACAGTTCGTTCCAGGCGTCGAACGCCGCCAGCGGGTCGGCCAGCTTCAACTCGCGCACCGCACGCCAGCCGCTCATGACCACGGTGTCGCCGCGCACCTCGATGTCTTCGCCTTGCGCCGTGAGGATCGCGCCGAGCCAGCGCGCGAAGTCTGCCGCACTTTGCGCATCGCCGCGCTCGACGTCGGTCGGCAGGTCCATGTCGCGCGCCGTCTCTTCGTGGAACTGCAGTCCAACCAGGCGCGCGACCCTGCCCAGCTCCTTCTGCGAGTCGGTGGGACCCAGCAGCTCCTGCAAGGTCGGCAGCAGGGTGCGCAGATACTCGACGGCGTAGGCGCGCAAGGTTTTGAGGCGCCGCTCGTCTGGCCAGTCTTCGGTCGCCAGCCTGGGCTGGGTCTTCCAGTCGATGCGCGGCATCACTTCTTCGCCATAGGCGAATCGCACACGCTCAGCTTCCTTGAGCGGCCTGTCGTGCTCGATGTAATAGCCCTCGAGACCGGGCAGGCCGTCGACCGTCATGCCGGTGCAGACGAAGCCCAGGCCCGGCTTGTTGAGGGAAACGCCGTTATGGCCGTGCCAGCCATGCAGCATGGCGGCCGACACGCTATGCGGGATGCCGGCGATCGCCGTGCCCTTCCAGATCCAGCGCGGCGGCGGATAGCGCACCCATGCCTTGCGGTCGCTCTCCTTCAGATAGCCCGTCTTCACGCCACCCAAAGCGTTGGAGTGATAGTGGTAGAGCGCGCAGGTCGGCGCCGCCGGCAGGCCGGCGAGGCCGAGCTTTTCGATGCCGGGCAGGAATTTCTCGAGATGCTGGCGGCGGAAATGGCGGAAGACGTAGTCGCGCGCCGTGTCCTCGCCGCGCCGGCTGACGAGGCTCAGCACCAGCGCCGTCATCAGTGCATTGTAGATCGTGCCGACCGCGCGGCAGGCGGCCGCCTCGTTCCCGCCCATCCGACCCGCTCGTCAGCCGGAATGGCCGTCGACGATGATGGCCTTCGATTTGCCGGCCTTGAGCCGCATCTCAAGCAGCGGCTTGTAGTGCGCCGAATCGTAGAATTCCTCGGCCTTGGCGTAGCTCGGGAACTCGATCACGACGATACGCGACGGCGTCCAGCCGCCTTCCAGGGTGCGGGTCTTGCCGCCGCGCACGATGAACTTGCCGCCGAACTTGGCGACCGCGCCCGGCGTGTGCTTGCGGTATTCGGTCATCAGCGCTTCGTCGGTCGTCTCGACCTCGACGATCATGTAGGCAGCCACGTCGGTCCTCCTTCTCTGTCAGCCCGTTTCCATCGGCAGCGACGGGTCATTCGACCATTCCTGCATCGAATTGTCGTAGACCGACACGTTCTTGTGGCCGAGAAGCGCGGTCAGCACGAACGCATCGAGTGTGGCGGCGATGCCGCCGCCGCAATAGACCAGCACGCGCTTGTCGGGCGCAACCCCCACACCCTCGAAGGCGGACCGCAGCTCGGCGATCGGCTTCAGCGTCTTGTCGGGGCCGAACAGGCTTGCCGCCGGCACGCACGAAGAGCCCGCGACGCGGCCCGGCCGGCCATAGACCACGCCGCCCGTCCCCTTGTGCTGGTCGAGGCTGAGCGCATTGAGCGTGAGCGTGTCCGGCTTGCCGATCGCCGCCTTGACCTCGTTCTTGCCGACGAAGATCTCTGGCCGGCCGCGCAGGGTGAGCGTGGCGGGCGGATAGTTGCTGGCCTTGGTCTCGAGCGGCCGGTTCTCGGCCTTCCACTTGTCGAGGCCGCCATCGAGGATTGCCGCATCGTCGAAGCCCACGGCGCGCAGCATCCACCAGATGCGCGTCGCCCACACCGGCGAGGCGTGGCTGTAGAGCACCACGAACGTGCCGTGCCCTATGCCTTTGGCCGCGAACGCCTTGGTCAGCTCGTCCAGCGACGGCAGGGTGTAGCGGAGCTTGGAATGGGGGTTGGAGAGCTCGCCCGCGAGATCGAGGTAGGCGGCGCCCGGGATATGGCCCTTGTCGTAGTTGGCGCGGCCGCTTTCGGAGATATAGCCCGGCTGCCCGTCGGTGCGCGGGCGCAGGTAGGTCGTGCAGTCGAAGACGCGAATGCCCGGGGCGCCGAGACGGCGCGCGAGGTCCTCGGTCGAGATCAGTGTAGCGGCGTGAGCCATGTCGCCCTCCCGTTGGCTGGGAGGGTGCAGACTAGCGCAGAATCAAATGGTCTTCTGCGGCAGCGGCGGGACCTGGATGGTCTGCGGCGGCGTGGGCTGGGCGGGCGCCGCGGCGGTCTGGCGCGGGGCCGGGGTGGCCGGCGCAAGCTGGGCGGCGGCCGGCGTCTTCTTGATGGTTGTCTTGGCGGGCGCCTTCTTGTGGCTGGCGGCCTGCGCGTGCACGCGCTTGAGGCACGCGGTCTTGGATGCCGTGCTCTTCAGCGTGTTGCAGTAGGCCGTGGTGCCGGGCTTGGGCTTGGCGATCGGGGTCGGCGTGGCGGGCGCTTCGCTCTGGGCGACGGCGGGAGCGGCGATGGCGAGGACGGCCAGCGCCGCCAGGCTGGCAAACGAGATACGCATGAGGGCTTCTCCTGGGCCGCTTGCGGGGAGGCTCGGTACGGCCTTTATTCGATGCAAAAATATTATTGTATTTACTGTATTTGTGTCAATTTCTTAATGTTTTACTGGAAATCAGGCCGAAAGCGCGCGGTGGGAGATGCCGGTGGGCGGCGGATTTGCTTTGCTGGTGGCGCTGTCCGTCACCTGACGAACCTGAGGGAGGCTCCCGATGCTGCAGGAATTCAAGAAGTTCGCGATGCGCGGCAACGTCGTCGATCTCGCCATCGGCGTGATCATCGGCGC
>DATGMK010000095.1:0-51348 GCA_035293665.1 Reyranella sp. | reverse complement strand
CGGCGCCGTAAACTTTCCGTTCGCGTCCTCTCCGGCGGTGGCGACGCTCAAGAGCTGGATCGAGACCGGTGCGATCGGCACGCCGCAACGCATCGCGATCGAGGTCGGCTTCGCCAAGTGGCCGCGCCCCTGGCAGATCGATGCCGCCGGCTGGC
Organism: Reyranella sp.; assembly: GCA_035293665.1. GTDB lineage: Bacteria > Pseudomonadota > Alphaproteobacteria > Reyranellales > Reyranellaceae > Reyranella. The sequence continues at coordinate 51,193 of DATGMK010000095.1, read as the reverse complement.
TGGACAAGCCGATGCAGGGCGGCTTCACGCGCGAGGTCGTCTCGCATTTTCTTTTTCTCTCGCGGCGGCTGGTCGGCGAGCTGCACGGCCTGAAGGGCAAGGCGTCCTTCCCCGAAGCTGGCAAGTCCGAGCGGCGGATCGCAGCGACCTTGAAGGCCGGTGCGCTGCCCGTGACGCTGAGCGGCGCTGTCGGCGAGACGGCGAAGGACGATCACAACATCTGGATGCTGGAAGGCGACAAGGGAGCGGTGCGGCTGTGCGACTGGTCGATCGCGCAACGGCGGATGCCCGATGGCACATGGCAGCAGGCGACCGATGCCCTGCCGCAGGAGCAGGCGCGCCCGCTGGCTTTGAAGCAGCAGCTGGCGGGCGTGGTGAAGCTCGCGCGTGGCGAGCCGCATCATCTCGCGACGCTCGCCGACGCCCTCAACGTCCAGGAGACGGTCGAGGGCATTCTCGCCGGCTGAGGTTCTCAAAGCGATACGGCTCTACGCAGCGGGACACCGGCTGAAACTATCCACAATCTGGGGATAACGATGTCGCCGCCGATGGGCCGATGGGCAATGGAACGCAAATGGCGGTCGCAATGGCGCGGTAAATCACGCGGCCATTGCCCATATTAGGTCGTGGTCCGGCGCGCGCGTATTTTCGCGCCATGACCACGAACGAACGCAAGCCGAGGCGAGCGCGCTGCCCGAAGGGCCTGACGGCCGAGCAGCGCCTCGCCCGCGCCATCAAGATCGATCCCCTCACCGGATGCCATCTCTGGCAAGGCTCGCTCACCGCCAGCGGCTACGCCCAGATCACCTATCGCGGCCAGCCGCAGGTCGCGCATCGCCTCGCCTGGACGCTAAGGCACGGGCCGATCCCGAAAGGCATGGACGTTTGCCATCGCTGCGACGAGCGCCACTGCATCAATCCCGATCACCACTTCCTGCAGACGCGCTACGGCAACATGGCCGACTTCCGCCGCAAGCGTCGGCTGCGCATCAAGGGCGCCTTTGCCGACGCCAATGGACAGGGCGGTATTCCCCCCGACGCCACGCGCAACGAGCTCACGCCGATCCGCATCTATGTGCGCGGCGTCGAGATCGTCGGCGAAGCCGTGATCCGGCCGTTCGATCCAACCGCGGCTCAGCCGGCGGCCGCCTCCAGCGCGCAGCCGGAGACGGTGATGCGGTGCATCAGCCGGCGCTCGCCGTGATAGTCGTTGGCGGCGTAGTGCCAGGTCGCGCGGTTGTCCCAGAAGGCGATCGAGCCCTCCTGCCAGCGGAAGCGACAGGTGAACTCCGGGCGCGACGCGTGGCGATAGAGATGATCGAGCAGGGGCTTGCTGTCCTCGGCCGACCAGCCCTCGAAGTGCAGCGTGAACGCCGGGTTGACGTAGAGCGCCTTGCGGCCGCTCAGCGGGTGCTTGATCACCACCGGATGGATCACGTCCTCGCCGACCTTGTCCTGGTTGCTGTAGCGGCTCTTGCCTTCGGGATTCTTGTCGTTCACGCCGCCCTTGCCGAAGATGTGCGCCGAGCCGTGCACGGCGTTCATGCCCTCGAGCGTGCGCTGCAGGCCGGGCGAGAGCGTCTCGAAGGCGCGGTACATGTTGGCGAACAGCGTGTCGCCGCCCTCCTCCGGCAATTCGCGCGCCAGCAGGATCGAGCCCATGGCGGGCTCGGCATCGTACGAATGATCGGTGTGCCAGCCGCCGCCGATGTTGGTCTTCTGCTCGGGCTCCTTGCGCACCTCGGCGATCTGCGGATAGCCCTCGACGTGCTTGAAGAACCGGTTGACGTCAATCGGCGCCCAACGCTGCGCGAAGGCGATGTGTTGCTCGGGCGTCAGCGTCTGGTCGCGGAAGAAGATCACGCCGTGCTCGGTGAAGGCGGCCTGCACCTCGTCCCACTGGCGGTTGCTCAGCGCCTTGAGGTCGACGCCCAACACCTCCGCGCCGCAGCCGCCGGTAAGCTTGCGAACCTGAACCGATTCATAGGCCATGGTGGACTCCTCATTGGTATCGCCCTCCCCCGTCTTCGGGGGAGGTGGCGCGGTCATCCGCGACGGAGGGGGGCACGCTGCAGTGAGGGAGCCTCATGACCCCCTCCGTCAGCAATGCGTTTTCGAGCTTCGCTCGAAAATCGCTTAAACGCTGACACCTCCCCCGAAGACGGGGGAGGGCGTGCTGTTCGGCTAAGCCGCCATCGCGAGGTTGCTGTAGCGGGTCAGATGGTGCTGCTGGTTGCCGAACATCAGGTCGATCATGGTCAGCCGCTTGAAGTAGTGGCTGACCGAGAGCTCGTCGGTGACGCCCATGCCGCCGTGCATCTGCACCGCGCTCTGGCCGCAGAACTTGCCCGACTTGCCGATCTGGACCTTGGCGCCCGAGGCCGCCTTGCGCCGCACCACGGGATCCTTGTCGTCGATCTTGAGCGTCGCCATCAGGGTCATCGAGCGCGCTTCCTGGGCGTTGGTGAAGCAGTCGACCATGCGGTGCTGCAGCACCTGGAACTTGCCGATCGGCACGCCGAACTGCTTGCGGGTCTTGATGTACTCCAGCGTCGCGGCATTGATCGCGTCCATGCAGCCGGTCGCCTCGGCGCACAGCGCCACGATCGCGCGGTCGACCGCGTCCTCGACCACCGGAAAGGCGCCGTCGACGGAGCCCAGCACGGCGTCGGCGCCCACCGCGACCTTGTCGAAGGTGAGCTCGGAGGCGCGCAATGCATCCTGCGTGGGATAGTCACGCCGCGTCAGGCCCTTGGCCTTGCCGTCGACCACGAACAGGGTCAGCCCCTTCTCCTCACGCCCGCCGCCGGCCGTACGGGCCAGCACGATGATGTTGTCGGCGGAGGCCGCGTTGTAGACCACGCCCTTGTGGCCTGACAGCGTGTAGCCCGATCCGCTTTTCTCGGCCTTGAGCGAGACGTCGGCAAGGTTGTAGCGGCTCTGGCGCTCCAGCCAGGCGAAGGCGAACTGCTTCTTGCCCTCGATCATCGGCGCCAGCAGCGCCTCCTTCTGCGCCGCCGAGCCGGCCGCGGCGATCATGCCGCCGCCCACCACCACCGTCGGGAGAAACGGCTCGAGCACGAGGCCTTTGCCAAACTGCTCCATGACGATCATGGTCTCGATCGGGCCGCCGCCGTAGCCGCCATCCTCTTCCTTGAACGACATGCCGAGCCAGCCGAGCTCGGCCATCTGCGCCCAGTTCTCCGGCAGGAAGCCCTTCTCGGTCGCAGCGATCTTGCGCCGGTTCTCGAAGGCGTACTTGTCGCGCACGAAGCGCTCGGCTGCGTCCTGCAGCTGCTTCTGTTCGTCGGACAGGCTCAGGTCCATCTCTACTTCCTCCAACTTTCCGTCACCCCGAGCGAAGCCGAGGGGTCTTTTTGTTGCAGCCTGAAGAGAGATCCCTCGGCTTCGCTCGGGATGACGGGATGTTATAGCCCCAGTATTGCTTTCGACACGATGTTCTTCTGGATCTCGGTGCTGCCGCCGTAGATCGTGGTCTTGCGCATGTTGAAATAGCGCGGGGCCGCGGGCGGCGCGTGGTCGGGGCCGATCGGCGTCTCATTGGTGTTGCGGAACAAGAGGTCCGGCTGGTACGGCGCGGCGTACTCGCCGACCGCTTCCATCGCGAGCTCGGCGATGCGCTGCTGGATCTCCGAGCCGCGCACCTTGAGGATCGACGCCTCGGGGCCCGGCGCACCGCCGAGCTGCATGGTCGACAGCGCGCGCAACTCGCTCATCTCCAGCGCCTGCACCTGCAGGTCGACATCCGCGATCTTTTCCTTGAGTGACGGATCATCATTGAGCTGCCACAGCGAGCGCACGCCGCGCTTGGACGCGGGCACCTCGGCGATGCCGAGCCGCTCGTTGGCCAGCAGGAACTTGGCGTAGGTCCAGCCCTCGTTCTCCTTGCCGATCAGGTTGGCGACTGGGACCTTCACATTGTCGAAGAACACGTCGTTCACGTGATGGGCGCCGTCGACCATGATGATCGGCCGCACGGTGACGCCCGGGGTCTTCATGTCGATCAGCAGGAAGGAGATGCCCTCCTGCGGCTTGGCGTCTGGATTGGTGCGCACCAGGCAGAAGATCCAGTCGGCCCAGTGGGCGAACGACGTCCAGGTCTTCTGACCGTTGACGATGTAGTGGTCGCCGTCCCGCACCGCTCGCGTGCGCAGGTTGGCGAGATCGGAGCCCGCGCCCGGCTCGGAATAGCCCTGGCACCACTGCACGTCGGAGGTGCGGATGCCGGGCAGGAAGCGCTCCTTCTGGGCGTCGTTGCCGAAGGTGTAGATCACCGGCCCGACCATCTTCACGCCGAACGGGATGATGCGCGGCGCGCCCTCCTCGGCCAGAACGTTCTCGAACAGGAAGCGCTGGGTAACGTCGAAGCCCGGGCCGCCGTGCTTCTTCGGCCAGGTGTAGGGCAGCCAGCCCTTCTTCCCCAGCGCCTGCTGCCACACGACATGGTCGGCACGGTCGTAGTGCTTGCCGGAGAAGGTCTTCTCCCTCGTCCCCGGCGACAGGTTCGCCCGCGTGAAGGCGCGCACCTCGTCGGCGAACGCCTGATGCTCGGGCTTGAGGTCAAGATTCATGAGAGCCCCCTTCCGGCGCTACGCGCCACCTTCCCCCGCAGACGGGGGAAGGCAAGGATTCATGCCTTCCCCCGTCTGCGGGGGAAGGTGCCCCGAAGGGGCGGAAGGGGGTCACAGCCCCAACACCATCTTGGAGATGATGCCCTTCTGAATCTCGTTGCTGCCGCCGTAGATCGTGGTCTTGCGGGTGTTGAAGTAGCGCGGCGCGGCGAGATGCGCGTACTCCGGCCCGACCGGCTCCTCGTTGCTGCCCTGCCACAAGAGGCCCGGCAGATACGGTGCCGAATATTCGCCGACCGCTTCCATCGTGAGCTCGGTGATGCGCTGCTGGATCTCCGAGCCGCGGATCTTGAGGCCCGACACTTCAGGGCCAGGCTGGCCGCCCTGCGCCATCTGGGACAGCACGCGCAGCTCGGTGAACTCGAGCGCGGTCACCTGGATCTCGAGGTCGGCGATCTTCTCGGCGAAGCTCTGGTTCTCGATCAGCGGCTTGCCGTTGTCCTGCTCGGCGCGGGCAATGTCCTTCAGCGCCTCGACGCCGCGCTTGGATTGCGGCACGGCGGCGATGCCGAGCCGCTCGTTGGCCAGCAGGAACTTGGCGCAGGTCCAGCCTTCGTTCTCCTTGCCGACGAGGTTGGCGACCGGGACCTTGACGTTGTCGAAGAACACCTCGTTCACCTCGTGGCCGCCGTCCATCATGATGATCGGCTTCACGGTGATGCCCGGCGTCTTCATGTCGATCAGCAGGAAGGAGATGCCTTCTTGCGGCTTGGCCAGGGCACTTGTGCGCACCAGGCAGAAGATCCAGTCGGCCCAGTGGCCCATCGTGGTCCAGGTCTTCGAGCCGTTGACGACATAATGGTCGCCCTCTTTCTCCGCCTTGGTGCGCAGGCTCGCGAGGTCGGAGCCCGAGCCCGGCTCGGAATAGCCCTGGCACCACCACACGGTGCTCTCGCGGATCGCCGGCAGGTACTTGGCCTTCTGCTCCTCCGAGCCGAAAGTGTAGATCACCGGCCCGACCATCTTGGTGCCGAACGGAATGATGCCGGGCGCGTATTCCTCGGCGCAGATGTTCTCGAAGATGTAGCGTTGCGCCGGCGTGAAGCCGGGGCCGCCGTACTTCTTCGGCCACGTGTAGACCAGCCAGCCCTTCTTCCCGAGCGCCTGCTGCCAGCGCATGTAGTCGTCGCGGATCAGGTGCTTGCCGTTCCTGACCTTGTCGCGCACGTCGGCCGGCAGGTTGGCCTTCACGAAGGCGCGCACCTCGGCGGCGAATTTCTGCTCTTCAGGGGTGAATGCGAGATCCATCGATCCCTCCCGCTTGCGACTTTCGGATTTGGCCGGAGTTTAGCCGCGGGGCCAGAGCGCACAACCGGATTGCGGCTCGAAGCGCCATGGGGCGGAACGGCTTTACGTCAAAAATTTCTTGGGAAAGTCAGTGTTCGAGCAGCGACGCGAGCCGCTCCAGGGCTTGGCGCGTACCCTCGTCATTGTCCTCGGGTTCGATGGCCGCCGGCAGGTTTTCCGTGCGAACGGTCACCTCGGTGCCGTCGCCGGCTGACCGCAGCATGGTGGTCATTGTCATGTCGCCTGCACGTTCCGCTGCGTCGAAGCGAACGCGCTCGACGATCCTCTCGTTCGGCACGCGCTCGATGAATGTCGCGGTGAAGGTGTCGGCGCGGCCATCCGGATAGGTGAGCGTCATCCGGTAGCCGTCGTCATCGGCGCTCAGCAGGCGGGCCGTCATGTCGAGCGGGAAGCGCCAGCGCACCAGTTCGCTTGGCTCGCGGCAGGCGCGATAGACACCCTCGCGCGGCGCGCGGACGATGCGGGAAATGAAAGGGTTGCTCATGGCGGAGGAAATCTAGCCGCAACCCCCGACGGTCCGAAACCGTTCGTCCCCCAGAAAGGACGGGACCTTGTCTCTTCTGCGTATCCTCTTGGCCGCTGCCGTTGCTGCAACCCTGTCCGGGTGCGGGCTCGTCGCCTTCCCGGTGCGCACCACCAGCGCGGCCGTGAAGATCGTGCCGGTTGCCGGCGACGTGGTCGCCTATCCGCTCGACAAGACGGCCGACGCCATCGACTGACGCTCACCAGCTCCGCGCGATGCCGTAACGCTCCGGGACGAGCGTGAACATGTCGGTGTGCTTGCGGCGCAGGGCCTCGCGCAGATCGCGCGCGATGGTCGCATCCCAGATCGATGCGTTCATCTCCGAATGGCCGCCCATCGAATAGCGATGTAGGTTGCACGAGCCGATGGTCAACCATGCCTCGTCGACGATCATCAGCTTGGCATGGACATAGGCCGGGATGCCGGCAAGCCGGAAGTTCGGATGCCGGGCGAGCGCCTCCAGTCCTTCGAACAGGGCGCGCCGTGACGGATCCTGTCGCGCGGCGTAGACGCCCTCTTCCGGAATCGCCGGGACCAGCATCAGCACATCGACGCCGCGCGCGAGCGCCTTCTCGAGACGCCGCGCGAGGCGCGGAATCGGGATCGCCTGGTTCTCGATGTAGATCGATCGCTCGGCGGCATCGATCGCCTGCTCGTACTGCTCGAGGATCGAGCGCTCTTCGCCGAACATCCGCTGGATCTGCACGGTACTGGGTCCGCAGGGCGCGTACATCGTCGTTGGCAGCGGCAAGTCCTCCGACGGGTCACGTTCGGTGGCGCCATTCCAGCGCTGCACGAAGTTGTGCGCCACGTCGGCCGCCGACGGGCCGTTCAGCTCGAGATAGGCATCGTGCCGCTCGAGTGCCTTGGCGGTGAGGTTGATGCCGCCGACAAAGCCGGTGTCGTCGACCACCCAGCTCTTCTGGTGATGGCAGTACGGGCCGACCGCGCTGTCCCTGCGCGCCTCGAGCCGCAAGCCGTCACCCAGCGAGCCGTCGAAGACGCGGCCGTAGTTGATACTGTCTGGATTGGGCCGCCAGAACACGACCCGCACGTCGACGCCGCGCACCGCTGCCCTCTCCAGCAGTTCGAACAGCCCGCGCCCGTCGGGCAGGCGGAAATCGTCGGCATAGAAGGCGACCGTCAGCCACACCCGCTTGCGCGCCGCATCGACGGCATCGGCAATCCGGCCAAAGGCCGCCGCGCCGCCGATCAGCGGCCGCACAAGATTGCCCTCGCGCCGCGGATAGGAACCGGACGCGGCCGGAATCATGAGGGAACGATCAAGGTCTTGTCGGCCTTGAGTGCAGCGATGTCGGCATCGCTGAGGCCCGCCTCGCGCAGCACCTCGACGCCGTCCTCGCCAATCCGCGGGGCGTGGCGGCGAAACTCGACCGGCGTTTTCTCGAAGTCGAGCGGGCTCTTGAAGGTCTTGATCGGGCCTTCGGTCGGATGCTCGCGCTCGACGAAGAAGCCGGTCGCCTTGAGATGCGGGTCCTCGAGCAGCTCCTCGAGCGTGTTCACCGGCATCGCCGGGATGTCCGCCTTGTCGAGCTCGTCGAGCCAGTCCTGCGTCTTGCGGTGCTTCATCAGCGCGTCGAGCACCTGGTAGAGCCCGCTGAAATGCTTGGGCCGCACCGTGCGGTCGCAGAAGCGGGGGTCCCTGGCGAGGTCGGGCCGCTCGACGATCTCGAAGAACTTCACCCAATGCGCGTCGGTGTAGGGCAGCGCGCAGATATAGCCGTCGAGCGTCGGAAACGGATGGCGGTATTTGTTGATGATCCGATCGTAGCCCATCGCGCCGCGGCCGGGCGTCCAGGTCTCGCCGAACAGATGCTCGGTCAGCCAGAACGAGGCCAGTGTCTCCAGCATCGGCACCTCGATCATCTGCCCCTCGCCGGTGCACTTGCGATGGTAGAGCGCGCCAAGCACGGCGATGCAGAGATGGAGCCCGGTCGTCTTGTCGGCGATCAGGCTCGGCATGAACTTGGGCGCCTCGCCGTCGACCCGGCTCTGCAGCGACGCAGCGCCCGACACGCCCTGCACGAGGTCGTCGAACGCCGGCTTGTGACCGTACGGGCCCTTGCGGGCATAGCCCAGCGAGTAGGCGTAGATGATCGACGGGTTGACCTTCTTCAGCTCCTCGTAGCCAAGACCCAGCCGCTCGATCGCCGCGGGCCTGCTGTTGTGGATGAAGAGGTCGGCGCCCTTGATCAGCCCCTTCAGGATCTCGACCGCCTTCGGCTTCTTGAGGTCGAGGCAGAGCGAGCGCTTGTTGCGGTTGGCCGCCATGTAGATCGGGCCCATCCGCTGGTCGCGGCCCATCGAGCCTCCCGACAGGCGCAGCAGGTCGCCCTCCGGCGGCTCGACCTTGATCACGTTGGCGCCCATGTCGGCGAGATGCTGCGTGGCGAACGGCCCCAGCAGCACGGCCGTCAGATCGATCACCTTCACCCCCGCCAGCGGTCCCGGCATTTCGTCCCTCACGCGTCTTGTTCTGCCGGCACTATGGCATATGTTGCCGCCCTCGAAGGAGATGTGCGCGGAATGCCTGGAGCGTTGGACGGCCTGTTGGTGGTGAGCGTCGAGCAGGCGGTGGCTGCTCCCTATTGCTCGGCTCGCCTGGCGGATGCCGGCGCGCGGGTGATCAAGGTCGAGCGGCCCGAGGGCGATTTCGCGCGCGGCTACGACAGCTACGTGCACGGGCTCAGCAGCTATTTCGTCTGGCTGAACCGCGGCAAGCAGTCGGTCACGCTCGACTTCAAGAAGCCGGACGACTCCGCGCTGCTGCAGCGCCTGATCGGCCAGGCCGACGTGCTGATCCAGAATCTCGCGCCCGGCGCCGCCGACCGCGCGGGCTTCGGCTCGACGGCGATGCGAGCCCGGCACAAGAAGCTGATCACGGTCGACGTTTCGGGCTATGGCGATCACGGGCCTTACAAGAATCGCCGCGCCTACGACCTGCTGGTCCAGGCCGAGTCGGGCCTTGCCTCGATCACCGGCACCGAGCATGCGCCGGGCCGTGTTGGAATCTCGGCGACGGACATCGGCACCGGCATGTACGCCCACGCGGCCGTCCTTGAGGCACTGATCGCGCGCCAGAAGAGCGGCGAAGGTCGCGCGATCAAGGTATCGCTTTTCTCCTCGATGGCGGAATGGATGGCGGTGCCGCTGCTTGCGATGGACTACTCGGCCTACGAATGGCCGCGGCTCGGGCTCACGCATCCGTTCATCGCGCCCTACGGCGTCTATCCGTCGAGCGACGATGTGCCCGTCCTGATCTCGATCCAGAACGATCGCGAGTTCGAGCGGCTGTGCCACAACGTGATCGACCGGCCGGGCCTGGAGAAGGACCCGAAGTACGCGACCGGCATCGCCCGCAACGAGCGGCGCGACGACACCAACGCCATCGTGCGCGAGGCGTTCGGGAAGATCGCCTTCGCCGAGCTGGCGGCGCGGCTCGACGCGGCGCAGATCGCCTGGGCACGCGTCAGCAACATCGCCGCGCTGTCCAAGCATCCACAGCTGCGCCGCATGTCCTTCAAGTCGCCCAAGGGCGAGATCTCGGTGCCGGCGCTCGCAGCCTCGTGGGACGGCCAGGGCGAGCGGCTGGGCGACGTGCCGGAATTGGGCCAGCACACGGATCAGGTACGCCGCGAGTTTGCCGCCTGATGCAGCGGCTCGTCGAAGGCGGCCGGCTCGCCGCCTATGGCGCAGCCTACTTCTTCGCCTCGGGCGCCTTCATGAGCTACTGGCCGGTGTGGCTGCGGGATCGCGGCATCACCGACCCGGAGATCGGCACGCTGTTCATGACCCGCCAGATGGTGAGCGTCGTCTCGGTGCTGGGCATGGGCCTGCTGGCCCATCGCCTCGGCAGGCTGCGCGGCATGCTGCTTGCGCTCGCCGCGGCCGCCATCGTCATGATGGGCGCCTACCAGCTCTCCTACACTTTCCTCGCCCTGCTGCTGGTCGGCGTCGTGTGGGGTTGCGTGTGGTCGCCGACCATGGCGCTCTACGATGGCGTGCTGGTGAACGAAGCCAAGGCGCGTGGCTTCGTCTATGGCAACCTGCGCGTCCTGGGCTCGGTCGCCTTCATCGCCGGCACGCTGATCTGCGGCGTCTCGGTCGATCGGTTCGGCCCGCCCTCGGTGCTCTATGTCGGTTGGGCCGGCATCGCCTGCCTGCTGCCCTTCGCCCTGCTCCTGCCGCGCGGCGAGCCACATCTGCGCGATGCCGGCCGCCGCCCGCCGTTCGGCCTGATGGACCTGTTCCGCTCGAAGCCCTTCATGCTGTTCATGATCGGCGCGGGGTTCTGCCAGTCGAGCCACGCCGTGCTGTACAGCTTTGGCACCCTCACCTGGCGCAGCGCCGGCCTCGACGACGTCACCATCAGCCTGCTCTGGGGCGAGAGCGTCGCGGTCGAGATCCTGATGATGATGGGCAGCGGTTGGCTGATGAAGCGCGTTGGCGTCACCGGCCTGATCGGCCTGGGACTCGGCGCCGGACTGATCCGCTGGACCGGCATGGCGTTCACCACGGCACTGCCGGCGCTGGTCCTCCTGCAGGCGCTGCATGCCTTCACCTTCGCGGCCTGCCATCTCGGCGCGATGGCCTTCATCCAGCGCGCATTGCCCAGCAACGGTACGGCGCTCGGCCAGAGCATCTACTACGCGCTGGGCACCGGTGCGACGCAGGCGGTGATCTACCAGTTCGCCGGCCTGCTCTATTCTCGCTACGGCCAGCATGCCTTTCTCGGCATGACAGCCATCAGCGCGATCGGCCTTGTGGCGATCCTGATGCTGATGCGACTTTGGAGGGGCGAATTGTTGGTAGGCAAGCATCTGGCATGAAGATCGAATCCGCCGTCGCCGACTGGCTTTCCCGCTTCGAGAAAGCTGACGAGTCTCAGCTCGCGTCGCTGTTCCATGACGACAGCCACTGGCGCGACGTGCTCGCCCTCACCTGGCGCCTCGAGACCGTCAGCGGCCGGGACGCCATCGTGGAGGCGCTCGGCGCAGCGCGCCGGCCGTCGCGTATCGAGATCGATCCCGGCCGGACGCCGCCGCGCAAGGTCATGCGGGCCGGCCGCGATGTGATAGAGGCGATCTTCCGCTTCGAGACGGCCGACGGACGCGGTGACGGCGTGGTCCGGCTCACGCCCGACAATGGGACGCTGAGGGCGTGGACGCTGGCGACCGCGCTCGAGGAGCTGAAGGGCCATGAGGAGCAGGTCGGCCGGGCGCGGCCGCACGGCGAGTCCTATTCGCGCGACTTCCGTGGCCCCAACTGGCTCGACCTGCGCAAGGCCGCGATGGCCTACGAGGATCGCGACCCGACGGTGCTGGTGGTCGGCGGCGGACAGGCGGGGCTGTCGATCGCCGCGCGTCTCACCCAGCTCGGGATCGACACGCTGATCGTCGACCGCTGGCCGCGCATCGGCGACAACTGGCGCCAGCGGTATCACGCGCTCACTCTGCACAACCAGGTGCAGGTCAACCATCTGCCCTACATGCCGTTCCCGCCGAGCTGGCCGACCTACATCCCGAAGGACAAGCTGGCGGGCTGGTTCGAGGCCTATGTCGAGAGCCTGGAGCTGAACTACTGGACCGGCACCGAGCTCCAAGGCGGCCGCTACGACGAGAGCGAAGGCCGCTGGACGGTCACCCTGTGCCGCGCCGACGGCACCAAGCGCACCATGCATCCGCGCCACATCGTCATGGCGACCGGCGTCAGCGGCATTCCCAACATTCCGGACATCCCTTCGCTCAAGGACTTCAAGGGCAAGGTGCTGCATTCCAGCCAGTACGAGGACGGCGATGCGTGGGCGAGCAAGCGCGCCCTCGTGATCGGCACCGGCAACAGCGGCCACGACATCGCCCAGGACCTGCAGTCGAGCGGCGCGGACGTCACCTTGGTCCAGCGCAGCCCGACCCTGATCGTCAACATCGAGCCCAGCGCCCAGCTGCCCTACGCGCTCTACGACGAGGGCCCATCGCTCGAGGATTGCGACCTGATCACCGTCGCCACACCGCTGGCGCTCGGCCACAAGACCCATCAGATCCTGACCGAGCAGGCGCGGCAGATCGACAAGCCCCTGCTCGATGGGTTGGAGCGCATCGGCTTCCGTCTCGACTTCGGCGAGAACGGCACCGGCTGGCAGTTCAAGTACCTGACCCGCGGCGGCGGCTACTACTTCAACGTCGGCTGCTCCGACCTGCTGGTCGCGGGCAAGATCCGCCTGGCGCAGTTCGCCGACATCGAGCGCTTCACCGCCGACGGAGCGCGCCTGCGCTCGGGCGCGACGCTGCCGGCCGACCTGATCGTGCTGGCGACCGGCTACAAGGGCCAGGAACAGCTCGTCGCCAAGCTGTTCGGCCAGGAGACCGCCGACCGCGTCGGCCCGATCTGGGGCTTCGGCCGCGAGCAGGAACTGCGCAACATGTTCATGCGCACGCCGCAGCCCGGCCTGTGGTTCATCGCCGGCAGCCTGGCGCAGTGCCGCATCTATTCGAAGTACATGGCGCTGCAGATCAAGGCGCAGGAGGTCGGCCTGCTCAGTCGTTGAACAGCAGTCCCTGGCCAGGCGCGGTCGGTTCGCCGGGCTCCGCCGCGCTGCTGCAACTGCTCGCCACCGTCTGGCCGGCAAGCACGGTCTTGAACAGCGCCAGCGCGTCCGGGAACGAGGCCAGCAGACCGCCATTGTGCGTGGCGCCGGGATAGGTCTTCCACACGATGTCGCTGCCGCCGGAGCACAAAGCCTTCACTGCCGCGAACTGACGGCGCGGCACCAGCACCTTGTCGGCCTGCCCGGTGCCGAGCAGGACGGGCACCGGCAGCTTCACCGGTGTCATGTCGGTCACCGGCGCCAATCGCAGCTCGACCTTGTCGATCGGCTCCTTGAAGGCGTTGGCCGCCGTGATGCCCTCCCTCTGCGCCACGTCGCGCATGGCGGCGCTGCAGCGCTCGCGCGCCGCCATCAGCAGCACCTCGCCTTTTTCCCGCATCAGCGAATCGGGCGGCACGTTGTCAGGCAGCGCACCGCCCAGCATCAGCAGCGTGAGGTAGTGCGGCGAACCGATCTTCGTCGACGGCGCCTTGTAGGGACCCATCGGGAAGGTCGAGACGACGCCGGTGGCGACCGCCGCCTGCAATGGCACGTCCGGCGCATAGATCGGCGCGATGCGGGTGGCGCCGATCGCGGCGCCCGAGCCCTGCGACTGGCCGGTGACGAACACCTTGCGCGCAAGCTTGTCCGGATAGGCCGCGAGGGCGGCGCGCGCGGCGTCGAGCACCGACCGGCCTTCGGCTTCCCAATTGAGATAGGGATGCGGCCCCGGCCCGCCGAGCCCCTGATAGTCGGTCGCCACGACCGCGAAGCCGTTTTCGAGCCAGCGCTGGATGTAGGTCGCATCGCGCGGCTTGTGGCCGGCCCACGACGGCGCGCAGATATCGGCCACGCCGAGCGTGCCGTGCCCCCACGAGACCAGCGGCCAGCCGCCCGCCGGCGGCGTGCCCTTGGGCAGATAGAAAGTGCCGCTGACCGGCACGATGCCCGACTTCCAGCGCAGATCCGTCGAGGTGTAGAGGATGCGCTGGGTGAGCGACGCGTCGCTGATGTCGGCCTGGGCCGGCGCCAGCTCCTGGCGCAGCATCACGCCCGGCTTGGCCGGCAGCGCCTGACGCCAGCGGTAGAACGGCGACAGGTCCATGTCGCCGACCAGCGGGCCGACCGGCAAGGGCGGCGATGCGGCCTGCGCCGATCCGGCCATCGCGGCCAGCAGGACGGCCGCCTTCCAGATGTTCTTCTTGATCACCGTGACCTCCCGCGCGCGGTGACCGGCCAGATGTCGACCAGCGTGTCACCCTTCACGACGTGATAGCTCTCGTAGAGGTTCACGGTCGGATCGCAATGTGGCGGCGTGAGGACGACCTGCTCGGCCAGCGCCGGCGCCGCCTTTCCTTCGGGTGCGAACACGCCGAGATGCTCGTCGCCCATGAAGCGCGTGGTCGAGCCCTCGACGGCGCCCTTCAGGATCATCGGCGGGCCCTTCTCCGTCGCCATCGCCTTCAGGCCGGCATCGACGGTGACCATCCCCGGCGTGTTGGCGCTGACCACGCGGGCATCGATCTGCAACGCCTGCTCGAAGGTGGGTCGGTCGAGGCCGCGCAGGTCGCAGACGTTGTAGTCGTGGTCCATGAACACATAGGATCCGACCTGCAGCTCGGTGAACACGCCGAGCTTGGCGTCGATGTAGTGCGTGCCGGTGCCCGAGCCGGTGACGATCCCGGGCTTCAAGCCCGCCGCCTCGAGCTTGGCGAGGATGCCCTTCAGGTACTCGGTGCGCTCCTTGATCTTTTCCTCGCGCTCCTTGAAATCGATAATGTGCTGATGGCTGCCGCAATAGAACTGCACGCCGGCGTACTTCAGCGACTTCAGCCCCGTCACCTTCTTCACCAGCTCGACCACCCCGTCGGGCGTCGCCACGCCGGTGCGGTGAATGCCGGGATCGATGTCGATGACCACCGTCAGCGGCTTGCCGCTCTTCGCTGCGGCCACGGCGAGCGCGTCGACATTGGCGGGATGGTCGACCACGACCATCACGTCCTTCGCCTTTTCATTGAGCCCGATCAGCCGTGCGATCGCCTGCGGCGTCACCACCGGCGAGGTGATGTGCAGGCTCTCGACGCCGCCTTCGGCCAGCGCCTCGGCCTCGCCGAGCTTGGCGCAGCATACGCCGAGCGCGCCCGCCGCGATCTGGCGCTTGGCGATGTCGGCCGACTTGTGGGTCTTGGAATGCGGCCGCAGGTTGACCTTGTGCGCCTTGGCGAAGTTGGCCATCTCGGCGATGTTGCGGTCGAGCATGTCGAGATCGAGCACCAGCGCGGGCGTGTTCAGCGATCGCCGCGAACCCTGCTGGCCGATGAGGTGCCCGTGGAGGCGCTGCGCTTCGGAAGTCATTGGTTCAGCTCTTCTTCTCTGCCTGGGGTTTCTCTGAGTGGGGTTCGAGGTGGCGCACGACCATGGCCTCGCCAGTCGTGCCGCGATTGACGCCGGCACTCTTGAGGAACGTGTTGTCGCGGGCCGTGCCCCACAGCGCGATGCCCTGCGCCAGCAGGCCGCCGTCGACCTTGATGGTCTCGCCGGTGATGAAGCGCGCCTCGTCGCTCACCAGGAAGGACGCGACGTCGGCGATGACCTCGGGCTCGCCGCGGTCGGGCCAGGGCTGGTGGGTGAACTGCTTCTCGTACTTCTCGGGCCGGCCGCGATGGACCAGCGGCGTCGAGATCACGCCGGGCGCGATGCCGACCACGCGGATGCGATGGGGACCGAGCTCGGCCGCCACGTTCTCGATCAGGCTGATCACCGCCGCCTTTGCGGCGGAATAGGCATGGCTGCCGCCGCCGCCCACCATGCCGGCGATCGAGGCGGTTACCAGGATCACGCCACCATGGCCGAACTTCCGCATGGCCGACGAGGTGTGCTTCATGCCCAGAAACACCGAGCGGGCCAGCACGGCGAAGGTGTAATCCCAATCCTCGACGCTGGTCTCGGCGATCGGGCCGAAGGCCCCGCCCACGCCGGCATTGAGATACGCGATGTCGAGCCGGCCGAAGCGCCGCACCGCCTCCGCCACCATCGCGGAAACGTCGGCTTCCTTGGCGACGTCGCAGCGCACGAAGGCGATGTCGTCGCCATGGCCCTGTGCCTTGGCGACCGAGACGGTCTCCGCGCCGTTGGCCTCGTTGAGGTCGGCGACCATCACCTTGGCGCCGTCGGCCAGGAAACGCATGACGGTCGCGCGCCCCATGCCGCTCGCCCCGCCGGTCACGACAGCGACTTTTCCAGCCAATCTGCTCATGTCTGTCCTTTTGGCGTTTCGCCCTCCGGTCGCATGGTGGAGTTGCGCCGCCTTGGCGGCAAGCCTAGCGTTTTGCAATGCCTCCGTCGTCCGACGGTCAGGGAGCCTCGCATGAAGTTCGGCCTGTTCTACGAGATCTCGGTGCCGCGTCCGTGGACGCCGGAAAAAGAGCGAACGGTCTACAACAACTGCCTGGAGCAGGTGAAGCTGGCCGACGAGCTGGGCTTCGAGCATGTCTGGGCCGTCGAGCATCACTTCCTCGAGGAATACTCCCACTGCTCGGCACCCGAGCTGTTCCTCACCGCTTGCGCGATGGTCACGAAGAACATGCAGGTCGGCCACGGCATCGTGGTCTGCGTGCCGGAGTTCAACCATCCGATCAAGATCGCCGAGAAGACCGCGACCCTCGACATTCTCTCCGGCGGCCGCCTGCATGTCGGCACCGGCCGCTCGGCAACCTGGACCGAGCTCGGCGGCTTCCGCGCCAATCCCGACATCACCAAGAAGAGCTGGGACGAGTTCGTGCGCTGTCTGCCGAAGATGTGGATGCAGGAGACGTTCTCCTACCAGGGCGAGTTCTGGTCGATGCCCGAGCGCACCATCCTGCCCAAGCCCTACCAGAAGCCGCATCCGCCGATGTGGGTCGCGGTGACCAGCCCCGGCACCGAAATCGACGCGGCCGACCGGGGGCTCGGCAGCCTCGGCCTTTCGTTCGCGGGCTTCGACGAGCAGGAGAAGAAGATCAGGGAGTATCGCCGGCGCATCCAGATGTGCGAGCCGGTCGGCGCCTTCGTGAACGAGCAGGTCGCGACCACCAACTTCCTGTTCTGCCATGAGGACAACGCGACCGGCGTCGAGATGGGCAAGCGCCTCGGCAACACGTTCAACTATCTGGCGACGCAGCTGATCTCGACCCGCGAGGTCTATTCCTCGCCGTCCTACCAGTCGCTCGGCCTTCTGCCGGCGCTGCGGCGCGCCGCGACAGGCCCCGACGCCAACGAGCAGCAAACCGAGGGCATGGCCTACGGCGATCCCGCCCGCATCATCCGCGCGGTGAAGAAGTGGGAATCGCTGGGTGTCGACTGCATCAACTTCATCCTCAACGCCAACGAGGTGGTGCCGCAGGACCAGGTGATGGCCAGCTTGCGCCTGTTCGCCCGGGAAGTGATGCCGCATTTCGCCAAGAAGCCGGCCAAAGCCCAGGCGGCGGAGTAACCCATGCCTCTCTACGGAACGCTCGACATCACCCGCCAGGCCGCGCATCTGCCGACGCTGGCCAACCTCGACACCGAGGCGTGGGCGCTGCCCAAGGCCGAGATGATGCAGCTGCTGGTCGAGGTGCCGCGCAGCTCGACCGACGGGCTGCTGCCCAAGGCGATGCATCCGGCGCTCCCCTCCTACGTGATCCTCGCGGTCACGCGCTATCCGGAGAGTCCGGTCGGCCCGTTCAATCTCGCCGTGCTGCGGCTGGGCAGCCGGGCCGGCGCCCATCCGCGCGGCTTCCTGCTGGGCGCGGTCGCCAGCACCGACGCGGCGGCGCTGGAGCTGCGGGCCCGCTGGGGCATCCCGGTCGAGCAGGGCGAGGTGAAATTCCTGCGCCGGCACGATCGCATCATGGGCACGGTGAAGAAGGACGGCCGGACCATCCTCGACTGCGCGATGATCAACCCGCAGCCGGTCGCCGGCACCGACGTGCAGTACATCAACTGGGTGACGGCCGCGAACGCGCCGCTCGACGGCACGACCCAACCGATGCTGATCCAGGTCGATCCCAAGTACACCTTCTACAAGGCCGAGCGCGGCAAGCCGCACGTGTCGGCGTTCGACGGCAAGGCGTGGAACGCCGGTGCGATCACGCTGGCCGATCCGATCGTCGCGACCTGCAGCACGGTCGACACCGACCTGCCGCGCATCCGCTTCGTGATGGATCCGCTGAAGCCGGTGTTCCAGGGCACGCGCCGCATTCGCGAAAGCCGCGCCGACGAGTAAAGGGAGTCCCAAATCGTCCCACGCGCCGAGACGACAAGCCCTTGTTTTACGGGCATTTCCTGCAGGAATCCCGGAATCCCAACACACCCCCACCCCGCTTTTGAATTGTTTTCGCGCGCGGATGGGTGACGCGAAAAACAACGGAAACGGAAAGCGGAGCGCGCTCATGCGCGGGAGTCTGCCACCGTTCCGGTGCGGACACCTATTATGGGCATTGGCCGCGATTTTTTCGGCGCGTGAATCAGACCTCGGCTCGCGGTCCAATGCCCATAATGAGACTCTGCCACAACGGCTTATCCACAGGGTTTTCGCCTGTCGTATAGTGCCGGCCCATCAGAGGAGGAACGTCCATGAAGATCGGAGTTTTCGCCACCTTCATGTCGCCCAACGCGACGCCCGGGATGATCAAGGACTTCGGCAAGCGCGCCGAAGGCATGGGTCTCGACTCGATCTGGATGGGCGAGCACGTTGCGCTGTTCGAGAAGAACACGTTCGGATACCCGGGCTCCAAGGACGGCCGCATTCCGGTGCCGCCGGGCGGCGGCATGCTCGACGTCACGGCGACGTTCGGCTTCCTCGCCGCGGCGACCACCAAGGTTCGCTTCGGCACCGGCGTCGCGCTCGTGCCGCAGCGCAATCCGATCTACACCGCCAAAGAGGTCTGCACGCTCGATTGGCTGAGCGATGGCCGCTTCGACTTCGGCATCGGCGTGGGCTGGAACAAGGAAGAGGTCGAAGGCTGCGGCTACAAGTGGGAGGATCGCGGCGCGCGCTGCGACGAGTTCCTCGAGGCGATGCGCCGGCTGTGGACCGAGCCGGTGGTCGACTTCAAGGGCAAGTGGGTGAAGTTCGAGACCATGAAGATGGATCCCAAGCCGATCCAGAAGCCGCACGTGCCGATCATCGTCGGCGGCTATGCCGACGCAGCCTTCAGACGCGCCGTACAGTTCGGCGCCGGCTGGTACGGCTTCAACCTCGATCCCGAGCGGGCCAAGGGCATGCTGGCCAAGCTCGATGCCGCCTTCGCCAAGGCCGGCAAGAAGCGCGGACCGGAGTACCAGATCATCATCACGCCGCCGATGACCATGAAGATGGACCAGATGCAGGCCTATGCCGAGCTCGGCGTGCACCGGCTGGTCGTCAATCTCGGCGGCCAGAAGCCCGAGCAGGTCGACAAGCGCCTGCCCGAAATCGGCTCGCTGGTGAAGCAGGCGGCTTAAACAATCATGCCTTCCCCCGTCTGCGGGGGAAGGTGCCCGAAGGGCGGAAGGGGGGTGTGTGCCCGCTCCAGAGAAGATGACCCCCTTCCGGCGCTGCGCGCCACCTTCCCCCGCAGACGGGGGAAGGCAAGAGTGAGAGACGACTACCGATGCTTCTCGAAACCCTTCTCCCGCTCGGCAAGGTCGATCCGGGCCTGCGCGCGCCCGAGGTGCCGCTCGATCTCGCTACCATCGGCCGCGATGCGCAGCTCCTGGAGGAGATTGGCTACGAGGGCCTGGTCGTCGAGGAGACCAAGGACGATCCGTACATCCTGATGGCGCTCGCGGCGCAGGCGACCACGAGGCTGAAGATCGGCACGTCGGTGGCGATGGCGTTCCCGCGCAGCCCGACCATCACGGCGATGAGCGCCTGGACCTTGGCCAAGCTCAGCAAGGGCCGCTTCACGCTGGGGCTCGGCAGCCAGGTCAAGGCGCATATCGAGCGGCGCTACGGCATGACCTGGTCGCCGGCCGGGCCATGGATGCGCGAGTACGTCCAAGCGGTGCGGGCGGTGTGGAACCACTGGCAGACCGGCGCGCCGCTCGACGTGAAGGGGCCGCACTACACCATCAACCTGATGGTGCCGCTGTTCCATCCGGGGCCGATCGAGCATCCCGACATCCCGATCCATGTCGCCGCAGTGAACTCGGTGATGTGCCGCATGGCCGGCGAGGTCGCCGACGGCATCCGGCTCCATCCGGTCTGCACGCCCTCCTACATCGAGCAGGTGATGCTGCCCGCGGTGCGCGCCGGCGCCGACAAGGCCGGCCGGTCGCTCGGCAAATTCCAGGTCTGCATGAAGCCGCTGGTCGCCGCGGCCGCGACCGAGGCCGAGCTGGTGCCCAAGGTGCGCGATGTGCGGGCGCGCATTTCCTTCTATGCCTCGACGCCGCAATATCGGGCGGCGTTCGCCCATCACGGGCTGGGCGATCTGGCCGACGAGCTGAAGCTCTTGTCCCGGGCGCAGCGCTGGGAGGAGATGCCGGGCAAGATCAGCGACGAGGTGCTGCACACCTACGTCACGATCGGCACCTACGACCAGATCGCGCAGAAGCTCACCCGGCGCTACGGCAAGGTCGTCACCCACTGCGAGTTCTCGATCCCGGTCAAGGACGAGGCCGACAAGGACCGTTTGCGCGCGCTCGCGAAGGCGATACAAGCAAAGTAACGTGTCACCGCCCGTCCAGCCCGTCGCCAGCGACGAGAAAATCCCGAAGTCCGTCGACATCGTCGTGATCGGCGCCGGCATCGCCGGCTGCACTGCGGCGTGGGAGCTTTCCAAGCGCGACTTCTCGGTCGCCCTACTCGACAAGGGCCGCGTCGGCGGTGAGCAGTCGAGCCGCAACTGGGGCTGGGTGCGCCAGCAACATCGCGACCTGCGCGAGCTGCCGCTCGCCATGAAGAGCCTCGAGATCTGGGGCACGCTGAACGAGGAGATCGGCGCCGAGACCGGCTTCCGGCGTACGGGCCTGCTTTACGTGACGACGCGGCCCGCCGACTTCGCGCAATGGGAAGCGTGGACCTTGAAGGCGCGTGAGTACCAGATGCACAGCCGGGTGCTCTCGCCCGCCGAGGCGAAGGAGATGACGCCGGGCAGCGTGCCCGATTGGATCGGCGGCGTGCATTCGCCGACCGACGGCCGCGCCGAGCCGTCGCTCGCCGCACCCGCGATCGCCGAGGCGGCGCGCACGCTCGGCGCCACGATCCACCAGGACTGCGCCGCGCGCGGGCTGGAGACCGAGGCCGGCAAGGTCTCGGGCGTGATCACCGAGAAAGGCGTGATCCGCACGCAAGCCGTATTGCTGGCGGGCGGCGCGTGGAGCGGACTGTTCTGCCGCCGCCACAGCCTGCGTTTGCCGCAGGCCGGCGTGAAATCGACCTCGTTCGCGACCGAGGCCGCGCCCGAGGTGACCAAGGGGGGGCTGTCGATGCCCGACGTCACCATTCGCCGCCGGCTCGACGGCGGCTACACGGTCGGGCTGGGCGGCCGCGGCCTGGTCGAGCTCTCGCCGCAGGGCCTGATCTACGCGCGCGACTTCTGGCCGACCTTCAGGAAGCGGCGCTGGGGCCTCTCGTTCTCGGTCGGCCGCTCGTTCTTCGATGGGCCGGAGCAGCTCGCGCGCTGGTCGTTCGACAAGCCCTCGCCGTTCGAGCGCCATCGCACGCTCGATCCCGGCGCCGATCCGAAACTCGTGCAGCTCGGCCTGACGCGCCTCGGCGAGCACTATCCGGCGCTGAAAGGCCTCAAGGTCGCCAATATGTGGGGCGGGCTGATCGATTCGACGCCCGACGGCATCCCGGTGATCTCCGCCGTCGACAGGATGCCCGGCCTCTATCTCTCGACCGGCTACAGCGGCCACGGCTTCGGCATCGGCCCGGGCGCCGGGCGGCTCGCCGCCGACCTGATCGCCGGCGACCCGCCGATCGTCGACCCGCACCCGTTCCGCTACAGCCGCATGATCGACGGGACGGACCTCGGCGAACCGGGGATGATGTAAGGAGAGCCCCCTTCCGCCCTTCGGGCACCTTCCCCCGCAGACGGGGGAAGGCATGAGCGTCTTTCCTTCCCCCGTCAAAGCGCCTTCTGAGGCGCGTGCGGGGGAAGGTGGCGCGCAGCGCCGGAAGGGGATCTTAGGCCGCCTTCGCCCGATCCAATTCCGCGGCGCCCTCGCGCAGGCGCGGGATCAGCTCGCGGCCGAAGTCGATCGTGTCCTCGAACGGATCGAAGCCGCGGATCAGGAACGAGTGCACGCCGAGCTTGTAGTATTCGAGCATCGCCCGCGCGACCTGCTCGGGCGTGCCGACCAGGCACGAGGTGTTGCCCATCGCGCCGGTCGCCTCCGCGATCGGCATCCACAGCCGCTCGTCGTGAGTCTCACCCTGCGCCGCGAAGTCGAGCAGCCGGCGCGCCGACTGGTCGAGCGGCTTCTTGCCGTTGCCGAAGCCCGACGGATCACCGGGCTTCTGGATCGATTCGAGGATCTTGCGCGCGCGGTCCCACGCCTCGCCCTCGGTCTTCGCCAGGATCGGCCGGAACGACATGTTGTAGGTCGGCGTGCGGCCGAACTGCGCGGCACGCGCCTTGAACTCGGCGATGCGTTGCGCGGTCGGCGCCAGGGGCTCGCCGAACATCGCGAACACGTCGCAGTGCCTGGCGCCCATCGCCAGCGCGCCCTCCGACGAGCCGCCGAAAAAGATCAGCGGATGCGGCTGTTGCAAGGGATGCACGTCCGACTTGGCGCCGCGCACCTTGTAGAACTCGCCCTCGAAGTCGAAGCGCTTGTGGTTGGACCAGGCGAGCCTCATCACCTCGATGTACTCAGCGGCGCGCCGGTAGCGCACGTCCTTGGATGCGAAGTCGCCGTCGCCTTCCTGCTCGGCGTCGCTCGCGCCCGAGATGATGTGCAGCGCGATGCGGCCCTCGGTCAGGTGGTCGAAGGTCGCGATCTTGCGCGCGGCCAGCGTCGGCGCGACGAAGCCCGGCCGGTGCGCGATCAGGTAACCCAGCCGCTTGGTGTGCTGCGCAGCGTACTGCGCCACCAAGAAACCCTCGGCCGACGAGGCCGTGTAGCCGACCAGCGCGAGGTCGAAGCCCGCATCGTCATGCGCCTGCGCGTACGATTTGAGATACGCGGGCGAGATGCCGCCCTTGATGATGTGGACCGTGGCCGCGCTGGCGGGGGGTCACGCCGATCATGCCGATGACGCGGACAGGCATTGCAGTCTCCTTCGCCCAGCTTCCGTCAGGTCGCGCCTTCCCCCGTGTGCGGGGCAAGGCATGAAGCGGGACTTCCCGATCAGTCCGCGGCGAGCGGACGGCCGGTGGCCTCCTGGTAACGCTGTTCACGCATGGCGCGGCGCGGGTCGCCCATGTCGGCGTCCTCCCACTCCGGCACCCAGGCGTCGCGGCCCTGCACGTAGTTGCGATTGCTCTGACGCGGGTTGCGGTTCACCAGCGGCCGGGCATAGAGCGGATGGGTGATGCTGCGGATCTCGTGCTCGATCTCGAACAGCTTCTTGCCGGTCGCCGGATCGACGATGTCGTTGAAGCGGTACTGATACTGGTTGCTTTCCTCGGTGAGGATCTTGCGCTCGACCAGCGCGCGGTGCGGCTTGGAGAAGTTCGCGACATAGACCTGGATGTGATGGCCGTCATAGTCCGGGATCGGCTTGTCGGTCTCGCGGAAGATCAGCTCCTGGCCATGACCGACCGAGATGTGCGCGGCGTGATCCTTCACCGACGTCATGGTGCCCATGACCGTGCTGTAGAAGTCGGCGATGCCCTTGGCGGTCTTCTGCGGCACGTCGAACTCGACATAGGGCATGCCGAGCACCATGCCGGCGAACTTCTTCGACGGCTCGTAGAGCACGTACTCGTTGCCCCACGGGCAGATCGCCGTGACGTGGTCCTTGTGCTCCTTGAACGAAAACTGCGTGCCCTCGAGCGGCTTCTTCATGTTGCCCAGCCGCTTCAGCAGCAGCTCGCGATCGGGAATCACCATCGCCGTGCGTCCGCGCAGCTTCTGCGCCTTGCCGGTGGGAAGATGGAACTGGCTCCTGCCGACATTGACCCACATGTTGTCGACGCTGGTCATCAGGTACGGGTCGCGGGTCAGTCCCAGCCCGCTGATGTAGAACAGCGTCGCCAGCCCCTGGTCGGGCACCAGCAGGTTGACGTGCTCCAGACCCACGATGTTCCCGAGGTCCTCCGCACTGCGGTCATACTGCTTGGCCATGGCTTGCCTCCGTTCGGTCTGGCGGACATTCTAGCGCGTTTCCCGTCGCCCGGTGGAGGGCTCGCGCCATGATCACGAAGTTCGACAGCTCCTATGTCGGCACCGTCGATATGGAGAATCTCGGCTATCTCGGGACGCCGATCAACGAGCGTTGGTACTCGAACGATCAGCTGGCGGGTGCACTGCACAAGGCGGTGGCCTACGCCCAGAAGATGGACGGGCTGGGCTACGACACCTTCTGGATGGCGGAACATCATTTCCAGCCCGAAGGCACCGAGTGCATCCCCAACCTGCTGATGCTGGCGATGCACCTCGTCAACCAGACGAAGCATCTCAAGATCGGCTGCGGCTTCAACGTGGTGCCGATGTGGCATCCGCTGCGGCTGGCCGAGGATTATGCGGTTGCAGACATACTGAGCGGCGGCCGCGTGATCTTCGGCGTGGCGCGCGGCTACCACACCCGCGAGGTCGAGACCTTCGGCGCGCCGCTCACCGACCAGGATGCCAACCGCGAGATGTTCGAGGAAGGCGTCGACCTGATCTTCAAGGCGTTCAACGAGGAGCGCTTCAGCCACAAGGGCAGGTTCTACACCTGCCCTCCCGAGGTGCCGTATCGCGGCTATACGCTGAAGGAGATCAGCTTGGTGCCGCGGCCGCAGCGCCTGCCGGTCGAATGCTGGCAGCCGATCCAGTCGGGCTCGCCGCGCGGCTTCGACTTCATGGCCAAGCACGGCATCTGCGGCGTGATCGGCGGCGGCTCGGCCGAGGGCGGCGCGGTCGACCGGCACATGACCGGCTTCCGCGAGGCCTATGCGCGGCGCGGCATCGAGCTCCAGCCGGGCGAGCGGCTGGCGCTCGGCTATCAGTTCCGGATCGCCGAGAGCCGCGAGGCGGCGATGCGTGCCGCCGCCACGGCCTACGAAGAGAACATGAAGATGTTCGGCGAGCTGCGTCTGGTCCGGGCCATCACTGACGAGCAGATCGCGGCGATGCGCAATCCGGCCTTGGTGCCCAACACCAAGCTGCCGCGCATCGAGGATGCGGTGAAGGCGGGCGGCTTCCTCGCCGGCACGCCGGCCGACATCATCGAGCAGCTGAAGGCGGTCGAGAAACGCTACCCCGGCCTCGAGCGCGTCATCTGCACGATGCCGCTCGGCACGCCGCTTTCCGTCACGCTCGAGCAGATCGAGCGCTTCGCCACAGAAGTGATGCCCGCGTTCAAGCAGATGAAGGCCGCGGCCGAATGACCTGCAGTCTCATCCCGAGCGCAGCGAGGGATCCAGCGGAGCCCGAGCATGGATCCCTCGCTTCGCTCGGGATGACACGGACTTCGACTTGAAGATTGGGAGACAAGGGAGAGAAACATGATCTTCGAAATGCGCACCTATCAGCTGAAGCCCGGCACCGTGCCGCAGGCGGTTCAGGCCTTCGCCGACAAGATCGAGAACCGGGTGAAGCTCTCGCCGCTCTCCGGCTTCTGGCACACCGAGATCGGCGACCTGAACAAGATCATCCATATCTGGCCGTACAAGGACATCGTCGAACGCAACACGATCCGCGCCAAGGCGGTCGAGACGAAGGTCTGGCCGCCGGCGATCGCCGACTTCGTGACCGACATGGAGAGCAAGATCCTCTATCCGGCGCCGTTCTCGCCGAACTTCGAACCCGGCAACCACGGCACCTGCTACGAGTTCCGCACCTATACCTACGGCGCCGGCATCGTGCCCAAGGTGATGGACATCTGGAGCAAGCATATCGGCGAGCGCACCAAGGTCTCGCCCTTGATCTTCGCCGGCTACACCGAGCTCGGGCCGCTCAACCAGTGGGTCCATGTCTGGGCCTACAAGAATCTCGGCGAGCGCGAGACCAAGCGCGCCCAGGCGATGAAGCCCGGCGTGTGGCCGCCGCCGCGCCCCGAGAACGGCGCGCCGCTGCGCCAGACGACGACGATTGCGATCCCGGCGGCGTTCTCGCCGCTCAAGTAACGGAGGAAACGATGGCGATCACGATCCGGCCGGTCGGCCCACCCTCCTTCGCGGGCGAGGTCGACGGCATCGACATGGCGAAGCCGATGACCGCTGCGGACGTGGCCGCCATCCATGCCGGCATGGACAAGTATGCCGTGCTGGTGTTCCGCAACCAGCAGCACATAAGCGACGAGCAGCAGCTCGCCTTCACCCAGAGCCTCGGTCCGATCGAGCATGCGATCGGCACCAGCCTGCGGGCAGCGAACGAATACCGCCTGCCGACGACGTTCGCCGACGTCTCCAATCTCGACAAGAACGAGAAGCCGTTCGCGCGCGACGACCGCCGGCGGCTGTTCGCGATCGGCAATCGCCTGTGGCACTCCGACAGCTCGTTCAAGGTGACGCCGGCCAAGTATTCGCTGCTGCGCGCGGTCAGCCTGCCGTCGAAGGGCGGCGACACTCAGTTCGCCGACATGCGGGCGGCCTACGATGCGCTCGACGACGAGACCAAGGCCGAAGTGCAGGACATGGTTTGCGAGCACAGCCAGATGTACTCGCGCCAGATCATCGGCTTCTTCGACCTCACCGACGAGGAGCGCGAGCGCTTCCGGCCTGTCCGGCAATGCATGGTGCGCACCCATCCCGTCACGGGGCGCAAGTCGCTGTACCTGTCGAGCCATGCCGGCGGCATCGTCGGCTGGCCGATGCCCGAGGCGCGCGGCTACCTGCGCGACCTGATCGAGCACGCCACGCAGCGCGAGTTCGTCTATACGCACAAGTGGCGGATCGGCGATCTCGTGATGTGGGACAACCGCCAGACCATGCATCGCGCCCGGCCCTTCCCGGCCCATGAGCCGCGCGACATGCGGCGCACGACCCTGGCCGGCGACGGCCCGACCGCCGAGCAGCTCGCTGCCTGATGCAGATCGGCTTCAATCTCCCCAACTCGGGGCCGTTCTCCAAGGTCGATGAGATGACCCGCCTCGCCGTCGAAGGCGAGGCGATGGGCTTCGACTATCTCACCGTCACCGACCACGTCGTGCTGCCTGATACGAAGGTGCCTGGCTATCCCTACTCGGAGGACGGCGCGTTCTACGAGGAGGCGCCGCTCGAGCGGCACGAGCAGCTGATGGGCATGGCCTGGATCGCGGCCAAGACCTCGCGTATCCGGCTGGTCGCGGCTGTGCTGGTCGTGCCGCATCGCCCGGCGGTGCTGGCGGCCAAGATGCTGGCGACGCTCGACGTGCTGAGCGGCGGGCGGCTGGTGGTCGGAGTCGGCGCGGGCTGGCTCAAGCCGGAGTTCGACGCCGTGGTCACGACACCCTTCGCCGACCGCGGCAAGGTCACCGACGAGTACATCGACGCCTTCCGTGTGCTGTGGACCGAGGCCAGGCCGAAGTTCGCCGGCAAGTTCGTGAAATTCGAGGGCATCGTGCTCGAGCCCAAGCCGGTGCAGAACCCGGTGCCGATCTGGGTCGGCGGCGAGGGCCTGAACGCGATCCGCCGCGCCGCTCGCGTGGCCGAGGCCTGGTATCCGATCGGCAGCAACAATGCGCACCTGCTCGACACCCTGCCGCGGCTCGAGGCGGGCATCGCCCGCCTGCGCCAGGCGACCGCCGAGGCCGGCCGCGACCCGGCGTCGATGGGCGTCAGCTTTCGCGTGAAGCGCTACGGCAAGGCCGTGCCGCCGAAGGCCAACAACGGAGAGCGGCGGCTGTTCTCCGGCAGCGAACAGGACCTGATCGCCGACTTCCGCGCGCTCGAGAAGATGGGCGTCACCGCGATCGACATCGACTTCGGCGGCCGCCCGACCGCCGGCGACATCCTCGCCGAGATGAAGCGCTTCCGGAACGCGGTGATCGAGAAGATCTAGGTCAGACCGGGTCGAGGACGACGACCGGAATTTCCCGCGGCGTCTTCTTCGCGTAGTCGGCGTAGGGCGGCCAGAACTTCAGCGCGCCTTCCCACAGCTTGGCGCGCTCGGCGCCCGATACGGTGCGGGCGCGGGCCTTCACCGTCTTGGTGCCGACCTGCACCTCGACCTCGGGATTGGCGACGAGGTTCTTGTACCAGCCGGGATGATCCGGCGCGCCGCCCTTGGAGGCGACGATGTAGTAACCGCCATTGTCGGTCTCGCCGTAGAACAGCGGGAACAGGTACTTCTCGCCGCTCTTGCGGCCCTTGGTGACCAGCAGCAGGGCGGGCACGGTGATCTCCTTGTCCATGCCGGGCGGCTTGATCGTGTACAGGTGGCCGTCCTTGCCGCCGCTCTTGAGGTAGCGGTCGACGTGATCGGACATCCACTGGGGCAGTCCTTCGGGCACTTTCGCTTGGATCATCACCGTCTCCTCGTGCGCACGTCTCGGTCACTGACCTTGTCAGTATCCCGAACCATTTGGGCGTCCTGTCGCATGTTCGCAAGTCGGATTGCCCGGTCGCAAGGCGGGTCTAGAATTTCCGCATTACAAAAACTTACCCAGGGAGGCGTTACCATGAGTGTAGTTGGTGTCCTCCAGGTCGATCTGCCGGAGGCAGAGCATCGTTCGCAGCTTCGCAAGGCGGTGATTGCCAGCACGATCGGCACGACGATCGAATGGTATGACTTCCTCCTCTACAGCACCGTGACCGGCCTGGTCTTCGGCAAGCTGTTCTTCCCTCACTCCGATCCGCTGGTCGGCGTGCTCGAAGCCTTCGCGATCTACACGGTCGGCTTCGTCGCCCGCCCGATCGGCGCGGCGATCTTCGGCCACTACGGCGATCGCATCGGCCGCAAGGCGTCGCTGATCGCGACCCTCCTCATCACCGGCCTCGCGACCTTCGCGGTCGGCTTCGTGCCGGGCTACGATTCGATCGGCATCTGGGGCGCGGTGATCCTGACCATCATCCGCTTCATCCAGGGCATCGGCGTGGGCGGCGAATGGGGCGGCTCGGTGCTGCTGTCGATGGAATGGGCGCGTACCAACCAGCATCGCGGCTTCATCACCTCGTGGCCGCAGCTCGGCGGGCCGGCGGGCCTGCTTCTCGCCAACGTCGCCGTCCTCGTGTTCAGCGCCCTCTCCGGCGACCAGTTCCTGGTATGGGGCTGGCGCATCCCGTTCATGCTGAGCATCGTCATGGTCGGGGTCGGCCTCTACATCCGGCTCGGCATTCTCGAGACCCCGGCGTTCCGCCGCATCGTCGCCGAGAAGCGGGTCGAGCGCGCGCCGGTGATCGAGGTGATCAAGCGCCAGCCCAAGCAGGTCTTCCTGTCGATGTTCGCCCGCACCGCCGAGCAGGCGCCGGCCTACATCTACCTCGCCTTCGTGTTCGCCTATGGCACGCAGGTGCTGCACCAGGAGCGCGACTTCCTGCTGACCGCGCTGATCTGCGCCGGCGTGATCTCCCTCTTCACCATCCCGTTCGCGGGCGCACTGTCGGACCGCTACGGCCGCAAGCGCATCTACCTGATCGGCACGGTGCTGACGGGCCTCTTCGGCTTCGTCTACTTCTGGATGCTGGACACCATGGTGCCGGGCCTGATCTTCCTCGGCATCATCCTGTCCTTCGTGCCGCATGACCTGATGTACGGCCCGCAGGCGGCGCTGATCGCCGAAGGGTTCACGCCGCGGCTGCGCTACAGCGGCTGCTCGATCGGCTACCAGCTCGCCTCGGTCACCGCCGGCGGCCCCGCGCCGCTGATCGCCACGGCGTTGTTCGCCCGCTTCGGAACGGGCTACGCCATCGCCGCGTACATCGCGGTGTGCGCCATCGTCAGCCTCGTCGCCACGCTGATGATGCCCGACCACACCAACAAGGATATCTCCGAGGAGAATGCCTAGGTCGGCAGTCGCGTCGACTGCCAGGTGACCATCTGCCAGCGCCCGTCGCGCCTGGCATAGACATCGGCGAAGCGCACGCCGAAGGCGGTCGGCGTGCCGCCCGTCGTGACCTTGATCTGGCACTCGCCGGTCAGCACGACCGTGTCGCCGAGATCCTGTGCCTTCACGTTGACGGCTTGACCCCGGTGAGACCGTTTTCCCGAAGTCATGCCCTCGATCAGACCGCGCTTAGTCGATCTCGATCACACCCTCGCCGCCGGCATAGAGCTTGTCCACCAGCGCCTTGCGGCGCTCCAGCGTGGCGCGCTGGTTGATGTAGCCCTTGTCGGTGATCTCATGGCCGTCGACCGACGGCGGCTCGCTCATCAGCAGCACGCGCTTGACCTTCATCGACGAGCCCTTGGCGTGGGCGTTCATGGACGCGAGCCCGCGCCTGATGGTCTCGACGACCTTGGGATGGGCCAGCACCTCGTCAGCCGACAGCTGCACGTTCTCGTCGCCCGCGACCCGCCGGCATGCGGCGAGGTTGGGGAAGCCCAGCAGGCCGACATACTCGCGGTCCTGGCCGCACACCACGGCGTCCTGCAGCACCGGCGAGACGGCGGCCACCGCCGTGCTGCGCAGCGTGCCGACCAGCACGAAAGTGCCGCTCATCAGCTTGAAGTCCTCGACCACGCGTCCGTCGAACACCAGGCCCTGACTCGGATCCTTGGGATCGACGAAGCGGCCGGCATCGCCGATCCGGTAGAAGCCCTCGTCATCGAACATCTGCGCCGTGAGCTCGGGCTGCTTGTAGTAGCCCGGCGTCACGATCACGCTCTTGAGCCGCAGCTCGTAACGGCCCTCCTCGCCCGTCGGCACCATCTTGAGCTGCACGCCGGGGAACGGCAGGCCGACCAGCCCGACGCGCTCCGACGCCCAGTGCACGGTGGTTGCGGTCGGCGCGGTCTCGGTCGAGCCCCAGCCGGTGATGAACGGCAGGCGGTAACCAGTGTGCTTCACCGCCAGCCGCTCCATGCGATCGTAGAGGTCGCTCGGCAGTGTGGCGCCGCCATAGGCGAGCGAGTTCAGGTTCTTGAAGAACTTCTGCGCCAGCAGCTCGTCCTTCTCGAGTGCGGTGGCCAGCATGGCGTAGCCCGCCGGCACGTTGGCGAAGTAAGTCGGCGAGATCTCGCGCAGGTTCCGCAGCGTCTCGTCGAACAGGCCGGGCAACGGCTTGCCGTCGTCGATCCAGGTCGTGCCGCCCTCGGCGAGGTTGCTCTGGAAGGTCGCGTTGCCGCCCATCGTGTGGTTCCACGGCAGCCAGTCGAGCATCACCGGCACGGGATCGCTGGGCTTGCGCACGCGCGCCATCTGGCTCATCGCCAGGTTGGCGCACATCATCTCCTGGGTGTTGATCACCGCCTTGGGCATGCCGGTGCTGCCCGAGGTGAACAGGAACTTGCCGATGGTCTTGGGCTCGATCCGATCGATCGATTTCTGCACCGCGTCGGTCGGCCTGGTCGCAACCAGCTCGCTCCACGGCAGCGACTGCATCTTCGGCGGCGCCTTGTCGACATGGACCAGCAACGCGCCCTCCAGGTCGAGCGCCGCCAGCGCATCGGCGTAGATACTGCCGTTCTGCACGAACACCAGGCCCGGCTTGATCAGGTCGAAGACGTATTTCAGCTTGGCGTGATCGCGGCTCATCACCGAGTAGGCCGGCGACACCGGCGCCAGCGGCGCGCGCGCCTGCATCGCGGCCATCGAGAGCAGCGCGAACTCGATCGAGTTCGACGACAGGATCATGACCGCCTTGTCCGGCCCGAAGCCGCGGTCGATCAGCGCCTGCGTGACCGCATCGACCTGCTTCTTGGCCTCGGCATAGGTCACCTTCAGCCAGGCGCGGTCCGGCCCGCGGCGCTGCGCCAGCCACACGCGATCGGGCGCGTCCCTCGCCCACTTGGCGAGGAACGCGGGTACGTGCTTCTCGTAAGGCTTCAGCTTGTGATTCGACTGCAGGATGATCGTGCCGTCGGCGCGCCGATCGACGGAGATGTCGCGGCTCAGGAAATCGATCGGCTTGAAGGGCGCCTGCAGGATGCTGTCCAAGGTTTCCTCTTTTGTTCTTCAGCCCTGATGTAGGACGAGCGCTGGCCGCTCGACAAGGGAGAAGCTAGCGTCCGCCCGCATGCTGCGAAAACTTGCGCTCCTCGCCGTCCTGCTCACGTGTGCTGCAAGCAGCGTCGCACAGCAGCGATCGGGCCTGGATCTGTCATCGATCGACCGCAGTGTGCGGCCGCAGGACGATCTGTGGCGGTTCGCCAACGGCAAGTGGCTCGCGCGGACAGAGATCCCTGCCGACCGACCGGGCTGGGACACGTTCGCGGCATTGCGCGATACCACTCAACGGCAGTTGCGCGATCTGCTGGAGGGCATCGAGGCCACCGCTGACGGCGAACGGCGCAAGCTTGCGGACTTCTACGCCTCGTTCATGGACGAGAAGACGGTCGAGGCGGCGGGCCTCGGGGCATTGGAGCCCGTGTATAAGCGCATCGAGGCGCTCGATGACAAGGCTGACCTGCCGGCGCTGTTCGCCCACCTGACGCGGCTCCGGGTACGGACACCGTGGGAACTCTATGTCGCGCCCGACGAGCGGGCACCCGCGCGGTATGTCGCGCACTTGACGCAGGGCCGCCTCGGCCTGCCCGATCGAGATTACTATCTGCGCGACGATCTGCACTTCCAGAAAGTCCGTGACGCCTACCGCGCCCATATCGTCATGCTGCTGATACGCGGCGGCGACATCGCGACCCTGGCGGACGCCGACGGTGTCGTCGCGCTCGAGACGGCGCTCGCCCGGCTGCAATGGACACGAGTGCAGAACCGCGATCCGATCAAGACCTACAACAAGCGCCTCGTTGCCGATCTGCCGGCGCTGACGGCCGAAGGCGGCTGGCGATCCTATTTCGGTGAAGGCGCCATTGCACTCGACGACCTGGTGGTCGAGCAGCCCAGCTACCTCGAAGGCCTGCGCAAGGTCATCGACGACACGCCGCTGCGGATTTGGCGGGTCTACCTTGCCTTCAATCTGCTGAGCGCCTACGCCCAGTATCTCCCGGAAGCGCTCGTCACCGAGCACTTCTATTTCAACGAGCAGATCCTTCGGGGCGTGCCGGAGAACCAGCCGCGCTGGAAACGCGGCGTTGCCGTCGTCGACACCCTCATGGGCTTCGCCCTCGGCCATCTCTATGTCGACCGCCATTTCCCGCCGGCCAGCAAGGCGCACGCCGAGGCGCTGATCGCGAACCTGATGGCGGTCTATGCCGAAAGCCTGTCCGGGCTCGACTGGATGGGGGACGATACCCGCCGCGAGGCGCTCGCCAAGCTCAAGGCGGTCCAGCCCAGGATCGGCTATCCGAAGAAATGGCGCAGCTACGCGAGCCTCCCCATCAGGCGCGGCGACCTGGCCGGCAACGTGATGCGCGCGCGCCGGTTCGATTACGCGTTCTGGATCGCCAAGCTCGGCGAGCCGGTCGATCGCGACGAATGGCGCACGCCGCCGCAGATCGTCAACGCGTTCTACAGCCCGTCGCGCAACGAGATCACCTTCCCCGCCGGCATCCTGCAACCGCCGTTCTTCGACGCCGGCGCCGACGACGCCGCCAACTACGGCGGTATCGGCACGGTGATCGGCCACGAGATCAGCCATGCCTTCGACGACGAGGGCAGCCGCTACGACGGCGCCGGCATGCTGCGCAACTGGTGGACACCGGCCGACCGCGAGCGCTTCGAGGCGCGGACCAAGCGCATGGTGCAGCAGTACGACGCCTACAGCCCGATCGCCGGCTATCACGTCAACGGCGCGCTGACGCTGGGCGAGAACGTGGCCGACAATGCCGGGCTCGCCATGGCGGTCCGCGCCTATCGCCATGCGCTCGCCGGCAAAACGGCGCCGATCCTCGACGGCTATACCGGCGAGCAACGCCTGTTCCTCGCCTTCGCGCAGATCTGGAAGATGAAGGTGCGCGAGGCGGCGCAGATCGAGCGGCTCAAGACCGACCCGCATTCCCCGGGGCAGTTCCGCGCCAACGGCGCCGCGGTCAACCAGAGCGCCTTCGCCGACGCCTTCGGACTCAAGCCCGGCGACGCGCTGTATCGTGCGCCGCAGGATCGGATATCGCTCTGGTAACGCCCTAGGCGGCGAAGCGCTTCAGCGCCTTCTCATCGAGCTTCAGGCCGAGACCCGGCTTGTTCGGCATCACGAGCTGGCCCTTCTCGATCACCGGCGCCTCCTCATAGAGCGCCACCATCCACGGCATGTACTCGACGGTGAGGCCGTTGGGGCAGGCCGCCACCATGTGCATCAGCATCTCGGGCATGACGTGGCTGACGACCGGCAGGTTGAAGGCCTCGGCCATGCCCGCAACCTTCATCCATTGCGTCACGCCGCCCACGCGGGCGAGATCGATCATGACGATGTCGACCGAATGCGCCTGGATCATCTGCCGGAACGGCTGGATGCCCCATACGTACTCGCCGCCGGCGACCGGCGTCTTGAGCGCGGCGGTGACCCGCGCCAGGCCCTGGTAGTCGTCGGCGGTGGTGACATCCTCGAGCCAGAATAGCCCCACACCTGCCTCCTCGACGCGGTGACCGATGTCGATCGCCTGCTCGGGCCGCCAGCGCTGGTTGATGTCGCACATCAGCTTGAGGTCGGGGCCGATCACGTCGCGGATCACCTTCACGCGCCGCACCTCGTCGGCCGGCGTCGGATTGCCGAGCAGGCCCATCTGGGTCTTCATCTCGACAAAGCCCTTCTTGAGCAGGGTCTCCGCCGCCTGCTGCGCCTGCTTGTCGGTCAGGCCGCGCCGCAGCGAGCCGGAAGCATAGGTCGCGACTCGATCGCGATGGCCGCCGAGCAACTTCCACAGCGGCTGATCGAGCGCCTTGCCCTTGATGTCCCACAGCGCGGTGTCGATGGCCGACAGAGCGAGCGTGAAGATGCCGCCCGGTCCGGCATCGCCGCTGTTGGCGCGGAGCTTGGCGACGATTGCCTCGATGCGCATCGGATCCTCGCCGACCGTCAGGGCCGCCAGCTCGTCGACTGCGGTGTGGAGGGTCTTCATCATGCGGCCGTACAGCGTGACGCCGATGCCCTCGATGCCATTGTCCGTACGCAGGCGCAGGCAGACGGCCGGGCGCGTGCGGCCCGCCTCTTCCGGCATGTTGGCCAGCGGATCGTCCTCCAGGACCTTGAGGGCGATGGCTTCGTAACCTGTGATTTTCACGATGATTTCCTCCCGCTGGCCGAAACGTGACACGCGGCTGAATGGCCGTTCACATTGCCACGGATTTCCGCCAGAGTCCGCCGCAGTAGGACAGGGAGACGGCCATGGATTTCGAATACTCGGATCGCACCAAGGAACTGCAGGAGAAGCTCCTGAAGTTCATGGACGACGTCATCTATCCGGCCGAGACGGTCTACGAGGAGCAGCTCAATGCCTCCAAGGATCGCTGGCAGCTCCCCCCGGTGATGGAAGAGTGCAAGGCCGAGGCCAAGAAACGCGGCCTCTGGAACATGTTCCTGCCGGCCGATCGCGACTCGGGTGACACGCATGGCACGATGGGCCTATCCAACCTCGAATACGCGCCGATCTGTGAGATCCTCGGCCGTTCCCCGATCGCCTCCGAGGCGACCAATTGCTCGGCGCCGGACACCGGCAACATGGAAGTGTTCGCCCGCTACGGCACCAAGGAGCACAAGGAGAAGTGGCTGAAGCCGCTCCTCAACGGCGAGATCCGCTCCTGCTTCGCCATGACCGAGCCTGCGGTCGCCTCCTCCGACGCGCGCAACGTCGAATGCCGCATCGAGGCGGATGGCAACGACTATGTCATCAACGGCCGCAAGTGGTGGTCGTCGGGCATGGGCGACCCGCGCTGCAAGGTCATCATCCTGATGGGCAAGAGCGATCCCAATGCGCCGGCCTATCGCCAGCAGTCGATGATCGTCGTGCCGCGCGACACACCTGGCATCAAGATCGTCAAGATGCTGCACGTGTTCGGCTACGACGATGCCCCGCACGGCCATGCCGAGGTGATCTACGACAATGTTCGCGTGCCGAAGTCCAACATCCTCCTCGGCGAAGGCCGCGGCTTCGAGATCGCCCAGGGCCGCCTCGGCCCGGGGCGCATCCATCACTGCATGCGCGCCATCGGCGTCGCCGAGCGCGCGCTCGAGATGGCGATCAAGCGCGCCAAGAGCCGCGTCGCCTTCGGCCAGCGCATCTCGGAGATGGGTGTCACCAAGGCCCACGTCGCCGACATGCGCATGGAGATCGACATGGCCCGCCTGCTGGTCCTGAAGGCCGCCTGGGCCATGGACAAGTACGGCAACAAGGAAGCCCGCCAGCAGATCGCCATGATCAAGGTCGCGGTGCCGAACATCAGCTCCAAGGTGGTCGACCGCTGCCTGCAGCTGCATGGCGCGGGCGGCGTCAGCCAAGTGTTCAAGCTGGCCAGCATGTATGCCCACCAGCGCACGCTCCGCCTGGCCGACGGCCCGGACGAGGTCCATCGCGACCAGGTCGGCCGGCTGGAGATCGCCAAGTACAACTGAGTCCGTTGCCCGACGAGGCGCAAAGGCCACCTTCGGGTGGCCTTTGCTTTTTGCTGATCGACCGCTGGGGCAGTGTGCACGCCGGCATGTCGGTCGGCACACTGTCATCCCGACCGAAGCGAAGCGGAGTGGAGGGATCTCTTTTGTCAGCGTCTGCCAATCGAAAGAGGTCCCTCGGCTACACTCGGGACGACGGAATCACTCCAGCTTCACACCGGTGTACTCGATCATCTGCCTCCAATAGACGAGATCGTCCCTCTGACGCTTGGCGAACTCCGCCGGCGTCGAGCCGATCGGGTCGAAGCCCAGCGTCTTCCACGTCTCGAGCGAGGCCGGATCCTTCAACGCCCTGTTGATGTCTGTCGACAGCTTGTCGACGATCGGCTTCGGCGTCCTGGCCGGAGCGAACATGCCGTACCAGCCGTCGACGACGAAATCGGCGAAGCCTGCCTCCACCATGGTGGGCAGGTCCGGCGCCGACGGCGAGCGGGTGGCGCAGGTCTGCGCCAGCACCTTGACCCGGCCGGCACGCGCCTGCGGCAGAGCCGATGGGAGATTGTCGAACATGAAGGCGAGGCGGCCCGCCATCAGGTCGGGCTGCGCCTGCGCGCTGCCGCGATAGGGCACGAGCGTCGCCTTGAGGCCGGCGCGCTTGACCAGCAGCTCGGCGGCGATGTGCTGGCTCGAGCCGGTGGCCGCCGCATAGGAGACGCCATCCTGCTTCCTGATCCACTCGACCAGTTCCTGCGCCGTCCTTGCCGGGATGCTGTTGGGAATCGCGAGCGCCATGCAGGCCGTGCCGAGCAAGGTCAGCGGCTCGAAGTCGGCGATCGGGTCGTACGGCAGGTTGGGATAGAAGATCTTGTTCGAGCCGTTGGTGCTCTGCGTGCCGAGCTGGATGGTGT
This sequence comes from Reyranella sp., assembly GCA_035293665.1. Classification (GTDB taxonomy): domain Bacteria; phylum Pseudomonadota; class Alphaproteobacteria; order Reyranellales; family Reyranellaceae; genus Reyranella. The sequence goes on along the minus strand of DATGMK010000095.1, from coordinate 13,577 downwards.
AGCCGTCGGGCGGCGACTTGGCCGCGAAGTCGACGCCGATTGCGCCGGACGCCCCGCCTTTGTTGTCGACGACGATGCCGGCCTTCCAGACGTCGCCCAGCTTGGCGGCCAGGACACGCGACAGCGTATCGGTCGGCCCACCGGGCGGAAACGGCACGATCCAGTGGATCGGCCGACTGGGATAGGCATCCTCTGCCGTGGCCGATGCAAAGGGACTCAGAACGAGGGCCAGAAAGGCCAGTCCGACGATGCTACGCACGCTACGCCTCCCGAAAACCAAACCGACTCAGATACTTACGCACGGCATGCGCGAAGGCTTGTCTCGCAACTAACTGACTGGTAAGTTAGTTATATGAAAGCGACCAAGCAGCGCCGCGCGCCGGCCGAACGGCCGACCGAGATCGTCGAGGCCGCGCTGGCGCTGTTCGTCGAGAAGGGCTTTGCAGGCACGCGGCTGGACGATGTCGCGGCGCGCGCCGGGCTCAGCAAGGCGGCGATCTACCTCTACTTCGAGGACAAGATGGCGTTGTTCCAGGGAGTCATCCGGCAGGCGGTCAGCAGCAATCTACTGACGGTCGAGGCGCTGACCCGGGCGCATCAGGGTCCGGTCGGTGTGTTGATCCCGGCGATCCTCGATTTCATGGCGAGCCGCGTCGAGGACACGCCGATGGCCTCGATCGCCAAGGTCGTCATCTCCGAATCGCGCGCCTTCCCGGAGATCGGCCGCTTCTACCTGGACGAGGTGATCGGCCGCGGCATCCCGCTGTTCGAGGGCCTGATTGCGCGGGGAGTCGAATCGGGCGAATTCCGCCCGGTCGATCCGATGCTGACCGTCCGCTCGCTGATCGGGCCGATGCTGCTCAGCATCATCTGGAAGACGGTGTTCGAGCCGCTCGGCGCCGAGAGGCTCGATGCCCGCGCCCTCGCCCGCCATCACGCCGACCTGATGCTGCACGCGCTGAGGCCGTCATGAAACGGGTCGCCCTCCTCGCCGTCGTCGTGCTCGTCTGCTCCGCCACGGCCGCGGCAGCGCTGTGGCACGAGCCGCTGATGTCGGCGCTGGGCCTCGGCGGCGAGCGTGCCGGTTATCTCGGCTACATCGAGGGCGAGACCAGCCTGATCGCCCCGCCAGTGGCCGGCCGGCTGGTTCAGCGGCCGGTCGAACGCGGCGTCACCGTCAAGAAGGGCGACCGGCTGTTCGTGATCGATCCGGTCGTCGCCCAGGCCGACGTCGCGCATGCCGAAGCAGCGCTCGCCGAGTCGCGCGCGCGCTACGAGAACCTGCTGACCGGCAAGCGACCGGAGGAGAAGGACGTCACCACGGCGCAGCGGCGCGAGACGGAGGCGGCGCTGGTCAATGCCGAGATCGAATACCGCCGCCAGAGCGAGCTTCTGGCCAAGGGCGTCGGCACGCGCAAGGACTACGACAATGCCGAATCGCAGATGCGCCAGCTGCGCATGCGGCAGGACTCGCTCGCCGCGCAGGAGAAGGTGAACGAGCTGGCCGCCCGGCCGGACGAGATCGCAGCCGCCAAGGCGCTGGTCGAGCAGAACCAGGCGATGCTGGACCAGGCGAAGAAGCGGCTCGATGATCTGATGCCCACCGCTCCCGAGGACGGGCTGATCGAGAACACCTTCTTCAACGTCGGCGAATGGGTACCGGCCGGCACGCCGGTCGTGTCGCTGCTGCCGCCGTATCGCGTGAAGCTGCGGTTCTTCGTGCCCGAGCAGGATGCGGCGCACGCCCAGATCGGCCAGGCCGTCGGCTTCACCTGCGATTCCTGCCCGCCGGACCTCAGGGCGCGCATCATCTACGTCTCGCCGCGCGCGGAATACACGCCGCCGGTGATCTACTCCCAGACCGCGCGCACCAAGCTGGTGTTCCTGATCGAGGCGCGTCCGGATCCGACGCAAACCCGGCTGCCGCCCGGTCTGCCGATCACCGTCGCCCCGTTTGCGAACCAATGAGGATGCCATGTCGCTCGCGATAGACGTCCACGACCTGGTCAAGCGCTACGGCAGGCGCACGGTCGTCGACCATGTGAGCCTGGGCATCGAGCAGGGCCGCATCTGCGGCTTCCTCGGTCCCAACGGCTCGGGCAAGACGACGACGCTCCGCATGATCTGCGGCCTGCTGACGCCCGACGACGGCGGCGGCACGTGTTTGGGCCACGACCTCGTGCGTGAGCGCGACGCGATCAAGCGTCAGGCCGGCTACATGACCCAGCGCTTCGGCCTCTACGAGGATCTCACCATCCGCGAGAATCTCGAGTTCGTCGGCCGGGTCTACGGCCTCGACCGGCAGAAGGAGCGCGTCGACCAGTCGCTCGAGCGGCTGGGCCTGGCGACCCGCCAGACGCAGCTCGCCGGCGCGCTGTCCGGCGGCTGGAAGCAGCGGCTGGCGCTCGCCGCCTGCGTGCTGCACGAGCCCAAGCTCTTGCTGCTCGACGAGCCGACCGCCGGCGTCGATCCCAAGGCACGGCGCGCCTTCTGGGACGAGATCCACTCTTATGCCGCCGAGGGCATCACTGTGCTGGTGTCGACCCACTACATGGACGAGGCCGAGCGCTGTCATGAGATCGCTTACATCGCCTACGGCGAGCTGATGGCGCGCGGCACCGCCGCAGACATCATCAGGCAATCCGGCCTCTCCGCCTTCATCGCCCGCGGCCCCGGCGCCGACCGCCTGGCGCCCAGGCTGCGCGACGCCGAGGGTGTTACCGCCGCCGCCGCGTTCGGCGCGACACTCCATGTCTGCGGTCCCGACCACGACGCGCTCATCCGCGCCATCGCGCCGTTCCGCCATGACGAGAATCTCCATTGGGAGGAAGCCGAACCGACGTTGGAAGACGTCTTCATCCACCTCATGGGCCGAGCCCGCGACAACGCGCTCGACGGCTGATCATGAAAACCGTCGTCTCGACCGGAGCGCGAAGCGCGGAGTGGAGAGACGTTCTCTCCACGATATGCGGCCTATCGTCGAGAGAAGGTCTCTCCACGCGGCCCTTCGGGCCTTGGTCGAGACGACGGGAGAGGCCCTGAGCCATGTGGCAACGCCTCCTCGCCATCATCGTCAAGGAGATCCAGCAGCTGCGGCGCGACCGGCTGACCTTCGCCATGATGTTCGGCGTGCCGATCATGCAGCTGCTGCTGTTCGGCTACGCGATCGACACCGACCCGCACCACCTGCCGGCCGCGGTGGTCTCGGCCGACGACACGACGGTCACCCGCACCATCGTCTCCGCCCTGTCGAGCACCGGCTACATGAGCTTCACCGAGCGGCCGCGCAGCGAGGCCGAGGCCAACGCGCTGCTGCAGCGCGGCGACGTGCAGTTCGTCGTCACCATCCCGTCGGACTTCACACGGCGGCTGGTGCGCGGCGAGCGGGCGCAAGTGCTGATCGACGCCGACGCGACCGATCCGCTGGCCGCCGCCAATCCGCTCGCCGCGGCGCAGCCCGCGATCGACCAGGCGCTGAAGCGCGACCTGACCGGCCCGCTGGCAGGGCTCAATCCCAAGCCCGGCGCGGTCGAGCTGGTGCTGCAGCGCCGCTACAACCCCGAGGGCAAGGCGCGGCTCAACATCGTGCCCGGCCTGCTGGCGGTGATCCTCACCATGACCATGGTGATGATGACGGCGCTCGCCGTCACACGCGAGCGCGAGCGCGGCACGATGGAGAACCTGCTCGCCATGCCGGTGCGGCCGATCGAGGTGATGATCGGCAAGATCGTGCCCTACATCGGCATCGGCTCGGTGCAGGTGATCGTCATCCTGCTGATATCGCGCCTGATGTTCGGCATCGAGACCGAGGGCAGCGTCGCCCTGCTCGGCCTCGGCACGGCGCTGTTCATCACCGTCAATCTCGCGATCGGTTTCACCATCTCGACAGTGACACAGAACCAGCTGCAGGCGATGCAGGCCTCGTTCTTCTTCATGCTGCCGTCGATCCTGCTGTCGGGCTTCATGTTCCCGTTCCGCGGCATGCCGCCCTGGGCGCAGTGGCTGGGCGAGGTCCTGCCCGCCACCCATTTCATGCGCGTGGTGCGCGGCCTGATGCTGAAGGGCGCCGGGTTTGGCGATGTCTCTTTCGAGCTCGCGGCGATGGTCGGGCTGCTGCTGCTCGTATCGGCCGTGGCGATCAGCCGGTACCGGGTGACGCTCGATTGAAAAGACTAGACGCCGAGATGGCGGTGCAGGATCTCGGGCTGGGCCTGCAGGGCTTCCTTCGCGAGAGACTCGACGATGTGGCCGTTGTTCAGGATGTAGACGCGGTCGGCGAGGGTCAGCGCGGCGGTGATGTTCTGCTCGACGACGACGATGGTCTGCCCTGCTTCGGCGAGCCGCCGGCAGGTCGCCAGCAGGTCCTGCACGATCACTGGCGCCAGGCCCTCGAACGGCTCGTCGAGCAGGACCAGCTGCGGATCCCGGATCAGCGCGCGGCCGATCGCCAGCATCTGCTGCTCGCCGCCCGACAGGTCGGTGCCGCGGCTGGTGCGCCGCTCCTTGAGCCGCGGGAACATCTCCCAGATGCGCTCGATCGGCCAGCGCTTGGGCGCGCTGAGGCCCGCCAGCACCAGGTTCTCCTCGACGTTCAGGCTGCCGAAGATGCGACGGTCCTCGTGGACCAGCTGCATGCCGAGGCGGGCGATGGCGTGGCTCTTCTGGCCGGCGACGTTCTTGCCGTCGAACACGACCTTGCCGCTGCGCGGCGTCACCACGCCCATCAGGCTCTTGAGCGTCGTGCTCTTGCCGGCGCCGTTGCGGCCCAGCAGGGCCACCACCTCGTTGCGCTCCACCCGGAGCGACACGTCGAACAGGATGTGCGAATCGCCGTAGTAGGAGTTCAGGCCGTCGACCTCGAGAAGGCTCATGCGTGCACTCCGCCGAGATAGGCCTCGCGCACCGCCGGATCCGACTTGATCTGGTCCGGCGTGCCCTCGGTCAGCACCCTGCCTTCCTGCAGCACGGTGATCCATTCGACCAGCTCGAACAGCGAGTCCATGTCGTGGTCGATCACGATCATGGTGCGGCCGCGGGCGATCGACTTCAACAGCTGCACGGTCTCGACGCGCTCGCGCGGACTCATGCCGGCGAGCGGCTCGTCGAGCAGCAGCAGGCTGGGCGAGGTCGCGAGCGCGAGGCCGATCTCCAGCCGGCGCTTCTCGCCGTAGGCGAGCGCGGACACCGGTGTGTCGGCACGCGCGGTCAGGCCGATCAGGCCGAGCGTGTGCTGCACGCGGTCGTGCAGGCCGGGGATCTTCTCGACGCTGCGGAACAGGTCGAGGCGGAAGCGGCCGCGCAGGTCGGCGAGCGCCGCAATCGTCAGGTTCTGGCGCACCGTGAGCCGGGTGAAGAGCTGGTTCACCTGGTAGCTCTTGGTCAGGCCGAGCTGGCAGACCTCGGTTACGCCCTTGCCGGTGATGTCCTGGCCCTCGAACATGATGGTGCCGCCGCTCGGCGGCACCTCGCAGGTCAGCATCTTGAAGAACGTGCTCTTGCCCGCCCCGTTGGGCCCGATGATGCCGCGCAGCTCGCCGGCCCTGACGGTGAAATCGATGTCGCTGTTGGCCACCAGGCCGCCGTATCGCTTGGTGAGCCCCTTGGCTTCCAGGATCGTGCCCGTCTTGATGTCGCCCTCGCGCTCGCGGGCGGGCATGGAGGCTGCGGCCGCCTCGATCGGCGTCGCCTCCTCCGGCGCTTCGACCTCGGCCTGCCGACGATGGACGGCGAGGCGCCACAGATCCTTGATGCCGCCGACCAGGCCGTGGCGCAGGAAGCAGACCAGCAGCACGAACACCACGCCCAGCACCAGCTTCCAGGCGCTCCCCAGGCCCAGCGCAGCCTGCAGGAAGTCCTGCAGCGACAGCCACACCGCCGCCCCGAGCAGCGGACCGAACAGCGTGCCGGGACCGCCGATCGCGGTCTGCATGACGAGCTGGCCCGAGGTGTCGAAGATGAAGGCCTCGGGCGGCATGAAGGCCTGCAGGATGCCGAGGAGACCGCCGGCCAGGCCGGCGTAGGCGGCGGCGATGACGAAGGCGGTGAGCTTGTAGCCGTGGATGTTGTGGCCGATCGCCGCGGCGCGCAGCGGGTTCTCGCGGATCGCGCTCAGGATCGCGCCGACCGGCGAGCGCACGATGCGCAGCGCGATCACGATACCGATGAAATAGCAGGCGGCGAGGAACGGATAGAGCGCCCAGCCGGTGGTGAAGTGCAGCGTGGTGAAGCCGAGATAGAGGCTGGGGGTGGGCACGCCGGGCAGGCCGTTCTCGCCGCCGGTCCAGTCGGCCAGCGGATTGAACTCGACGAAGTAGAACACCTCGCCGATCGCCACCGTGATCATGGCGAAGTAGATGCCGGTGCGGCGCAGCGCGATCAGGCCGACCAGCCAGCCGACCACCGCCGCCGACACCATGCCGATCGCGAGCGCACCCCAGACCGACGGAAAGCCCGCGCGCGTCAGCAGGTAGGCCGCGACCATCCCGCCGGTGCCGTAAAAGGCAGCCTGGCCGAACGATAGGAGGCCGGTGTAGCCGAACAGGATGTCGAAGCCGATGCCGAACAGCCCCCAGACCAGGATGCGGTTGGCGGTGTTGGGTGCCAGCCCCAGATGGGGCAGCACGAAGGGCGCGATCAACAGTCCGAGCGCGGTCAGCAGCTCGGCGAGGTAACGGCGGGACGAGGGCATCACGGACCGGGATTCATTCGCGCCGCCTCACTCTCGCCCTCGCGCGCCCAGCAGGCCGTAGGGGCGCAGCACGAGCACGAGGGTCATGGCGGCGAACAGCATGACGTAGGCATAGGCGGGGTTGATCATCGAGGTGATGCTGACGATCTCGCCAGCGATCAGGCCGCCCAGCACGGCGCCCGGGAACGAGCCGACACCGCCGATCACGACCACGACGAAGGTCTGCACCAGGATCGCCTCGCCGACGTCGGGGGTCAGCGACACCACCGGGGCGTTGACGATGCCGGCGAAGCCCGCCGCCATCGAGCCGATGCCGAACACGATCATGAAGACGCGGTAGACGTCGATGCCGAGCGAATCGACCATCTCCGAATCCTCGATGCCCGCCCGCACGATCATGCCGAGCTTGGTGCGGTAGAGGAGGAAGTAGAGCGCCAGCAGCGCCACCGCGACGATGGCAACGACGGCGATGCGGTAGGTCGGATAGAAGGTGATGCCGAGCGAGGTGATGCCCGACAGCAGCGCCGGCGGCGGCACGGTCTTGGACAGGCTGGTGAAGATCAGCCGCACCACCTCGACCATGACGATCGAGATGCCGAAGGTCACCAGCAGCTGGTCCTCGTGCGGCCGTTGGTAGAAGTAGCGGATGACCAGCCGCTCCATCACCACGCCGACCACCAGCATGAACAGCGCGCCGCCGGCCACCGCGAGGGTGAACGAGCCGGTCGCGTCATAGACGACGTAGCCGGCATAGCCGCCCATCATGAACATGGCGCCGTGCGCCAGGTTCAGCACGCCGAGCGTGCCGTAGATGATCGTCAGCCCGGAGCTGATGAGCGCGAGCAGCGCCCCCAGCGCCAGGCCGTTGAAGACCTGCGAAAAGAAATTGGCCCAGGTGAACAACGCGGGGACTCCCCAATCCCTTTCGCAGTGACGATCAGGTGTAGTCGCCGAGCTTGCAGCCGAACGCGTCCGGCTTCTGCATCAGGCCTTCGCCCGGCACGATCTCGACGATGTCGTAGTAGTCCTCCTTGCCCTTCATGTCCTTCTGCATCTTGCCCTTCACGATGATCACCGGACGGACGCACTGGTGGTCTTCGGGGCGATAGTGCACGTCGCCGACCAGCGACGGGATGGTCTCGCCCTTCTCGTAGGTCTTGATGACGGTCGGCGGATAGAAGGTGCCGGCCTCCTCGACCATGCGGGCCCAGTGGGCGAAGCTCACATAGGCGTTCTCGGCGCCCCATTCCGGCTTGTAGTTGTACTTCTTCTCGAACTCCGCGTTGAACATCTTGGCCAGCGGATACTTGTCCTCGATCGTCCACCAGTAGTCGGTGGCGGCGTACACGCCCTGCATCAGGCCGCCGGTCTCGCGCGCGAGGAACGGCACCTGGTAGGGCACCACCAGCTTCATCTTGTCGAGCACGCCGAACTGCTTGGCCTGCTGGATCGACAGCACCGCGTCGTGGCCCCAGTTGACGTTGATCAGCAGATCGGCGCCGGAATTGGCGATGTTCAGCAGGTAGGACGAGAAGTCGGGCGCGCCGAGCGGCGAGACCTGGTTGGTCACCGTCGTCCAGCCGTCGCCCTTGGTCATGTCCTGCATCGACTTGGTGACGGTGTGGCCGTACGTGTAGTCCGGCGTCATGTAGGCCACTTTCTTGTTCTTGCCGAACTGCTTCACCAGCACCGGCGCGATCGCCGCCGCAGCGGTCTGGCCGAAGAAGTTCTGGCGGAAGCCGTAGCGCACGCAGTCCTTGCCGGTCGTGTCGTTCGAGCCGGAGATGCCACAGACGAACAGGACCTTCTCGCGCTGCGCGAGCTTGTTGAGCGCCACCGCGACCGCGGAGGAGGTGCCGCCGGTGATCATCACCGCCTTGTTCTCGGTGATGAAGCGCTGCTGCGCCTGCACCGCGTCGTTCGGCTTGGCGGCCGAATCGGCGACGCCGAACTTCAGCTCCTTGCCCAGCACGCCCTTGGTGGTCTTGGGCGAGATCTTCTTGATCAGGTCGTGGCCCGAATTGATGTGCTCGATGGCGAGCTGGTAGCCCTTGAGCTCGTCCTCGCCCTGCACCGCGTAGGTGCCGGTGCGCGGGACCGAGATGCCGATGAACACCGAGCTGCCCTGGGAGCCGGCCGGCCACGTGCCGATCGGCGGCTCGTCCTTGGCCCAGACGGGCATGGCCATGAAGGGGGTGAGCCCGGTCGACAGGGCGCCCACACCGGCCCCGGTTGCGACGGCTTGACGCAGAAAATCACGCCGAGAGCGGCGATTGGCGGTCATTTGTTCCTCCCTGGTGACCCAACGGCGGAACAGTGTTCGCCTTTCGTAGGGGTCGCCTTCACCCGGCATATTGATCAGAATCAATAAAAATCAGCAAGAGGCCGAGGAAATGCCGGGAACCGTCCGAAAAATCGCGGAACGCTGGGAGACGCCTTTCACTACGCGGCTCAAGCATTTCGTCGACTTCACGCCGGATGACCTCGCGACCCTGCGGCGCCTCATCGAATATGAAGCGACGATCGAGAAGCGGCGCGACCTGGTGGTCGATGGCTACCCCTACACCAAGCTCAGCTTCATCAAGGAGGGCATGGCGGCGCGCTACAAGGTGCTGCGCAACGGCAAGCGACAGATCGTCGACGTGCTGATCCCGGGCGACGTCGTCGGCCTGCCCGGCAGTTTCCACGATCGCGCGGCCTTCTCGGTGATCGCGCTGACCGACATGAAGCTCGAGGTCTGCTCGCTCGACGCCTTCATCAACGTCTGCTATCGGCGGCCGAAGTTCGCGCTGGCGCTGAGCTGGCTGGCGGTCGAGCACGGCAACCATTCGTCGGAGCGCATCGTCGATATCGGACGCCGCACGCCGATCGAGCGGCTCGCCCACTTCCTGCTGGAGCTGCACGGGCGGCTGCGGATCGTCGGGCGTGCGGATCCGACGGCGTTCGACCTGCCGATCTCGCAGGAAGTGATGAGCGACACGCTCGGCCTCAGCGTGCCGCATCTCAACCGCATGCTCACCCGGCTGCGCAACGAGCGCATGCTGATCGTCGCCGACCGCCGCGTGCAGTTCACCGACATCAAGGCGCTCGAGGTGCTGGCGCACTTCCAGTCGGCGACGCTGGCGCGCATTCCCGCGCCGATGCAACGCGAGCAGGAACTGATCGCGTAGGGCGCGCCCAAAACGCAGGCGTTCCGCCCTGCAACCATCCTCCGGGCAACCACCCTCTGGACGTTCGCCGGCCTCCGCCCCATCGTGGCCGCCGGAGGATAGAAGGACATGACCGATCGGCTGAAGGGCAAGGTCGCGCTGATCACCGGCGGCGCCTCGGGCCTGGGCGCGAACGCCGCCGCGCTGATGGCGCAGGAAGGCGCGAGCGTCGTGGTGGCCGACATCGCCGTCGAGCGCGGCAAGGCGGTGGCCGACAAGCTGGGCTCGGCCGGCCACTTCGTGAAGCTCGACGTCACCAGCGAGGAGAACTGGCAGGCCGCGATCCAGGAAACGGTCGACAAGTTCGGCGCGCTGCACGTGTTGCTGAACTCGGCCGGCATCGGCCTCAGCAAGACCGTCGAGGAGATCAAGCTCGAGGAATGGCGCCGCGTGCACGCGATCGATCTCGACGGCGTGTTCCTGGGCTGCAAGCACGGCGTCGCCGAGATCAAGAAGCACACCGGTAAGCAAACTGGGGGGCGGCTGGGCGGCTCGATCATCAACATCTCGTCCATCTCGGGCATCATCGCCGGCGCCAACATGGCGGCCTACAATTCGGCCAAGGCGGGCGTGCGGCTGCTCAGCAAGTCGGTGGCGCTGCATTGCGCCAAGTCGGGCTACAACATCCGCTGCAACAGCGTGCACCCGACCTTCATCGACACGCCGATCCTCGACAAGTACCGCGACCGCTTCGGCAACGAGGTGATGCAGCAGAAGCTCGGCCGCCAGGTCCCGATCGGCCGTCTCGGCCGGCCCGAGGAAGTCGGCTGGGCGCTGGTGTTCCTCGCGTCGGACGAATCGAGCTTCATGACCGGCTCGGAAGTCGTGATCGACGGCGGGATCAGCGCCATGTAGTGCAACTGTCGCAAATGGCGGCGTGTCATCCCGAGCGAAGCGAGGGATCCTTGCGCGGCGCCAATGAAAGATCCCTCGCTGCGCTCGGGATGACACGGTGCCGCGATAGATGAGGAGACCGGACTGATGCTTCTTTCTCTGGACGGACGCAAAGTCTACTACGATCTCGCCGGCCCGCAGAATGCGCCGGTCGTGTGCTTCACCCATTCGCTCAATGCCGACGGCGGCATGTGGGTCGAGCAGATGGTGCCATTGCTGGGCGCCGGCTACCGCGTGCTGCGGCTCGACATGCGCGGCCACGGCGGCAGCGCCCCGGTCGACGGCGACTACACGATGGACCAGCTCGCCGGCGACGTGAAAGGCGCCCTCGATGTGCTGGGCATCAAGAAGATCCATTACATCGGCCTCTCGATCGGCGGCATGATCGGCCAGGGCTTCGCGCTGGCGAATCCGGGCTACCTGTCGTCGCTCTGCCTGTGCGACACCCAGCCCTCGACGCCGCCGGGCTCGGCCGGCACGTGGGAGGAGCGCAAGGCGGCGGTGCGGACCAAGGGCCTGGCGTCGATTGCCGACGCCACGATGGAGCGCTGGTTCACGCCGGAATTCAAGAAGGTGAACCCGCAGCGCTGGACCGAGATTCGCGACACGATCAGCGGTACCACGCCTGCCGGCTCGGCCGGCTGCATGTCGGCGATCCAGAAGTTCGACTATCTCGAGCGGCTCCCCACCATCAAGGTGCCGACGCTCGTGATCTGCGGCGACCAGGACGAAGGCACGCCGCCGGACCGCAACAAGCTGATCGCGTCCAAGATCCCCAACGGGCGCTACGAGGGCATCGCCAATGCCAAGCATCTGCCCAACGTCGAGCGGCCCGAGCAGTTCAACCGCATCATGATGAGCTGGCTCGCCGCCAATCGTTGAGGCCTTCCCCCACCCTGCCCTCCCCCTGCGAGAGAGGGTCATGAGAACTCCCTCCCCCGCAGGGGGAGGGTTGGGGAGGGGGACCGCGACAGGAGTACCTTTGCAATGGATTTCGCCTTCACCGACGATCAGCTCGCGATCAAGGACAGCGTCGGCAAGCTGTGTGCGCAGTTCGACGACAAATACTGGCTGAAGAAGGACAAGGAAGGCGGCTTCCCGGAGGACTTCTACCGCGCCGTGGCCGATGCCGGCTGGCTCGGCATCGCCATGCCCGAGGAATATGGCGGCGCCGGGCTCGGCATCACCGAGGCCGCGATCATGATGCAGACGGTCGCCGAATCGGGGGCGGCCCTGCAGGGCGCCTCGGCGATCCATCTCAACGTGTTCGGGCCCAACCCGATCGTGGTGTTCGGCACGGAGGAGCAGAAGAAGCGCATCCTCCCCGACATCATCAAGGGCAAGGTGAAGGGCTGCTTCGCCGTCACCGAGCCCGACGCCGGCCTGAACACCACCATGCTCGACACCAAGGCCGAGCGCGACGGCAACGGCTACGTCGTGCACGGCAAGAAGACCTTCACAACGACGGCGTCGGTCGCCGACAAGATGCTGCTGATCGCCCGCACCACGCCCAAGGACAAGTGCAGGAAGCCGACCGACGGGCTGTCGCTCTTCTATACCGACTTCGACCGCTCGAAGATCGAGGTCACCGAGATCGACAAGATGGGCCGCAAGGCGATCGACACCAACCAGGTGTTCATCGACGGCCTCAAGGTGCCGCTCGAGGACCGCATCGGCGAGGAAGGCAAGGGCTTCCACTATCTGCTGCACGGGCTCAACCCCGAGCGCATCCTGATCGCCGCCGAGGCGATCGGCATCGGCAAGGCGGCGCTCGCCAAGGCGACGCAGTACGCCAAGGAGCGCATCGTGTTCGGCCGGCCGATCGGCAAGAACCAGGCGATCCAGCATCCGCTGGCCGAGAGCTGGATGGCGCTCGAGGCGGCCAACCTGCTCGCCTTCAAGGGCGCCTGGCTGTACGACAACAAGCAGGACTGCGGCGCCGAAGCCAACTCGGCCAAATACCTCGGCGCGCGCGCCGCCTACGACGCCTGCGAGCGGGCGATCCTGACCCATGGCGGCTACGGCTACGCCAAGGAATTCCACGTCGAGCGCTTCCTGCGCGAGGTGATGATCGCGCGCATCGCGCCGGTCAGCGAGCAGCTGATCCTGTGCTACGTCGCCGAACGCGTGCTGGGCCTGCCGAAGAGCTACTAGAGTCCCGTTTCGACCGTTATGGCCGTTTTCAATCGGGATTCCTGACCATCGAGGCGCCAAAATCGCGGAACGACGGCATTTTCCGGCTGTCATGGCAGGCGATAAACGGTCGAAAACGGATCATAAACGGCGCGAAAACGGTGTGGTCGACACCTGGCGGCGGCAGCAGCGCGGATGAACGGCAGCCGTTCGGCATGGCGATAGTCGACGAAAGCATTGTGAGGCATGGCTGAACTCCTGGTCCGCAAGTCGGACGGCCAGGAGTCTACGTCGATACGGGTCGTGGCCCTATTACGGGCAATGGACAGGCCTCGAGAGGGCGAAAAACCTGCGCGTTTTCGCAAACCATTGCCCACAAAGGCTTCGTTGTAAGCGTCGCATTCGAGCGCCGCTCATGATCTTCCCGCGCAAACCCCAGCAAAACGCATTCGAGCCGCGCGAGGATTTTCTTTCCGCCGAATCAAAAAAGCGGCAGCGGAGTGCGGATCCTTTCTAGGGTCTGTTGAGAATCAGGATTCCATCGGAAGCTTGATTGTGATTCAAGCTAGCGATGGTTCGTTTGGTGCTGACAGACGCCCAGTGGGCGAAGATGGAACCGCATTGTCTGGGTAAACCGACGGATCCCGGGCGCA
>DATGMK010000094.1:0-58381 GCA_035293665.1 Reyranella sp. | reverse complement strand
GAGATCTTCTGCTTCAGGATCGCGATGGTGGCCTGGGTGTTGGTGCCGCACTGGTCGGGCAGCGTGGCGTCGGCCACGTTCGGCGACGACTGCACCGGATTCTGGCTGAGATAGGTCTTGGCGAGCGTGCGGCAGTAATCGGCATCGCCGGCGCTCTGGGCGAAAGCGGCATGCGCCATGCCGAGCGCGGCAATGGCAACGAGAGACGAAACGATGGGCTTCATGGGTGTGCTACTCCGAAAGAGGACGCGCCGCGGATGGCCACGCGCCGGATGCACATAAACCTGTGACGAATCGGGACAATGAGCCGACCGTTGCATGGACTGGTGCATGGCATGCACCACCTCGTGGTCCCGAGCGAAGCCGAGAGATCTCGCTTCAACAGTCCGGCATCAAATCGCCGAGCGAAGGTCCAGCGGCTTCGCTCACGACGACGGGCAAAATCACCCGCCGCTCGTCGTCCCGCCGTCGGCGATCAACGTCTGGCCGGTGATGAACGCTCCTGCCTTGCCCGCCAGCAGGACCGCGAGACCCGCGATGTCGTCGGGCTGGCCGAGCCGGCGCAGCGGCGTCGCCGCCTCGCGCTCCGCGCGCCGCTTCGGATCCTCGTACAGCGCGCGGGCAAAGTCGGTCACGATCAGGCCAGGCGCGATCGTGTTGACGCGGATGTTGTCGGGCCCGTACTCGGCGGCCAGGTTGCGCGCGAGCTGCATGTCGGCTGCCTTGGAGATGCAGTAGGCGCCGATCACGGTGCTGGCGCGCACGCCGCCGATCGAGGACACGATCATGATCGAGCCGTCCTTCTTGGCGCGCATGTCGGGCAGGCACTGGTTGATCAGCCACATGTTCGACAGGATGTTGTTCTGCATCACCTTCATGAACACGTCGTCGGGCAGCTTCTCGTTCGGCCCGTAATACGGGTTCGACGCGGCGTTGCAGACCAGCACGTCGACCGGCCCGATCTGCCTCCTCGTCTCGGCGATCAGTTTCTCGACCTGCGCCTTGTCGGAGATGTTGCAGGGGATGACGGTGGCATCGCCGCCGGCCTTGCGGATCTCGTCGGCCGCCTGCTCGCAGACCGGCGCCTTGCGCGAGGACACCACGACCCGGGCCCCGGCGAGCGCGAGATGCATCGCGATCGCCTTGCCGATGCCCTTGCTCGAACCGGTGACGACGGCGACCTTGCCGGTGAGGTCGAAAAGCGGCGATGGCATCGTGTTTCCTCCGAACGTTCCCGCCCTCATGTCCCTCTCCCCGGCAGGGGAGAGGCTAGGAGGGGGTTATAGACAATGTGCGCCCCCTCTCCTCACCTCTCCCCACGGGGGAGAGGGATATGAGGGGCGGACGCACTCATTCACTCCTTCGCATAGTCGTACCGGTTCAGGAAGCCCGGATCGGGATCGAAGCCCAGGCCCGGACCGGTCGGCACGTCGAGCGAGGGCTTCCAGCGCGTGTGGCCGAAGCCGTAGGGGTCCATCGAATCGTCGGCCTCGACGGTGGCGAAGTAGCCCTCACCTTCCGCGACCGCCAGCATGTGCAACGAGGCGAGCGCGGCCGGGCCGACGAACGGGGTATGCGGAACGGCGGTCTTCTTGGCCGCCGCCAGCATCGCCAGCGCGCGCTTGGCTTCGGAGAGGCCGCCCAGCATGCAGACATCGGGCTGCAGCACGCTGATCGAGGCCGCCTTGGTGTAGATACCCATCTGCTCGGCCGAGCCGAAATCGGCACCCATGCCGATGGTGATGCCGGGCAGCGCCGGCATCGTCAGCAGCTCCTCCGGCGGCCACAGCGGGTCCTCGAGGAACAGGAGGTTCATTGCCGCCCAGCGCTTCTCGTCGCGCCTTATGTCGGCCAGCGTGTGCGCGTTGTTGCAATCCACGACGTAGGGCACCGCCGCCGGAATGGCGCGTCGCGATTCCTCCGCGACCTCGAGCCGGTGCTCGTGCACCTTCACCGCGGACACGCCGGCCGCCAGCGCCTCCTCGACCCGCGCCCGCGTGCGCTTGGCATCGTCGTACTTGTCGAGGCTCGCCATCACCGGCACGTGGCTGCGTTTCGCACCGCCGAGCAACTCCGACACCGACTTGCTCGCGACCTTGCCGGCGATGTCCCACAGCGCGATATCGACCGAGGCGAGCGCGTTCAACACCGTGCCGGCGCGGCCGAAGCTCGCGAAGCGCTTGCGCGCCGCGAGGTTCAGCGCCTCGCGATCGTCGACCGATTTGCCGAGATAGTGCGGCGCGATGGCGTCGCGGATGGTGGCGTAGAGGGCGCGCTGCATCGGCGGCCGGAGCGAGAGGCACTCCCCGTAGCCCTCGACGCCGTCGCGCGTCACGACGCGGCTCAGGGTGAGGCAGAGCGTGTTGCCGCCGGGGGCGGGGATGCGGAGCGCAATGGGATCTATGCGGTCGATGATCATGGGCGTCGAGTTTGAGAGTGCCCGGAGCCGCTGCCAGCGTTTTCGTCAAAGGCACGGAGTACCGCATGGCGGTCGACACGTTCACGACCAGCGACGGCATCAAGCTCGCCTACTATGTCGACGACTTCACCGACCCGTGGCGCAAAGCGGACACGCTCCTGCTGCTGCACGCCGCGGTCGGCCATGCCGGGCGCTTCTACGCCTGGGTGCCGCCGCTCTGCCGGCACTATCGCGTCGTGCGGCTCGACCTGCGCGGCCATGGCGCCTCGCAAGTGCCGCCCGAGTCCTCGACCCTCGACATGGCCCGCCTGGTGACCGACGTCGAGGAGCTGCTGGCCCATCTCGGCGTCGAGGCATGCCACATCGTCGGCAACTCGGCAGGCGGCTACATCGCCCAGAATCTCGCCATGAAGCCCCCGGAAAAAGTGAAGAGCCTGATGCTGTTCGGCTCGACCGCGGGCCTGCGCAACAGCCAGGCCGCGAGCTGGCTGCCGCGCATCGCCAAGGACGGGCTGCGCGGCTTCTTCCGAGAGACCATCGCCGAACGGCTGCCGCTCGATCAGGTGCCGAAGGGGCTGGTCGACTGGTTCGTCGACGAGACCGGCAACAACGACCCGGCCTGGATCGCCCGCTTCGTCGGCTACATGAGCCGGCAGGAATGGAGCGACAAGCTGCCGGCGATCAAGTGTCCGACCCTGCTCGTCATTCCGGGCGGCGAGACGGTGGGCTCGATCCGGAACTACGACGTCATGATCGACCGCATACCGGACGTGCAGGCGATCACGTATGAAGGCCTGCCGCACAATATTTGCGATGCGGTGCCGGACCGCTGCGCGGCCGACGTTCTGGCCTTCCTGCGTTGGCGGTTTGGGCTGCCGGCGTGATAAAAGCGGCCATGGACCAGACCATCCCGCGCCCGCATCTCGCCCCGGCCGCACCGCCTGTCCTGATCGGCGGTGTGATCCCGCTGATCGACGTCGCCGGCTTCCTCGGCGGCACGCCGGGCGCCGCGGAGAAAGCCGCGGCGGAGCTTGCCTGGGCATTCGAGAATGTCGGCTTCTACTATCTCGCCGGCCATGGCGTGCCGAAGGACCTGATCGAGGCACAATATGCCGAGGCGGCGCGTTTCCATGCCCAGCCGATGGAAGAGAAGCTCAAGGTCAAGGTCAACGAGCACACGATCGGCTATATGCCGATCCCCGAGAAGGCGCCGCCCAACGCCGCCGCACAGGGCAAGAAGCCCAGCCAGAACGAGGCGTTCTTCCTGCGCCGCGAGCGCGATGCCAACGACCCCAACGTGATCGCCGGCCGCCGCTTCCACGTGCAGAACCAGTGGCCGCCGAACCTGCCGGGCTTCCGCGAGCAGACGCTGAAGTACATGAGCACCCTGGAGGCGCTGTGCCGCAAGCTGGTGCGACTCTACGCGCTGGCGCTCGACCTGCCCGACACCTATTTCGACCGCTACTTCGAGACGCCGCACATTATTCTGCGGCAGTCGCGCTATCCGCTGATCGACGGGGCCGACGACAAGATCGCCAGCCTGGTGCCGCACACCGATTCGGGGTTCATGACCCTGCTGCCACCCAACAAGGTGCAAGGGCTGTCGATCAACCTGCCGAACGGCGAATGGCACGACGCCCCCTATGTCGAGGACGCCTTCGTGGTGAACGGCGGCGACATCCTGCACCGCTGGACCAACGAGCGCTTCCTGTCGACGCCGCACCGCGTGCGCAACGTCTCGGGCACCCTGCGCTACGCCATCCCGTTCTTCTGCGATCCCAACCACGACTTCCTGATCGAGTGCCTGCCGTCGTGCCAGTCGGCCGACAATCCGCCGAAGTATCCGCCGATCACGATGGGCGACTACGCGCTGTGGTTCGCCGCCCAGCGCTACCAGCACATGGTGAACGTGAAGACGCCGACCGTGGAAGAGGTGGCACCCGGCGCGCGCGCCACCATCGCCTGGAAGAGCTGATCCATCTCCGCGGCGGCTGACAGGCGGCGCATCATCGCCGCCGGCGTGATCGGGAACGTGCTCGAATGGTACGATTTCTCGATCTACGGATTCTTCGCGATCCAGATCGGCGCGACTTTCTTCGCCGGTAATGACCGGCTGAGCCAGATCCTGGCGGCGTTCAGCGTGTTCGCCGCGGGCTACCTCGCCCGCCCGGTCGGCGCGATCGCCATCGGCATCATCGGTGATCGCCGTGGCCGCTCGACGGCGCTTCTGGTGTCGATCGGCAGCATGATCGTTGCGACCCTGGGCATGGGCCTGGTGCCCGGCCATGCCAGCATCGGCGTCGCCGCGCCGATCCTGCTCACGGTGATGCGGATCGTTCAGGGCCTCGCGGTCGGCGGCGAGTCCGCGATCGCCAACGTCTTCATGGTCGAGAATGCACCTGTCGGCCGGCGCGCTCTGGCCAGCGCGATCAACGGGGCGGGCTATGCGGTCGGCATCCAGCTCGCCTCGCTGACGGCGCTCGCCTGCTCGAGCCTGCTGACGCCGGCCGAGCTGCAGGCGTGGGGCTGGCGCATCCCGTTCTGGCTCAGCCTGGTCGTGGCGGTGGCCGGCTTCTGGCTGCGAAACACGTTGAAGGACCTGCCGCAGCCCGCCGGCGAGCACCCCTCGCCGCTCGCCGAGGTGCTGGCCAACCACCTGCCGCTGGTGCTGCGCATTGCCGGCCTCACCGCCTTCGCCGCGGTCGGCTTCCAGGGCGCCTTCATCTACATCGCCGAATGGCTGCAGACCGTCGCCGATGCGTCGCCGATCGAGACCTTCAAGGTGACGTCGTGGAGCATGCTGCTGGTGACGCCGGTATCGCTTCTGTTCGGCTGGTGGGCCGACACTATCGGCCGCCGCGGCCTGCTGCTGGCGAGCGCCGTGCTGGGCGCGGTCGGCTCGGTGCCCTTCTTCATGCTGATGCAGCAGGGCTCGATCTATTGGGGCCAGGCGGGCTTCGTGCTGGCGCTGGCGATCCAGTTCGGCGTGCAGGGCGCGATGATGGTCGAGGTCACCCCCGCCAGCGTGCGGTGCACGGTGCTGGCGATCGGCAACAACATCGGCTGGAGCATCCTGGGCGGCCTGACGCCACTCGCCGCCACCTGGCTCACCGCGCGCACCGGCGACGCGCTCGCGCCCGCCTGGCTGGTCGCTGCGGCGGCGGCGATCACAGCCATTACGCTCGCTCTGACCGCCGATCCCTTCCGCAGCAAGATCCGCTAGAACATATTCCGTCCGGCCGGAACCGGCCGGACGGAATATGCCTGTTGCAACAGGCATATTCCGTGCGCGCATTTCCGTTCAGATGGAACCGCGCCGTTGGTCGATGAAACAAGCGATGATCGTGCGGGCGCGGTTCCATCTGAACGGAAATCGCTCTAGGGCGGCTAACGCCCCCGGAAGCGCGGCTTGCGCTTCTCGCGCCAGGCCTCGTGCGCCTCGGTCTTGTCCTCGCTCATCTCGAGCACCATGAAGCGGTAGGCGTCGATCAGCGAGGCGTCGGCGATATTGGGGATGTCCTGGCCGCGGTTCATCGATTCCTTGACCATGCGCACCGCGAGCGGCGGCAGGCCGGCGATGTGATCGGCGATCGCGAGCGCCTGTTCCATCAGCTTGTCGTGCGGCACCAGCCACTGGGCGAGGCCGATGCGATAGGCCTCGTCGGCCTTGAGCGGGAAGCCCATCGCCACCTTCATCGCCGGGCCCTTGCCGACGTGGCGGGCGAGCCGGGTCGCGCCGCCGTAATTGGGCAGGATGCCGAGCGCCACCTGCGGCAGGCGCCACTCGGCCTTGTCCGACGCGACGATGAGATCGCAGCAGAAGGTGATGATGCAGCCGATGCCGATCGCATAGCCGTTGACCGCGGCGATCACCGGCTTGGGGAAGTCGCTCACCAGGTTGGATGGGAAGTTGCGCGCCTTGCCGATGCGCTTGATGAAGGCCTCGGCCGAGCGGGTGTTGTGGGTGTTGGGATCGCGCAGGTTGGCCCCGGCCGAGAAGGCGCCGCCCGCCTCGTCACCCGTCAGGATGACGGAGCGCACGTCGTCATCGTCATTGGCTTCGTCGAGATGGCGCAGCAGGCCGTCGGCATAATCCTGGCCCCAGCAGTTGCGCGCCCGGGGGCGGCTCAGGGTCAGGATGCCGGTATGGCCCTGCTTCTTGTAGAGAAGCGGCATGATCTCCTCCTCGCGTGCTTCCTCTAGTGCGCGCCGGCCTCGACGCTGCGGCCTTCGGCGCGCCAGCGCAGCATGCCGCCCGGCAGGTTGGCGACGTCGCTGAGGCCGGCCTTGATCAGGATCGCCGTGGCGTGCGCCGAGCGGCTGCCGGAGCGGCAGACCGCGACGATCGGCTTGTCCTTGGGGATCTCGTTGGCCTTGGCGGCGAGCTCGCCCAGCGGCAGCAGCTGGGCGCCGCGGATATGGCCGAGCGGCCCGGTGAACTCGTTGGGCTCGCGCACGTCGAGCACATGCACCTTGGAGAGATTTTCCTCCAGCCAGTGCGGCTCGATCTCCCAGACGCCGGAGAAGGTGAATCGCAAGGGCGCCCAATCTGGATCCTGGAGGGCGGGATCGTGGAGCGCGCCCATCTCGTCGCCCACCCCCTCGTTGCCCGGTTTCCCGCAGCGCAGGTTGGCGGGCACGGCCTCGTCGATCTTCTTGGGGTGCGGCAGGTCGAGGTTCCTCATGTAGCCGACATAGTCGTCCTCGCCGACCTCGCCGCCGAGCCGCGGATTGTACTTCTTCTCCTCGGCCACGCTGGTCGCGGTCAGGCCGCGATAGTCGTGAGCCGGATAGAGCAGGCAGGTCTCCGGCAGGCAGAAGATGCGGCTGCGCACCGAGCGGTAGAGCGCGCGCGGGTCGCCCTGCTGGAAGTCGGTGCGGCCCGAGCCGCGGATCATGATGCAGTCGCCGGTGAAGGCCATGCTCTCGTCGTCGAGGACATAGGTCAGACAGCCGCTGGTGTGGCCGGGCGTGGCGCGCACCTCGAGCGCGCGGCGGCCGAACTCGACGCGGTCGCCGTCCTTCAGCAGCCGGTCGGCGCCGGTCGCGCCGCTGGCCTCTGCGAGCGCGATCTGGCTGCCCTCGCGCTGCTTCAGCAGCCAGGCGCCGGTGACGTGGTCGGCATGGACATGCGTCTCCAGCGACCATTTCAGGTCCAGCCCCAGCTCGGCGATCAGGGCCGCATCGCGGCGCACCTGCTCGAACACGGGGTCGATCAGCACCGCATCCTTCGTGACCGAGCAACCCAGCAGGTAGGTGTAGGTCGACGACGTCGGATCGAAGAGCTGGCGGAAGATCAGCATCGAGTTCCTCTGGGGAGCGCGCCACTCCAGTGGCGCATCATGAGGATGAGCGCCACTGGAGTGGCGCGGTCCAATGACTAAGGTGCGCTGGCTTTGTCGATCTTGGCGACGTCCTCGGCGTCGAGCTTGACGTTCGGAGACGCGATCAGGTCCTTGAGCTGCTGCAGGCTGGTGGCCGACACGATCGGCGCGGTAATCGACTTGCGCTGCATCAGCCAGGCGAGCGCGATCTGGGTCGGGTTGGAGTTGTGCTTCTTGGCCGCGTCGTCGAGCGCCTTCAGGACGGCCATTCCTTTGGAGTTAATGTACTTCTTCACGCCGGCGCCGCGCTTGGCCTCGCCGACATCCGCTTCGGATCGGTACTTGCCGCTGAGGAAGCCCGAGGCCAGCGAGTAGTACGGGATCACGCCGATCCCCTCCTTCAGGCACTCGTTCTCGAGCTCGCCCTCGAACAGGGCGCGTTCCATCAGATTGTAGTGCGGCTGCAGGCTCTCGTAGCGCGGCAGGCCCTTCTCCTTCGAGATCGTCGCCGCCTCGGCCAGCCGCGGCGCCTCGTAGTTCGAGGCGCCGATGAAGCGGATCTTGCCCGCCTTCACCAGCTCGCCGTAGGTCGACAGCGTCTCCTCGAGCGGCGTCGCCTTGTCGTCCTTGTGCGACTGGAAGAGGTCGATGCGGTCCGTGTTCAGGCGCTTCAGCGATTCGTCGACCGACCACTTGATGTGATCGCGCTTCAGCGCGCCCTCGGCCGGCACCATGCCGCACTTGGTGGCGATCTGCACCTTGTCGCGCTTGGCCGGGTTCTTCTTCAGCCAGGTGCCGATGATGGCCTCCGACTCGCCGCCCTTGTTGCCGGGATACCAGCGCGAATAGACGTCGGCGGTGTCGATGAACGAGAAACCGGCATCGACGAAGGCGTCGAGCAGCCGGTGCGAGGTCGCCTCGTCGGCGGTCCAGCCGAACACGTTGCCGCCGAAGGCGATGGGGGCGAATTCGAGGCTCGTTTTGCCGAGCTTGCGTTTTTCCATGACTTCCTCCTGGTACCGGGACTACTGCGCGGCGGCGCGCTGGGCGGGATCGAGCGCGCCGTACGGGAAGGCCGCGTAGGGCGGCCGGGCGAACGCGATGCCGAGCTTGGGCAGGGTCTCGTACATGCGCCGGATCGCCATCCGCTGGACCATGCTGGGGTTCTTGGGCTTCGCCGTGAACTTGAAGCGCACGATCAGCGAGGCATCCTTGATGTCGACCAGCCCCTGCATCTTGAGCGGCTGCAGCAGCTCCTTCTGCCACTGCGGCTCGGCCATCATCTCGAGGCCGATCTTCTTCACCGTCTTGCGCAGCAGCTCGATGTCGGTGTTGAGGTCGAAGGCCAGGTTGAACTTCACCGTCGTCCAGTCGCGGCTGAAGTTGGTGATGTGGGTGAGCTGGCCGAACGGCACGATGTGGAGCTGGCCGTTCTGGTGGCGCAGCCGGATCGAGCGCACCGAGAAGCCCTCGACCGTGCCCTTGACCTTGGTGCCGTCGATGTACTCGCCGACCCGGAACGAATCCTCGGCGAGGAAGAAGATGCCCGAGACGATGTCGCGCACCAGCGACTGGCTGCCGAACGACACGGCGAGGCCCAGCACCGAGAACCCGGCGATCAGCGGCGTGATGTTGACGCCGAGCTCCGACAGGATCAGCAGGCCGCCCAGGATCAGGATCGACGCGCCGATCGTCACCCGCAGCACCGGCATGATGGTGCGCAGCCGCGACGCCGCGGTCGGCGCATCCTCGTCGGCGTCCGGATCGAAGCCGGCCGAGGGCAGCGGGTTGTCGGCGATGTAGCGGTCCATGCGGTACTTCAGGAACCGCCACAGCAGGTAGACCGCCAGGGTCGATATCGCGGCGAGGCGGATGGCACGCGCGTGCGGCGCCCAGTCCTGCGGACTCATCATGCCGAGGGCGCCGATCAGCAGCGCATCGGCCGCCACCACCAGCACGACCAGCCGCAGCGCCAGCCGCACGCAGCCGGCCACCACGTCGGCCACCGTCGGCACTTCCATGGGCAGGCGATGGGTCAGGCGATGGATCAGCGTCTCGGCCAGCAGCAGCAGGATCAGCATCGATTCGATGCTGCCCAGCCCGTGCATCGCGCCGGTGCGTTCGGTCACGGCCGCCAGCACGCCGGCCAAACCCGCCACCACGTAGAAGACGAGACCGGCGACCCACCAGCTGTGCGCGAAGCCGATCTTCATGGCGTAGAAGGGCGACTTCGGATTGACCAGCCCGGCCAGCCACGCGCCCATGTCGTGCCGCCAGTGCCATACCGTGTAGAGCAGGCCCGCCGCGACCACCGGCACCGCGATCAGCACCGCGATCGACTGCACCGGGCCCGGCGCGCCGGTCGCCTGCAGGAACAGCACCATCTGGCGCAGCACCAGCGGCAGCAGGATCAGCACGTTCATGCCGACCAGCAGGCGCGCCGCGGTCGGGTCGTCGACCGGCGCGATGCGGCCCTCCGGCGCGCCCGGATGCAGCCAGATGCGGAAGACGAAGTTGAAGCCGCGCCAGTAGAGCAGCCCGAGCATCGAGTAGTGCGCGAGTGTCTCGCCGAGGCTGTGCGGCGGGCCCACCTGCGCCGCCACGGTGCGGGCGGCGATCCACAGCGCCAGCAACGCGGCAAAGTCGAGCGCCGCGCCGTGGAAGAAGGCCCGAAGCGGCGAGTCTCCCGCATGGCGGGCAAAGATGCCTGTCCGCATGCGCTTCAGCAGGGTCCGGGCGAGCCACTCCGCCGCCACGCCCGCCACCACGATGCCGACCAGCAGCGCCGCGCTCCGCCCCCCGATCAAGTCCGGCAGGCCGGCCAGGTAGCCGCCGAGCGCCGGCAGGCTGGCGAGCACCAGGTCGATCCGGTCGCTCAGCTCGCGCAGCATCGGCGCCAGCACGCCGCTGCCGGTGCCGAAGGCCGACGCCTGCGCCCAAGCGTCGGCGGCGGTCAGCGCGACGGCCGGAAAAGCCAGCAGCAGCATGCGTTTACGCATCATCCGCGAAACCGTAGGCCAGAATGCCGCCCCTCGCCAGTGGGCCGCTTTCTGCTAGGTTCGGCTGCAAATTCAGTCTTGGAGAAAACGTCCGATGTTTGGCCTGATGCAGGATCGCCCGCTCCTGATCCAGCAGCTGATCGACCACGCCGCCCAGAACCACGGCGACACCGAGATCGTCACGCGCACGGTCGAGGGCGGCATCCACCGCTACACCTACAAGGACGCCCGCGTGCGGGCGAAGAGGGTCGCCGAGGCGCTGCTGGGCCTGGACATCAGGGAAGGCGACCGCATCGGCACCCTCGCCTGGAACGGCTACCGGCACTTCGAGCTCTATTACGGCATTTCCGGCATGGGCGGCGTCTGCCACACCATCAATCCGCGGCTGTTCCCCGAGCAGATCGTCTACATCGTGAACCACGCCGAGGATCAGCTCCTGTTCGTCGACATCAACCTGCTGCCGCTGGTCGAGAAGCTCCACAGTCAGTTCAAGACCGTACGCCACGTCGTGGCGATGACCGACCGCGCGCATCTGCCGAAAGGCGTCAAGATCCCGAACCTCCTGGTCTACGAGGAGCTGATCGAGGGCAAGCCCGGCACCTACGAATGGCCGGTGTTCGACGAGCGTACCGCCTCCTCGCTCTGCTACACCTCGGGCACCACCGGCAATCCCAAGGGCGTACTCTATTCGCACCGCTCGACGGTGCTGCATGCCTATGGCGCCGCGCTGCCCGACACGCTCGGCCTGTCGGCCCGCTCGGTGGTGCTGCCGGTCGTGCCGATGTTTCACGTCAACGCCTGGGGCCTGCCCTATACCGCGGCGATGGTCGGCGCGAAGCTGGTCTTCCCCGGCGTGGCGCTCGACGGTGCCAGCCTCTACGAGCTGTTCGAGAAGGAGAAGGTCACCTTCACCGCCGGGGTGCCGACGGTCTGGCTGGCGCTGCTGCAATACATGCAGGCCAACAAGCTCAAGCTCTCGACCGTCAAGTACGCCGTGATCGGCGGCTCGGCCGCGCCGCCGGCCATGATCGAGACCTTCGACAAGGAGTACGGCGTCGAGGTGCTTCATGCCTGGGGCATGAGCGAGATGAGCCCGCTCGGCTCGGTTAACCATCCCAAGGCCAAGCATGCCGACTGGCCGGAGAAGGACCGCTTCGCCGTCCGCCTCAAGCAGGGCCGGCCGCCCTACGGCGTCGAGATGAAGATCGTCGACGATGCCGGCAACGACCTGCCGCGCGACGGCAAGGCATTCGGCGACCTGCTGGTGCGCGGACCCTGGATCACCAACGGCTACTTCAAGGGCGAAGGCGGCAACGTCCTGCGCGAGGACGACTGGTTCCCGACCGGCGACGTCGCCACCATCGATCCCGACGGCTACATGCAGATCACGGACCGTTCGAAAGACGTGATCAAGTCGGGCGGCGAATGGATCAGCTCGATCGATCTGGAGAACGCGGCGATGGCCCACCCCGCCGTCGCCGAGGCCGCGGTGATCGGCGTCGCCCATCCCAAGTGGGACGAACGGCCGCTGCTGATCGTGCAGAAGAAGCCGGACGCGGCGGTCGACAAGAAGGAGCTGATCGACTTCCTCGCCGGCAAGGTGGCGAAATGGTGGCTGCCGGACGACGTGCAGTTCGTCGAGACGATTCCGCACACCGCAACGGGCAAAATTTTGAAAACGCGCCTGCGCGAGGACTTCAAGGGCTACAAGCTGCCGACCGCCTAACGCACGGCGTCCTCCCGAGAGTGACTGTCATCCCGAGCGAAGCGAGGGATCTATGAAGCAAGAGCATAGATCCCTCGCTTCGCTCGGGATGACACGATTTGGGTGGCTGGAGTATCCTTGAGGCAAAGGAGTAGCGTGCATGGCCGCCACCGAAACGATCCCCGTCATCGACTTCGGCCCCTATCTCGCCGGCGAGCCGGGCGCGCTCGACCGTACGGCGAAGGACCTGCGCTTCGCCCTCACCGAGATCGGCTTCTACTTCATCGTCAATCATGGCGTGCCGCGCGAGAAGATCCGCGCGACCTTCGATCAGGTGAAGCGCTTCCACGCCCAGCCGCTCGAGAAGAAGCTGGCGCTGAAGATCGACCAGCACAGCACCGGCTACATGCCGATGCGCGGC
Source organism: Reyranella sp. (assembly GCA_035293665.1). Lineage (GTDB taxonomy): Bacteria > Pseudomonadota > Alphaproteobacteria > Reyranellales > Reyranellaceae > Reyranella. The sequence goes on along the minus strand of DATGMK010000094.1, from coordinate 45,513 downwards.
AACACGTTGCGCACCTCGACCGTGCAGGCCGGCACCAAGCCCAACCTCAACGAAGCCTTCTTCGTGAAGCGGGAGCTCGCGCCCGATCATCCCGATGTGCTGTCGAACCGGCGCTTCCGCGGCCTCAACCGCTGGCCCGACCTGCCGGGCTTCCGGGAGGTGATCCTCGACTACAATCAGACGATGGAGCGGCTGGTCCAGAAGATGGTGCGGGTCTATGCCCGCGCCCTCGACCTGCCGGCGCAGTATTTCGATGCCGCCTTCGAGGACCCGCAATACTCGCTGCGCATGACCCACTACCCGCACCAGGAAGGACCGGTGGTGGACGAATTCGGCCTGGCGCCGCACACCGACACCAGCTTCCTCACGCTTCTCGCACCCAACGATGTGCCCGGCCTGTCGATCCGCACCCAGAGCGGAAAGTGGATCGACGCGCCGGCGATCGAGGATGCCTATGTCGTGAACGGCGGCCAGATGCTGCAGCGCTGGACGAACGACGTCTTCCTCGCCACGCCGCATCGCGCCATCAACCGCAGCGGCGGCGAGCGCTACGCCATCCCGTTCTTCTGCGACAGCAACATCGACTGGCCGGTTGCCGCCGTGCCGACCACCGTCGGCCCCGACAAGCCGCCCAAGTATCCGACGACCTACTACACCGACTACATGACCTGGTATCAGAAGCGGAACTACGACGTCCTGAACGAAGCCCAGGCCGCCGATTGAGCGACGCCACGAACCAGCCCACGCTCGCGCGCGTCGAAGCGCACGTCTTCCGCACCCCGATCAAGGAACCGGTCCGCACGTCGTTCGGCACCATGACCGAGCGCGCGGCGGTGTTCGTCCGCGTCGAGGATTCCGACGGCGGCCGCGGCTGGGGCGAGATCTGGTGCAACTTCCCCAACGCCGCCGCCGAGCACCGCGCGCTGCTGTTCGCCGACATCATCGCGCCGCGCGCGCTCGGCCAGTCGGTCGACGATCCGGTGGCGCTGTGGAACGACATCGAGCGCGCGCTGCACGTGCTCAGGATCCAGAGCGGCGACGCCGGCGCCTTCTCGGCGGCGCTGGCCGGCCTCGATCTGGCGGTCCACGACCTGCGCGCCCGCAAGCGCGGCCTGCCGCTGTGGCGGTCGCTGGGTGGCCGCGACGACTCGCCGGTGCCCGTCTATGCCTCCGGCATCAACCCGGGCGAGGCCGCCTTCCGCACCGTCGAGCACATGCGGGCGGACGGCCACCGCGCCTTCAAGCTCAAGATCGGCTTCGGGATGGAGACCGACCTCGGCTCGCTGACGCCCGTGGCCGCATCGCTGGCCGGCGACGAGCGCCTGATGGTCGACGTCAACCAGGGCTGGGACCTCAAGGCGGCCGCCGCGATGCTGCCGAAGCTCGCGGACTTCCCGTTGGTCTGGATCGAGGAACCGCTGATGGCCGACCGGTCGGCGGCGGAGTGGACACAGGTCGCGGCACTCGCCGGCGCGCCACTCGCCGGCGGCGAGAATGTGCGCGGCGCAGGCGCGTTTCAGGCCATGATCGACGGAGGCCTGTTCGGCTTTATACAGCCCGATGCCGCGAAATGGGGCGGCCATTCCGGCTGCCTGCCCGTCGCGAGGGCGGCACTCGCGGCCGGCCGGACGTTCTGCCCGCACTATCTCGGCGGCGGCATCGGGCTGATGCATTCCCTCCACCTGCTCGCCGCCGTGCGCGGGCCCGGCCTGCTCGAGATCGACGCCAATGCCAACCCGCTGCGCGAGGGCGTGCTGCAAAATCTCATGAAGGTCAGCGACGGTTGCGTCTCCCTTCCCGGCGGGCAGGGACTCGGTCTAGAACCGGATTTGAAGCCGCTCATGCCCCTAAGAAGCCTTCACCTGGAGCGGCACGTGTAAGAGGGAACGCCATGCTCGGCCTGATGCAAGACCGTCCGCTGCTGATTTCGCAGATGATCGATTTCGCCGCCCGCTACTACCCGGACGTCGAGATCGTCACCCGGACCGTCGAAGGGCCGATCCACCGCTACGGCTATCGCGACGCGCACAAGCGCGCCAAGCAGGTGGCGGAAGCGTTGCAAGGCCTGGGCATCAAGCTCGGCGATCGCGTCGGCACGCTGGCCTGGAACACCCATCGCCATTTCGAGCTGTATTTCGGCATTTCCGGCCTCGGCGCCGTCCTGCACACCATCAACCCGCGGCTCGCACCCGAGCATGTGGCCTATATCGCCAACCATGCCGAGGACCAGGTCATCTTCGTCGACCTCAATCTTCTGCCGGTCGTCGAAGGCGTGTGGCCGAACCTCGAGACGGTGAAGCATGTCGTGGTCATGACCGACCGCGCCCACATGCCGGCTTCGAGCAAGATCCCGAACCTGCTGTGCTACGAGGAGCTGATCGCCGGCAAGCCCGGCACCCTGAAGTGGCCGGACTTCGACGAGAAGACCGCCTCGTCGCTCTGCTACACCTCCGGGACCACGGGCAATCCGAAGGGCGTGCTCTATTCCCATCGCTCGACCGTCATCCATTCGATGATGATGTGCTCGGGACCCGTCCTGGCGTTGACGCCGAACGACACCATCCTGCCGGTGGTGCCGATGTTCCACGCGAACGCCTGGGGCCTGGTCTATGCCGCGCCGATCTGCGGCACCAAGCTGGTCTTCCCCGGGCCCAAGCTCGACGGTGCCAGCGTCTACGAATTGCTCGACAAGGAGCAGGTGACACTGTCGGCAGGCGTGCCGACGGTGTGGCTCGCCCTGCTCGACTACTGCGCCCAGAACAAGCTCAAGATGTCTTCGGTCAGGCGCACGCTGATCGGCGGCTCCGCCGTGCCGTACGCGATGATCGAGCGCTTCTGGAAGGAGCACGGCATCGAGGTCGCGCAGGGCTGGGGCATGACCGAGATGAGCCCGCTCGGCACGCTGACCCGCTTCAACAAGGGCGAGCGCGAGCTGCCCGACGCCGAGCGCTTCGCCATCACCGCCAAGCAGGGCCGGCCGGTGTTCGGCTGCGAGATGAAGATCATCGACGATGCCGGCAACGACCTGCCGCAGGACGGCAGCATCTCCGGCAACATGGTGGTGCGCGGCCCATGGATCGTGAAGGGCTACATGAAGGGCGACGGCAAGAGCCAGTTCCTCGAGGAGGACTGGTTCATGACCGGCGATGTCTGCAAGATCGAGAGCGACGGTTCGGTCGTCATCACCGACCGCTCGAAGGACGTGATCAAGTCGGGCGGCGAATGGATCAGCTCGATCGACCTCGAGAATGCAGCGATGGGTTGCCCCGGCGTCGCCGAGGCGGCGGTGATCGGCGTGGCGCACCCGAAGTGGGACGAGCGGCCATTGCTGATCGTCGTCAAACGGCCGGAGGCCAACGTCACCAAGGACGACCTGATCAAGTACCTCAACGGCAAGGTCGCCAAATGGTGGCTGCCCGACGACGTGCAGTTCATCGACGCCATCCCGCACGGCGCCACCGGCAAGATCCTCAAGACCGAGCTGCGCAAGCAGTTCCAGGGCTACAAGCTGCCGACGGCGTAGCGCTCATCGGACCGCGCCACTCCAGTGGCGCTCATACTCCTATGGACTGCGAGCCTCTGGCTCGCTCACACCTGAGGCGAGCCGGAGGCTGGCGGTCCGGAAGACCATGGTCATGAGGCGCCACTGGAGTGGCGCGGTCCAATGCTGCTGACACGACGCTGTCAGCAGCCACTCGCTAGGCTGCGGCGTTAGCCCAACGGAGGTTCGCCATGGCCACACAGCGCGTGGACTACAACGAGATGGAATGGGCGTCGGCGGTGCCGTTCTACGGGCCGGCGGCGGTACAGGACGGGCGTGACATCGTCCAGCTGAAGGTGCTGAGCGATCGGCGCCAGCAGGGCGGCGGCATCGCCTGGCTGGTGCGCTTCACGCCGCCGCCCGGCAAGCTGATCAAGATCGTCGCCACCGCGCTCAGCGACGAGCATGTCTTCAACCTGCAGGGTGGCCGCAGCACCAAGAGCGGGCAACCGACCCACGGCGGAGGCGGCTACAGCCTCAACCCCAAGGGCCAGCCGCACAGCGCCATGATCGCCCAGGAGACGGTCGGGTTGGTGGTCTATGCCGGCGAGCCCGACCGCGTCGAATCGCTGGAGCTGGTCGACATCGCGTGAGTTGGCCTGGCGACTCATCCAACCCCGATCGGGCCGCTCAGCGGGGCCGCCGCTTCAAACCGGCCATGATCACGGCCACGACCGCCAGAGTCAGGACGACGTTCACGACGAGCGCAAGGTGGATGCCGGCCAACAGGTCCGTCCGCATGACCATCACAGCTCCGAGTAGCGGTATGCCAACCGTCACTGCAACTCGCTGACTCGTCGTCACGAGTCCCGTTGCAAGCCCTGCATCGCCATCCGCAATGTCGGAGGTAGCGATAACGGTCGCAGCGACGACGGCTGTGATGTGGCCCAGGAAGCCGACGAACAGCGCGGGGATCAGCAGCCAAAGCCAGGACGACTCGGCGCCAAGCAGGACCAGCGGCGCGGTGAGGCCAGCCTGAACCAGCAATGCCGCCAGCAGCACAGGACGCGAGCCCCGACGGGCGATGATTCGTCCCGCGACGACGCCGGCGGCCACGGAGGCCAGGCCGGGGATGCCAAAGACCAGGCCGGTCGTCAGCGGGCCGACATGCAGCAGGTCCTGAAGGTAGATCGTCATCAGGAAGACGAGCCCGGCTTCCATCGAAAAGATGGTCAACGCGGCGATGTTGCCCCATCGAACGGACGGCCATGCCAGCATGTCAATCGCGACCAGTGGCGCTGGTGCGCGGCGCTCGATCCGGAAGAACAGCGCCAGCAGGATCGCGCCTGCGATCAGCGCCGGGACGAACCACCCGATGATCCCATACACGACGGCCAAAAGGCCGAGGGTCACGGTGGCCGCGCCTGGGATGTCGAGCCGCACGCTTTCGGGCGATCGACCGGCAGGGACAACGACGGGGGTCAGCGCAAGGATCACGAGCGCGAAGGGCACGTTGATCAAAAAGGCCCAACGCCAGCTCAGCACGCCCACCAACATGCCACCAGCCAGCGCGCCGACGGCAAATCCACCGGATAAAAGTGTTCCGTTCAGCCCGAGCACCCGTGCGCGCTGCCTGTCGTCGGCGAAAGCGGTAATCAGCAACGCCAGCGCAGCCGGCGCCGTCATCGCAGTTGCGATTCCCTGGAGCGCCCGAGCGCCGAGAAGGAGGGCCGGTCGGGTTGCAATCCCACCCAGAAGTGACGCCAACGCCAGGAGGGCAAGGCCAGCCACAAACATCCGACGACGGCCGTAGATATCGCCAAGCCGACCGAACAGGAGCGACAGCCCTGCGGCCGGAAGCGCAAACGCCGAGGCCACCCAAGGGAAATCGGCGAGGTCGAGGCCAACCGCCCGCCCGACGTCGGGCAGCGCGACATTGAGAATGGAGAAATCGACCGACAGCATGAAATTGGTGCCGAGAAGCAGCACGACGATCAGCCGTTGCCGAGTCGTCATCGCGGTCTCGCTTGGACGCGCTTCGGCGGCTTCCGGCGCCGCCATACCAAACGGCATGATTACTCCCTCATCGGGGGACAGCCGCGCCTCACGGACGCAGTCGAATGCCGCCCCCATCCTGTGCTAAACGAAGGGTCACTACGGTTAGTATATACGTAGGGACCCTACGCTTAACAAGAGCAATTGTCCGACGTGCAGAAAAGATCCAATCCCAAGCGCGCCCGTCGACCGCGCGCCGACGGCGAACGCAACCGGCTCCGATTGATCGAAGCAGCGAAAGATGCCTTTGCGAAAGATGGCGCAGCCGCCAGCCTGGAGCAGATCGCACGCGCCGCCAAAGTCAGCATCGCTACGCTCTACCGTCACTTTCCGACGCGCGACGCGCTGATCTCGGCGGTGTACCAGCAGGAGGTCACATTCCTGATCGACGCCGCCGATCTGCTGATGTCCAAGCGAGAGCCCGTCGCGGCACTGCGTGAATGGCTGATGCTGTTCGTGGACTTTCTCGACGCCAAGCACGGCATGGCCGCCGCGATGGATACCCTCATTGGCGGCCCAGAACCCCTCTACAGCAAGACGCCGCATCGCCTGGACGTTCCGGTCAAAGCGCTCGTAGCCGCCGGCGTATCGGCCGGGGCCTTTCGAGACGACATCGAGCCGCACGATTTGCTCCGGGCGCTCGCCGGCGTGGCACACGTCAGGCCGAGCAAGGGTTGGAAGCGGTCGGCCGGCCACATGGTCGACCTTCTGCTCCACGGCTTGCAGACCAAACGCGCTCGACGCTAGAGCGATGTCTGTTGGCAGGCATATTCCGTCCGGCCGATTCCGGCCGGACGGAATATGTTCTAGGCCAGGGACCGGCGACGCGAAGGAAGGTGTGGCGCCAGCATGTCGGCGACCACTGCCGTCAACACGATCACGCCGCCGACCAGCGTCGCCGTCGACGGCGGCTCGGCGAAGGCGAGCCAGACCCACAGCGTGCCGAGCGGCGTCTGCAGGACGCCGATCAGCGCGCCGCGAGTCGCCGACACCAGCGGGGTCCCGAGGCCGAGGAGCAGCAGGCCGAGGCCGAACTGGCTGACGCCGAACAACGCCAGCAGGCCGGCCTCAGGCAGGGAGACTTCGAGCGGCGCGGGGAATGGCGACACGATCAGCGCACACAGCAGCGCCGAGCCGCACACCGCCGGCACCATGTTCACGCCGCGCTTGCGCCGGATGAGCACGATGACCAGCGACATCAGGGTCGCCATGCAGAGAGCCAGCAGGTCGCCCAGGAAGCGGCCCTCGGCCACGGCCGGCGCGGCCATGATGGTGATACCGCCGAAGGCTGCAGCCGTGGCCCCGAGCGTGGACCAGCTTTCCCGCTCGCGCAGGATCAGCCAGGCGAGCCCCGCCGTGATGAACGGGATCGCTGCATCGATCACCATGACGTCGGCGACCGCGGTGAGCCGCAGGGCGTTCAGGAAGCAGATCGTCGCGACCGCCGAGCAGATCATCACGGCCGCACCTTCCCAGCCCATGGCGCGAATCGAGCGCCACAGCCTGCCGCGCAATTGCCAGGTCACCACGACCGCCAGAAAGGCGCCGCCGAACAGGCCGCGCCAGAACAGCAGCGTCCAGGGGTCGACCGGGATCAGCCGGGTGAAGAATCCGGCGGTCGAATAAGCCGTCGCGGAGGCGACCAGCAGCCATGTGCCGAGCCAGACCTTGCTCATCACTTCACCGTGCCTCACCGGACAAGCGCGATGCAGTCGAACTCGATGTCGAACGGCCCGAACCAGCCGGCCGGCGAGAAGAAGACCCGCGCGGGCTTGTAGGCGCCGAAATACTCCGCGTAGACCGCGTTGACGGTCGCGAAGTAGCTGGGGTTCGAACAGTAGACGGTGCACTTCACCACGCGGTCGAGCCCCGACCCTGCGGCCTCGAGGCAGGCCTTCACATAGTCGAGCGACCGGCGGGCCTGCTGGTCGATCGGCAGGATGTCGTAGCCGCCGGTCTCCGGATTGACCGGCGGCATGCCGGAGACGAAGACCCAATCGCCGGCGCGCACGACCGCCGAGGCCGGCACGTTGTTGCGCTCGGCGAACTTCGTCAGGGCCGGAACGGTCGGCTTGGAAATCTCGATGGTCATGGGGCGCTCCCGGAAAATGTCCGCCCTCAAGGTAGAAAAGCCCTGCTGACAGCGTTATGTCAGCAGTGACATGCCCCGTTCGGACCGCCTTTTCGACATCATCCAGGCCCTGCGCAGCAGCAGGAAGCCGATGACCGCAGCGGCGCTGGCCGAGGACCTCGAGGTCACCCCGCGCACGGTCTATCGCGACATCGCCACCCTGCAGGCGCGGCGCGTGCCGATCGAGGGCGCGGCCGGGGTGGGCTACGTGCTGCGCAAGGGCTTCGACCTGCCGCCGCTGATGTTCACGATCGACGAGGTCGAGGCGATTGCGGTCGGAGCGCGCATGCTGAAGCGGGTGAAGGACCGGCGCTACAGCAGGCGGCCGACTCGGTTCTGGCCAAGGTGAGCGTGGTGGTGCCCGAGGGCCTGCGGCCGCACATCTCGGACGCGCATGTCTACGTCTCGCCCGGCATGGCCGCCGACGCCGAGGGCGCCGACCTCGCCGAGATCCGCGCCGCCATTCGCGACAGCCGCAAGCTGTTCATCGGCTATGCCGACAGCCGGGGCCGGCGAACCAACCGGGTGATCTGGCCGATTGCGATGGCCTACTACGTCGATGCGACCCTGGTCGGCGCCTGGTGCGAGTTGCGGGCGGACTACCGCAACTTCCGGGTCGAGCGCATCCAGTCCTCCAAGGTGCTGCGCGAGCGTTTCGACCAGCAGGGCGGAAGGCTGTTCCGCGAATGGTCGGCGCTCCCCAAGCACGGCGCCGAGGGCTAAAATCGCGCCATGCAGATCAAGGCCATCGATCCGATCAACCGCCCCTTCTTCGCCGCCGAAGTGTCCGGCGTCGACTGGCGCAAGGTACCGACGCCCGCAGAGGCCGAGGCGATCCATCGCGGCATGGACGAGTTCGGCGTGCTGGTGTTCCGCGACCAGGTCCTCTCCGACGAGCAGCAGGTCGCCTTCAGCCGTGCACTGGGACCGCTCGAGACGGCGACCGGCGACATCGCCAAGCCGGAGGAACGCCGGCTCAGCATGGACGTCAACGACATCTCCAATGTCGACAAGGACAACAAGGTCGTGGCACGCGACGACCGCCGCCGGCTGTTCGGCCTGGGCAACCAGCTCTGGCACTCGGACAGCTCGTTCAAGGACGTGCCGGCCAAGTACTCGATCCTGTCGGCGCGCATCATCCCCGAGAAGGACGGCAACACCGAGTTCGCCGACATGCGCGCGGCCTACGACGCGCTCGACGACAAGACCAAGGCCGAGGTGCAGGACCTGATCTGCCGCCACAGCCAGATCTTCTCGCGCGGCATCCTCGGTTTCACCGACTTCACCGACGAAGAGCGCGCGAAGTGGGCGCCGGTGCGGCAGCGTCTGGTCCGCCGCCATCCGCGCAGCGGCCGGCTGTCGCTCTACCTCTCGAGCCATGCCGGCGAGATCGAGGGCTGGCCGGTGCCCGAGGCGCGCGCCTTCCTGCGCGACCTCACCGAGCACGCGACGCAGCGCCAGTTCGTCTACGCCCATGTCTGGCGGCCGCACGACATCGTCATGTGGGACAACCGCGTCACCATGCACCGTGCCCGCCGCTACGACCACACCAAGGTCCGCGACCTGCACCGCACGACCCTCACCAACGAGGTGTCGAGCCTGGAGCAGGCGCCTTGAGCCGTCCGTCGCCCGCCGTCGTTCCGTCTCCATCCGTGTCATCCCGAGCGGAGCGAGGGATCTATGCTGTTGCTCCATAGATCCCTCGCTCCGCTCGGGATGACACAGGTTTCGTAGCGCCAGCATGCGCCTCCAGTTCCTCGGCTCGGGTGACGCCTTCGGCAGCGGCGGGCGGTTCAACACCTGCTTCCATCTCACGCGCGCTGAGGGCGGCAACGTGCTGGTCGATTGCGGCGCTTCGTCGATGGTGGCGATCCGCAAATGGGGCGTCGATCCCAACGGCATCTCGACCATCCTGGTGAGCCACCTGCATGGCGATCATTTCGGCGGCATCCCCTTCTTCCTGCTCGATGCGCAGCTGATCAGCCGCCGCACAACGCCGCTCACGCTCGCCGGCCCGCCAGGCTTCGAGTCGCGGCTGATGACGGTGATGGAGGCGATGTTTGCCGGCTCGACGGCAATCGCGCGCAAGTACCCGTTCGCCATCCGCGAGCTGGCGCTGCACGAGCGCGTCGCGGTCGACGACCTCCACGTCACGCCCTACCTGATGAAGCACTACAGCGGCGCGCCATCCTATGCGTTGCGCATCGAGACCGAGGGCAAGATCCTGACCTATTCCGGCGACACCGAATGGGTCGATGAGCTGATCCCCGCCGGCCGCGACGCCGACCTCTTCATCTGCGAAGCCTACTTCTTCGACAAGGTCATGAAGTACCACATCGACTACACGACGCTCGCGAAGCACCTCGGCGAGATCGCACCCAAGCGCACCATCGTCACCCATATGAGCGCCGAATTGCTGGGCCGCCAAAAAGAAATTGCTCTCGAAGCCGCACACGACGGACTGGTCGTCGAGTTCTAGCAATGAATCCACAGGGCGATGGGGATAACCACGCCCGCCGACTCCCGGCTTGGGCATTGGACCGACCGTCGCCCCTGAATCTCCTGCGGAAAATACGAGGCCAATGCCCGTAATAGGTGTATCGACGCGAGTCGGTGCAGTGTGTCGCGCATGATGTCCATCCTGCGCAGCGCCCGCGTCGAGACGGCCGCCGAGTTGTCGCCTTGCCCCGGCAGGATTTGCGGTATTTCCGGTATTTCCGGTATTTCCGGTATTTCCGGTACCCCTTCGCGCCTCGTTGCGGAGGGGTTTGGGCGGTTAGCGCGGTTTCCGCACCCCTCCAGCCGCCAGGATTTACCAATCGGCAAAAACGCAAATCGCGTTCAGGCCTTCACCCACTCCTCGACGCGGCAGTTGACCGAGGCGTCGAGCATGCGCGTGCCCTTGTGAACCAGGCCGACCTTGCGCATCACCTCTTCGGCCGTCGTCGTGGTGCCGACTCCGGGGAAGACGGGTCGGCCGCGCGGCACGCTGGCCTCGGTCCTGGTGAGATAGAAGACGTCGTAGCCGATCGTCAGGAACAGGCCGAACGTGTCGGTGCCGCCCACCACCGCGGCGACCCCGCCGTCGAGGCCGAGCTTCGCCCACGCCTCGTCGAACGGCGCAGTCGCGGGGTTCCACAGGATGGCGTTGGGATTGCCCGGATCGGGCGTCAGGACGTCGACGCGGCGCGTCAGGATGATGCGGCGGCGCTCGCGCTCCTTGGGCCCGCCCTCGGCCGAATGCCGCCCATTCACCACCGCCGACGCGCGGTCGACCGAGTCCTGGTAGAACTTGTGGTCGGCCGGGATCTTGATCGCCTCGGGGAAATGACCGTCCGACGTGGCGATCATCCCCTCCTTCGAAATGACGGCGTAGCCCTCGATGCGCGGTCGCTTCATGCGTCAGACACCCTCTCAGACACCAAGGGCACCGATCACGGCACCCTCGATAACGACGACACCCAACCAATGGATGCTGTCGATCACCGAGAGGCTGTACTTGCGGCCGGGATAGGCGTTGTTGACGAACACCGTGGTGGCGATGAAGCCCGCCCACAGGAACAGGCCGGAAATGATGCCGTTCTTCACGGTCACCTGCCCCGGCCCGAGATGCCCCACCGTGCCGGCCAGCACCCACGACATGACGATCAGCGCCACGAAGGAGATGACGAACGGCATCGGAGACCGCTTCTGCCCAAGCTGCTCCTTGGTCATGCCGACGGCGGCCAGCCAGGCGTTCGACATCGTCGTGTAGTAAGCTGCACCCCAGGCGAAGGCCGCAACGGCGGCAAGCAGTATCGCAAGGTAGTTCAGGCCGGCGAATGTCATGGTCCTCCCCTCCGTCGCGGAATACCGCGCCATCCTCCCCCGTATGACGGGGGAGGAAAGAAAGATAGGCTACCAGACATGACCGCATACGCCGACTACCAGCCGCTCACTTTCCACGACGCCGCCCGCCGCTTCACCGCCGGCAACGACAGCCCGCGCGCCTATCTCGAGCGCTGCCTCGAGACGATCGCGGCGCGCGAGCCGGTGGTGAAGGCCTTCACCGCGATGAACGAGTCCGGCGCTCGCGCCGCGGCCGACGCCAGCGCCGAGCGCTGGAAGGCCGGCAAGCCGCTGTCGCCGATCGACGGCATGCCGATCGCCATCAAGGACCTGCTCGAGACCAAGGACATGCCCACCGAGATGGGCTGCGAGGCGATGAAGGGGAACTTCCCCAAGCGCGACAATGCCGCCGTCTGGGCGCTGCGCCAGGCCGGCGCCGTGATCCTCGCCAAGACGGTGACGGCCGAATTGGGCGGCTCGCAACCGGGCGCCACCACCAATCCGTTCGATCCCAGGCGCACGCCCGGCGGCTCGTCGTCGGGCTCGGCAGCGGCAGTCGGCGCCAACATGGTGCCGGCGGCGATCGGCACGCAGGTCGGCGGCTCGATCATTCGGCCCGCGGCCTACTGCGGCAACTTCGCGCTCAAGCCGACGCAGGGCGGCATCAATCGCGGGGAGCGGCTGGCGACCAGCCAGAGCACGCACGGCCCGCACGCCAATTGCCTGGAGGACATGTGGCAGGTGGCGATCGAGATCGCCAAGCGCTGCGGCGGCGACCGCGGCGCGCTGGGCCTGATGGGGCCGGACACGCTGCCGGCCGCGATCCGGCCCAACCGGTTGATCGTGCTGGAGACCGAGGGCTGGCCGGACGTCGATGCGGCGACGAAGGCCGCGTTCGCCGAGCTGCTGGGCCGGCTCAAGGCAGCCGGCGTCACGCTGATCCATCGCGGCGACCATCCGTTCGTCGAGGCCTTGGAGAAGGCCATCGCCACCGGCCGCGCGATCTGCAATGGCATCACGAGCTGGGAGAACCGCTGGTACCAGCGCGGCATGCTCGATGCCGCACCCAACGGCCTCAGCGAGCGCGCCAAGCAGGCGCTGTTCCGGGCCGAAGCGATGACGCCCGACCAGTACCGCACAAACCTGCTCGCCCGTCAGGCAGCGCAGGCCACTCACGCCGCCGTCGCCGCGCTCGCCGATGCAGCGATCACGCTGTCCTGCCCCGGCCCCGCGCCGATCTGGGAAGGCGACAAGCCGGGCCAGCCGCTGGCGGCGCGGCCGACCGGCGACTTCGTGTTCAACGCGCCGTCGTCGATGCTGTTCGCGCCGGTCGTCACGGTGCCGCTGATGAGCGTCGGCGGCCTGCCGGTTGGCGTGCAGGTGATGGGCCAGCAGCACGAGGACGCACGCATGACCGGCATCGCCCGCTGGATGACCGAGACGATCAAGCGGGTATCGTCATGAAACGGCTCGCGGCGCTCCTGATCGTGGCCGCCGCCCCGGCCCTCGCCGCCAATGACGAGACGCCGACGATCCTGCGCGGCACGCCAGCACCGCCGCCGCCGGCCGTCGTCGAAGTGCCGGTGCCGCAGGTGGTCGAGGTGCCGGTCTACTATCCGCAGCCGGTCTACTATTACGCCCTACCGGTCCGCCGGCCGGTGGTGATCCATCATCACCACTTCCGGCACTGATACGGCTCTTCGCAAAGCGGAACCATCGGCCGCTGGGCGGGAGCGCCCGGGATTGCTAAGACCGGTTCCTCATCATCGAAGGGAAGAATGCCCATGGCCAATACCGACGCAGTGCTTCGCTCCACGCAGGGGCGGATCGGCATCCTCACCGTCAGCAATCCGCCGGTGAATGCGCTCGCTGCCGCGGTGCGCGACGGCATCAAGGCCGGTGTCGAGGCGTTCGGGGCCGATCCCAACATCGATGCGATCGTGCTGATCGGCGGCGGCCGCACCTTCATCGCCGGCGCCGACATCCGCGAGTTCGGCAAGCCGCCCGCAGGCGCCAACCTGAACGACGTCATCGCGACGATGGAGAACTGCCCGAAGATCGTCGTCGCAGCGCTGCACGGCACGCCCCTCGGCGGCGGCCTCGAGACGGCCCTCGGCGCTCACTATCGTGTCGCCCTGCCCTCCACGCGCGTCGGCCTGCCGGAGGTGCATCTCGGCCTGCTGCCGGGCGCCGGCGGCACGCAACGCCTGCCGCGCCTCACCGGGGCCAAGTACGCCCTCGATGCCATTCTCTCCGGCCGCCACATCCCCGCCCCCGAAGCCAAGAGCAAGGGCATCATCGACGCGCTGGTCGAGGGCGACGACCTGCTGGCCGGCGCCGTGGCGCATGCGCAGATGCTGGTGGCGCAGAATGCGCCGCGCCGCCGCGTGCGCGATCTCAGCGTGACGCTGGAATCGCCCGACCTGTTCAAGGAGACCGAGAAGGCGATCGCCCGCCGGGCCCGCGGGTTCAAGGCACCGTGGAACATCATCAAGTGCGTGCAGGCCGCCGTCGAATTGCCGTTCGACGAAGGCATGAAGCGCGAGCGCGAGCTGTTCGTCGAGCTGGTCACCTCGCAGGAGTCGGCGGCGCAGCGCTACTATTTCTTCGCCGAGCGCGAGGCGGCCAAGGTGCTCGACGTGCCGGCCGACACGCCGCAGCGCCCGATCAAGACGGCCGGCATCGTCGGCGCCGGCACGATGGGCGGTGGCATCGCGATGAACTTCGCCAATGCCGGCATCCCGGTGACGTTGCTCGAGGTGAAGCAGGAGGCGCTCGATCGCGGCCTCAAGACCATCCGCACAAACTACGAGAACACGGCCAAGCGGGGCGGCATGAAGGCCGAGGACGTCGACAAGCGCATGGCGCTGATCAAGCCGACCCTCAGCTACGACGACCTCAAGGACGCCGACGTCATCATCGAGGCGGTGTTCGAGACGATGGAAGTCAAGGAAGGCGTCTTCAAGCAGCTCGATGCCGTCGCCAAGCCCGGCGCGATCCTCGCGACCAACACCTCCGGCCTCGACGTCAACCAGATCGCCCAGTACACGCAACGGCCGGGCGACGTGATCGGGATGCACTTCTTCTCGCCGGCCAACGTCATGAAGCTCCTGGAGAACGTGCGCGGCAAGGCGACCGAGAAGGACGTGATCGCCACCGTCATGTCGCTCAGCAAGAAGATCGGCAAGATCCCGGTGTTGGTCGGCGTCTGCGAAGGCTTCGTCGGCAACCGCATGCTGCGCCAGCGCGGCGTGCAGTCGGCCTACATGATCGAGGAAGGGGCCCTGCCGCAGCAGATCGATAAGGTGATCTACGACTTCGGCTTCCCGATGGGCCCGTTCGCGATGAGCGACCTTGCCGGCAACGACGTGGGCTGGCGCATCCGCCAGGGCAAGAAGGAGAAGGAAAAGCGCAACGTGCGCTACACCGGCTACGTCGCCGACGCGATCTGCGAGCTCGGCCGGTTCGGGCAGAAGACCGGCGCCGGTTACTACAAGTACAATCTGCCCGACCGCACGCCGATCCCCGATCCCGAGGTCGAGAAGATCATCGAGGAGACCTCGAAGAAGCTCGGCATCACCCGACGCGCCATCTCCGATCAGGAGATCCTCGAACGCTGCCTCTATCCGATGGTCAACGAGGGCGCCAAGATCCTGGAAGAGGGCATGGCGCAGCGCTCGCTCGACATCGACGTGATCTGGATCAACGGCTACGGCTGGCCGGTCTATCGCGGCGGCCCGATGTGGTGGGCCGACAACGTGGTGGGCCTGAAGACCATCCACGACGCGCTGCTGAAGTACCGCGACGCCTCCGGCGACCCGTTCTGGGAACCGGCGCCGCTGCTCAAGAAGCTGGTGCAGGACGGCAAGAAGTTCTCTAGCGTGTGACATCAACAAGCGTGTCATCCCGAGCGCAGCGAGGGATCTTGAAGGCCATGAGCATGGATCCCTCGCTTCGCTCGGGATGACACCGAACCCGTTTCCATCAGGAGGGAATTCTCATGGCTGACGCCGTCATCGTCTCGACTGCCCGCACGCCGATCGGCAAGGCATTCCGCGGCGCCTTCAACGACACGCACGCCGCCGATATGGGCGCACATGTCATCAAGCACGCGGCCGAGCGCGCCAAGGTCGAGCTGGGCGAGATCGAGGACGTGATCCTGGGCTGCGCCGCGCCGGAAGGCACGCAGGGCTCCAACGTTGCCCGCGTGGCGGCGATGCGCGCCGGCGCGCCGGTCTCGGTGTCGGGCGTGACGGTGAACCGCTTCTGCTCGTCGGGCCTGCAGACCATCGCCATGGCCGCCCAGCGCGTGCTGGTCGACAAGGTGCCGGTGATGCTGGCCGGCGGCCTCGAATCGGTCTCGCTGATCCAGCAGCCGCCGGGCGGCAACAAGCACCGGCTGGTCAATCCGTGGGTGCAGGAGCACGTGCCCGGCATCTACCACAGCATGATCCAGACCGCGGACACGGTGGCCGAGCGCTACAAGATCAGCCGCGAGTACCAGGACGAGTATTCGCTGCAGAGCCAGCTGCGCACCGCCGCGGGCCAGCAGGCCGGCAAGTTCGACGACGAGATCGTGCCGATGGAATCGGAGATGATCGTCACCGACAAGGCGACCGGCGAGACTTCCAGGAAGAAGGTCAAGCTCGCCAAGGACGAGGGCAACCGGCCCGATACGAACCTGGCCGGCCTCAGCAAGCTCGAGCCGGTGCGCGGGCCGGACAAGTGGATCACCGCGGGCAACGCCAGCCAGCTCTCGGACGGGGCCTCGGCCGCGGTTGTCATGAGCGATGCCGAAGCCGCCAAGCGCGGCCTCAAGCCGCTCGGCATCTACAAGGGCCTGGTCGTCGCCGGCTGCGAGCCCGACGAGATGGGCATCGGCCCGGTCTATGCCGTGCCGAAGCTCCTGAAGCGCTTCGGGCTGAAGATGGACGACATCGACCTGTGGGAGCTGAACGAGGCCTTCGCCGTGCAGGTGCTGTACTGCCGCGACAAGCTCGGCATCCCCAACGACAAGCTCAACGTCAACGGCGGCTCGATCTCGATCGGCCACCCGTTCGGCATGACCGGCGCGCGCTGCACCGGCCACGCCCTGATCGAGGGCCGGCGCCGCAGGGCCAAGAACGTCGTCGTGACCATGTGCATCGGCGGCGGCATGGGCGCGGCCGGCCTGTTCGAGGTCGTGCAGTAGGATGGTGCGGCGCAGCACCTCGACCGCCGGCGCACCTCCCGGGCACGCGCCGGCGGACGGCACCACGCACATCCTGCGAGCTTCGCTGAAGCCCAAGCTCTATCGCGATGTCGAGATCGACAGCGCAGCCTCGCTGTCGGCCCTGGCCGAGGCGATCGTTGCCGCTTTCGAGTTCGAATTCGACCATGCGTTCGGCTTCTACAGCAAGCTCGACGGCCACTATCAGTCGTCGCCGGAGAAGTACGAGCTGTTCGCGGACATGGAGGACACCGACAGCGATGCCGGCAGCGTGGCCCAGACGCCAGTGTCGAAGGCATTCGCGAAGCCCGGCAAGAAGATGTTGTTCGTGTTCGACTACGGCGACGAGTGGCTCTTCCAGGTCGAGCTGGTCAAGCTCGGCAGCAAGACGCCGGGACGGCGCTATCCCCGACTGCTCGTGTCGTCCGGTGACGCGCCCGAGCAGTATCCCGACATCGACGACTAGGACAGCGCCCGGAGGCCGGCGC
Source organism: Reyranella sp. (assembly GCA_035293665.1). Taxonomy (GTDB): domain Bacteria; phylum Pseudomonadota; class Alphaproteobacteria; order Reyranellales; family Reyranellaceae; genus Reyranella. The sequence goes on along the minus strand of DATGMK010000094.1, from coordinate 28,321 downwards.
GCAGCCCCGGCGCATCGGCTGCCGCGAGCCGCTCGTCGATCTCCGCGTGGGTGCGCGTCCAGATCGGCAAGGCGGCTTTCAGTCTGCTCCCGCCCTTCGCCGTCAGCGCGAGCAGCCGGTCGGCCGGATCGACGGCACTCTCGACCAGCCCTTCCCGCTCCAGCGGCTTGAGGTTGGCGTCAAGACCGGAGTGGTTCATGGGTTACATCGAAGGCTTCGTCGTCGCGGTCCCGGCCGCCAACGAGGCGGCCTATCGCCGCCACACGGAGACCGTCCTGCCCCTCTTCAAGGAGCTCGGGGTGACGCGCATGGTCCAGACCTGGGGCGATGAGGTGCCGGACGGCAAGGTCACCGACTTCAAGCGTGCCGTGCAGGCAAAATCGGACGAGGTCGTGGTCTTCACCTGGCTCGAATACCCGTCGAAGGCGGTGCGCGATGCGGCGAACCAGAAGATGATGAACGACTCGGCCGCCAAGGCCATCGCCCAGAACTTGCCGTTCGACGGCCAGCGCGTGATCTTCGCCGGCTTCGAGACGCTGCTCGACCTCGGCCAGAGCGCAGGCAAGAGCAAGCCGGGCTATGTCGACGCCACGCTGCTGCCGGTGCCGGTCGCCAACAAGGCGGCGTTCCGCGACTGGGCGGCGCGGATGGGCGAACTGTTCCGCGAGCACGGCGCCACCCGGGTGCTCGATGGCTGGGGCGACGACGTTCCCGACGGGAAGGTCACCGACTTCAGGCGCGCCGTGAAGGCCAGGGACGGCGAGACGGTGGTCTATGGCTGGATCGAATGGCCGGCGAAGGGCGTGCGCGACGCGGCGTGGGGCAAGCTGATGGCCGACCCGCGCATGCAGCCCGACAAGAGCAAGCCATCGCTGTTCGACGGCCAGCGCATGGTCTACGGCGGCTTCACGCCGATCCTCGACGCCTAGGCAGGCACTCGCCGTAGCCGCCAGGCAATGCCGGCCGCGCTTTCGGCGAGTTGACAGTCCGGCCGTCATGATGTCAGTCTTACTGACGTCATGACGGCCGTACAGACACCACTGCGCGATCTCTACCGCGAGCAGACGCGGACGCGGATTCTCGATGCCGCCATGGCCGAACTGGCGGAAACCGAGCTGGAAGAGCTCACCATGGCCGGAGTCGCGGCCCGTGCCGGCGTCACCGAGCGCACGGTGTTCCGCCACTTCGCGACCCGCGATGCGCTGATCCGGGCGGTGTGGCCGCAGATGCAGGCGCGGGTCCACTCGCCGGGATTCCCGGCGACGGCGGATGCGCTGATCGAGACGCCCAACCTGCTGTTCCCCGAATTCGACAAGGAGGAGCGGCTGATGCGCGCATCGGCCTTCTCCGCGGCCGGACGCGAGGTGCGGCGCGCCTCCAACCCGCAGCGCCAGGCCGCGCTTCGCGCCGCGGTGCGCGACGCCTACCCCGACATCCGCGAACCCGAGTTGACGAGGCTTGCGGCGGTCTGCCAGCTCATCGACAGCGCCTATGGCTGGGCGGTGATGAAGGAGCATTGGGAACTCGACGGCGCCGAGGCCGGCCGCGCAGCATCCCAGGCCCTCGCCGTGCTGCTCGGCCGCCGACCCGCCGGGCCTCAAAAGAAAGTCCACCGCAAACAGGAGAAGCGCAAATGACCGCCATCGCTCACGCCTCGATTCCAGCAGACGATCCCAAGCGCGCCGCCGAAGTCCTCGCCGAGATCATGAGCGGCGAGGCGATGCCCTTCCCGCCCGGCGGCAAGGATTCCTGGATGGCATGGTCGGGCGACGGCGCGGTCGAGCTCGAAATCTCCCGCCGGGGCCTGGCGATGACCTACGGCAAGGATCAGGCCGAATGGCGGGACGACGGCGTCTCGCGGCGGCTGTCGGAGACCCACATTGCGCTCTGCGTCGACCGGCCGGCCGCCGAAGTGATGGAGATCGCGCGCAAGGCGGGGTGGCCCGCTCGCCACTGCGAGCGGGGCGGCGGCATCTTCTCGCTGACCGAGGTGTGGATCGAGGGCGCCTTCATGGTCGAGGTTCTCGATCCTGCACAGACTGCGGTCTATCGCGAGCGGGTGACGCCACAGACCTGGAAGCGGTTCCTGCGCGAGATGCAGGCGGCCTGACGTCAGCGCCGCTGGCGGATCGGCACGGCGAGCAGGCTGCCGACGATCAGCGAGATGCCGCCGACGCTGAGGGCCAGGGTGAAGCTGCCGGTCCAGTCGCGCACCGCGCCGAAGAATACCGGACCGACGGTGCCGCCGAGATTGCCGGCGCCGTTGATCAGGCCGATGCCGACGCCGGCGACCGACGGCGGCAGCACCTCGGTCGGCAACGACCAGAACGGGCCGAAGCGGCCGAAGAAGCTCGCCACCGCGAGCGTCAGGCAGACCAGGATGCCGACCGTGTTGTGCTGGCCGACGAACTGCGCCAGCAGCAGGAACACGCCCGACATCGCCGTCGCGGCGATCATGTGCCACTTGCGCTCCTGGCGGCGGTCGGAACTTGCCGCCACCACGAGCATCATCAGCGCGCCGGCAGCCGGCGGAATCGCCGCCAGCCAGCCGACGGTGGTGATCGGCAGACCGGTCTCCTTGAGCACGGTCGGCAGCCAGAAGGTCACGCCCCATTCGGCCATCAGGGCCGCGAAGTTGTAGAGCGCGAGCAGCAGCACCGCGGGATGCCACAGGGTTGCGAGCCAGTGGCCCTGCACCGGAGCGACCTGCTTCTCCTCCTCTGCGAGCGCCGCCGTCAGCCGCGCCTTCTCGGCGGGATCGAGCCACGCCGCGTCCTGCGGCCGCTCGGTGATGGCCCAGATCCAGACCAGCGCCCAGACCAGGCCCGGCGCGGCCTCGACGAGGAACATCGTTTGCCAGTCGAAGTGCGCCAGCACGATGCCGGAGATCGGATTGGCGATCACGCCGGCCAGCGGGATGCTGATCAGGAACAGGGTATTGGCGCGCGCCCGCTCGCCGCGCGTGAACCACTTGCGAATCAGGACGATCGTGCAGGTCAGCACGCCGCCCTCGAACAGGCCGAGGACGAAGCGATTGGCGATCAGCTCGTTCTCGGTCCGCACGAAGGCGGTCGAGAACGACACCACGCTCCAGAACAGCATCAGGATCAGGATCACCCATTTGGCGCTCCACACCGAGGCGATGCGACCGGCCGGAATCTGCAGGATGATGTAGCCCCAGAAGAACATGCTGGTGGCGAAGCCGATCGCTTGAGCGCCGAGGCCGAGCTCGCTGCGCATGGCCGGAATCGCCATCGCGATGTTGGTGCGGTCGATGAACGACAGCACGTACATGACGAAGGCGACGCCCAGGATGCGCATCCAGCGATTGCGGTGCGGCGCCAGTGTTGCGGTTGCCACGAACTCTCCTCCCGTCGTCGTACACCTTCGGGCGCCTTGGGCGCTTCTTCGTTTCGAGCGCTACTGTAGCAGGTCGAGCGTCCGCCGCCCCAGTTCCGTGCGAGCGTCGGCGAGGTCCAGGATGACGTCGAAGTGGTTCCGATCGGGGCATTCGAACACCGAACACTTCGCTCCGGCCGCACACAGCGCCTTGGAAAAGACCAAGCTCTGCCGCTTGAACTGATCGGTCTCGTTGTCGCCCCAGCAGACCAGGCTCTGCGGGAATCCCGCGAGCGGCCGGTGCAGGGGGCTGTTGCGCCGGGCCTCGGCGGCGTCGAGGCCGAGGGCCGCATTGATCGCGGTGCCGATCAGCGGCTCGAGCTCGTAGATGCCGGATACCAGCACTGCGCCTTTCAGCTGTTCGCCGGCCACCATCGCCGCCAGATGCGCGCCTGCCGAGCTCCCAGCGACGACAAGCGGCCCGATATCCGTGAGACGCGCAACGGCGGAACGGCACTCGTCGACGATCGCCGACAGCGTGGCCTTGGGTGCCAGCGTGTAGTCGACGGCGGCGTAGGCGATGCCGCGCGCCAGGCACTGTGGGGCCGAGAAGGCCGACTCCTGCTTCGACAGCTCCTGCCAGTAGCCGCCATGGAAGAAGACCAGCACGGTTGGTCGCGTGACATTCGCCGGCAGGAACAGGTCGATCGTCTGCCGCTCACCCGGCCCGTAACGCAACGTTTGTGGCCGGTGCGCCCGGCGCGCCGCCTCGCTGCGTTCGGCATAGGCGCGTAGATACGGCCTGTAGTCGCCGCCGATGCATGAGCTCGGCGAATATTCGCGCTCGCGTTCAACGTCGGACAGGGATCGCCAGTCGAGCTCCATGGCTAGAGGTCCGTCCGCAGCCGCCACAGTTCGGGGAACAGCACCACGTCGAGCATCTTGCGCAGGTATTGCACACCGCCGGTCCCGCCCGTGCCGCGCTTCAGGCCGATCAGGCGCTCCACCGTGGTGGCATGACGGAAGCGCCAGACGCGAAAGGCGTCCTCGAGGTCCATCAGCTCCTCACCGAGCTGGTAGAGATCCCAATGCGCCTCGGGCTGGCGATAGACCACGAGCCACGCTTGCTCGACCGCATCGCTCTCCTCGTAGGGCTGGCTCCAGTCGCGCTCGACGTGGCTCGCCGGCACCGGCAAGCCGCGACGCGCCAGCAGGCGCAGCGCCTCATCATACAGCGACGGCGCCTCGAACGCGGCGCGGACCTGCGCCAGCAGGTCGGGCCGATGCTCGTGCGGCCTCAGCATTGCCGGGTTCTTGTTGCCCAGCGAATACTCGATGCAGCGATACTGATAGCTCTGGAAGCCGCTCGATGCGCCGAGATGCGGCCGGATCGCGGTGTATTCCGGCGGCGTCATGGTCGACAGCACGTCCCAGGCATGGACCAGCTGCTCGAAGATGCGCGACACACGCGCCAGCATCTTGAAGGCGCTGTTGAGCTGGTCGGCGGCGATGCGGCGCTTGGCGGCCGTGAGCTCGTGCAGCATCAGCTTCATCCAGAGCTCGCTGGTCTGGTGCTGGATGATGAACAGCATCTCGTCGTGTGCGGGCGAAAGCGGCTTCTGCGCGCCGAGCAATGCATCGAGCTGCAGGTAGTCGCCGTAGCTCATGGTGCGGCTGAGGTCGAGCCGCGCCTGCTCTTCCTTCACGATCTGCTCGGGCGACGCCGGTGCGGAGGAGGATGGTTTTCTGGCCATGGCCGCAAGGCTAGCATCCGCACGTACGCGCCGTAGCGCGGAATTTCAGCGCCAGCGTGGCAGGGCGACGCCGCGCAGGGCCGCTTCGAGCAAAGCCAAGCGGTCGTTGCCCCAGAACATCCGGCCGTCGAGAAAGAAGGTCGGCACCCCGAACGCGCCGCGGCGTTCGGCCTCGTCGATCAGCGCCTCATGCCGCGCCCGTGTCTCGCGCAAGCCGAGGTCACGCCGGAACGCTACCGCATCGAGCCCGAGGCGCGCCGGCAGCATATCGATGGCCGCTGCATCGATCGCCCTGCCTTCGGCGAAGATCATGGCGAACAGCGCCCGGCAGCACGGAACCAATGCGCCTTGCCGCTCGGCCGCCAGGCAGGCCAGCGCCGGCACATCGGCCTCGACCGCGAATTGCGCAGGTTCGCGGAACGGGATGCCATAGCACGCGGCCCATGCCTGGGCGTCGTACTCGCGGTAGGCACGGTCGTACTGACCCACGCCATTCTCGTGTCGAAACGGATTGTCGCCGCGCCGGTCGATCAGCTTGCCGCTGGCGATCGGCTTCCAGGTGAAGCGGCAGCCGTACTGCGCCTCGAGACGATCGACCTGGCTGGCCGCCAGATAGGAGTAGCGGCTGCCAAGGCCGAGGTAGAAGTCGACAACCGTCAACGCCGGTTCCGGCGCAGGTCCTCTTCGTCCTTCCACATCAGATAATGCGGGCCGAGATCGGAGATCTTCGTGGCCCCTATCTGCGCCATGCTGATGTCGATCTCGCGCCGGAAGATGCCGAGCGCGGCCTTCGCGCCCTGCACGCCGCCCGCCGTCACGCCGTAGAGCGTCGGCCGGCCCTGGAAGACGAATTTGGCGCCCATGCAGAGCGCGATGATGGCGTCCAGGCCGCGACGGATGCCGCCGTCGAGCATCACTGTCATCTTGTCGCCGACCGCGTCGCGGATCGCCGGCAGGACGTGCAATGGCGACGGCGCGTTGTCGAGCTGCCGTGCCCCGTGATTTGAGACCATGATGCCGTCGACCCCGAGCGAATGGGCGCGAATCGCATCGTCGGGATGCATGATGCCCTTGAGCACAAAGTTGCCCAGGAAGATCTGGCGGAAGCGCTCCACGTGCTTCCAGGTCATCGGTGCGCGGTTCTGGTACGCGACGAGGTCGGCCACCTTGTCGGCCGACGCATTCGGGCCGGCATACTTCGCCCAGTTGCTGAAGTAGGGTGTGCCGTGGCGCATCCATTCCAGCATCCAGGCCGGATGCTCGAGCGCCTCGAGCTTGGTCGCCCACGAGAGCTTGAGCGGCCGCCCCCAACCGTTCCTGATGTTGCGCTCGCGGTTGGAGCCCTCGGGCACGTCGACCGTGAAGACCAGTGTCTTGAGGCCGGCATCGGCGGTGCGCTTGATCAGGTCCTCGGAGATCGCCTCGTCCTTGGAGGAATAGAGCTGGTACCAGCCATGGTCGGGCGCGAGCTTGGCGAGATCCTCGATCGAGCCGGTGGCCGAGCCCGACATGATGAACGGCACGTTGGCATCACGCGCGGCCTCGGCCAGCATCAGATCGGCGCCGCGCCGGAACAGCCCGGCGAGGCCGGTCGGCGCGATGCCGATCGGGCTCGAATAGGTGCGGCCGAACAGCGTCGTCGACTGGTCTCGCACCGAGACGTCGACCAGGTAGCGCGGCACGATCCGCGCCTGGCGGAAGGCCTGCTCGTTGGTGACCAAGCCGACCTCGTCGTCGGTGCCGCCTTCGATGAAGTCATAGGCGATCTTGGGCAACCGCTTCTTCGCAAGCTTGCGCAGATCCTCGATATTGACGACGCCCTTCATGTCTTTCACTCCCGTTATGGGGAGTTTGCCGCCCTTTTCTCCGCCTTGCCAGCAATGTTCGCCCCGGGGCGGCGGCTGGGCGCCAAAGGCCGTCATATCGAGGTGCAGACCTGTCGCGACCTGACGGATGACAACGGCAAGAGGCGTCGCCAGCACCAGCCCCACCGGCCCGAAGAGCATTCCGAACAACACCAGGCTGGCCAGGGTGAGACCGGACAGCAGCCGCCAGGAGCCGTCCGGAAAACATCAGGAGAAGGCCATCCGCTACCGACCAGAGCAGATAGAGCAAAGCATTTGCTGCGACGGCGAGAAGGAGCGGGCGGGCCGACAGACGAGGAGCCACGCGCATCTCCATGCGAGCAGCGGAACCTTCCCTGATCAATAATGAGGCGCCGCGACCGGCGGTTCCACCGCTGGACACGATCATGCCTGCGCTTCAGTGTCCGCATCGCCATGGACATCAGACACGCCCGGCCCGGCGACGAAGCCGACCTCGCCTTCCTGCTGGAAGACCACGAACGCCACTACGGCCACGCAGCGCCGTCGGGTTCGGGTAACGACGGCGCGGCTTTCCTGACCCGGGGCGGCACGCTCTGCCTGGTGGCGGACGATGGCGGCAAGCTGGTCGGCTTCGCGATCCTGAACCCCTACTTCCCGGGCCCGCGGCTGACGCACGGGCTCTTCCTGAAGGAGCTCTACGTCACCGCCTCCGCCCGCTCCAAGGGCGTGGGCGAAAAGCTGATCGAGGGCATCCGGACGCTGGCCAAGGAGCGCGGCGACACGCGGGTCATCTGGACCACCGGAGAGCAGAATGCAGGGTCTCAGCGCTTCTATGACCGTCTCGGCATGCGACGGGAGAAAAAGGTCTACTTCGTGATGGACCCCTGAGGTCACCCTCCGTGTCGTGCCCAGCGAAGCGAGAGAACCATGCGGCCACAACATGGATCCGTTCGCTGCGCTCATGATGACACGGTTGGAGGACCGGGCTAGCGTTGGCGCAACCAAGACCGAAGGAGGATGCGCCATGGAGCTGACGGCGGACCAGCTCGAGCAATTCGATCGCGACGGATTCCTGATCTTCCCCAACCTGTTCGAGCGCAACGAGGTCGCGGTATTGCGGCGCGAGGTGGCGCGGCTCTCCCAGGTGCAGGCCGACGAAGTGGTGCGCGAGCACACTGGCGGCGTGCGCACCATCTTCCGCGTGCACGAAAATGACGGCGCGACGCGCTCCCAACCGTTCCGTGCGCTGGTCCGCACGCCGCGCCTGCTGCGGCCGGTGCAGCAGGTGCTGAAGGACGACGCGGTCTACGTCTATCACACCAAGATCAACACCAAGCCTGCGATCGAGGGGACGGTGTGGCAGTGGCACCAGGACTACGGCTCGTGGATGCGCGACGGCTGCCCGCGACCCGACATGGCGACCTTCAACGTCATGATGACCGACACGACGGAGATGGGCGGCGCACTCTATCTCATCCCCGGCAGCCACAAGCTCGGCCGCATCGAGCCGGTGTGGGACGAGTCGACGTCCTACAAGTTCTGGGCGATGCCGAAGCACCGCATGATCGAGATCCTCAAGACTTCGCCCGGGCCGGTCGCCGTGACCGGCCGCGCCGGGACCTGCGTGCTGTTCCATTGCAACCTGCTGCACGCGTCCGGCCACAACCTGTCGGCCGACGACCGCTGGCACATATACGTGTCCTGCAACACGGTCGCCAACAAACCGCAGCTCGGCCCAAGCCCGCGACCCGACTGGGTGGTGTCGCGGAACTGGACTCCGCTGCCGATCGAGGACGACGAGGGCGTGCTGAAGGCGGCTTGATCATCAGCGCGTGACTGGCAGAGCGTGACCGGCCTCATCCTCCACCACTACGACTTCTCGAACTTCGCCGAGAAGGCGCGGCTGATGCTGGGCTTCAAGAGCCTGGCCTGGCGCAGCGTCGAGCAGCCGCCGATCCTGCCCAAGCCCAAGCTGCTGCCGTTGACCGGGGGGTATCGCCGCATTCCGATCCTGCAGGACGGCGCCGACCTGTGGTGCGACACGCGGCTGATCGCACAGGAGCTCGAGCGGCGCGTCCCCTCGCCCACGCTCTTTCCCAAGGGCACGCATGGCCATGGCGAGGCGATCGCCTGGTGGGCCGAGCATCAGTTCATGCGGCCGACGGCGCTGTTCGTGTCGGGCATCAACGCGGACCACATGCCGGAAGGCCTGCATGCGGATCGCGCGCGGCTCCATGGCTTGCCGGAGCCGTCGATCGAGGCCGTGCGTGCGGCAGCCGAGCGCAACCGCCATCTGGTGCGGCCGCAGATCAGGTGGCTGGCCGAGATGCTCGAGGACGGCCGCCCCTATCTTCTGGGCAACCAGCCTTGCATCGCCGACTTCGCGGCCTACCACGTTATCTGGTTCTACCGCGGCCGCCACGTCGATTGCCGCGCCGAGCTGGCGCCGTATCCGAAGCTGCTCGCCTGGCGCGACCGCATGGCCGCAATCGGTCACGGCCAACGCTCCGAGATGGATGCGGACGAAGCACTCGCCATCGCGCGCCACGCCTCGCCGTCTAAGCCTCGCCGCTCGCAGCCCCAGGACGGCGATCCCAAACCCGGCGAGCGGGCACGCGTGCGGCCGAACGACAATGCGCGCGACTGGACCGAGGGCGAGGTGCTGTTCATCGATACCGACGAAATCGCCCTCCTGCGCACCGATCCCGAGATCGGCGAGGTCGCGGTCCACTTCCCACGGCTGGGCTACGACTGGCGCAGGCAGCGATAGCGTTGCTCTGTCGTCCTGGCGAAGCGGAGGATCTCATGCCGATTGCACGCGGCGACGAGGTCCTTCGCTTCGCTCAGGACGACAGTTTGGTGGAACCGAAGCGTGTAATCGCCAGGTCCGCGATCGGCACGTTCGTCTTGCCAGTCGCCACGAGCTCCGCCATGACCGCGCCGGTGCCTGGTCCGAGCTGGAAGCCATGCGCCGAGAAGCCGAACTGGTGGAACACGCCCTCCGATGTGGCGCTCGGGCCGACCACCGGGATGCCGTCGGCCATCGAGGCTTCGATGCCGGCCCAGGCGCGTACGATGGTCGCCTGGCGCATCACCGGGAACAGCTCCCACACCGTGGCGGCGCTGATCGCAAGCTTCTCCCAGTCGAGCACCGTCTGATTGCGGTCGCGATACGGCGTGGCAAGGTGGCCGCCGCCGATCACCACCGTGCCGTTTCCGAGCTGTTTGAAGGAAAGCTTGCGGCCACGCAGGATCACCACCGGCTGAATGAACGCCGGCAGCCGGCTGGTCACCATCAGCATCGGCGCGATGACGGTGAGCGGCACCGGCTCGCCCAGCATCGCCGCGATCCGGTCGGCCCAGGCGCCGGCCGCGTTCACCACCTTGGGCGCCTCGATCGGCCCGCCGCTGGTCTCGACCCGCCAGATGTCGCCCACACGAGAAAGGCCGGTGACGCGGACGCCCTCGATCACCTCGGCGCCCCGCTCGATCGCGCGACGGCGGAAGGCCTGAGTGGTGCGGAACGGATCGGCCGCGCCGTCGCGCCGCGAGACCACGCCACCCGGGCAATGCTCCGACACTGCCGGCACCAGGCGCCGCAGCTCGGCCTGGTCGATCAGCTCCTCGTGGGTGAAGCCCTTCAGCCTGAGATCGTCGACGCGCGCACGGAAGCCGGCCAGCTCCGCCTCGCTCTCGGCGACCAGCACCGTGCCGTGGCTTTCGAAGCCGCAATTGTCGCCGACCAGATCCTCGATCCGCTCCCACAGCGCCATCGACGAAACCGACAACGGGATCTCGGCATGGTCGCGCGCCAGCTGACGCACGCCGCCGGCGTTGACGCCCGAGGCATGGCGGCCAGCATAGTCCTTCTCGATCACGACGGGCTTCAGCCCGCGCAACGCGAGATGCAGCGCTGTCGAGCAGCCATGGATGCCGCCGCCGATCACCACGACATCGGCGGTCCTCGCCATTTACCGCTCCACCGCCTTGCGCTCGGCCTCGGTCTTGGGCAGCGAGGCGAGCTCGGCGAGCGTGATCGGCTTCACCGGCGGGCGCAGGCGGTAGTAGCCGACTTCCTCGGGCGTCGAACGGCGCTGCTCGGCGATCAGCTCGGTGACGGTGAGGCCGCACAGCCGGCCCTGGCAGGGACCCATGCCACAGCGCAGGAAGGCCTTCATCTGGTTCGGGCCTTCGCAGCCGAGATCCGCCGTGTCGCGCACCTGCCGGGCGGTCACCTCCTCGCAGCGACAGGCGACAGTGTCGCCAACGGGCCGGCGGAAGGACGGCGCGGGCTGATAAAGCGTATCGAGGAAGGCGCGGCCCATCCCCTCGCGCGCCAGCGACTGGCGCAGGGTCTGCACATTCGTGACGGAGGCGCCGCGCTTCAGGACCTCCACTGCCGCAATCGCGGCGATGCGGCCGCGCTCGGCCGCCGCCGTGCCGCCGGCGATGCCGGCGCCGTCGCCCGCCACGGCGATGCCGCGCACCGACGTCGAGAAGTCGGCATCCACCACCGGCTCGAAACAGAGCTGCCGGCTATTCCAGCGGTGCGCCACGCCGGCCGCCATGGCGAGGTTCACGTTGGGCACGACGCCCTGATGCAGCAGCAGCAGGTCGGCCTTCATGCGTCGCTCGCCGGCGCCGGTCGCGAACACGACCTCGGCGAGCTTGTCCTTGCCGTGAGCCTCGACCCTGTGGGCGGCAATCACCGGAACCCTGCCCTTCACCTCGCGCAGCAGCGCCAAGCCCTTCGACCGGTAGGGCGACAGCAGGAAGTCCGGCACATGCCTCGCCGCCTTCAGCCAGTTGATGCGCGGCGTGGTGTCGAGGATGGCCTCGATCTTCGCGCCGGCGCGCAGCAGCTGCGCCGCCAGCAGCCAGAGGAGCGGCCCGCACCCCGCCATGATCGTGCGGCCGGTCGGCACCAGCCCTTGCGCCTTGAGCGCGGTCTGCGCCGCACCGGCGGTCATCACGCCCGGCAAAGTCCAGCCCGGGATCGGGAACGGCCGCTCCATCGACCCGGTGGCGACGATCACCCGCTTGGCCTGGATCATGCGCGCCTGACCTGCGATCGACACGCCGACCACTCGGTTGGGATCGAGGGTCCAGACAGTCGCGCCATTGACGATCGCCGCGCCGCTCGCCTTCGCCTCTGCCGCCAGCGCCGCGCCGGCCCAATAGTCGTCGCCCAGGATCGCGCGGTTCACGACCGGCGTGGTCGTGATGCCGCGATAGATCTGGCCGCCGACACCGGGATTCTCGTCGAACAGCACGGTCTGCACACCGGCCTTGGCGGCGAGCGCCGCCGCGGCAAGGCCCGCCGGACCGCCGCCGATGACGACCAGCTCGTAGGACGAGGCGAGCTCGGAGGCATTCATCGGCCCGCCTCGCGCTTGCCGAGCTGGGTCTCGACCGACATGCCCTCGCGCACCGGCACCAGGCAAGCCTGGCGGCTGCCGACGCCGTCGATGGTCACGAGGCAGTCGAAGCACACGCCCATCAGGCAGTAGGGCGCGCGCGGCGATTCGGTCACCGGCGTGGTGCGGAAACGGTCGACGCCGGCCGCCAGCATCGCGCCGGCCACCGTGTCGCCCAGCCGCGCACGGATATCCTTGCCGTCGACCTTCAGCGAGACCGTCTCGCCGGCATCAGCCAGCCGCTTGAACATGGAACCTCCGCGCACTGAAAGGGGCGACCAGCGATGTGTCGAGCGCGCCGCGGGCGATCATCGGCGCCACCGTCAGCGCGTGATTGGCGCACAGCGTCACGCCGGAATGGCAGCACAGCACGAACGCCCCGGGATGCGTCTCCGATTGGTCGTAGATCGGGAAGCCGTCCTGGGTCATCACCCGGATCGCGCTCCAGGTCCGCACCACGTTGACGTTGGCGAGCAACGGGAACTGCCGAACAGCGCGTTCGGCTTCGGTCGAGCTGACGCCGATCGTCAGGCCGCGCGGGTCGGTGCTCTCTTCCTTGGAATCGCCGATCATCACCGTGCCTTCGTCGGTCTGGCGCAGGGTGACGACGGGATAATTCAGGAATGGCCGCAGCCGCTCGGTCACCACGATCTGCCCGCGCTCCGGCCGCATCGGCGCCTCGAGCCCGACCATCGGCGCCAGCCGCATGTTGGCGTTGCCGGCGGCCAGCGCGACCTTGCCGGCGCGGATTTCGCCCTTGCCGGTGTGCAGCCGGAACTCGCCGCCGTCCCTGGCGATGTTCTCGACGCGATGGCTCGGCAGGTAGGTCACGCCGCGCGCGTTGATCGCGGTGTGCAGGGTGCGGAACAGCCGCAGCGAATTGACGTGCCCGTCGAGCGGGCAATAGCTCGCGCCGACCACCTCGGGCCCGATGTCGGGCAGCATCTTTGCGACCTGAGAATGGTCGAGGATCTCAGTCTTGTACTCGACGATGCCCGGCTGGTTGTGCAGCCGCTTCAGCACATTTGCACGCGCCTCGAGCTCCCGCTCCGACAAGGCGAGATGGAAGCCGCCCGGCCGCTGGAAGCAGACATCGAGGCCGGTCTCCTGCTTCAGCAGATCGGAGAAGCCGGCCCAGGCATTCGACGAACGGATCGTCCAGCCGGCGTAGGCGGCCAGACCGAGACCTTTGCTCTGCACCCAGACCAGCGCGAAATTGCCCCGCGAGGCGCGCACGTCGCGGTCGCCCTCGTCGAGCAGCGCCACTCGCAGGCCCTCGCGCGCCAGTCCCCACGAGGTCGCGGCACCCACCAGGCCGCCGCCGACGACGGCGACGTCGTACTCGTTACCGGCCATGGCTGCCTCTCCCGACCAGCAGGCGTTCGAGCCCGTAGGCGCGATCGAGCGCGATCAGCGCCGCCACCGCGACGGCGATCACGCAGGCCGACACCGAGGTGACCAGCGGGTCGATATTGTCCTGGATGTAGAGGAACATGCGTACCGGCAGGGTTTCAGTTCCCGGTGCGGCGATGAACACCGTCATCGTCACCTCGTCAAATGAATTGATGAACGCCAATGCCCAACCGCTCGCCACGCCCGGCACGATCAGCGGCAGGGTCACGCGCTTCAGTACCGTCCACTCCGAGGCACCGAGCGACACCGCCGCGTGCTCGATCGCACGGTCGAGGCCGACCGCCGAAGCCAGCGTGAGCCTGAGAGCGAACGGCAGCACGATCACGATGTGCGACAGCACCAGGCCGGTGAAGGTGCCGCCGAGGCCGATCTGGGTGAAGAAGCGCAGGAAGGCGATGCCCAGCACGATGTTGGGGATCATCAGGGGCGACATGAACAGCGCCGTGAAAGCCTCGCGACCGGGGAAGCGATAGCGGGCGATCGCCAGCGCCGCCGGCACGGAGACGGCGACGGCCAGCGCCGAGCTGAGCGCACCGAGAAACAGGCTGCGCCAGAAGGCCGAGACGAACTCGGGATAGAAGGCGAGCGCCTTGAACCAGCGCAGCGACCAATGGCCGGTCGGGAACGACAGGAAGCCCTCCGGCGTAAAGGCGACCCAGCAGACGACCACGATCGGCGCCAGCATGAAGACCACGAACAGCGCGTGATAGACGAGCGCAACGGGACCGTTCCGGCTCATCCGAATACCTGGGCGTATCGGCGCTCGACCAGCCGGTTGGCGCCGATCACGATGAAGGCCAGCGCCGCCAGCAGCAGCACGGCGACCACCGCGCCGAGCGGCCAGTTGAGCGTATTCAGGAACTCATCATAGACCAGGGTCGAGGCCACTTTGAGCCGCCGGCCGCCGATGATCGCCGGTGTAGCGAAGGCCGACGCGGCGAGGGCGAACACGATCACGGCGCCGGACAGGATGCCCGGCATCGCCTGCGGCAGCACGATACGGCGCAGCACCGTCAGCGACCCCGCCCCCAGCGCGACCGCCGCATTCTCGACCTGCGGGTCGAGGCGCTGCAACGCCGCCCACACCGACAGCACCATGTACGGCATCAGCACGTGAACCAGCGCCACCACCATGCCGGTCTCGGTGAACATGAAGGGGAGCGGCCCCGAGATCAGGCCGAGCGACATCAGCGTCTTGTTCACCAGCCCCGAGTTGCCGCCGAACAGCAGCGCCCATCCCAGTGTGCGCGCGACCACCGAGATCAGCAGCGGCCCCAGGATCACCAGCAGGAATATGCCGCGCCACGGGCTCTTCATGCGGTTCAGGATATAGGCCTCGGGCGCCCCGAACAGCGCCGTCAGCACGGTGACGATCAACGCGATCCGGAAGGTCCGGCCGAACATCTCGCCGTAGTACGGATCGCCGAACACCTCGCGCCAGTTCTTCAGGATGAAGACCGGCTCGATGCCCTTGTACTGGCCCCAGTCGTGGAAGGTCAGGATCACCGTCATGGCGAGCGGGATCACCACGACGCCGGCGAACAGCAGCAGCGCCGGCAGGCTGAGGAGATAGGGCGTCGTCTTCACGACGCACTCCACGCCAGATGCACCGACGCGCCCTCCTCCGGCATCGCCTCGCCGGTGTTCTGGCGGATTACGGTCACCAGCCCGTCGGCCGTGTCGACCTGATAGAGCCAATGGTTGCCTTGGAAGATGCGCGTCTTCACCGTGCCGGCGAGGCCTGTCGCGGCGAACGAGATGCGTTCGGGCCGCACGCTGGCGCCCTTCACCAGGTTGGTCTTGCCCAGGAAGCTTGCGACGAACGGCGTGGCTGGCCGCTCGTAGGCCTCGTGCGGCGGGCCGATCTGCTCGGCGTGGCCCTTGTTCATCACCACGATGCGGTCGCTGAGCGCCATCGCCTCTCCCTGGTCGTGCGTGACCAGGATGGTCGTGGTCCCAACCGTCCGCTGGATCTGGCGCAATTCGATCTGCATCTCCTCGCGCAGCTTGGCATCGAGGTTCGACAGTGGCTCGTCGAGCAGCAGGATCTGCGGCCGGATCACCAGCGCCCGCGCGAGCGCCACGCGCTGCTGCTGGCCGCCCGAGAGCTGGCGCGGGAAGCGGCCGGCGAACTGCCCGAGCCCGACGAGGTCGAGCGTCTCGCCGACGCGCTTGGTGCGCTCGGCGGCAGCCACGCCCTGCATCTCGAGGCCGAACGAGACGTTCTGCGCCACCGTCATGTGCGGAAACAGGGCATAGCTCTGGAACACGATACCGAGCCCACGCTTTGCGGGCTTCACTGTCAGCAGATTGCGGCCCTCGAGCGTGATCGCGCCGCCGCTCGGCTCGACGAAGCCCGCGATCATCTGCAGGGTCGTGGTCTTGCCGCAGCCCGACGGCCCGAGCAGCGACACGAACTCGCCCTTCTCGACGCCGAGCGTCAACCGGTCGACCGCGACATGGCTGCCGAAGCTCTTGGTGAGATTGTCCAGCGCGAGGAAGGCCATCGCTAGCCGATGCGCTCCGCCACGCCGCGATGCAGGCGGTAGAAGGCATCCTGCGGCTGGTCCATCTCGAGGATGTCGGCCTGCGGTGCGCCGATGAACAAACCGCGCAGCACCCGGCCGATCGCGCCGTGGGCGAACACGGCCACCGGCTTGTCGGCGGCCAACGCCACGATGTCGTCGAGCGCGGCCTGCCCGCGCACCGAGGCCATCACGTAGTTCTCGCCGTTGGGCGGCACATAGTTCCAGCGATCGAGCCGGCGCGCGGCGATCTCGCCCGGCCAGCGGACCTCGATCTCCGGCAGGTTCAGCCCGTCCCAGTCGCCCCAGCTGACCTCGCGCAGGCGATGGTCGTGGCAGGCATCGTCATGCAGCAGACCAGCGGCCTCGGCAGCGAGCGCCAGCGTCTCGCGCACGCGGCCGAGCGGGCTTGCGCGCACGACGACGGTTGGCGGTTCGTAGCCGGCCCGCGCCAGCTCCTTGCCGAGGGCCAGGCCCATCGCCCGCGCCTGTGCCCGGCCCGCCGCCGTCAGCGGCGAATCGAGATGGCCCTGCGCCCGCTTCTCGGCATTCCAGACCGTCTCGCCATGCCGGAACAGATAGATCGGATGATGCAACGCGGTCAGCGCTCCACCTCGCGGTTCCAGCGCTTGGTCCACTCGTCGCGATGCTGGTTGATCGTGTCCCAGTCCGGCGTGATCACCAGCTTGGCGCGCTCGCCGACCGGCGCCATCTTCAGCTCAGGCATGTTGACGTCGACCTTGGTGTTGACCGGGCCGTTGCCCATGTCCTTGGCCATGCCGGTCTGCACCGGGGCCGAGACCAGCGTCTTGATCATCTCATTGGCGAGCGGATTGACGTTCGGCTTCGCCACCACACAGGCTGAGGCCAGCAGGATCGGCGCGCCTTCCTTGGGATAGATGAAGTCGACCGGGAAGCCGGTGTTGGCGAAGGCCTGGACGCGGCCGGTGCCCCACACTGCGATGTTGGCCTGCCCCGACTGGAAGAGCTCGGTCATCTTGCCGGGCGACGGCTCGTAGGCCAGCACATTGGGATTGATCTCGGTCTTCATCACCTTGAAGCCGGGATCGATGTTCTTTTCGCCGCCGCCGTTCATCCGGGCATACATCATCAGCGTGTAGAGTCCGTAGGTGTTGTTGATCGGCGGGATCACCAGCTGCTTCTTGAACTTGGGATCCTTGAGGTCGTTCCAGGAGGTCGGGGTGGCCCAGCCGCGCTCCTTGAACACCTTGGTGTTGATCATGAAGCCGGTGCCGGTTTGGCCGACCGCGACGGCCTTGTCGTCCTTGAACAGTGCGGCCGGATAAAGCTCGCTCTTGTCCATGCCCTGGATGGGCGTGCAGAAGCCGAGCTGGATCGCCTGGTACATCACGCCATCGTCCATGATCGCCACGTCGATCACCTGGTTGCTCTTCTGCGCCTGCAGCTTGGCCAGCGTGTCGGTCGAGTTGCCGGCGACGTAGTCGATCTTGACGTTGTGCTTCTTCTCGAAGTCGGGGAACACCTTCTCGCGCAGATGGCTGTCCCATACCCCGCCATAGGCAGCGACGGTCAGCTTCTGCTGCGCCATGGCCGGCAACGCGCCCGCCAGCAGGGCCATGGCTGCGAGTGCGCTCCAGCGCGCCAGACGGATCATGAGCCTCTCCCTTTGCCTATTCCTTGCCGCCATGTTTTCGAGGCGCTGAGGTGGCGTCAAATTCGATTTTGCCGGCAGTTCCATAACAGAATATTATGTTTGAGCATGCGCGGCCTGAATCCCCGGCAGATCGAGGCTTTTCGCGCCCTCATCCTGACCGGCGGCGTGGGCGCCGCCGCCAACCTGCTCAACATCAGCCAGCCCGCGGTCAGCCGCATGATCCGCGACTTCCAGCAGGATCTCGGCCTTTCCCTGTTCGAGCGCCGCGGCACGCGGCTGGTCCCGACCAGCGACGCGCTTTCGCTCTATGCCGAAGTCGAGCGCGCCTTCGTCGGTCTCGACCGCATCGCCAAGACGGCGACGGAACTGCGCACGCGGCGCGCCGGCTTCCTGCGCATCGCCGCCCTGCCCGCGCTCGCCAACGGCTTCCTGCCGCGCTTCGCCGGCCAGTTCGCCGCCGAGCGTCCCAAGCTCGATCTCGGCGTATCCGGTCTGGTCTCGCACGCCGTCGTCGCCGCGGTGGCCCAGGGCCAGAGCGACCTGGGCTTCGCGGAATCATCCATCGAGCATGCCGCGGTCCAGGCTGAGCGCATGCCGGCGGCGCCCTATGTGGCCGTCCTGCCGCGCGGCCATCGGCTGGCGCGCAAGAAGCGGCTGGTTCCGCGGGACTTCGCCGGCGAGAGCTTCGTCTCGCTTGGCCATTCCTCGCTCTCGCGCTTTCGCATCGACCGGGTGTTCGCCGAGCATGGCGTCGAGCGCGTCCTGCGCATCGAGACACCGCTCTCGGAAATCGTCTGCTCGCTCGTCGCATCCGGCGCCGGAGTCTCGCTTTGCGAGGTCTTCACCGCCTCCGAATACGCCACGCGCGGCATCGTCGTCCGGCCGTTCGAGCCGCACATCGAGTTCGAATATGCCGCCCTCACGCCCGCGGCTCAGCGCACGTCCGTCCTGGCGCGCCAGTTCATCGACGGCTTCCGCGCGCATGTCGCTGGCTTCCTGCGGCGGGAGCCCTGGCTCGAGCGCTCATGAGGCGGCCGCAAGCATGAACGTCAACTCGTGCTTGTTGTGGTGCAGATGCAGGAGCTGCGCGCCGGGAATCGCGGCGAAAGCCGCGGCCGCATCATGATCGGTGTCGCGCTGGAACTTCACCGTGCACACGAAGTTCTTCGCCAGCCCCGAGGCGCGCCAGCCCTCGACCAGCCGCAGCAGCCGCGCCGGATAGGCGATGACGTCGGAGAAGAGCCAGTCGACCGGGCCGATGCTTTCCGGTTCAAGCGCAAATGCGCTCTCGCCGCGCCACGTGACCTCCGGCATCGCGGCGATGCGCGGATCGAGCGGCGCCTTGTCGATCGCGGTCACCTGGGCGCCGAGCTTCGCCAGCACCCAGGTCCAGCCGCCTGGCGAAGCGCCGAGATCGAGACAGCGTTGCCCAGGCTGTGGCCAGCGCCGCAGGCGGACCAGCGCCTCCCACAGCTTGAGATAGGCGCGGTTGGGCGGCCCGGTCTTGTCCTCGACGAACTGCACCTCGCCGTTGGGAAAGGGCGATGAGCAGCGCGCCGCCGCCAGCAGCCGGTCGGGCGCCAGCAAGGTCCATGAGCCGAGGGGCGCAGTCGGCGCCGCGGCCGGAAACACGATCGGCTTGGCCGAGACGTGCGGCAGGCGCTCCTGGATCAGCGCCGCACGGCGATGGTGAAGCGGCGCATACATCGCCCAGTTGCGCTGGATGTCACGCAGCGCCTTGGCGGCGCTGCCGATCGAGGCGACCGGCAGTTCGAGGCAGTCGTGCCAGATGTTGGCCGCCCAAGCCGATGGTATGGCGCTGTCGCCGATCAGCAGGCGGCCATGCTCGGCCTGCACGGCCACACCGGCCCGTCGCAGTTCCTCCCTGAGCTGCGGCTCGAAGCCTTCAGAGGACAGATAGGCCGTAGGCATCCAGCGCCTTGAGATGCCGCTGCTTGGTCGCCTCGTCGCAGAAGGCGGCGCGGAAGCCGTTGCGCGCCAGGGTCATCATCTCCTCGCGCGAGAGCGACAGGGCGGCGAAGTTCTCGTTCAT
Source organism: Reyranella sp. (assembly GCA_035293665.1). Taxonomy (GTDB): domain Bacteria; phylum Pseudomonadota; class Alphaproteobacteria; order Reyranellales; family Reyranellaceae; genus Reyranella. The sequence continues at coordinate 8,358 of DATGMK010000094.1, read as the reverse complement.
GTAGCCGCCGAAGTAGGCGGGATCGTCGGAGTTGATCGTGGCCATCAGGCCTTCGTCCAGCATGCGACGCAGCGGATGGTCCTTGAGGTCGGGCACGACGCAGAGGCGCAGGTTCGACAGCGGGCAGACGGTCAGAGGCACCTGCTCGCGGGCGATGCGCGCCGTCAGCTCTGCATCGTCCAGCGCCCGGTTGCCGTGGTCGATGCGCTCGACCTTCAGGAGATCCAGCGCCTCGCGCACGTACTCGGCCGGGCCCTCCTCGCCGGCATGCGCCACGGCATGCAGGCCGAGGCCTCGCGCGCGGGCGAACACGCGCTCGAACAGCCGCGGCGGACGGCCCTTCTCCGACGAATCCAGGCCGACGCCGATGAAGCGGTCGCGCCACGGCAGGGCTTCGTCGAGCGTGCGCTCGGCGTCGGCCTCGTCGAGATGACGCAGGAAACAGAGGATCAGCGCCGAGCTGACGCCGTACTGTCGCTCGGCGTGCGCCTGCGCGCGCGACAGCCCGTCGATCACCGTCTTGAAGGCAACGCCGCGGCCGGTATGGCCCTGCGGATCGAAGAAGATTTCGGCATGGCGTACGTTCTGGGTTGCGGCCTTGCGGAAGTAGGCCATCGCGAGGTCGTAGAAGTCCTGCTCGTGCAGCAGCACGCGCATGCCCTCGTAATAGAGGTCGAGGAAGTCCTGCAGATTCGAGAAGCTGTAGGCCGCGCGCAACGCCTCGATCGACGGGAAGCGCAGCGCGACCTTGTTGCGTTCCGCCAGCCTCATCGTCAGCTCGGGCTCGAGACTGCCCTCGATGTGGATGTGCAGCTCGGCCTTGGGCAGGCCCGCGATGAAACGCTGATCGTCCATGGTCGCAACCTAGCGCTTTGGCGGGCGTTCGCCAAAAGGGGGCTCAGCAAGGAGAAGATGATGGCCAAGGAATCGATGGCCCAACGCAAGACGACAGGGCGCGTCATGCACGAGTTCAAGCACGGCGAGCTGAAGAGCGGCCGTGGCGGCAAAGGCGGCAAGGTGAAGAGCCGCCGCCAGGCGATCGCGATCGCGCTCAAGGAAGCCGGCGCCTCGAAGTACGAGAGCAAGAGCGAGAACAAGCGGAACCTGCGCAAGAGCAAACGCAAGGAAGCGACCGGCCGGACGTACCAGCAGGAGCGCGAAGGCAAGCGCCGGGTCGGCGCCAGCAGCCGGCGCGAATCGAGCCGCTCGATGGGCGGCAAGAACGCCAAGCGGCCGACCCATCGGACGCCTGCGCAGCTGGCAGCGGCCCGTCGCAACATCCGCAAGGCGCAGGCGGCCCGGCGCCGCGCGGCGTAGGCTTGCCAGAGCAGGGCGTCCCGCCCGCTCAAGAGCATGAGGCGGCGAGAGGCCCGCGGTCCCGGAAGAGCATGACTCTCGGCGCGACACCTTGCTAACCTCCGCCTCGACACGGAGGTTAGCATGGCGAAGTTTGGTATCGGTGATTCGGTCCGCAGGCTCGAGGATCCCAGGCTCCTGACCGGCGGCGGCCGCTATACCGACGACACGCGCCTCGGCGCTCCGGCAGCGCGGATGTATGTGCTGCGCTCGCCCCATGCGCATGCCGACCTCAAGAAGGTCGATGTCAGTGCCGCGAAGAAGGCGCCGGGCGTGCTGGCGGTCTTCACCGGCGCCGACGTCGAGAAGGAAGGCTTCGGCGACGTGCCCTGCCTGGTGCCACTGGAGAACAGAGACGGCACGCCGCGTGCGGATACCAGCCGGCCGATGCTCGCCAAGGATCGCGTCCGCCATGTCGGCGATCCGGTCGCGCTGGTGGTGGCCGAGACGCTGGATCAGGCCAAGGACGCCGCCGAGCTGATCGAGGTCGACTACGCCCCGCGGCCGCATACGGTCGGCACGTACGAATCGGCCCAGCCCGGCGCGCCGCTGGTCCACGACCACATCAAGGACAATATCGCCTTCGACTGGGCGATGGGCGACCAGGCGGCCACCGATGCCGCCTTCAGGAAGGCCGACCGCACGGTCAGCCTGCGGCTGGTCAACCAGCGGCTGGTGGTGAACTCGATGGAGCCGCGGGGCGCGATCTGCGAATACGACGCCAAGGACGACCGTTCGACCCTGTGGGTCTCCTCGCAGGGCGTGCACATGATCCGCCCGGTGGTGGCCGACATGATCCTGAAGATCGGCTCGGGCAAGCTCCGCGTGCGCACCGGCGACGTGGGTGGCGGCTTCGGCATGAAGATCTTCGTCCATCCGGAATATCCGATGGTGGTGTGGGCCAGCCGCGCGCTGAAGCGCACGGTGAAGTGGATCCCCGACCGCCAGGAGGCCTTCCAGTCCGACGTGCAGGGCCGCGACCATGTCTCGATCGCGGAAATGGCGCTCGACAAGGATTGCCGCTTCCTCGGCTGCCGCATCACGACCTATGCCGCGCTGGGCGCCTACCTGAACCATTTCAGCGTGTTCATCCCGACGATGGCGGGCAGCTCGATGCTGAACGGCCTGTACCAGACACCGGCGGTCTATGTGAACGTCAAGGGCGTGATGACCAACACCGTGCCGACCGACGCCTATCGCGGCGCCGGGCGGCCGGAGGCGGCCTATCTGGTCGAGCGCTTCGTCGATCACATCGCCCGCGAGACCGGGCTGACACCGGACGAAATCCGGGCCCGCAACTTCATCAAGCCCAACCAGCTGCCGTTCAAGACGGCGCTCGGCGACACCTATGACTCCGGCGACTTCGAAGGGGTGATGCGCAAGGGCATGGAGAAGGCGGACTGGAAGGGCTTCCCCGCGCGCCGCGCACAATCGGAGAAGGCCGGCAAGTGGCGCGGCATCGGCATGGCCACCTACGTCGAGAAGTGCTCGGGCGGCGGGCCGGAGACGGTGAAGGCGGTGTTCAACGACGACGCCACGATCACGCTCTATACCGGCAACCAGACCAACGGCCAGGGCCACGAGACGGCGCTGCGCCAGATCGCGTCAGCCAAGCTCGGCATCGATGTCGAGAACATCCGGCTGGTGCAGGGCGACAGCGATGTCGTGCCGGAAGGCTTCACCGGCGGCAGCCGCACCATCGCCATCAACGGCGTGGCGACCATTGCCGTCGCCGACAAGATCATCGCCAAGGGCAAGCCGCTCGCGGCCAACCTGCTCGAGGCGAGCGTGGCCGACATCGACTACAAGGACGGATCGTTCATCATCGTCGGCACCGACCGCAGCGTCAGCCTGTTCGACGTCGCCAAGGCCAACAAGGGGGCGCTTGATGACGAGTTCACCCGCACGCCGGAGGCCGACACCTATCCCAACGGCTGCCACATCTGCGAGGTCGAGCTCGATCCCGACACCGGCACGCTCGAGATCAAGAACTACACGGTGGTCGACGATTTCGGCATGGCGCTCAATCCGCTGCTGCTGCAGGGCCAGGTCCATGGCGGCATCGGCCAGGGCGTGGGCCAGGCGCTGTCGGAGCATGCGGTGTACGACAAGGACTCGGGCCAGCTCATGAGCGGCAGCTTCATGGACTATGCCTTTCCGCGCGCGGACATCGTGCCGCGCGTGACCTTCGACCTGCACAACAGCCCGTGCAAGACCAACCCTCTGGGCGTGAAGGGCGCGGGTGAGGCGGGCGCCATCGGCGCGCCGCCGTCGGTGATCAATGCGATCGTCGATGCGATCTACCCCCACACCGGCATCAAGCATGTCGACATGCCGGTGACCCCCGCCAGCCTGTGGGCCGCGATCGCGGCGCACCGGTCGAAGAAGGCCGCTTAGCCGAACGGCGTGGTGGCCGCACCGATCACCGCGCCGCCAACGCCGCCGATGGCTGCGCCGCCCAGCGGACCGATCGGCGTCACCGCGCCGATCACCGCGCCGGAGCCTGCGCCGATCGCGCCGCCCGTCAGCGCACGCGTGCCGGGATCGCGGCCGCATGCCGCGAGACTCAACAGGGCCAGCAGAAGAACGAAAGCCTTGGTCATGAACGTCTCCCAGAATTCGGCTCGCTAACGCGGTCCCGTCTCCTGAAGTTTCGATCACCACCTCTGCGATCGATATCCTGTCTGTGATCTATGTCGCCGCCGATACGATCTTTCGCGCACCCGTGTGAGCCCTGCGCATGATCCCCATCGGCTGACGCTGGTGCTGTCGGAGGGTCACCGCATCGTCGACGCGGCCTCCAACCGAGCACGCCAAACGGCGGCGACCCGCGGTCGCCGCCGTCCGACGCACAGTTCGAGCGCTACGAACTTAGTAGCGGGGCGTCGTCGCCGCGCCGACAACGGCACCGCCGACACCGCCGATCGCCGCGCCGGCCAGCGGGCTTCCGCCGGTCGCCGCACCGACCACTGCGCCGGTGCCGGCGCCGATGGCGCCGCCGGTCACGGCGCGGGTGCCGGGGTCACGGCCGCAGGCGGACAGGGCGAGCAGGGCAGCGACAGCAAGAACGACCTTGGACATTGGGCACTCCCGTACGGTTCCGTCGGGGTGAACGTGGCGGCCGGCCGGAGGTTTCGTCGGACTCAGCCTGGTCACCGGGATAGACTGTGGGTATGCCCTCCGCCCGCCCTACCCTCTATGGCAGCCGGCACGCCGTCTCGGCCGGCCATTACCTCGCCGCCGCGGCCGGATTCTCGATCCTCGAAGCCGGCGGCAATGCGATCGACGCGGGCTGCGCCGCCGGCATGGCGCTCGCCGTCCTGCATCCCGACGAGGTGAACGTCGCCGGCGTCGCGCCGATCATGATCCGGACGGGTCAGGGAAAAGTCGTCACCATCGCCGGCCTGGGCCACTGGCCCAGGCGCTTCCCGGCCGACCTGTTCATGCGCGAGCACAATGGCACGATGCCGCTCGGCATCCTGCGTACCGTGGTGCCGGCCGCGCCCGATGCCTGGATCACGGCACTGCGGGACTGGGGCACGATGACGTTCGGCGACGTCGCCGGCGCCGCGATCCGCTACGCCAGGGAGGGCTTCGCCGTGTTCGAGTACATGGCGACCATGATCAAGCAGTACGAGGACGGCTACCGCACCTGGCCGTCGAACGCGGCAATCTTCCTGCCCGGCGGCCAGCTGCCGAAGGTCGGCGACCGCTTCCTGCAGACCGATCTCGCCAACACGTTGCAATACATGGTCGACCAGGAGCGCGCTGTGTCCAAGCGCGGCCGGCTCGCCGGCCTGGCGGCGGCCCGTGCGGCCTTCTACTGCGGCGACATCGCCGAGACGATCGTGCGCTACCACGAGAGCCACGGCGGCTATCTCGCGCGCGACGACCTCGCCGACTTCCACTCCCGCTACGAGGAGCCGGTCAAGGTGCGCTGGCGGGACTTCGACGTGTACACCTGCGGGCCGTGGTGCCAGGGGCCGATGCTGGCCCAGGCGCTGCGCATGATCGAGGCGAGCGGCGGATTGAAAGGCCTGAAGCACAATAGCGCCGACTACGTGCACCTGATCACCGAGATCCTGAAAGCGGCCTGCGCCGACAGAGAGTACCGCTACGGCGATCCGCTGTTCGTCGATGTCGGAATGGACGAGCTACTGTCCGACGCGCATGTCCGGGCGCGGATCGAGGCGATCGACATGCAACGGGCCATGCCCGACATGCCGCCGCCGGTCGGGCGCCATCCGGCGAACGCCCCGGCGCCGGCCTCACCTTCGAAGCAGCGCAGCGACGCGGTCGTGGAGCCCGACACCTCCTATTGCTGCGCCGTCGATCGCTGGGGCAACGCCATGTCGGCGACGCCGAGCGACGGCTCGTGGCGCTCGCCGGTGATCCCGGGGCTGGGCATCGTCCCGTCCGGCCGCGGCACGCAAAGCCGGCCCGACCCGAACCACCCCTCCGGCGTGGCGCCCGGCAAGCGCCCGCGCCTCACGCCCAACCCGGCGATCGCGGTGCGCGACGACGGCAGCGTGATGCCGTTCGGCGCGCCGGGCGGCGACGTCCAGGTGCAGGCGATGCTGCAGGTCTTTCTCAATACCTTCCACTTCGGCATGGACATCCAGGAAGCGATCGAGCAGCCGCGCTTCGCGACCTTCAGCTTTCCCAACTCCTTCGCGCCGTACACGCACCTGCCCGGCCGGTTGAACATCGAGGACCGGCTCCCCGCGGCGACGATCGAGGAGCTGAAGCGGCGCGGTCACGACGTCGAGATGTGGCCGGCGCTGACCCGACGGGCGTGCTCGGTCGAGGCGATCCTGCTCGACGGCCGGACGGGGTTCCTGCGGGCGGGAGCGGATTGGCGCCAGCCGGCCTATGCGATGGTCGGATAGTCGGCCGCGCGCCCGCCGGACATTGCTTCCCGTCTACGCCTGCTGCCAGGCCGCATAGGCATCGATGAGGCCCGATCCGGCAGCACCGTTCTCCGCCAGCACACCCACGCCCATGGGATCGGAGGACGGATTGGCATGCCCTTCTTGATCGGCCGCGCGGTCCGGCCGAGAATCGCCTTGATATCCGCCGGCTTGAGCTTCGGGTTCTTCGCGAGCAGCAGGGCGCACACGCCGGCGACCTGCGGAGCCGCGGCGGACGTCCCGCTGAACACGCCCCAACCGTCGTCGGGCTTGGTCTCGTCGTGAGTGGCGTTCTCCTGGTCGATCGCTCCGCCCGGCGGCACCGGCAGCATGATGTAGTCGGCATGGGGCAGCATGCCGACGAGGCCGCAGAAGTCTGGGACGTGCCGGCCGGAATAGATCAGGCTGTCGAACGACGTCGCATAATCGGAGGCGAGCATTGCGCCCGACTTGTCGACGAACACCCCGCCGACGGAGATCACGTCGGGCATCTGGCCCGGGAATGCGTATTGCCCATTGCCCGCCGAGAACACCACGGTGATCCCGGAAGCGACCGCCGCATGGATTTCCGCCTCCAGCCCCTTCAGGCTGCCGGGCAGTTCGGCCATTGGGCTGTTCACGTCCCGCAGGTCGTATCCCATGCTGATGGAGATGACATGGGGGCTGTGTTTGAGCGCCTCCTGGAAGCCTTCCAGGATGCTGGCGCCTCCCTGCGGATCGGAGTCGTTGCCGAGCTTGACGCCGATGAAGGTCGCGCCCGGAGCGACGGAAAAGATGTTCGCCGATTCCCCCGTTCCGTGGCTGCCGGGATCGGTGAGCTGATTGCTCGCCCCGGACGCGAGCACGACGGAAGACGTGTAGCCATGGGACGAGAAGAAGGGATGGCTGTGCAAGAACCCGGTGTCGATCATGGCGATGCGGATGCCGGACCCGGTCGTTCCGGCCTTGTGCACCGGCGCAACGTTCAGGAGCTTCGTGAGATCGCCCGGCACGTCCAGATGCCAGTAGTCGACTTTCGGGGGCTTTGCGGAGACGGCAGGCGCTCCGGGGACGGCGCCCGCGGCCGGCACGGCTTTCGTCTTCACCGCGGCCTTGGGTGCCGTCTTCAACTTGGCCGCCATGTAGATGTGGGGCCACTGGATATAGGCGTCGTCGATCAAAGCCATGATCGCCGGGTCCGGAGACCACGGCGCGCCGTCGGGCGGATAGTAGAACGTGTGGAACTGATAGGCCTTGGCCGGATCGAGATGCACGGTCGCGAGCTTCGTGCCGAACGTCTTCTCGAACTGCGCGCGCGTTCCGCGGATGGAGGCCGTCAAGCGCCCCCGCCCCGACGTCTTGAAGCCGCGCCGGTTGAGCTCGTGCAGGGCGTGATCGACATCGTATGCCTCGGGCGCGAAGCTCATCACGCTGGCGGCCGACAAACGGGCCGGCGCCTTGGTCGGACCCAGCCCGTCCTTGGGGCGCCGGAACGTGACGGCGATTCTCAGCATCTCGGACGGCGACCCCTTCTTCGGCGCCCTCTCGCCGGGAACATACGGCTTCATCTCTCCCCTCCCCTCGGTGATCATCTCATCGGTTCGTGCCGCGGCGTCTCGCTGATCGCGTCGACATAGTCCCGAAGGCTCGCCGGGACCGACAGCGTCTCTCCCAGACTTCCCCTGGCGGCAAATCCAGAACGTCCCCTGAACTCCCTCCCAAACGTCGTGCTGAACAGGTCGGCCGGCATGCTGGCAGAAAGCGTGACCGCGCCACGGCCGGTTATCGTCATTCCGAGCTCGGTGAGACGCGCCTCGACCAGCCGCATCTCGTCGCCTCCCAGGGGATGGCTCAGCAAAATCTGCAATTTGACCAGTTCCATGGCGTCCTCTTCGAGCCAACCGGGCTCGCGCAGGATAGGACTGTCCTCCCCGATAATCCCCTCAAAGTCCGGACCGCCGCGTGACAGCCGGATCGTGTCCCGAGGCGTGGTGTAGCTGACGGTTAGTCAGTACGACGAATCCGAAGGCGGAGCCGGATCGATCAAGCGCCCATATCAGGCAGCCCGACGAGAGGATCATCGCCGACCGGCGCCATGCTTTCCAGAGTGATG
>DATGMK010000093.1:0-25303 GCA_035293665.1 Reyranella sp. | reverse complement strand
CGCGCTGGTCCCGAGCCGCCGCCTCGGTCATCGCCTTCCAGGTGCCGTCGCGCGAGCCGTCGTCGACCAGCACGATCTCCGCCGTGGCGTCGATGCCGTCCAGCACCGCGGCCACCCGGCGCACGAACTCCGGCAGCACGCCCTCCTCGTTGAAGCAGGGGGCCACCACGGACAGGGCCGGGCGCGCGTGGGTCATCGCGCGACCAATAGCCCAAATGCCGCGGGAAACAAGCGCTTCGGGTCTACCAGGTGATGCGTAGGCCAGCCGACACGATGTGGCTGGTATTGCCGCCCGCCAGCTCGCCGTCGTAGCGCAGGTACAGGCTGGTCGACTGGGCGATCGCCGTGCTGGCCGAAAGGCCGACGATCGCCCCGTCGCGCGGCGCCTCGGCGCCGGCCACGGTGAACGGCGAGGCCGGCGCGCCGGCAAAGCTCGCATTCACCGGCCGCGACGTATCGGCGTATTCGTGGCTCCAGCCCAGGCGCAGGACCAGTCCCAGCTTTTGACGCCAGCCGAGGTCGACCGACGCGCCGGCCTGGGCGCCGAGCACGGTGCGCAGCGAGTTCGTGGTCTGTCCGGCAAGGCTGAGGTCGAGGGAGTCCGCCCCGCTCTCGGTGAACCCGGCCTGGGTCGCCGTCGAGCCTTGCAGCCGCGCGAAAGGCGTCACGAAGGAGTCGAGCGGTCCGCCCAGTGCGATCTTGTAGCCGGCTTCGAGCTGGCCGAAGAACTGCTCCGTCGTCGTCTTGCCGATCGCCGTGCGCTGGGCGAGGCCGGGCAGCGAGATCGGCCGCGTCATCTGGTTGGATGAGTGCGCATAGCCCGCCAGGGCGTCGAGGTAAAAATTGCCGACGGCGTATTCGCCGTAGAAGCCGAGCTGGACGGTGTTGGCCGAGCCCTGCCCCGGCATGGTCTGGGTATAGGTGTTGGCCGCCGTGTACCCGGCCGTGACGCCGAACAGCAGGCCGCCGTCGAAGCGGCGATCGATACCGGCGGCAAAGCCACCGATGTTGAAGTTCTGACCCGGCGCCGACGTGCTGCCGGCGATCGTGCCGACGCCGCCCAGCGGGCCGCCCCAGGCGCTCCAGCGCGGCGTTTCGGTCGCATCGCAGGCGACGTCGCAGGCTTCGGCCATGGCCACGCGGCTGCCGCCGCCTCCGCGACCGGTGGTCTGGGCGCCGCCCGCCTGCAGGGAGAAGAAGTTCATGAAAAGTTGTGCGGTCTGCACGCCGAGCGACGAGAAGCCGGCATAGTTCTGGCCGCTGATCGCCTGGAAGGCAGCGCTGGCCTGCGTCGGCGTCATCAGGCTGAAGGCATCCATGACCGAGAGGAAGTCGCCGCTGGCGGTCGCGACGTTGCGGTCCAGCACGCCGGCCACCGCCGCCTGCGAGGGCGTCTGTGCGGCCTGCGAGAAGCCGCCGGGCGCCAGCGTCACGAAGACGTCGGTCGCGTCATAGCTCAGCGTCGGCTTCAGGAACGCGTAGCTGCTGGTCGCGCCGTCATAGTGGCCCGTGACCGATGTCGCGGTCAGGAGCGTGAAGGTCTTGCCGTTGCCGTAGGAGCCGGCGGTCGGCAGCAGCGCGACGGCGCCGGCGAGCGACGCTGCGCCGTTCACCCTGATCTGGTCGCTTTGCCCGGCCGGCGTGACAACGGCCTCGTAGGTGCTGCCGGCGTGCTGCGTGTAGCTGGTGTTCACGGTGAGGAACCCGCCGGGGTTGTTCGGCGCCACGACGCCATTCACCACGGTCGCGGGCAGCGTCCCGGAGCCGCCGAGCACGCCGTCGACGCCGACCGTGACGCCGCTCGACGAGGCGATCGAGCCGTCCACGCGAAGGATGCCGGCGCTCACGGTCGTGCTGCCGGTGTAGGTGTTGAGCCCCGACAGCGAGACGGTCTGGTCGGCGCCGGTCTTGGTCAGGCCGCCGCTGCCCGCAAGCACCGCGGAGATCGCGCCGTTCTGGACCGTGAAGCCGCCATTCGACTGAAAGATGCCGTTCTGCACCGTGCCGCCGGTCAGGGTCAGGCCGCCATCCTGGGTCTGCGTGGTGCCGCCGAGATCGAGTATGCCGCCCGATACGCTCGTGCCGGCCGAGGTCGCGCCGAGGGTACCGGTACCGGACAGCAGGAGGGTGCCGTTCTTGATCGTGGTGCCGCCGCTGTAGGTCGCCGTTCCGGTGATCCTGAGAGTGCCGATGCCGTCCTTGACCAGCGGCCGCGCCCCGGTCAGCAGCGCGGGGTCGGGCGTGGAATCGTTGTCGGCCAGGCCGAACTGCAGCACCGACGCAGAGCTGAAATTGCTCGTCACGTCGTACAGGGTCCAGATGCCGCGGCCCCACAGCGACACGACCAGCGCATCAGCCGAAGGATTGTAGGCAAGCGCGCTCACCATGGCATTGGGAAGGTTCGTACCGAAGGAGCGCCAGCTCCCCGTGATCAGCGCGCCGGCGCCGTCGGCCTCGACAGCCGCGAGCGGGCTTTGTGCGGCCTCGTTCGAGCGCAGGCCGCCGACCAGCAGCGCATTTACGCCATTGGTCGAGATGAACTCGAGGGACAGCGGCCGCGTGATGTTCAGCGTCCCGAGATTCGGCGTAAGATCGCCGAACGCTCCGCGGCCACCGTTGGTCGTATATTGCAGGGTGTTGCCGTCGGCGACGTAGAATGTGCTCGCATAGCGGGTGTCGAATACGACCGCGCTCGGACCGGTCTGGTTGGTGATCACATAGCCGGTCGGATTCAACGAGCCGCCGGTCTCGGACGTGCTGAGATAGACCCCGCTGGCCGAAGCAGCGAGTACCGCATTCGGGTTGTCGAATGTGCCGAAAGCAAGCGCGGTTACCGGGCCGATGGGCGATCCCGCTTCGCCGCGGTCGAGCAGCGTGAGCGTCGTGCTGTTGGCGTCCTTGTCCTGGGTCGTATAGACGTAGTTGGTGCCGAAGGCGATCCGGGTCGGATCCACCTTGTTCAGGACGATGCGCGAATGGTGCGGCAGCGATGGGCCGCTGCTCTCGGAGTCCGGATCGGGATTGGACGGCGTCTTGAAGTCGTCCGGCTCGAAGTTCAGCCGGTTGTTGCCCTTCTGCGAGGTGTTGAAGACGTAGTCGTCGATCAGGGTGCCGTGGGAGTCGTAGGTCCAGCGCGTCAACGCGCCCAGATTCTGGTAGGAGGTATAGACTACGCTCTGGCCGTGGGACCGCAGGGTCACGTCGTTGACCGCGGCGTTCGTGCCGTCGGCTCCCTGCACGGCCGTGTAGCCGGAACTGCGCGCCGAATCCTGCACCGCCACGCCGGTGTCCTGCGCGGCGACTATGATGCGCTTTGTGATGAAATCATAGGCAACCGCGTTGGCCTCGCGCACCGACAGGGACGAGGTGTTCAGTCCGGACCACGACACACCCTGGGCGGTGGTGGTCATGGCGTAGACGCCGCCGTCGCCGCCCATCAGCATCCGGCCGTTCTGGTCGAATACGAAGACGCGGGCATCGGCATGCGGCGAGCTGTTGTCGACCGTGCCGTCGAGCGTGATTGGCGTGAAAGTCGAGCTTTCGTCGGCGTTCAGCACGATCTTGTAGCCGGCCAGCGTATAGTTGCGATCCGCCGTGGTGGCCGCGCCGCCCAGATAGACCACGTTGGGATCGTGCGGATCGATCGCCAGCGCGAGATTGGTGTTGGTCTGACCGCTGTTGGGTGCCGGCACCTGAAGCAGGTTCCAGGTGACGCCGCCGTCCTTCGACAGGGCAAGGCCGGTCACCTTCGAGTCGTTATAGGAGGCGACGAGAATCGTGCCCGCGATGCTGCCGGTGACGACCTTCAGATTGTCGGCCGTGCTGAGGCCGGGAATGTTGACCTGCCTCCAGTCCTCGCCGCTGTTGACGCTCCGGTAGATGCCGTTGCCGTTGACCGAGGCGTAGAAGGTGCTGGTCGAGCCGCTGTCCGCCGCGAGGGCGGTGACCGGCGCGTTCGCCGGAATGCCGTGTGCCGCGTCGAAGGACGTACCGCCATTGTCGCTGAAGTACAGGCCGCCGCCGGCGCGGTCGATGTCGTTGGGATCGGCTGATGCCGCTAGAATCACGTTTCCGCGGATGGCAGCCGAGACAATGCTCTTGCCACTGAGCGTCGGACCGAGACTGATCGTGCTCCAGCTGCTGCCGCCATTGTCGCTGTAGAGCAGCCCGGTCATCAGGCCGCTGCTGTATCTGCCGACTGCGCCGTTCGAGGTATTGCCGATGCCGGCGATGATGACGTTGGTGTTGGTCGGGTCGAAGCTCAGGCTGGCGATCGACAGCGACGACGCGTTGTCCGAGAGCGGCGTCCAGGTGGCGCCGCCGTTGGTGGTTCCCCAGATGCCGCCGTTGGTCGAGCCGATGAAGATGCGGTTGGGGTTGTTCGGGTCGGGCAACACGGCCTGAATCGCCCCCGCCACAGTGCCCTGGTTCAGGCCGGGATTGTCGCGACTCTGGATAGTCGCCCACGGACCCTGGCTCGGCGCCGGGCCTTCGGAATTGAATGTCTGTGCCTGGGCCGGAAGAACTGCCCCTGCAACCGCAACCGCCGCCAGCAGTCCGGCAACTCTACGCCCAACACGCAATGACATCTTCTTCTTGGTTGCTGCCCCGATACGCTCCTCTTTAGCATCGATGAATGCGGAAGGGAGTGCGTCACCGTCACCACCAATGCATATCTCCGGTCCCGCTGCGCGCCGGAATCGGTTATCAACCGAACATGAGCTCGAACGACAACGACCATCGCGGCCTGCTGCCCGCCGGTCTCGCCGACCTCCTGCCGCCGGACGCTGCGCGCGAGGCCGACGCCATCGACATCGCGATCAAGCGCTTTGCCGCCTTCGGTTACGACCGCGTGAAGCCGCCGATGGTCGAGTTCGAGGAATCGCTGCTTGGCGGACCCGGCGCCGCGCTCGCCTCGCAGACCTTCCGGCTGATGGACCCGGTGTCGCAGCGCATGATGGGCGTGCGGCCCGACATGACCGTGCAGGTGGCGCGCATCGCCGTAACACGATTGAAACACGAGCCGCGGCCGCTGCGCCTGTCCTACGGCGGCAATGTGATCCGTGTGCGCGGCAATGCACTGAAGCCCGAGCGGCAGTTCGCGCAGGTCGGTTGTGAGCTCCTCGGAGTCGACACGGCGGAGGCCGACGCCGAAGCCGTGCTGCTGGCGGTCGACGCCCTGCGCGCCATCGGCGTCGCCCGGCTGACGGTCGATCTCAACCTGCCGACGCTGGTCGCCGCCGTAGCCGCCGGGCTGAAGCTCGAGGCCGAGCCGGTGCGCCTGTTGCGCCGAGCGCTCGATCGCAAGGACGAGGCGGCCATCGCCAAGGCTCTGGTTGGCGAAAAGGGCGACGGCAAGAAGGCGGCCGATCTGTTCATCGGCCTGCTGCGCGCCGCCGGCCCGGCCGACAAGGCGATCGCCCAGCTCAAGAAGCTGAAGCTGCCGGCTGCAGCCGCGGCCGAGGCGGCGCGACTGGCCGAGGTCGTGGCGCTGGTCGCCGCCGCCGAGCCGGAGCTGCCGCTGACCCTGGACGCGGTCGACTATCGCGGCCTCGAGTACCAGACCGGTGTTTCGTTCTCGGTGTTCGCGCTGGAGGGCCGGCAGGAGTTGGTGCGCGGCGGTCGCTACTCCGCGGGTTATCCCGAGGATGGCGTCAGCGAACCCGCGACCGGCTTCACGCTCTACATGGACGCCGTGCTGGCGGCGTCAGAACCCGCGCCGCCGCGCCCGCGCCTCTATCTGCCGGCCGGCGCCGGCTGGGCCGACGCCGCGCCCTGGCAGGTCAAGGGCTATGCCGTGGTCCGCGCCGTCACGGCCGCCGATGATGCGCGCAAGGAAGCCAAACGGCTGGGCTGCACCCATGCCCTGATCGACGGCGAGGCTGTGCCGCTTTGAGCAGCGAAAACTAGTGCTTCGGCTGGGGGTCGACCGGGCCGGCACCGACGATCGGCTCGGCGCGGAGCTGCTCGACGGGTTGGATTTCGGCTTCGGCGCCCTTCTGGGCCTCCTTGTTGGGGTTAGGCTTCGACCGTTGCTTGGCGGCCCAAGGCAAGGTCTGGATCGGGCCGCTGCCCATTCCCTGCGCGGCAGCCTCTCCAACACCGGCGGCGAAAGCCAGCGCCAGCCCCAGCAGTCCGACTCGTACGACGGTAGACATGGTGTGTTTGATACTCCCCTCGACGCGGATGATGACCGTTCGCCTGCAGCCTGTCTGTACGGTCCCGCGCCAGATCTCCGTGATTTCCTTCACATTCACGCATGGTTGATCGGCACCGGCGCACCTTTTTGCCCGGAACGCCGGGCCCGCCAGGCCGTTCCGTAAGCGAGCACTCGGCAACCCGAGGGAGAATCCCATGTTCGGCCGACTGATAGTTCCCGCTTGTGCATCGCTCGCGCTACTGGCCGGCGCAGCCTGGGCGCAGTCGCCCGCCCCGAGCGACAAGCCGCAGGGCAACGATGCCCAAAACAACGATGGCATGTCCGACCAGGAGATTCAGCACGGGCCGCAAAAGCTCCGAGAGAAGCTGGCTCAAGACGGCTACAGCGACGTCAAGATCGCCCCCGGCTCATACATCGTGAGCGCCAAGGACAAGGACGGCAACAAGGTCGTGATGATGATCGGCCCGCACTCCATGACGATGATGAAAGTCCCGGACAAGGATCCGTCGCAGGCCCAGGTCCCGGGCACCACCAACGACGAGATCATCCAGCAGTAGCGTCCCTCACATAGTGACAAGGAGCCTGCCCATGGCCCGTTTCTTCATCACCTCTGCGCTCGCGATGCTTGCCTTGGCGGGCGCAGCGCCGGCGATCGCCAAGACGTCGGATGCGCCTGCGACCATCGACGGCAACGACAACGCTGCACTGACGGAGCAAATCCGGGCGCGGCTCACCGCCGACGGTTACAAGGACATCACCATCCTGCCGACCACATACGCCGTGAGCGCGACCGACAAGACTGGCAAGCCGGTCCTGCTGCTGATCGGACCGCAATCGTCGACCATTCTTCAGGGCACGGAAAATCCGGATCCCTCAACGGCCCAAAGCCCCGACGACAACAAGAAGGAGATGCAGCAGTAGCTGCGCGCCCCTCAACGGGCCGGCAGATTGGCCGTCTGCGCTGCAGGGCGCTCCAGGGCATCAGCTGGCGGCAATTCCAGGCCGCTTACCGACGTCTGCCCAGGCTGCTGCACCCGTTCCAGCGACGATTCGGAACCGCACCCCGCCAAGGCCATGCAAGCGGCAACGATCAGGAAACGAAGCGTAAGCATGTGTCCCTCACGCGCACGACGGGCGCACGTTGCTGCGGCCTTTATCCGCTTCGCCCTCGGGGCCGCGCATGCTATGCACCCTCACGCCTCCCGGCACCCCGCCGCGGAGGCGTTCGCATGTCAGGAATTCGCAAATGGCCAACGTGGCAGTGATCGGCGCCCAATGGGGTGACGAGGGCAAGGGCAAGATCGTGGATTGGCTGAGCGAGCGCGCCGAGGTCGTGGTGCGCTTCCAGGGCGGCCACAATGCCGGCCATACGCTGGTCATCGGCAACCAGACCTACAAGCTCGCGCTCTTGCCGTCAGGTGTGGTGCGCAAGGGCAAGCTGTCGATCATCGGCAACGGGGTGGTGGTCGATCCCTGGCACTTCCTCGAGGAGGTGAAGAAGGTAAGCGGCCAGGGCGTCGCGGTGACGCCCGACAACCTCAAGATCGCCAATCATGCCGTGCTGATCCTGCCGTTGCATCGCGACCTCGATGGCTGGCGCGAGGATGCCGACGGCGTGATCAAGATCGGCACGACGCGGCGCGGCATCGGCCCCGCTTACGAGGACAAGGTCGGCCGCCGCGCGATTCGTGTCGGCGATCTCGGCGAGCCGGATATGCTGCCGGCCAAGGTCGCGACCTTGCTCGCCCATCACAATCCCCTGCGCCAGGGCCTCGGCAAGCCGCCGGTCGACGCGGCTCAACTGACGAAGGACCTGCTGGCGCTGGCGCCGCAGCTCCTGCCGTTCGCCGAGGATGTGTGGGAGCGGCTCGATGGCCTGCGCGCCGCCGGCAAGCGCATTCTGTTCGAGGGCGCGCAGGCCACCATGCTCGACATCGACCACGGCACCTATCCGTACGTCACGTCCTCCAACACCGTGGCAGCGCAGGCGATGATCGGCTCGGGCCTGGGCAACGGCGCGGTCGGCTACGTGCTGGGCATCGCCAAGGCCTACACCACGCGGGTCGGCGACGGCCCCTTCCCGACCGAGCTCAAGGACGAGATCGGCCAGCTGCTGGGCGATCGCGGCAACGAGTTCGGCACCAACACCGGCCGGCGCCGGCGCTGCGGCTGGTTCGACGCGGTGATGGTGCGCCAGGCGGTGAAGCTCAACGGCATCGACGGCATCGCCCTCACCAAGCTCGACGTGCTGGACGGGCTCGACGAAATCAAGATCTGCGTCGGCTACGAGCTCGACGGCAAGCGCATCGAGCGCTTCCCCTTCACCATGGGCGCACAGGCCAAGATCAAGCCGATCTGGGAGATCTTCGAAGGCTGGAAAGAAAGCACCAAGGGCGCCCGCGCCTACGCCGAGCTGCCGGCGACCTGCATCAAGTATGTCCGCCGCGTCGAGGAACTGGTCGGGTGCCCGGTCGCGCTGCTGTCGACCAGCCCCGAGCGCGAGGACACGATTCTGATGACGGATCCGTTCAGGGACTGATCGTCAGAATCTTCCTCCTGTTTTACGGGTCTCCGTGCTGCGGATGGGGGGCTGATGCTGCAACATGCGCAGGAACTTGAAGAAGAAGCCGAAGACCTGGAGGCCCAGGCGGGATGAGCCCCATGTTTTTTCATAGCGGTGGCAACATGAAACTGTTGCTACGCTTCTCGTGAGGAATAGGATCGCCGCCCATAAAAATGGACTGTGGGAGTGATGTCGGTGAAAGACGGTTATCTTGTGCGAGTGGTCGGCCTGACAGGCGTGGCCGGTTCATTCATTTGGGAAATTTGTCGTACTGAAGGCCTACAGGTAGTCGTGCAATCGAAGAAGAGCTTTCCGACTCGGGTGGAAGCTCTGTTGGATTCCGCGCGAGACGGGGCCGCGCTGGTGCTGGAAACACTACCCGAAATTCCTTTTCCCTTTGGCTAGAGCAATAGGCGCAATACGAGGGAGGGCTTGGATGACCCGACCCATAGTGAGCGAATAGGAGATCAAAGGGCGATTGCCAGTGCCTCTGGCAACTTGCCGAGCTTGTAGACCCGCATCGCGGCGCCGCTGAACAACGCGGTCTTCTCGGCGGCGCTCGCACCGGCGGCGAGACGCTTCAGCGCATTCCACAGCACAGCGTAGCTGCACATGCCCTTGTCGACCGGGAAGTTGCTCTCGAACATGCAGCGCTCGGCGCCGAATGCCTCGATGCAGATCTCGATGTAGGGCTTCCAGACCTTCGCCAGTTCCTCCGAACCCGGCGGCTTGGGCCGGCGATGGAAGTGGAAGCCGGTGACGTACATGGCGAGGCCGCCCAGCTTCACGACCGTATTGGGCAGCGCCGCCAGCTCGAGGATCAGCTTCTTCCACTCGGGGAAGACCTCGGCCTGCTTGCCCTCGAACGGCCCGATGCCGAGTGGTCCGCCGACGTGATCGACCACCACCGTCAGCTCCGGCACGGCACGCGCGAGCCGGATCACATGCGGCAGCTGCGTGTGATAGCCCCATATGTCGAGCGGCAGGCCGTGTTTGGCGAGGCGTCGGGCGCCCTCGTGGAAGGCCGGGTTCTCAAGCGGTCCCGGCGGCGGCGAGACCAGGTTCGACGTGATTTCCGGCGACGGGTGCCAGGCGGTGCGGTTGCGGATGCCGCAGAAGCGGCCGCCGGCGATGGTGATGTGCCGCTCGAGCAGCGGATCGACCCTGTCGCCCAAGGTGAGGTCGACCATGCCGATGATGCCGGCGCAGGCACGCGTCTTGCCATGGCGACCGCTCGCGCTCATCGCGGCGATGCCGGTGACGAACTCGGTCTCGCCCAGCGACTGCTCGTCCTTCGGGCCAGCGGCGCGGTACATCTCGCCGCATTGGACGAAGATCGTGCCGCGCACGTCATGGCCGCTGCCGGTATCAGCCAGCAGCTCCGGCAGCAGGTAGGTGCCACGCGCGTCCCGTTCCCACAGGTGATGATGCGGATCGACGATCGGCAGGCCGGGCTCGAGGATCGGCTCCTCGGTCAGCCCGAGCCAATCCTCGCGCACGATGACCTGACGGCCATGGCCCAACAGCGGATCGTCGGCAGGCATCGGATCCTCACTCGATATGGATGTTCGCCGCCTTCACCATCTCGGCGAAGAAGGCGATCTGGGTTTCGCGGAAGGCGGCGAACTCTTCGACCGTGTTGGGCCTGGTCAGCGCGCCCAGCTCGGCCAGCCTCGCCGCGACCGCGGGCACGCGGAAGGCCGCGTTCATCTCCTCGTTGAGGTGCCTGACCAGACCGGGATCGGTGCGGGCCGGCGCGAACACGCCGTTCCACTCCCAGGTCTCGAAGCCGGGCAGCACTTCGGCGACGCCGTGGATGCCGGGCAGCACCTCGATCGGTCCCGGCCCGGTATGCGCCATGCACGTCACTTCCTTGGAGGCGCGCAAGGCGATCGTGCCCGGCACGTTGCTGAACTGTAGCGGAATGCGACCGGCGAACAGGTCGTTCCGCACCGAGCCCATCTCCTTGTACGGCACGTGATTGATCTTGATGCCGGCCCGCTGGTTCAAGAGCTCGAGCGAGACATGCTGGACCGTGCCGATGCCGGTCGAGGCGCAGTCGAGCGCGCCGGGCTTGCTCTTGGCGAGCGCGATCAGCTCGGCGATCGTCTTCGCCTCGAACTGCGCGTTGCGCATAAGCGTATTGGGTGTCTGCAGCGAGAGGAAGACCGGCAGCAGGTCGCGCCGCGTGTCGTAGGGCAGCTTGCTGAACAGCGACGGGTTCACCGAGTGCGCCGTGGCATCGTAGAGCAGCGTGTAGCCGTCGGCCGGCGCACGCGCCACGATCTGCGCTGCGATCGTGCCGGCCGCGCCCGGCTTGTTGTCGACCGCGAAGGTCTGGCCGAGCTTCTCGCTCAGCGCCTGGCAGAGGATGCGGCAGACGACATCGGCGGTGCCTCCGGGGCTGTAGGCATTGACGACGCGCACGCTGCTTTTAGGATAGGCATCGGCGCGCGCGATGGCGGGTGCCGCCAGCGCGGCGGCGAGAATGGTTCGACGCCCAAGGCGCACTGGTGACATACGCTTTATCTCCGCTTCCTTTGCCGAAAGTCTGCCGGCACCATCGTTTTTCCGGCAAGGACTATCGGCAGCACCAGCCTGCTGTTCGAAACGCTGGACGCCCGTTCACCGCAGCGCGACAGTCCGCGCATGGGAATCGAGTATCGCAAGTCCGCCTGCCCTCACGATTGCCCGAGCGCCTGCTCGCTCGAGGTCGAGCGCCTTTCATCGACCCGCATCGGACGCATCCGCGGTGCAGCGGCCAACAGCTATACCGACGGCGTCGTCTGCGCCAAGGTCGCGCGCTACGCCGAGCGGGTGCATCACCCCGACCGGTTGAAGCAGCCGCTGCAGCGCTCCGGCGCCAAGGGCAGCGGCAGCTTCCGGCCGATCTCCTGGGAGGCGGCGCTCGATGAAGTCGCCGAGGCCTTCCAGCGCGCCGAGCAACGGCACGGCCGCGAGGCGGTGTGGCCCTACCATTCGGGCGGCACGATGGGCGTGATCCAGCGCTACGGCATGGAGAGATTGCGCAATGCCATGGGCTATTCGCGGCAGAAGACGACGATCTGCGTCACGCCGGCCGAATCGGGCTGGCGCGCCGGCGTCGGGAAGCTGCTGGGCGCCGATCCACGCGAGATGGCCGAGGCCGACTTGATCGTCGTCTGGGGCGGCAATCCGGTCTCGACGCAAGTCAATGCGATGACCCATATCGCCAAGGCGCGACGGGCGCGCGGTGCCAAGCTGGCGGTCGTCGACGTCTATCGCACGCCGACGATCGAGGCGGCCGACATCGCGCTGGTGGTGCGGCCTGGCACCGACGGCGCGCTGGCGCTCGCCATGATGCACGTGCTCCTGAAGGAAGGCTTGGCGGACCGGGCGTACCTCGCACGCCACACCGACTTCGGGCCCGACATCGAGGCCCATCTCGCCGACAAGACCCCAGCCTGGGCAAGCGCCATCACCGGCCTCTCGGTCGAGGAGATCGTCGACTTCGCACAGCTCTATGGGCGCACGGAACGCAGCTTCCTGCGCCTCGGCTTCGGGTTCACGCGCTCGCGCAATGGCGCCACGGCGATGCATGCCGTCACCTGCCTGCCCGCAATGACCGGCGCGTGGAAGCACAAGGGCGGCGGCGCCTTCTTCCTGCGTTTCGACCATTGGGGTCTCGATCTCACCGAGGCGCACGGGCTCGACATGATCGACCCGACGATCCGCGTCCTCGACCAGTCGCGCATCGGGCCGATCCTGTGTGGCGATGCCGGCGCGCTGGCCGGCGGACCGCCGGTGACCGCGATGCTGATGCAGAACGCCAATTCGGCCAACGTCGCGCCCGACAGCGCCGCGGTGGCGCGCGGCCTCGCGCGTGAGGACCTGTTCACTTGCGTGCACGAGCAGTTCATGACGGCGACGGCACGCTATGCCGACATCCTGCTGCCGGCGGCGATGTTCCTCGAATACGACGACATCTACTACGGCCTCGGCCATACCCATCTCACGGTCGGGCCGGCGGTCCTCGATCGCCACGAGGACTGTCGCACCAACCACGAGCTGATCTGCGCGCTGGGCCAGCGGCTCGGGGCACCGGCCCATCGCTTCGACATGAGCGCCGTCGAGCTGCTCGATCGGACCCTGCGCGCCTCCGGCAAGGGCACATGGGCCGAAGCTGCCGCGCGCGGCTGGATCGATTGCGACGAAGGGTTCGAGGCGTCGCATTTC
The DNA here is from genome assembly GCA_035293665.1 of Reyranella sp. Taxonomy (GTDB): domain Bacteria; phylum Pseudomonadota; class Alphaproteobacteria; order Reyranellales; family Reyranellaceae; genus Reyranella. The sequence goes on along the minus strand of DATGMK010000093.1, from coordinate 12,365 downwards.
ACCAAGGGATTCCCGTCGAGCGATGGGCGCTTCCATTTCAAGCCGGACTGGGCGGCGGTGGGCCCTTATCACACCGGCCTGCGCGCGCTGCCGGATCATCTCGAGACCTACGAGCAATCGAACGACGCCCTGCCGTTCCGACTGGTCGTGCCTCCGGCGCGCAGCTTCCTCAATACGACGTTCACCGAAACGCCGGGCTCGCAGAAGCGCGAAGGCGAGCCGCGCGCGCTGGTCCATCCCGCGGACGCGGCACGGCTCGGCATCGTCGAGGGGATGCTGGTGCGACTCTCCAATGCCCGCGGCGAGGTTCGCCTGCGCGCCCGCCCAGCCGACACTGCGCGGCCGGGGGTGATCATCGTCGAGGGCAACTGGCCGAGCGACGCCTATCCCGGCCGCACCGGCGTGAACACGCTGATCGGCGCCGATCCGGTTCCCCCCAATGGCGGTGCGGCTTTCCACGATACGGCGGTGGCGCTGGCGGTCGCCTGAGCCGCTCCCATATAAGGGGCCATGGACACGATCATTGCGCCCTGGCCGCTGGACAACAGCTACGCCCGCCTGCCCGACCGGTTCTATGCGCGGCTCTCGCCGACGCCGGTCGCGACGCCGAAGCTGGTGAAGCTGAACCGCGCGCTCGCCGTGCAGCTCGGTCTCGATCCCGAAGCCTTGGCAAGCCCTGAAGGCGTGGCGATGCTGGCCGGCAACATGCTGCCGCCGGGCGCCGAGCCGATCGCGCTCGCCTATGCCGGTCACCAGTTCGGCAATTTCGTGCCGCAGCTTGGCGACGGCCGCGCGCTGTTGCTGGGCGAAGTAATCGATGCCACCGGCGTGCGCCGCGACATCCAGCTGAAGGGCTCGGGCCCGACGCCGTTCTCGCGCCGCGGCGACGGCCGCGCCGCCCTGGGCCCGGTGCTGCGCGAGTACATCATCAGCGAGGCGATGCATGCGCTCGGCATCCCGACCACGCGCTCGCTGGCCGCGGTGACGACCGGCGAGCCGGTCTATCGCGAGACCGCGCTGCCCGGAGCGGTGCTGACCCGCATCGCCTCGAGCCACATCCGCGTCGGCACGTTCCAGTTCTTCGCGGCGCGCGGCGACGTCGACGCCGTGAAGCTGCTGGCCGATCATGTCATCGCGCGGCACTACCCGGATGCCACAGGCTATCGTGACCTCTACGAAAAGATCATTGCGCGCCAGGCGGCGCTGGTCGCGCAATGGCTGTGCGTCGGCTTCATCCATGGCGTGATGAACACGGACAACGTGTCGATCGCCGGCGAGACCATCGACTACGGGCCGTGCGCCTTCATGGACGTCTACCATCCGGAGACGGTGTTCAGCTCGATCGACCATATGGGCCGCTACGCCTATGCCAAGCAGCCGCAGATCGCCGGCTGGAACATGGCGCGGTTGGGCGAGGCGCTGATGCCGCTGTTCTCCGGCGATCCTGACGAGTCGCTGAAGCAGGCCAACGAATCGCTGCAGACCTACAATGCCCGGTTCGGCCGCGCCCTGGTCGCAGGCCTGCGCCGCAAGCTCGGCCTGTTCACCGAGCAGGAGGGCGACGGCGAGCTGGCACAGGCTTTCTTCAACGTGCTGGCCGACAACGGCATCGACTTCACCCTGGCCTTCCGGCGCCTCGGCGAAGGCACCGCGCGAGGCCTGTTCGACGAGCCGGCGCCGTTCGACGCGTGGGAGCAGCGCTGGCGTGAGCGCACCGCGCAGGAGCCGCAGGACGAGACGACGCGGCGCGACGCCATGCGCGCAGCGAACCCGATCTACATCGCGCGCAACCATCGCGTCGAAGCGGCCCTCGCCGCAGCCATCGAGCACGACGATTACGGTCCATTCGAGGAATTGCTGACCGTGTTGTCCCAGCCGTTCGCGGAGCGACCGGAGTTCGCGGCCTACGCGCAGCCGCCCAGCGAGGAAGAGCAGCGAAACTTCCGAACGACTTGAGGCACCTGACGCCTGCTCCGTCGGAGCGGTACTTCATCCTCCCCCAGCCATAGCCCTGTCGTCTCGACCGGAACGCGAAGCGCGGAGCGGAGAGACGACGGAGAGGCCATTTGCGACGGAAGATTCCCTTGGCCCGGGAAATGCATTAGGCATGTCACCGGGATGGCTTTCGTTCAACTCACACAAGTCAGCAAGGTTTACCGTTCGCTGAAGGGCAGCGACTATGTCGCCGTCCGAGACTTCTCGCTCGACATAGAGGCGGGCGAGTTCTTTTGCCTGCTCGGCACCAGCGGCTGCGGCAAGACCACGGTCCTCAACATGGTCGCCGGCTTCGAGCCGGTGAGCGCGGGCCAGATCCGCATCAGCGGCCATCCGATCGCCGGACCGGCGGCCGATCGCGGCGTGGTGTTCCAGGGCGATGATTCGCTCTACGGCTGGCTGTCGGCGTTGGGCAATGTCGAGTTCGGCCTGAGGATGCGCGGCATCGCGCGGGCCGAGCGCGAGAAGAAGGCGCGGCACTATCTCGAATTGGTCGGCCTTCGCGGCCAGGACCATAAGCATCCGGCCGAGCTGTCGGGCGGCATGAAGCAGCGCATCCAGATCGCCCGCGTGCTGGCCAACGAACCCGACATGCTGCTGATGGACGAGCCGTTCGCCGCGCTCGACGCCCACACCCGCGCCGACATGCAGCGCGAGCTGAAGCGCATCTCCAGCGCCACCGGCAAGACGGTCCTGTTCATCACCCACGACATCGACGAGGCGATCATTCTGGCCGATCGGATCGGCGTGATGCATGCGGGGCCGGCGTCGAAGCTCAAGGGCATCGTCGAGGTCGACCTCAGCGAGGCCGAGCGCGAGCGCACGCACGACCGCTTCGTTGCGGTCTATCGCGAGGTGCACGAGATGATCCGCGACGAGGTCGCGATTTCCCTGAAGAGATCGCAGTGACGAGCCGCCTGCGCAGCGTCGGACTCTACATCGCGGGCTTCGCCAGCCTGTTCGTGATCTGGCACATCGCCTCGACCTGGATCATCCCGTCGGTGCTGTTCCCCACCCCGTGGAAGGTCCTGCTCAAGGGAATCGAGCTCGCCGAGGACGGCACCCTGTGGGAGCAGTCGTCGGCCAGCCTCGCGCGCATCGCGACGGGTTTCGTCGGCGGCTCGCTGATCGGCATCCCGATCGGACTCGCCATCGGCTCGTTCCCGATCGTGCGCCGGCTGCTCGAGCCCTACACCGAGTTCCTGCGCTTCATCCCGGCGACCGCAATGATCACAGTGGCGGTGATCTGGTTCGGCATCGGCGAGAGCTCGAAGATCTTCCTGATCATCTACACCACGGTGTTCATCGTCATCATCAACACCGCAGCCGGGGTGAATGCCGTCGCACCCAACAAGATCCGCGCCGCCCGCTCGCTGGGCGCCGGGCCGTTCCAGATCTTCTTCTTCGTCGCGCTGCCCGCCACCGTGCCCTACATCCTGACGGGCATGCGGCTCGCGATGGCCAACTCGTTCGTCACCATCATCGCCGCCGAGCTGGTTGCCGCGAACAACGGTCTCGGCCGCATGATCTGGGATTCGCGAATGTACATGCTGGTCGACCAGATCTTCGTCGCCCTGGTCGTGCTGGGGTTCCTGGGATTCACCGCCGACCGGCTGTTCCGCTGGGGCATCTACGCGTTCGCCGGCCGCTTCTCGCCGGTCACATGACAGGGAGGAAAATCATGCGCAGACGGACTCTGTTGGCGGGCGCAGCGCTCGCTTCGTTGCCGTTCGGGGCAAAGGCCCAGGGCCTCACCAAGATGACCATCGCGACCGGAGTCGACCCAGCCTTCTCGCAGTTCTATGTCGCCAAGGAAGCCGGCCTGTTCGAGAAGAACGGCCTCGACGTCACCATCAATACCGGCCCATCGGGCTCGGCGATGGTGCCATTCCTGGTCAACAACCAGGTGCAGGCGGCCTACGGCTCCGACCTCGCCGGCGTGATCAACCACCAGGTGGACAACAATATCGTCGCGGTCGCCGACGGCACCTACCTCGCCAAGTGGGAGAGCGTGATCGGCCGCAACGTCGATTCCCTCGAGGCGCTCAAAGGCAAGAAGGTCGGCGTGGCATTCGGCACGGGCGCCGAGATCTTCTGGCGCCGGCTGCTGGCCAACCGTAAGCTGAACCCGGCCGACTACACGCTGGTCAATGTCGAGGCGCCCGAGATGCTGGCGGCGATCGAGCGCGGCGACATCGACGCCTTCGCGGTGTGGGAGCCGTGGCCGACCCGCACGCTGATGTCGGTCAAGAACACGAAGGTGCTGGCGACCGCCGACGGCATCTACAACAACATCAACTTCATCTACATGAACCGCAGCTGGATCGAGCAGAACCGCGCCACGTCGGAGAAGTTCATCAAGGCGCTGTGCGAGGCCAACGACATCATCGAGAAGGACCGGCCGGCCGCCACCAAGCAGGTCGCCAAGTTCCTCAAGATGCCGGTCGAGCTCGCCACCGAGCTGATGCCCAAGCTCGAGTTCGACATGAACTGGAAGCCGCGCTCGCTCGACGCGATCCGCGACTCCGAGCACCTGCTGGCCGACCAGAAGAAGCTGAAGGCGCCGCTGGACTACAGCAAGTACGTCTACATGGACCTGCTGAAGGCGGTGCGCCCGGAAGCGGTTGAGATCAAGGAGCTGCCAAAGAAGTAACCTTCTCTTGCCGGACCGCGGGCGGGACGCCCGCGGTCCGGCGAAACTAGCGGCTCGGCGGGATGAGCGTGTAGCTCTTCTGCTCGCGGGCCGGCCAGCGGTCGTTCTCGACGGCATGCAGGAAGTCCTGCACGGCCGCATTGAAGGCGGCCGGCTCCTCGAGGTTCATGGTGTGGCCACACTTCGGCAGCTCGAGCACGCCGGAGCGCGCGACGTACTGCTTGAGATGGACGGCGAGGCCGTGGGTCGAGTCGTCCTCATCGCCGATCACCACCAGCATCGGCTCGGCGATCTTCTTCAGCTCCTCGGTGCGCTCGAAGAACGGTATGCGGGAGCCCTGCACACCCCGCATGGTCATGGCGTGGCCGGTCGCCGAGCCATCAGCGAACTGCTGCTTGAACTCGGCCCAGCCGCGCGGGTCCTTGTAACGATAGGTGTTGCGGGCCGATGACGTGCAGTAGAGTTCCGCCATCGCCGCCATGCCTTCCTTTTCGATGCGCTGAGCGAACGCCTCGCACTCCTCCTTAAAGCGTTTCTTGGCCTCGGGATCGGTGCTGCCGCCGCCTCCGCCCGCGGCGATCACCAGCGCCGTCGCCTTGCCGGAATGGCGGATCGCGAACTCCAGGCCTGCCGTGGCACCCATCGACAGGCCGCACAGATGCGCCCTGTCGATCCCGAGTGCCTTCATGAGGTCGGCGCAATCGTCGGCGGCGCGCGCCTGGGAGTACATCGCGACGTCGGTCGGCACGTCCGACGGCGGCCAGCCGCGGGCGGCGTAGGTGATGCAGCGGTAGCGGCGCGAGAAGTAGCGGACCTGCGGCTCCCAGCTGAGATAGTGGCCGCCGAACTCGTGGAGGAAGATGAGCGGCGCGCCCGAGCCGGTCTCCTCGTAGTAGAGGCTGACGCCGTCGGAGGTTTTGATGTGCGGCATGGCCCTCGCTCCAAAGCTCTTGCCGGCTTAGCAGCGCCCCGCGCATCCTGTCGACCATCATGGCCATCACGCTTCAAGAGTCCCTGCGCGCGGTTTTCTATGCGCCGTTCTATGCCGCCCTGTCCCGCGGCGCCTTCGACGCCGAAGGCGTCGAGATCAAGTTCGCGAGCGCGCCCAAGCCGGGCGATGCCGCCAAGCGGCTGATGGACGGCACGGTCGATGTCTGCTGGGGCGGCCCGATGCGAGTCAACGAGACCTACCAGCAGGTGCCGGGCTGCGACATCGTCTGCTTCGGCGAGGTGGTCGGCCGCGATCCCTTCGTGCTCATGGGCCGCGAGCCACGCCCGGGCTTCACGCTCGCCGACCTGAAGTCGGTCACGCTCGCCACGGTGAGCGAGGTGCCGACGCCGTGGCTGTGCCTGCAGCACGACCTGCGCGAGGCCGGCATCGATCCGGCCGGCATCACGCGCATCGCCGACCAGACCATGGCGCGCAACATGGAAGCGCTGAAGGCGGGCGAGGTCGACGTCATCCAGGTGTTCGAGCCGTTCCCCAGCCTGCTGCTGGCCGACAAGGCCGCGCACATCTGGTACGCGGCGGCGGCGCGCGGCCCCACTTCCTACACCACCTTCTACGCGCGGCGCGGCACCATGGTGAAGCGGCGCGATGAGCTGAAGCGCATGGTCCGCGCGATCGCCAAGACCGAGCAGTGGGTCGCCAAGGCGTCCGGCGCCGAGATCGCCGGCGCGATCGCGGGCTACTTCCCGGACCTGCCGCGGCCGATCCTCGACGCCGCGTGCACGCGCTACAAGGCGCTCGGCATCTGGAACGAGACGCCGATGCTCCCGCGCGTCAGCTATGACCGCCTGCGCGACAGCCTGGTGTCCGGCGGCTTCGTGTCGCCGGGCACGCCGTTCGAGACGGCGGTCGACAACAGCCTCGCCGAGGAAGTGCTCAGGGCTTAGCGGGGCTCGCCCAGCCAGCCGGGCCACAGGCCCTTGTGGCCCTGGCGCGAGATCGCCTCGAAGTGCGCAATCTTCTCGCTCGCATCCTTGTCCCAGTCAGGCGGCGAGCTGAGCTCGAAGCCGTAGGCGAACCCGTCCTCGACCAGGCGCAGGCCGATGTCATGCGGCTGCGCCTTGGAGCCGGCCGGCCATTCGGCGGTGATGGTGCATTGCGCGACGGCGCGGCAGAGACGGTCCCAGCCGGTCATCCGGCACGACACCTGGTGCTCGCCCGCCGCCAGCATGTCCTCGAGCGCCGCCCGGGCGCGCATCGCGGGCACGCTCATGTCGGGGCCGAGCTCCGGCGCGCGGATGCCCCACAGGCGCAGGCGCGGCTTCAGGCCGATGCCGGCCAGCGTGTCGCCGGACACGGCGTAGGCCTTGCCCTCCCAGGTCTTCGGCAGCTCGCCCATGGACGCAGCGCAGTTGGCCGTCGGTCCGGTCGCGCCGACCGGGCCCGACGTCTGGGCTGCTGCGGAAAACGCAGCGAGAGCCGGCAGGATGGCAAAGAGGGTCGGTTTCATATGCTGAGATCGAGCAGGTTGTAGTCCTTGATCGCCACCTTCGCCGCCTCGTCCCAGCAATAGGTCAGCCCCTCGGCACGGTGCGGCTGGTAAACGAACGGCGTCTCGTCCGGGAAGCGCTGGCGGCGGGCGTCGATGCCGTAGCCGATCAGGCTGGCGCGCTGGCGGATGCGGTCGGCATCGTAGATCGCGACGGCGTTGTGGATGCCGCCCGCCTGCACGCCCAGCACGGACTTCCGCCGATGGAAGCCGAAGTTGACCGTCACCCGCCAGTTCGGGCTGGTGTTTGCGAACGAGCCGTGCAGCGCTTGGCGGTTGGTCATCGCGACGTCGCCCGGCGCGCAGATGATCGGCACGGCATCGGGCAGCCGCTCGGTGCCGGCCTCGGCGACCATCTTCCTGATGTCGATCCTGCCCCGCTTGTGGGAGCCCGGCACGACCCACACGCCATTGGCGGCGGTGCAGCCGTAGAGCTGGCCCATGAAGTTGAAGCCGTGGATGCCCTCGTCCCAGTCCGGGCTGTCCCAGTGCGTCGTGCCGTCCTGATGCCACGCCACCGATGCGCCCTTGCCCGGCTCCTTGATCCAGAGCGCCTCGTTGAACGGCGCAAAGTCCGGCCCGTTGATCGCCGCGGCGACGCCGAGGAGACCGGGATGGCCGTAGACCCGCAGCGACGCCTCGGAGAACTGCAGCGAGCCCAGGATCAGGAACACCACCTCCTTCGGAAGGTTCGCGGCCGCGACGGGTTCATGCATCTTGACCGGATGGCGGCCGTTGGCGGCCGAGGTGCCGCCCCACGGGTCGCTGAGCGGCCGCGCCCAATGCAGGTTCGGTCCCTTACAATCGACGCCAAGCGCCGGCCGGCCCTTGGCATCGACCGCCGCGCCCTTCTCGACCGGCAGGCGGGCGAGGATGTCGTGCAGGTCGCTCTCGATGTCGGCCAGCTCCTCGGGCCGGAGTGCGCCCTCGAACACATAGAAGCCGCATCGCGCGTAAGCCTCGACGATCTCGGGGTGCAACTCGCCGCTCGGCGTGAACCGGATCGGCCCGCGATTGCCCAGCGCCATCGCCCGGCGCTCCCCATCACGCAGGTAGGCCTGCATCGCAGCCTCTTCCGGGCCGTAATCACCGTTCATGAAGATCCTCCGTCGGCAAAACAACATTAGCACATCAGTGGAACGTTAAGGCCGTGTCCGGCGTTGGGTGAGCGATGGTCGTTCCGTTTCGCACCTTTGCGGTTTTCAGCTTGGCGTTCGGCATGCTGGCCGCGGGCTACCTGATTGGGCCGGCGCCCGGAGCAACGCACTCGCCACCTTCGCCTGCGCGGAAGGCCGAGGCGGTTGCGCCTGCGCCCAAGGCGCCGGTCCCGACGGTGGTCGCCGCCCGGCCGCCAGTGCCGCTGGTCAGGCCGCAGCCCACCAGCTACTTCACGCCCGACCCGGCGGCGGACAGCACTCAGGCCGACGCGCAAACCCAGACGGCTGCCCTGACGACGGATCAGCCTTCCGCCGAGGACGACGCCGGCGCAAAACGCGCGATCGAGTTCGACGGCTACAAGAACGTGCATGGCGTCGTGAAGGGCAGCGACGGGCTATGGCATGCCCGCGCGATGCGCGGCCGCACCGAGATCGCGGTGACGGTGGATGCGAGCGGGACCGTCTCCGCCCAGTAGGAGGCCTCATGCCCTACCTCGAACGCCCCAACCTCGATGAACGTCCGCTTCCAGTCCCGACCGCCCAACGGGGCGGCGGATTCTTCCTCGCCATAGGCGCCGTGGTGGTCGCCGCCCTGATCGGCATCTACCTGCTGGTTGGCGCGCCCGGCCTGTACCACCCCGTCGCCAGCGCGCCCGGCCAGCCGGCCAATGTGGCCCAGCAGCCCGCCCCGGCCCCACCGGCTACGCGCTGAGCAGCCGCTCGAAGCGACGGAGATAGTCGCGGGCGTGGGCCCGGTAGTCGACCCCGGGGGTCTTGAGGTGGAGGTCGGAGACCATGGCCCACAGCGCCTCACGCAGCGCGCTGGCGGCTTTCATGGCGGTGAAGGAAGCTTTCAGCTCAGGACTGACGCGGCCCTCGAAGTAGGCCGCCAGCAGTGCCTCGTCCTGCCGGGCATCGAACCCACCGTTCGCCGAGAGATTGGCGAGGTCGAACATCGGCGTGCCGAACGCGCCGTACTCCCAGTCGATCAGCCATAGCCGCTTTCCGTCATCCATGAAGTTGCCGGGCAGAAGGTCGTGATGGCCGAACACGATCGGCATCGGCACCTGCCGCCGCTCGAGCTCGTCGGCCAGGGCGAGGTACTTCGTGTCGGCGCCGGCAGCGCGCACGTATTCCCGGATCATGTGGAACACCCAGAACATGTTGGCGGGCCCCTGCAGGCGCCGGCCGACTTCGCGGTGACAGGTCTTCAGGAGCGGCACCAGGCGATCGAGGTTGGCCCGCATATCGGCCTCCTCGAACGTGCGGCCATCGATGAAGCGCAGCACGGTGATGCCGGGCTCGACATGGATCACCTCGGGCGACAGCCCCGCTTCGAAGGCGGCGCGCGAGGCGGCGCGCTCGCGGTCGCGGAAGACGTGATGCACCGGGATGTCGCCGCCGCAGCGCACGACGAATTTCTCGCCGCGATCCTCCGCCACGAAGCTGAGATTGGTTAGCCCGCCCTTGAGCGGCTCCAGTGAAACCGTGCCCTGCCAGCATGGCAGGCCTGCGAGCCGCTGCAGCAGGGCGTCATGCGTCATGGACCTATGCTAGCGTGGGCCTGTCCAGAGAGGAAACAACGATGCCTGATGCCCGCGTTACCAACACCATCACCGGCCGCGACGCGTTCCTGCGCGTGCTGAGCGACGAGGGCGTGGTGAAGATGTTCGGCAATCCGGGCACGACCGAGCTGCCGATCATGCATGCGCTCTCCTCAGCGCCCGAGATGGGTTACGTGCTCGGCCTGCAGGAGGCGGTGGTGATCGCCATGGCCGACGGCTATGCCCGCGCGTCGGGCAAGCTCGTCTCGTGCAACGTCCACGTGGCGCCCGGCCTCGGCAATGCGATCGGCTCGATCTACACCTCGCAGATGTCGGGCACGGCGATGATCGTCACCGCCGGCCAGCAGGAGCAGGGCCATGGCCTGACCGAGCCGCTGCTCTACGCCCCGCTGGTGCCGATCGCCCAGCCGGTCGTGAAATGGGCCGTCGAGGTCAACCGCATCGAGGACCTGCCGCGCATCCTGCGGCGCGCCGCCAAGGTCGCCACCACCGCGCCGACCGGCCCGGTGTTCATCTCGCTGCCGGGCGACATCCTGAACAACGAGGCGGCGATCGACCTCGGCGTCCCGACGCGCGTCGACACGGCGGTGCGGCCGAGCGATGCGGCGCTGGAGCAGCTCGCCCGCCGCATCCTCGCCGCGAAGAACGTCGTCATCGTCGCGGGACCGGAGATCGCGAGTTCCGACGCCTTCGCGGAAGCCGGCGAACTGGCCGAGACACTGGGCGCGCCTGTCTGGCACCAGACGGTCGGCTACGGCGCGCATTTCCCCAGCGAGCATCCCTGCTACGTAGGCGCCCTCAACCGCGACCAGAAGCGGGTGCGGTCGATCCTGTCGGAACACGACCTGATGCTGTGCGTCGGCTCGGACGTGCTGCAGATGTCGGTGTGGAGCGAGGTCGAGCCGCTGCCCGAGACCACCAAGGTGGCGATGATCGGCCTGCGCGACTGGGAGATGGGCAAGAACTTCCCGGCGGAGATCGCACTGCGCGCCGACGTGAAGGAGACACTGAAGGCGCTCGTGCCGGTGGTGAAGAAGCTGGGCGGCACGGCGCTCGAGGAGAAAGCGAAGAGATCCCTCGCTACGCTCGCGACAAGGAACTGGAGCGCCCAGCGGGCGCAACGCTTGAAGGCGCTGCAGAAGCCCAAGGCCGGCGAGCCTTTGCCGCCGGACTGGGTGATGTCGCGCATCGCCGCCGCCATCCCGAACGACGGCATCCTGGTCGAGGAAGGGCTGACCAGCGCGGGCACCCTTCCCTCGTTCTATCCCTACCGCGACCGCAAGAGCTTCTTCGGCAACGTCTCGGGCGGCATCGGCTGGGGCATCGCGGCGGCGGTCGGCGTGCAGATCGCCGAGCCGAAGCGTCGGGTGTTCGCCGTGATCGGCGACGGCAGCGCGATGTATTCGATCACGGCGCTGTGGAGCGCCGCCAACCAGAAGCTGCCGGTGGTCTTCCTGATCATGAACAACGGCGGCTACCAGATCCTCAAGAACCGGCTGAAGCTGTTCCACGGCAACGACACGCCGATCGGCATGGACTTCCGGGACCCGCCGATGGACATCACGAAGATCGGCGAGGGTTTCGGCGTGCCGGCCGAGCGGGTCGATACCGCCGACGGCTTCGATGCGGCGATGAAGCGGGCGCTCGCCCGGACCGACGGCCCGACCCTGCTCGAGGTGATGGTGAAGAAGGTGGGCTAGTTGCCCTTCGACGGTGTGGCGCGCCGCCGGAGCGCGCGTTCGTAGTCTTGGCCGGCGTACAAGATACGGACGATCACGACCTCCGTTCTTCCGACCTGAAAGACGATAGCGACGCGGTGCTCGAAGCCGACCACACGCAAGCCTCGTCGAATGTCCTCGCGGCGAGTGCCTCGCTCGGGCGAAATTCGAAGGGAAAGACAGGCTTCCTCGATCCGGCCGACGAAGGCTGCCGCCCGCTCGGTCGATCCTTGCTTCGCGATGTACTCGTAAAGCCGGAAAAGATCGCGCTCTGCCGCGGGCCGGAAGGTAACCCTATATCTTCTCACGCCGGCGATCCTTCGTCCGCCGGGCATGGTGGGACTTCAGGCGTTTGAACACCTCCTCGGCCGGCACGTTCGGGCGCGGATCCTCGAAAGCTTCGTCAACGCGCTGGCGCAACCATTCGTCGACGGCCGCCTCCTCCCGATCAAGGGCACGCAAGGCCGCGCGGATCACCTCGCTGGCCGAGGCATAGGCGCCGGATTTCACGCGCGCTTCGACGCCGTGCTGCAGTTCCCCCAGGGTCACGCTGATCGGACGGTTGGTGCGAGGCATGTGTCTTTCCCAATGGTGTATGACACTATCATACAAGCATCATGTCCAGCAGGCCAAGCTAGTCTAGCAGGTTGTTGAAAAAGTCGTCGTATCGGACCGAAGAAGATGATTCACTGATCTCGGTAGCTTGCGGGAGTTGTTGTGATGCGCGGCTCGGATGAGCGAAGTGGGTCACTGTTCAGCTACGTCGACCTTGAGGGTCG
>DATGMK010000092.1:0-36339 GCA_035293665.1 Reyranella sp. | reverse complement strand
GCCCTTTCAGCGATACGACTTCGACCTTACCTTCTCGCTTGGTCATGGTGTGGTCCCTTTCCACGGGTCGGTGACTTGCAACATCACCAACATGCCATGACCACCCCTCAGGGCTTTTGCTGAACCTTCTGCACACTATCTCATGCAGAGTCGCGCGCATGACCATATTCATCGGACCGCGCCATTCCAGTGAGGCTCATGACTCTGATTGCGCCACTGGAGTGGCGCGCTCCAATGAGGGGTGTTTTTCAGTTGGGACAGAATGGGTGGATTCGTGGACTCCTGTCCCAAAACCGTTGTGCCATCGGCATCCAACCGGTCCACGCCTGAGTGGACTCTCGTGGACTCCGTGGACTCCCGTCGCGCTATCGGCCGCTTCGCCGGGCCTGCTTGCCGCGGCCGCCGGAGCCGGTGCGGACGCCGCGGAAGACGCGGCTGTTCTGCATCTTGCCGAGATTGATGTTGGCGCTCGCCGCCACCGCCTGGCCGGGCAGCTCGAGCTCGTTGGCCTCGAGCCGTCGGATCTCGTCGCGAATGCGCGCTGCCTCCTCGAACTCAAGGTTGGCCGCGGCGTCGCGCATGCGCTTCTCGAGCTCGGCGATGTGGGTGCGCAGATTGTGGCCGACCAGGTGCACGTCGCCCGACACGCCGGTGTCGACCGTGTAGTGGTCGCGCTCGGCGGTCGATTCCAGGATCTGGGCGATGTTCTTCTTCACCGAGGCCGGCGTGATGCCGTGCTCCTTGTTGTAGGCGATCTGCTTGGCGCGGCGCCGCTCGGTCTCGCTGATCGCGTACTTGATCGAATCGGTCATCTTGTCGGCGTAGAGGATCACCCGGCCCTCGACGTTGCGCGCGGCACGGCCGATGGTCTGCACGAGCGAGGTCGGCGATCGCAGGAAGCCTTCCTTGTCTGCATCGAGGATCGCGACCAGCGCGCACTCGGGAATGTCGAGTCCCTCGCGCAGGAGGTTGATGCCGACCAGCACGTCGAACGCCCCGAGCCGAAGGTCGCGGATGATCTCGATGCGCTCCAAGGTGTCGATATCGGAGTGCAGATAGCGGCAGCGGATCCCCGCCTCGTGCAGGTACTCGACCAGGTCCTCAGCCATGCGCTTGGTCAGCACGGTGACCAGCACGCGTTGGGCCTTCTTCGCGCAGTCCTTGCACTCGGCGATCAGATCGTCGACCTGCTTCTCGACGGGACGCACGATCACGGTCGGGTCGATCAGCCCGGTCGGCCGGATCACCTGCTCGATGAAGATGCCCTGGGTGCGCTCCATCTCCCACGGCCCGGGCGTGGCGCTGACGAAGGTGGTCTGGGGCCTGAGCGTCTCCCACTCCTCGAACTTCAGCGGCCGGTTGTCGATCGCCGAGGGCAGGCGGAAGCCGAACTCGGCCAGAATGCTCTTGCGGTTGAAGTCGCCGCGGAACATGCCGCCGATCTGCGGCACCGTGACGTGGCTCTCGTCGACGATCAGCAGCGAGTTGGTCGGGAAGTACTCGAACAGGGTCGGCGGCGGCTCGCCGGGCTTGCGGCCGGTGAGGTAGCGCGAATAGTTCTCGATGCCGGCGCAGGCGCCGGTGGTCTCCAGCATCTCGATGTCGAACAGGGTGCGCTGCTCCAGCCGCTGCGCCTCGAGCAGCCGGCCGGCGCGGTTGAACTCGGCCAGTCGCTGCTTGAGGTCCGCTTTGATCTGCTCGATCGCCTTGTTCATCGTCGGCTTGGGCGTGACGTAGTGGCTGTTGGCGTAAACGATGATGTCGTTCAGCGTCACCGCCTTCTCGCCGGTCAGCGGATCGAACTCGGTGATCGAATCGATCTCGTCGCCGAACATCTCGAAGCGCCAGGCCTTGTCCTCGTAGTGCGCCGGGAACAGGTCGACCGTGTCGCCGCGCACCCGGAAGGTGCCGCGCTGGAAGGCGTTGTCGTTGCGCTTGTACTGCTGCTCGACGAAGCGGCGCAGCAGGGAGCTGCGGTCGATCTTCTGGCCCTTGTGCAGGCGGAAGGTCATCGCCTGGTAGTTCTCGAGCGGACCGATGCCGTAGATGCAGGACACCGAGGCGACGATGATCACGTCGTCGCGCTCCATCAGCGCGCGGGTCGCGGAGTGGCGCATGCGGTCGATCTGCTCGTTGATCGACGAATCCTTCTCGATGTAGGTGTCCGTCCGCGGCACGTAGGCTTCGGGCTGGTAGTAGTCGTAGTACGAGACGAAGTACTCGACCGCGTTCTCCGGGAAGAAGCCCTTCATCTCGCCGTAGAGCTGCGCCGCCAGGGTCTTGTTGGGCGCCAGCACCAGCGCCGGCCGCGTCTGGCTGGCGATCACGTTCGCCATGGTGAAGGTCTTGCCCGAGCCGGTGACGCCCAGCAGCACCTGGTCGCGCTCGCCGGCCGACACGCCCTCGATCAGCTGGCGGATCGCCTCGGGCTGGTCGCCCGCCGGCACGTAGTCGGAGACGAGCTTGAAGGGCTTGGACGTGACGCCTTCGAGCACCGGCCGCCGCTGGATGTACGGCATGTCGAGCGGCACGGCGGACACGGCCAAATTCTTCGAGGGCATGGCCTGCATTATATGAGGTCCGGAGGAGGGGCCCGCAATGCTAGCGTGCCGCCCCTTTGATGCCGGAATTCCTGACAATTTCCTTCCTGGCCGCGGCTGTCGTCGCGGTGATTGCCGGCATGGTGCGCGGATTTGCCGGCTTCGGCGCGGCGATGATGATGACGCCCGTCTTCTCCGCGCTGTACGGGCCCGAGATCGGGGTTTCGCTCTGCCTCCTGCTGGAGATCGCCGTTGCGCTGCCGCTGCTGCCCCGGGCCGCCAAGTATGTCGATTGGCGGCGCATCGGCCTGCTCATGCTCGCGGCGGTCGCCGGCGCGCCGCTCGGCAATCTGGTGCTGACTCAGGTGTCGCCCGAGCCCATGCGGTGGGCGATCTCGGCGATCGTGCTCGGCGCCGTCGGGCTGTTGGCGAGCGGCTGGCGTTTCCACGGCCAATGGCGTGCCCCGGTGACCTTGGGGATCGGGGTCACCAGCGGCTTTCTCAACGGGCTGTCCGGCATGGCGGGACCGCCGATCGCCTTCTATTACCTCGCCGGTAACGAGACGGTGGAGCGGGTCCGCGCCAACCTCACGACCTATTTCATCTTCGTCGACGGGATTGCGCTTCTGGTGTTCGTCAGCCGTGGCCTCGTGCACTGGAACACCGGCGTGCTTGGCCTCTGCCTCGCTCCGGCCGTAATTGCCGGCGGGCTGCTGGGTGAACGTCTGTTTCCCCTGGCCAGCGAGAAATTCTATCGGCGCCTGGCGCTCGGCCTGTTGGTCGCCGTGGCCATCGGGTCCTTGATCCTGTAACGCAGGTCGCGTAGCGAGCAGGCATGAAGATCTGGGGAAAGATCGTCGGGGGCACCGCCGGCCTCGCGATGGGCGGGCCGATCGCGGCGCTGCTGGGTGTGATGGCCGGCCATGCCATCGACCAGCTCGTCGAGCAGGGCGACGCCGGCGTGGCGGTCGCCACACCGTCCGATCCCAAGGACCATCCGGGCCTGCGCCAGATCGCCTTCACCATCGGCGTGATCGCGCTCGGCGCCAAGATGGCGCGGGTCGACGGCGACGTGACGCACGACGAGGTCGAGGCCTTTCGCTCGTTCTTCCAGATACCGCCCGGCGAGGAGAAGAACGTTCAGCGCTTCTTCGATCTCGCCAAGCGCGACGCCGCCGGCTTCGAGACCTATGCGCGCCAGGTCGCTGCGCTGTTCCCCGACGCGCCCGAGATCCTGGAGAACGTGCTCGAAGGCCTGTTCGACATCGCCAAGGCCGACGGCAGGGTCGGCGCCGACGAGGCCGAGTATCTCGCCAAGGTCGCTGGCATCTTCGGCTTGAGCAGCGAGCGCTTCGAGCGGGCGCGCGCGGCGGCGCTGGGCGTGGTCGAGTGCGAGCCGTGCATCGTGCTGGGCATCGATCCGCTCGCGACCGACGAACAGATCCGCGAGGCGTGGCTGCGCCAGGTGAAGGCGCACCATCCCGACCGGCTGATTGCGCAGGGCCTGCCCGAAGAGGCGATCCAGGTCGCCAACCGCAAGCTCGCGCTGATCAACGACGCCTACGACCGGCTGCGCCGCGAGCGCGGCCTGCGCGCGGCCTGACATGAAGCCCGAGTCATGAAGATCGTCGATCGGCCGTCGCCCAATTCGGCAGCGCGGCCGGACGGCGCGGCGATCGACACGCTGGTGCTGCACTACACCGAGCTGCCGTTGAAGGCGTCGCTCGACATCCTGAGCGACGCGACGCGCGAAGGCCGGGTCAGCGCCCACTACGTGCTGGCCGAGGACGGCACGGCCTATCGCCTGGTGCCGGAAGAACGTGTCGCCTGGCACGCGGGGCGCTCGTCGTGGCGCGGCCGCGAGGCGCTGAACGGCACGTCGGTCGGCATCGAGATCGTCAACCTGCATGGCGACCGGCACGACTATCCGGCGCCGCAGATCGCCGCGCTGATCGAGCTCTGCCGGGACATTCTCGCGCGCCATCCGGCGATCGAGCCGCGCAACGTCGTCGGCCATTCCGACATCGCGCCGACACGCAAGATCGATCCCGGTTTGCGCTTCCCCTGGAAGACTTTGGCGGACGCAGGCATCGGATTGTGGCCGTACGCTGCCGCCCCCGTGGCGGGCGACGTGCACGCAGCACTGCGGCGCCTCGGCTATACGGCGGACCTGCCGGTGCCGGAGATCGTCGCGAGCTTCCAGCGTCGCTACCGTCCCGCCCGGGCCGACGGCATCTCCGATCCGGAGACGCGTGCGCTGATTGCCGGCCTGCTTGACCGGATGGGCGAGGGGGGCTAGCTACCGGCTCGGGTCAGACGGCCGGATGGCTGCGCTTCGCGGGCAACCGCGGGGTGAGGAAAGTCCGGGCTCCACGGAGACACGGTGCCGGCTAACGGCCGGCGGGGGCGACCCCAGGGAAAGTGCCACAGAGAACAGACCGCCGGTCGAGCTCGCCCTTCGGGACGAATGCGGCAGGCAAGGGTGAAACGGTGGGGTAAGAGCCCACCGCGCGAGCGGCAACGCAAGCGGCACGGCAAACCCCACCGGGAGCAAGACCAAATAGGGGCGGCACGCCGGGCAACCGGCAAAGCGGGTTTCCGCGCCGCCGCCCGGGTCGGTCGCGCGAGGCGCTCGGCAACGGGCGTCCCAGAGGAATGGCCATCCATCGCCTGAAAGGGCGAGGACAGAACCCGGCTTACAGGCCGTCTGACCCTCCTCATTCCCGACAGCAGGGAAGCCCGGCGAGCGACCGGTGGACAATTCCGCGGACTGCGCAGCTGTCTGGTCCAGCGACCATCCGATGGAATCCGACCCGAAGCGCATTTCCTCAAGGTGGCGCGGCCCTTTACGGCCTGAAGCGCCGGCAAGCGACAGATGATTGTGCGCTTCCGACTGCGCTTGGATAATTCTTGCCCTACATCTTGCGTTGCCAGTCAAAGAGCGCACAATAGATGTTGTGTTTAACTCCTTCGAAAACCTTATGGATTTGCCGGGTTGATTCTTGCATCCCTGAAATTCCCATGCTATCCCAGATCATCCCGATGAGGCGGGGCGTGGGGCACCGACGGCGGGATCAAGGGGAGAGGCCCGGTGGCATTCCGGTCCGAAATCCTGATCAAGCTGGACAAGAAAGGCCGAGCGCTGCTGCCCGCCGCCTTTCGCGACGAACTGCCGACCGACGACCGTGGTGCCTTCGTGCTCTATCACTCGCCCAACCTTCCCGGTGTCGTGAACGGCAACTCCCGTCAGGGATTCGACGGCATGCTGGAGCGTCTGCGCACCGAGGCGCTCGGGCCCAAGGGTTCGCTCAAGGTGGCGCTCGATGACGAAGCGTTCGATCCTGCGGGCTATCTCTCGGCGTCGGCCCGCACGATCCCGCTCGAGCCCGATGGACGCTTCACGATGCCGGCCGAGTTCGCGCAGGTGCTCGAGGTCGAGGACGGCGTGATGCTCGTCGGCAAGGGCGACAAGTTCCAGCTGTGGAACCCCAAGCGCTGGCAGGCCCGTCGCGATTCCGATCGCGCCAAGATGGAGGCCTTCGTGCGCGGCCTTACGGGAGGTGACGCGTGAGCGGTCATGTTCCCGTGCTCCTGAACGAAGTGGTCGACGCGCTCAGGCCGCGCGACGGCGGCCGCTATGTCGATGGCACGTTCGGCGCCGGCGGCTACACCGCCGCCATCCTCGATCGCGCCGCGTGCGAGGTGATCGCTATCGACCGCGATCCCGATGCCATCGCAGCCGGCCAGGCGCTCGCCGAGCGCTATGCGCCGCGCCTGCGCCTGATCGAGGGCCGCTTCGGTGACATGGAGCAGCTGTTGGATGCCGAAGGCGTGTCGGCCGTCGACGGCGTGGCCCTCGATCTTGGCGTGTCGTCCATGCAGTTCGACCAGCCCGAGCGCGGCTTCTCCTTCCGCGCCTCCGGCCCGCTCGACATGCGCATGGAGAAGAACGGTCCGTCCGCCGCCGATCTGGTGAACCAGAGCGACGAGAGCGAGCTCGCCGACATCTTCTGGCGCTACGGCGAGGAGCGGAAGAGCCGCCGCGTCGCGCATGCGATCGTCGAGCGCCGCCGCGACAAGCGCATCGAGACGACCGGCGAACTGGCCGAGATCGTGCGTCGCGCCGTCGGCCCGTCGGCCAAGGACGAGAGCGATCCGGCGACGCGCGCGTTCCAGGCGCTGCGCATCGCGGTCAACGACGAGCTGGGCGAGCTCGAGCGCGGCCTGGTCGCCGCCGAGCAGGTGCTGGCGCCGGGCGGCCGCCTCGCCGTCGTGTCCTTCCATTCGCTGGAGGATCGCGCGGTCAAGGATTTCGTCCGTGCGCATTCGGGCCGCACGCCGGCGCCCTCGCGCCACGCACCGCCGCGCGCTGAGCAGCAGGCCGCGACCTTGCGCGAAGTCGGCCGCAAGCCGGTGTCGCCGTCGGCGGCCGAGGTGTCGGCAAATCCGCGCGCGCGTTCGGCGCGGCTGCGCGTTGCCGAGAAGGTGACCGCATGATCCATCGCGGGCTCCTGTTCTGGTCGGTCGCCGCCGTTGCCACGGCGATCGGGCTGTTCTCCGTCAAGTACAAGGTGCAGGACCTCGAAGAGCAGATCGACCGCACCAACCAGAAGATCATCGAAAGCCAGCAGGCCACCCACATCCTCAAGATCGAATGGGCGCACCTCAACGAGGCCGAGCGCATCGAGCGGCTGGCGCAGAAGTACCTCAATCTCCAGCAGGCGAGCATCGGCCAGGTGGCCCGGCTCGACACGCTGAAGCCCGATTCGGGTCCGGTCGCCTCGGCCAAGCCCGATTCCCCGTCAACCAAAGCAGATCAGCAAAGGCGCGACTCACCACTTCCTTCCCCCCCACGAACGGGCAACGACGTCCCCTCGTCGAGTGTGCCCGGTGGTGGTCGCGTCTCAGCGGAGGCCGGCAGCCCCTCGCCGGCCTCCGCACCCTCTCCAGGGCGAATAACAACCGGATCCACGACGCCCCCTCAACCGGCGAAACAACCGCCGGCAACCAAGGGTCCGGTTGGCGACGGCCAGGTCGCCGCAACGTCGATCGACGAAATCCTCTCGCGCAAGGAAGGGGAGCGTCGGTGAGGTTGTGGCGAAAAAAATCTGGCCCGCCCGAACCGGCCGCCGCGTCCCCCGCGGCGGCCGGCGTGCGTTACGGGTCCGAAAAGGAACGCCTCAAGGGCGACGTGCAGGAGGTCGCACGCCAGCGCCTGGTGGTGGCCTCGGCCCTGTTCATGGTGGTGTTCACGGCGGTGGCGCTGCGCATGTCGTGGGTCTCGCTGTGGCGCGACAGCACCGAGCCGACGCAGCGCGTGGCCGCCCGCGGCGGCGCCATCCAGTCGGAGCGCGCCGACATCGTCGACCGCAACGGCGTGGTCATGGCGACCTCGCTGCCGGTCGCCTCGGCCTTCGTCAATCCGCACCTGCTGATCGACACCCAGGACGCCGCCAAGAAGATCGTCTCGGCGCTGCCGGAGCTGAAGTACGACGAGGTCAAGGAGAAGCTCGATTCGGACAAGAGCTTCATCTGGATCAAGCGCGGCCTGAGCCCGCGCGAGCACTTCCTGGTCAATCGCCTCGGCATCCCGGGCCTGGAGTTCCAGGCCGAGGAGCGGCGCATCTATCCGCAGGGCACGACCGCCGCCCATGTGGTGGGTTACGCCAACATCGACAATTCCGGTCTGGCCGGCATCGAGCGCTACTTCGACCAGCAGCTGCAGAGCGGCGAACCGGTCCAGCTCTCGCTCGACATCCGGCTGCAGCGCATGGTCGAGGACGAGATCGCCCGCGCCGCCAAGAAGTTCTCGGCGATCGGCGCGCAGGCGATCGTGATGGACGTCACCAACGGCGAGATCCTCGCCATGGCGTCGCTGCCGACCTACGACGCCAACAACGCCCGCACGATCACCAACGAATCGCTGTTCAACCGCGCGACGCTCGGTGTCTATGAGCAGGGCTCCATGTTCAAGGTGTTCAACACCGCGCTGGCGCTGGACAGCGGCAAGTTCACGATGAACGACAAGCTCGACGCCAGCGCGCCGATCAAGATCGACCGTTACACGATCCATGACGATCCGGACGTGCCGCACCGCGTGCTGACCCTGCCCGAGGTCTTCACCTATTCGTCGAATATCGGCTCCGCCAAGATGGCCGTCGAGGTCGGCACCGACGCGCAGCGCGCCTTCTTCGACAAGCTCGGCTTCCTGAAGCCGCTCACCACGGAAATTCCCGAGTTGGGCACGCCGCTGTGGCCGCGTCACTGGGCCAAGATCAACACCATGACCATCGCCTTCGGCCATGGCATGTCGGTGACGCCCTTGCACCTCACGACCGGCGTCGCGGCAATCATCAATGGCGGCATCGAGCATCCGCCGACGTTCGTGAAGCGGGCCGGCGCAGCACCCGATCCCGGCCGCCGCATCATCCAGCCCAAGACCTCGGAGCTGATGCGCTACCTGATGCGCCTCAACGTGATTCAGGGCACCGGCAAGAAGGCCGACGTCAAGGGCTACGAGGTCGGCGGCAAGACCGGCACGGCGGAAAAAGTCGGCCACGGCGGCGGCTACGCCAAAAAAGCCTTGTTTAGCTCGTTCGTTGGCGTGTTCCCGATGAGCGACCCGAAATTCCTCGTGCTGGTCTCGCTGGATGAGCCCAAGGGCCTGCCGGAGACCGGCGGCTACGCGACCGGCGGCATGGTGTCGGCGCCGAGCGTCAAGGTGATCATCGACGATATCATTGCGCTCTACGGCATCCTGCCCGGCGACTGGAGCAAGAAGACGCCGCTTGAGATCTCTTCGGTGCCGATGGCCGTCGCCCCCGCGGCACCGGCCCCAGTGATGGCGGTGTCGGCGCACGGCGGCCGGCCCGAGCGCAAGGCCCTGCCGGCTGCCCGCAGCGGAGGACAGGCGGCGGTCGCCGGAGTGCGGCGCCTTGCGGTTGAGTGAGCTCATGGGCAGGTCCGTCGCGCCCCACGATCCGATCGTGGCCGGCCTGACGCTCGACTCCCGCAAGGTTCAACCCGGTTTCCTGTTTGCGGCCCTCGCCGGTTCCAAGACCGACGGTGCCAGCTTCATCGGCGATGCTGTCAAGCGCGGCGCAGTGGCGATCTTGACGGCGTCAGATGTCATCCTGCCGCCGATCGACCAGGGCATCGTCGTCGTGCGCGACGACAATCCTCGGCGCCGGATCGCGCTGATGGCGGCTGCGTTTGCGGGGCTGCAGCCCGCGACCATCGCCGCCGTCACCGGCACCAACGGCAAGAGCTCGACGGTGCACTTCGTGCGCCAGATCTGGGCGGCGTCAGGATTGAAGGCGGCGAGCGTCGGCACCCTGGGAATCATCTCTCCGGGCTTCACGCGCGAGGCGGGTCTCACCACGCCCGACCCGGTGCAGCTCCATGCCGATCTGGCGACGTTGACGCGCGAGGGCGTGTCGCATCTGGCGATCGAGGCCTCCAGCCACGGGCTCGATCAGCACCGGCTCGACGGGCTGAAGCTCTCGGCGGCCGCTTTCACGAACCTGACGCACGAGCACCTCGACTATCACCCGACGATGGATGCCTACTTCGCCGCCAAGGCGCGCCTGTTCGAGGCGCTGTTGCCGGCCGGTGGCACCGCTGTGGTGAATGCCGACAGCGACCGCGCGACCCAGCTCGGTGAAATCTGCGCGCGTCGCAGCCTGCGCTTTTGGACCTACGGCGCCAAGGGCCGCGAGCTTCGGCTGCTGCACGACGAGCCGACGCCGGCCGGCCAGCATCTGGCCGTCGAGCTGTTGGGTATGCGCCACGAGGTCGAGCTGCCGCTGGTCGGCGGCTTCCAGGCCTCGAACGCTCTGGCGGCGCTCGGCCTCGTGGTGGCGACCGGCGGCGATCCGGCACGCGCCGTAGCCGCGTTGGGAACGCTGACGGGAGCGCCCGGGCGGCTGCAACTCGTGGCGCGCCACAAGACGGGTGCGCCTGTCTATGTCGACTACGCGCACAAGCCGGAGGCGCTGGAGACGGTGCTGGCGACCTTGCGGCCGTTCGCCAGGGGCAGGCTGGTCGTGGTGTTCGGCTGCGGCGGCGATCGCGACCGTGGCAAGCGGCCGGTGATGGGCGAGATCGCCACGCGCCTCGCCGACCTCACCCTCATCACCGACGACAATCCACGCAGCGAGGAGGCGGCGGCGATCCGGGCCGAGATCGTGCGCGGCATCCCGGCCGGGCGGAAGAACTGGACCGAGGTGCGCACCGATCGTCACGATGCCATTGCACAGGGCATCGCGGCGCTCGCCTCGGCGGACGATCTCTTGCTGATCGCCGGCAAGGGGCACGAGACCGGCCAGACCATCAAGGGCGTGACCCACCATTTCGACGACGCCGAGGTGGCGCGGGAGCTGGTGTCGTGAGTGCGCTCTGGACCTCCGACGAGGTGGCACGCGCCTTGTCGCCGATCGCCATGTCGGCACCGTTCGAGGCCAACGGCGTCACCTTCGACAGCCGCGCCGTGGCCGAGGGCGACATCTTCTTCGCCCTGCCCGGCGAGACCACCGACGGCCACGCCTTCGTGGCGGATGCCCTGTCGCGTCGGGCGGCGGTGGCCGTCGTGTCGCGCGAGATGATGGGCGCGGCCGGCAGGCTGATCCGCGTGCGCGACACCATGACGGCGCTGGTCGCGCTTGGCCGCGCCGGCCGCCAGCGCAGTGCGGCGCGCATCGCCTCGGTCACCGGCTCGGTCGGCAAGACCAGCACCAAGGATGCGCTGCGGGCCATCCTGTCGGCCCAGGCGCCGACCTCGGCCAGCGCCGCGAGCTTCAACAACCATGTCGGCGTGCCGATCAGCCTCGCACGGCTGCCGCGCGACGCGCGCTACGGCGTGTTCGAGATCGGCATGAACCATCCGGGCGAGATCGAGCCGCTGGCCCGGCTGGTCGAGGCGCATGTCGGGGTGATCACCAACATCGAGGCGGCGCATATCGGTCACATGGGCAGCGAGGAAGCGATCGCCGACGAGAAGGCCTGCCTGTTCGCCGGCATGCGGGCGGGCGCGGTCGCCGTGCTCAACCGTGACAATCGCCACTACGACCGGCTCGTGCAGCATGCCCGCAGGTTCGGGGTGGCGAAGGTCATAGGCTTCGGGCGGCACGAGGCGGCGGAGGCGCGGCTGGTCGCGTGCCGGCTGCAGGATTCGGGCAGCGATGTCGAAGCCTTGATCGATAACAGGCGGATCGAGTATCGGCTGGGCGCGGCCGGCGAGCATTGGGTGCTGAACAGCCTGGCGGCGCTCGCCGCCGCCGAGGCGCTCGGCGCCGACCTGGCGCAGGCCGCAGCGACCCTGGCGACGGTGAAGGCCTCGCCGGGGCGCGGCGCACGGCGATGGCTCAAGATGGGCTCGGGGAAAGTCGAGCTGCTGGACGAGAGCTACAACGCCAATCCCGCGTCGATGCGGGCGATGCTGGCGGTGCTGGCTCGCACCGAGCCGGCGCCGGGCGGCCGTCGCCTGCTGGTGATGGGCGACATGCGCGAGCTGGGCGAGCAGGCCGATGCGCTGCATGCCGGCCTGGCCGACGCGGTTGCGGCAAGCGGGGCCTCGCAGGTTTTCCTGTGCGGGCCGCATATGAAGGCGCTGTGGCACACGCTCGCCCCGGCGCAGAAGGGCGTGCACCGGCCGGATTCGGCGGCGCTCGCGCAAGAAGTGGCGGGCGCGTTGCGGGCGGGCGACGTGATCGCGATCAAGGGCTCGTTGGGCTCAAAAATGAAGACGGTCGTCGATGCCGTTGTGTCGGCAAGCGATGGCGAAACGGGACGTTGAAGGATGTTTTACAATCTTGTCTATCCGCTCGCGGACGTTTTTAGCCCGTTCAACGTCTTCCGCTACATCACGTTCCGCTCGATCGCGGCGTTCATGACCGCGCTTATCCTGAGTTTCCTGATCGGCGGCAGCCTGATCCGCTGGCTGCGCAGCAAGCAGGGCCAGGGCCAGCCGATCCGCGAGGACGGTCCGGCGACGCACATCGTCAGCAAGAAGGGCACGCCGACCATGGGCGGCCTGCTGATCCTGATCGCCCTGTCGGTCGCGACGCTGCTGTGGGCCGATCTGACCAACCGCTATGTCTGGTGCGTGCTCGGCATCACCATAACCTTCGGCGCGATCGGTCTGTGGGACGACTTCCTGAAGGTGACCAAGCGCAATCCCAAGGGCGTGCCCGGCAAGACCAAGCTGGTCCTGTCCATCGTGATCGCCGGGGTGGGCGCGTGGTTCATCGCCCAGGGCTCGCCGCCGGGCCTGCGCTACACGCTGGCGCTGCCATTCCTGAAGGACGTGCTGGTGCCGCTCAGCATGGCTGGCTTCCTGGCCTTCTCGATCCTGGTGATCGTCGGCACCTCGAACGCGGTGAACCTGACCGACGGTCTCGACGGCCTCGCCATCGGCCCGGTGATCATGGCGGCGGGCGTGTTCGCGCTGATCACCTACGTGGTCGGCAACGCGATCTACACGAACTACCTCTACGTCCACCACGTGCCGCGGTCGGGCGAGCTCGCCGTGCTGCTGTCGGCGCTGGTCGGCGCGGGCTTGGGCTTCCTGTGGTTCAATGCGCCGCCCGCCATGGTCTTCATGGGCGACACCGGCTCGCTGTCGATCGGCGGTGCGCTGGGCGGCGTCGCCGTCGTGACCAAGCACGAGATCGTCCTGGCGATCGTCGGTGGCCTGTTCGTGCTCGAGACCATCTCGGTGATCGTGCAGGTCCTGTCCTTCCGCCTGACCGGCAGGCGCATCTTCCGCATGGCGCCGTTGCACCATCACTTCGAGCAGAAGGGCTGGGCCGAGCCGACCATCGTCTTCCGCTTCTGGATCATCGCTGCCATCCTCTCCATGGTGGGTCTCGCCACCTTGAAGTTGAGGTGAGCAGATGATCGATCTCTCCGTCCTGAAGGGCTCGGCCTATGTGGTGCTGGGGCTGGCGCGCTCCGGCCTCACCACGGTGCGCGCCCTGATGGCGGCCGGGATCGGGTGTGTCGCCTGGGACGACAATAAAGCGGCGCGCGCGCAGGCGGCGGCGATGGGCGCGACGCTGGCGGAGCCCTCCAGCATCGACTGGAGCAAATTCGCCGCCCTGGTGATCAGCCCGGGCATCCCCAATCGCCTGCCCAAGCCGCATCCCGTGGCTGCCGCGGCGCGCGCCGCCGGCAAGCCGCTGGTCTGCGACGTCGAGCTTCTGGCGCGGGCCCATCCCAACAACCGCTTCCTCGCCGTCACCGGCACCAACGGCAAGTCGACCACCACGGCGCTGATCGGCCATATCCTCAAGAGCGCCGGGGCGACCTGCGAGGTCGGCGGCAATATCGGCCGCGGTGCGCTCGACCTGGCGCCGCTCGGCCCGCACGGCATCTACGTGCTGGAGCTGTCGTCCTACCAGCTCGAGCTGCTCGAGACGTTCCGCGCCCATGTCGCGGTGTGGCTCAACATCACGCCCGACCATATCGACCGCCACGGCGACATGGCGGGCTATGTCGAGGCCAAGAAGCACATCTTCGACCGCCAGCGCGAGGGCGACTGCCTCGTGATGGGCGTCGACGACGACTATTCCCGCGCCGTGTTCGCGGAGATCGCGCAGAACGCCCGACGCAACCGCATCGGCGCCGTTCCGGTGGCGCTCGACCGGCCGATCGCCTCGGGCATCTCGTTCCGTGCCGGCAAGCTGATCGATGCCGACGGCTTCTTCGCCGACTTCGCCGATGTGCCCGCCCTGCCGGGCGACCACAACGCCCAGAACGCCGCCTGCGCCTGGGCCGCCTGCCGGTGGCTGCGGATCTCGCGCGAGGAGATCGTGAAGGGCCTCAAGACCTATCCCGGCCTGCCGCATCGCCAGGAGCGGGTCGCGGCTCTGGGCAAGGTCACCTACGTCAACGACAGCAAGGCGACCAACGCCGACGCCACGGCGCGTGCCTTGTCGTCCTATCGCAACATCTACTGGATCATCGGCGGCCAGGCGAAGGAAGGCGGCGTGGCGCCGCTCGAGCGTTACTTCGACCGCATCAAGCACGCGTTCCTGATCGGCGAGGCGACCGAGCTCTTCGCCGGCCAGCTCGAGGGCAAGCTGCCGTTCGACCGCTGCGGCGACCTGCAGTCGGCGCTGAATGCCGCGCACGCGCGCGCCCAGGCCGAGGCGACCGAGCCGGCGGTGGTGCTGCTGTCGCCGGCTTGCGCCTCGTGGGACCAGTGGAAGAGCTATGAGCATCGCGGCGATGCATTCCGCGAGATGGCGCGCGCCCTGCCGGGCGCCGAGAGCGTGGGGAGGGCGGCATGATCCAGGTTCCGCGCGATGACCGCAGCCTGATCGGGCAATGGTGGTGGACGGTCGACCGCTGGGCGCTGGGCGCGGTGCTGGCGATCATGGCGTTCGGCGTGATGCTGACGCTGGCCGCGTCGCCGCCGGCCGCCGAGCGCATCGGCGCCGATTCCTTCATGTTCGCCAAGCGCCAGTTCATCTTCCTGCCGCTCGCGCTCGCGCTGATGCTCGGCATCTCGCTCGGCTCGCCGCGCCATATCAGGCGGTTGGCGCTGCTGGTGTTCATCGGCAGCGTCGTGCTGCTGGCGGCCACCTTCGTGATCGGCGTCGAGATCAAGGGCGCCCGGCGCTGGATCGCGGTGCCGGGCCTGTCGAGCGTCCAGCCGTCGGAGTTCGTCAAGCCCAGCCTCGCCGTGATCTCGGCCTGGCTGCTGGCGCAAAGCCGGGTCGAGCGGCGCATGCCGGGCTACTTCCTCTGCACCCTGCTGGTCGGCGGCGTGCTGTCGCTGCTGATCATGCAGCCCGACCTCGGCATGAGCATCGTCGTCGCCGTGGTATGGGCGGCGCAGCTCTTCGTCGTCGGCCTGCCGATGTGGGTCGCGGGCTTCGGCGTGGTCGGCGGCGCGGGCGCGATGGTCGGCGCCTACTTCGCCTTCAACCACGTGCGCAGCCGCTTCGACCGCTTCCTCGATCCGTCGTCGGGCGACAACTATCAGGTCAACACCGCGCTCGAAGCGTTCCAGAACGGCGCGCTGTTCGGCCGGGGTCCGGGCGAGGGCACGGTCAAGGCGCAGCTGCCCGACGCGCACACCGACTTCGTGATGGCGGTCTGCGGCGAGGAGTTCGGGCTGATCGTCTGCGTCCTGATCCTGGCGCTGTT
The DNA here is from genome assembly GCA_035293665.1 of Reyranella sp. GTDB lineage: Bacteria > Pseudomonadota > Alphaproteobacteria > Reyranellales > Reyranellaceae > Reyranella. The sequence continues at coordinate 20,647 of DATGMK010000092.1, read as the reverse complement.
CGCCTTCGTCACCCTGCGGGCGCTGTCGCGCGCCTCGAAGGAGACCAGCCTGTTCATCACCCTCGCGGCGACCGGGCTCGGCGTGCAGTTCGGCCTGCAGGCCGCGATCAACATGGCGTCGACCATCCAGCTCATTCCCGCCAAGGGCATGACCCTGCCGTTCATCTCCTACGGCGGCTCGTCCGCGCTGGCGATGGCGATCTGCGTCGGCATGATGCTGTCGCTCACGCGCGAGCATGCAGGCCTGAGAGAGGCGGTGTGATGGTCGCTCCGCGCCCCATCGTCCTGGCCACGGGCGGCACCGGCGGACATGTGTTTCCCGCCGAGGCGCTGGCCGGCGAGCTCGAGGCGCGCGGCGTCCCATTCACCCTGGTGACCGATTCGCGGGGCCGGCTGTGGCAGGGCGCCCTGTCGCGCCAGCCGATCCACTATATCCACTCCGCCAGCCCCACCGGCTCGTTCGGGGCACGCCTGAAGGGCCTGCTGGCGCTCGGGCTTGGCCTGTTCGATGCCTGGCGTGCGCTCGGCCGCATCGATCCGGCGGCGGTCGTCGGCTTCGGCGGCTACGCTTCGGTACCGACCATGATTGCCGCCCGCCTGCGCGGCACGCCGGCGATGGTGCACGAGCAGAATGCGATCCTCGGTCGCGCCAACCGCCTCGTCCTCGGCGGCGTGTCCAAGGTCGCGACCTCGTTCGCCCAGACCCGCTTTGTCGGCCCGGATCGCGCCCGGCTGGTCGGCAATCCGGTGCGCGACACCGTCCGTGCCCTGCGCACCAGCGGCTATCGCGCGCCGGGGCCCGATCGCGTGATCGATCTGCTCGTCTTTGGCGGCAGCCAGGGCGCCGCCTCCTTCAGCCAGGTCGTTCCGGCGGCGCTCCTCTCGCTGGAGCAGCCGATGCGGGCGCGGCTGCGCATCGTGCAGCAGTGCCGGCCGGAGGATCTGCAGAAGGTCCGCTCGACCTACCTGCAGGCCAACATTGTCGCCGAGCTGGCGCCGTTCTTCGCCGACCTGCCGCAGCGGCTGGCTTCGGCCCATCTGGTGATCGGCCGCTCCGGCGCCTCTACAGTGGCCGAGCTGGCGACCATCGGCCGGCCGTCGATCCTGATTCCCTATCCCTACGCTGCCGACGATCACCAGACGGCCAACGCCCGCGCTTTCGAGGCGACCGGCGCCTGCATCGTGATCCCGCACGCCGAGTTCACCGCGCCGACGCTCGCGAGCCATCTGCGTGCGCTGATCGGGGCGCCCGAGCGCATGGCCAAAATGGCCGCGGCGGCCCACGCCGGCGGCCGGCCCGACGCGGCGGCGCGGCTGGCCGATCTCGTCGGCGATCTGATCGCCACACCTTCTCTTTCGCCATCAGGAGTCGCCGCATGAGGGCGCTGCCGCTCGATATCGGTCTCATCCATTTTGTCGGCATCGGCGGCATCGGCATGTCGGGCATCGCCGAGGTGCTGCACAATCTCGGCTACAAGGTGCAGGGCAGCGACCTTGCCGACGGTGCCAATACCCGACGCCTCGCCGATCTCGGCATCAAGGTCCATATCGGCCATCGGGCCGACAATGTCGGCAACGCCCAGGTCGTGGTCGTGTCGTCGGCGGTGAAGAAGGACAATCCGGAGGTGCTGGCCGCGCGCACCCGCTTCGTGCCGGTGGTGCGCCGCGCCGAGATGCTGGGCGAGCTGATGCGGCTCAAATGGTCGATCGCGGTCGGCGGCACGCACGGCAAAACCACCACGACCTCGATGGTCGCCTCGATGCTCGATGCCGGCGGGCTCGACCCGACGGTGATCAACGGCGGCATCATCAACGCCTACGGCACCAATGCCCGCATCGGCAGCGGCGACTGGATGGTGGTCGAATCCGACGAGTCGGACGGCTCGTTCCTGCGCCTGCCGGCAACCATCGCCGTCGTCACCAACGTCGATCCGGAGCATCTCGACCATTACGGCACCTTCGACGCGCTGCGCGACGCCTTCGTGCGCTTCGTCGAGAACATCCCGTTCTACGGTTTCGCCGTGCTGTGCGCCGACCATCCCGAGGTGCAGGCGCTGATCCCGCGGGTCGCCGACCGGCGCATCGTCACCTACGGGCTTGGGGTCAACGCCGACGTGCGCGCGCTCAACCTCAAGCTCGACCGTAGCGGCGCCGACTTCGACGTGCTGGTCGAGAACCGCGCCACCAATACCTCGCGCACCATCGTCGACCTGCGCCTGCCGATGTTCGGCCAGCACAACGTGCAGAACTCCCTGGCGGCCATCGCCGTGGCCGCCGAGATGGGGCTGCCCGACGACACCATCCGCCGGGCGCTGGCGGGCTTCGCGGGCGTGAAGCGCCGCTTCACCAAGACCGGCGAGGCGCACGGCATCACCGTGATCGACGATTACGGCCATCATCCGGTGGAGATCGCCGCCACGCTGCGCGCCGCCCGTCAGAGCTACGGCGGCACGGGCCGGGTCATCGCGGTGATGCAGCCGCATCGCTACACGCGGCTCGGCGCACTGAGGGACGAATTCGCGACCTGCTTCGTCGATGCCGACACGGTGCTGATTGCCGACGTCTATGCCGCGGGCGAGACGCCGATCGCGGGTGTCAACCGCGACATGCTGGTGGGGCTGGTGCAACGCGCCGGCCATCGCGACGCGCATGCGCTGCAGGGCCCGGGCGACCTGCCCGGCCTGATCTGGCAGATGGCGCGCCCGGGCGATGTCGTGGTCTGCCTCGGCGCCGGCAACATCACCGCCTGGGCGCACGCGCTGCCCGGCCAGCTGCAACAGATCGCGGCCGAGCAGGCCGGCCCACGCGCGATCGCCAACGGGAACGAACCCGGGACTGCCGCATGATGGCGCTCGAGACGGCCCGTCCTCACCTGATCGACCGCCTGCACAAGCCGCGGGGCCGGTTGGCGGCCGATGCACCGCTCGGCGCGCAGACCTGGTTCCGCACCGGTGGTCCCGCCGAGGTGCTGTTCCGCCCAGCCGACACCGAGGACCTGGCGTCGTTCCTGAAGGCCCTGCCGTCGGATGTACCGGTGACGGTGCTGGGTGTCGGCTCGAACCTGCTGGTGCGCGACGGCGGGATCAAAGGTGTGGTGATCCGCCTGATGCGCGGCTTCACCGGCATCACGGTCGAGGGCAGCGAGGTCGTGGCCGGCGCCGGCGCGCCCGACCTCAACGTGGCGCTCACCGCGCGCGATCATTCGCTGGCCGGCCTGGAGTTCCTGAGCGGCATCCCCGGCACCGTCGGCGGCGCCTTCCCGACCAACGCCGGCGCCTACGGCGGCGAGTTGTCCGACGTGCTGATCTCGGCCGAGGTCGTTGATCGCGCCGGCAACGTCTTCACGGTGACCCCAGCCGAGCTCGGCCTCACGTACCGCCACAGCAAGGCGCCGGAGGACTGGATCTTCACCTCGGCGCGTCTGCGGGCGGTGCCGGGCGACCAGATGGCCATCGCGCGGCGCATCGCCGAGATCGATTCGGCCCGCGCCGACTCCCAGCCGCGCAGCCGCACCGGCGGCTCGACCTTCGCCAATCCCCCCAATCTGAAGGCGTGGGAGCTGATCGACCGCGCCGGCTGCCGCGGCCTGCGCATCGGCGACGCCCAGGTCTCCGAGAAGCACTGCAACTTCCTGATCAATCTCGGCAATGCGACCGCCACGGACATCGAATCGCTGGGCGAGGAAGTGCGCAGCCGCGTGTTCCAGAAGAGCGGCGTGCTGCTCCACTGGGAAATCCGGCGGATCGGGGAAAAGAAGCTATGACCATCGTCGCGGTCCTGATGGGCGGCTGGTCGCCTGAACGCGAGGTCTCGCTGGTGAGCGGCAAGGCCTGCGCCGAGGGCCTGCGCGAAGGCGGCCACACGGTCATCGAGTACGACGTGAAGCGCGACTTGCGCGCGCTTGTGGATTTCCTGCGGCCGCCCGCCGGCGGCGGACCGGACGTCGTGTTCAACGCCCTGCACGGCAAGTACGGCGAGGACGGCTGCATCCAGGGCGTGCTCGAGATCATGAAGGTGCCGTACACGCATTCCGGGGTGCTCGCCTCGGCGATCGCCATGGACAAGCCGATGTCGCGGCACGTCTTCACCTCGATCGGCATCCGGGTGGCACAGGGCAAGGTGGTGGAACGCCACTCGCTCGCGGTGGGCGATCCCATGCCGCGGCCCTATGTTGTGAAGCCGATCGACCAGGGATCGAGTGTCGGCGTGCACATCGTTCGCGAAGGCGATAATCTCGCGGCCGTGGAAGTCGCGGAAGCGCAGTTCGGTGAGAAGGTGCTGGTCGAGAAGTTCGTTCCCGGCCGCGAGCTCACTGTGGCGGTGATGGGCGACAAGGCGGTGGCGGTGACCGAGCTCCGCCCGCGCACCCGCTTCTACGACTACGAGGCCAAGTACACCGACGGTGTCACCGAGCACCTGATCCCGGCGCCGATCCCGGCCGAGGTCTACGAGAAGGCCAAGGAGTGGGCACTGATGGCGCACCAGGCGCTGGGCTGCAACGGGCTCGCCCGCGCCGACCTGCGCTGGGACGACAGCAAGCCCGGCACCGAGGGGCTTGTCGTGCTCGAGCTCAACACCCAGCCCGGCATGACGCCGCTGTCGCTCGCGCCCGAGCAGGCCAAGTGGGCCGGAATATCCTGGCCCGAGCTGATGACCTGGATGATCGAGCACGCGAGGCATCCGGGATGAGCCGCGCGCCCGCCAGCAAGGCCGGTCAGCCGGCGCGGCGCGACTATGACCGCCGCAAGCGCCGGCAGCGGGCGCCCATCCGCAAGCTCGGGCGGCCGATCTGGCGCCAGCCGATGATGCTGGGGTTGGCCGTGCTGATGGCCGGTCTGGGGGGTGGCGGAGGCTGGTATGCCTGGAAGGAAGGCTGGCTGGTCGCGGCCCAGGACAAGGTGGCCGGCGTCACGCACAGCGTCATTGCCGCCGTCACGCCTTTCAAGCTGACCGACGTCACGGTCGAGGGGCGCGACTACGTCACGCGCGAGGCGATCCTCGCCGCGCTCAACGTCCAGGCCGGCGATTCGCTGCTCGGCATCGACCTCCAGGCTGCGCGCAGGCGGCTCGAAGCGATCGACTGGGTGGCGAGCGCGACCGTCGAGCGCCGGCTGCCCGACACGCTCTACGTCACGCTGAAGGAGCGTCGCGCCGTCGCGATCTGGCAGAACGGCAACGAGTACACGCTGATCGACAAGAACGGCCGCACCGTGCGGGCGAGCCGGATGCCGCCGGGCGCGGAGTCCTTGCTGCTGCTGGGCGGCGCCGGCGCGCCCGAGCATGTCGGTGAATTGCTGCTGCTGCTCGCCTACGAGCCGTCGATCGCCAAGCGCCTGAAGGCGGCGGTCTGGGTCGGCCAGCGGCGCTGGAATCTGGTGCTCACCAACGACACCGAGATCTGGTTGCCCGAAGAAGATGCGGTCGCGGCCCTCCAACGCATGGCCAAACTCGAAGCTTCGGATAAACTGCTGTCGCGAGAATTCGGCGTCGTCGATCTGCGACTGCCGGACAAGCTGTACTTGAGGAAGCGGGAACCGGCTGGCGACCCTCCGCCGAACGGGCCCGTCTAGAAACGCAGAAACGTAAGCGTACAAGCACGGGGATACATCGTGGCTAAGACAAGAAACGGGGTGATCGCCGCTCTCGATATCGGCACCAGCAAGGTGGTCTGCTTCGTCGCCCGCGTCGACGGGCAGGGGCTGCGGGTGGTCGGCATCGGCCACCAGCCGGCCTACGGCATGCGCTCCGGCAACATCGTCGACATGGAGGCCGCAACCCGCGCCATCTCCTCCGCCGTGTCGACCGCCGAGGAGATGTGCGGCGAGCATGTGCGCGAGGTGATCGTCGGGGTGAGCGGCGGCTCGCCCGCCTCGCACAATCAGAGCCTCGAGGTGGCGATCGGCCATCATGAGATCGGCGAGCGCGACGTCCGCCGCGTCCAGCAGCACATCGCCCTGCCGGCCGAGACCGCCGACCGCGACATCATCCATTCGGCGGCGATCGGCTTCACGGTCGACAGCACCCCGGTCAAGGATGCGCGCGGCATGTTCGGCGAGCGGCTGGGCGTCGACGTCCACCTGGTCACGGCGGCGAGCGGCGCGATGCGCAACCTGCAGGTCTGCGTGCGCCGCGCCCATCTCGAGATCGCCGAGCGGGTGGTGGCGAGCCACGCCGCGGGCCTCAGCTCCCTTGTGGCCGACGAGCGCGACCTGGGCGTCACCCTGATCGACATGGGCGGCGGCACGACCTCGATCGCGGTGTTCTACGAAGGCAACCTGGTGCACGTCGATTCGATCCCGGTCGGCGGCGAGCACGTCACCCGCGACATCGCCCGCGGCCTGTCGACGCCGGTCGCCCATGCCGAGCGCATGAAGACCCAGATCGGCCGCGCCGTCGCCAAGCCCAACGACGAGTACGACATCATCGACGTGCCGCTGATCGGCGAGGAGGATCGCACCCGGCCGAACCACATCCCACGGTCGATTCTCGTCGGTATCATTCGCCCGCGCATCGAGGAGACGTTCGAACTGGTGCGCAGCCGACTCGAGGCTTCAGGTGTGGATAAGTTGGCCGGTGGACGCGCTGTTTTGGTCGGCGGCGGCTGCCAACTCGACGGCGTGCCGGAAGTCGCGAGTGCGATTCTCAACAAGAAGGTGCGGACGGGCGGTCCGCTGCGTCTTGCGGGACTCGCGGATTCGACAGGCGGGCCAGCGTTTTCCGCTGCTGCCGGTCTGCTGGCCTTCGCGCAACAGCATCACGCCGTCACGCAGGCACAACCGGTTGTGCCCGAAGCACCGTCGAGTCGCATTGGACGCATTGGAAGTTGGATCAGGGAGAATTTTTAGGGCAATATGTTGTGTGGGAACGGGCAATTCCCACAGGCTGTAGAGCTACAAGACCAAGAAAAGCCGGTGGCAGTGTAAGGGCTTACCCACAAGACGGGCTCACGCTGCCGCTCCGAGCAGATAACCCCTCGTTTGCGTGGAGAGAGCCGAAATGACAATCAACCTCAGTCTCCCCCAGAAGGAGTCCGAGATTAAGCCGCGCATCACCGTCATTGGTGTCGGTGGCGCGGGCGGAAACGCCGTCAACAACATGATCAGCTCCGCACTGGAAGGCGTGGAGTTCATCGTCGCCAACACCGACGCCCAGGCGCTCGGCCAATCGCTCGCCGACCGCCGCGTCCAGCTGGGCATCACCATCACCCAAGGCCTGGGCGCCGGCGCACGGCCCGAGGTCGGCCGCCAGGCCGCCGAGGAGGCGCTGCCGGAGATCCTGCAGCTGCTCGACGGCGCTAACATGGTGTTCGTCACCGCCGGCATGGGCGGCGGCACCGGTACCGGTGCGGCGCCCGTGATCGCCGAGGCGGCGCGCGCGCAGGGCATCCTGACCATCGGCGTCGTCACCAAGCCGTTCCACTTCGAGGGCCGCCGCCGCATGCAGTCGGCCGATCAGGGCATCACCGAGCTCGAGAAGGTGGTCGACACCCTGATCGTCATCCCGAACCAGAACCTGTTCAAGATCGCCAACGAGAAGACGACCTTCGCCGACGCCTTCAAGATGGCCGACGACGTGCTGCACATGGGCGTGCGCGGCGTCACCGATCTGATGGTCATGCCAGGCCTGATCAACCTCGACTTCGCCGACATCCGCACGGTGATGGGCGAGATGGGCAAGGCGATGATGGGCACCGGCGAGGCCGAGGGCCCGGATCGTGCGCGCGTCGCGGCCGAGAGCGCCATCTCGAACCCGCTGCTGGAAGATCATTCGATGAAGGGCGCCAAGGGCGTGCTCATCAACATCACCGGCGGCCTCGACATGACGCTGCACGAAGTCGACGAGGCGGCCAACCGCATCCGCGAGGAAGTCGACCAGGATGCCAACATCATCTTCGGCTCGACTTTCGATGCAACCATGCAGGGCCGCATGCGCGTGTCGGTCGTCGCGACCGGCATCGCCGCGATGGCGCAGCAGGCGCCGGCGCCGAACTACCTCAACCTCGACATGAGCCGGCCGATGCAGACTGGCCAGCCGGCGCTGAGCCGGCCGGCTGCGCCGCCGGTCGGCCGGGTCGCGATGCCGGCCGCTGCCGTCGCACCGCCGCCAGCTCCGGTCGCTGTCGCGCCTGCGCCGGCTCCGGTCGTCACGCCGCCTGTCGCACCGCCTTCACCGGTCGCCCCCCCGGCTCCGGCAATGATGGAAGCACCCGAACCGGTCTATGCCGAAGCGCCGGCTCCGGTCGCTGCGCCGCCGGTCGAGGTGACGGTCTCCGTTCCGGTCGCTCCGGCTCCGGCTCCGGCGCCTGCGCAGATCGCGGCGTCAGCAGCGCCTGCGCCGGCTCCCGCCGCCGCTCCTGCAGCGGCGCCTGCGCCGGCCGCGCAGAAGCCGATGGTCGACGAGAATGACTGGCGGGTGTCGCGTCCGGCCAACCGGCCGATGGTCCGGGCCAGCGAGCCGATCGCCCGGCCGGTCGCGCGTCCGGCGGCCGGCGAAAGCCGCGCGCCGAACCTCTTCCAGCGCATCACCGGCGCGTTCTCCGCGCCGAAGGCTGCGCCGGCCGCGTCGGCGCCCGCACCCCAGGCGCTGGTCGATCCGTCGGTTGCCCCGCGCGCCGTGCCCGAGAACGTCGTGCCGGTGGCGCCCAAGCCCGTGCCGAAGCCGGTCGCTCAGCCGTCGATGAATCTCGACGTCACCGAGCGTGCGAAGCCGGCGCGCGATGACGACGATCTGCAAATCCCGGCATTTTTGCGTCGTCAGGCCAACTGACCCAAGGCCCGTGTAGCGTTCTCCATGCATCTTCTTGAGGGGCTTCGGCCCCTCTTTTTTTGGGTGCCGCGTGATATAAACCCGGCAAACCGGCTTCACGGATGGGATATGTCGAAAGCGTTTCTTCTGGTTCGTCGCGCGCGCCCTTTTCTGGCGGTGGCGCTCGCGTCCTCGCTCACGGCCTGCGGCTGGTTCAGCTCCGACAAGGACCAGACGTTCACCGACCAGCCGGTCGAAATCCTCTACAACCGCGCGCTCGATGACCTCGGTCGCCAGGAATACAAGACCGCGGCAAAGGAGTTCGAGGAGGTCGACCGCCAGCATCCCTATTCGGTGTGGGCGACCAAGGCGCAGATCATGGCGGCGTTCACCTACTACCAGTCGAACAAGTACGACGACGCCATCATTGCGCTCGACCGCTTCATCCAACTCCATCCCGGTCATCGCGACATCCCGTACGCCTACTACCTGAAGGGCCTCTGCTACTACGAGCAGATCTCCGACGTCGGCCGCGACCAGCGCATGACGCAGCAGGCGCTCGACGCGCTGTCCGACGTCGCCAAGCGCTTTCCCGACACGCCCTACGCGCGCGATGCGCGCCTCAAGGTCGAGCTGACCATCGACCATCTCGCCGGCAAGGAGATGGACGTCGGCCGCTATTACGAGAAGCAGCACCAGTATGTCGGCGCGATCAATCGCTTCCGGACGGTGATCGAGCGCTACCAGACGACCACGCACGTGCCCGAGGCGCTGCACCGCCTGGTCGAATGCTATCTGGCGCTCGGCGTGAAGAACGAGGCCAAGGAGACGGCCGCCGTGTTGGGCTACAACTTTCCCGGCAGCGACTGGTACCAGGACAGCTATTACCTCGTGACCGGCGAAGGCAGCCCCGCGGAGAGCCCGTCGAGCGGCGGCTGGTTCTTCGGCCTCTTCTGACGGGCGGCATGCTGCTCTCGCTTTCGATCCGTGACTTCGTCCTGATCGAAAAGCTCGACCTCACGTTTGCGCACGGCGCGAACGCCGGACTCGGCGCGCTCACCGGCGAGACCGGCGCCGGCAAATCCATCCTGATCGACGCGCTGGGGCTGGCGCTCGGCGCCCGTGCCGATTCGACGGCGGTGCGGCGGGGCGCGGCGCAGGCGTCGGTCGCCGCCTCGTTCGATCTGCCGAAGGCGCATGCGGCGCACGCGATCCTGTCCGAGCAGGGGCTCGACGACGAGGACGTGCTGACGCTCCGCCGCACGATCGGCAGCGACGGCCGCGGCCGTGCCTTCGTCAACGACCAGCCGGCCTCGGTGGCGATGCTGCGCCGCCTCGGCGAGACGCTGGTCGAGATCCAGGGGCAGATGGAGCAGCACGGCCTGCTCGATACCGCGACGCACCGCGCTTCGCTCGACGCCTTCGCCGGCCTTGAGAAGCAGGCGGCGGCGGTGCGCGAGGCCTGGCATGCCTGGCGCGAGGCCGAACGCGAACGGGCCGAGGCGGAGGCCGCCGCCGCCGCCGCGCGGCGCGACGAGGACTTCCTGCGCCATGCCGTGAAGGAGCTCGAGACGCTGGCGCCCAAGGCCGACGACGAGGAGACGCTGGCAGCCGAGCGGCAGCTTCTGCGCGCCGGGTCGGCACTGGGCGAGGCGATAGCGCAGGCGCTGGGCGAGTTGGAAGAGGGACGCGGGGCCGTGGCCGCCCTGCGCGCCGCGCACCGGCTGGTCGAGCGCAATGTCGACAAGGCGGCCGGCCGGCTCGACGCCTCGCTGTTGGCGCTCGACAAGGCGCTGAGCGAGGCGACCGAGGCGCAGGCGCAGCTCGAGATGGCGCGCGACGCGCTGGAGTTCGATCCCAACCGGCTGGAGAAGATCGAGGAGCGGCTGTTCGCGCTGCGCGCCGCCGCCCGCAAGCACGGGGTGACCGTCCCCGAGCTCGCGCCGCTCGCCGAGAAGATGGCCGCGCAACTCGCCGCGCTCGACGACGGCGAGGCCGGCCTGAAGAAGCTCGCGGAGAAGGCCAAGGCAGCGCGCGCGGCTTACGTCGCCGCCGCCGAGACGCAGGCCGCGGCGCGGCGCAGGGGCGCGGCGCGGCTCGACAAGGCGGTGTCGGCCGAGCTCGGCCCGCTCAAGCTCGAGAAGGCGCGGTTCGTCACCGAGCTCGTTCCGCTCGCCGAAGCTGACTGGTCAGAATCCGGCACCGACCGGGTCCAGTTCACGGTCGCCACCAATCCCGGTGCGCCTCCCGCGCCGATCGCCAAGATCGCCTCGGGCGGCGAGCTCTCGCGCTTCCTGCTGGCGCTCAAGGTCTGCCTCGCCAAGGTCGGTGACGCCGCGACCATCGTGTTCGACGAGGTCGATTCCGGCATCGGCGGCGCCACGGCCGCGGCAGTCGGCGAACGGCTGAAGCGGCTCGCCCGGGAAGTGCAGGTCCTGGTGGTGACGCATTCGCCCCAGGTCGCCGCGATCGCCGACCGCCACTGGCTGATCCGGAAGACAACCACCCGCACCACCGCCAGCACGGACGTCCTGTTTCTCGACGCCAAGGGCCGCCGCGAGGAAATCGCCCGCATGCTGTCCGGCGCCCAAGTCACCGCCGAAGCCCGCGCCGCCGCCGACAAGCTGCTCGCAACCGCAGGCTGAGTGACGCAAGATGCGGCTAAGAGTATTGGTGTCATCCCGAGCGCAGCGAGGGACCTAGAGACGGCGCCAGATGCGGGCGTACTACGTCTACATCCTGACAAGCGTGAACCGGAACGTCATGTATGTCGGCGTCACCAACAATCTCGAGAATCGGGTGGCCCAACATCGAAGCGGCGAAGGCGGTGCGTTTACGCGGCGCTATCGGGTGCATACCCTCGTTCACGCCGAGGAATATCAATATGTCGAAGACGCGATCACCCGGGAAAAGGAAATCAAGGGGTTGGAGACGTTCGAAGAAAGACGCGCTGGTCGAAGCGACCAATCCAAGCTGGGCCGACCTGTTCGAGACGCTGGTCGTCATAGATCCCTCGCTTCGCTCGGGATGACACAGGTAGGATTTCGGCTAGACAGGAACGTGTTTTAGACTGCCGCCATGTCCAAAGCCGCCAAAGTTGTTGCCGCGTTGAAGGTCGACGAACTCACCCAGCGCCAGGCGAAGGCCGAGCACAAGCGGCTGGCGGAGGAGATCCGCCGCAACGACGTGCTCTACCACGAGCAGGACGCGCCGGAGATCTCCGATGCCGAGTACGACAAGCTGCGCATCCGCCTGAAGGCGATCGAGGCGAGGTTCCCGCAGCTGGTCGATCCCGACAGCCCGACCCAGCAGGTCGCGCCGACGCCGACCACCGCCTTCGCCAAGGTCCGGCACCTGAAGCCGATGCTGTCGCTCGACAACGCCTTCACCGACGAGGAGCTGCAGGGCTTCATCGACCGCGTGCGCCGCGGCCTCGAGCGCGAGACCGACCTCAAGCCCGAGGACGAGATCGCCTTCAGTTGCGAGGCCAAGATCGACGGCCTGTCGATCAGCCTGCGCTACGAGGACGGGGAATTCGTGCAGGGCGCCACGCGCGGCGACGGCACGACCGGCGAGGACGTCACCGCCAACCTGCTCACCATCAAGGACATCCCGCACAAGCTCCGGGGCCGCGGCATGCCGAAGGCGTTCGACGTGCGCGGCGAGGTCTACATGGAGCGCAAGGCCTTCCAGGAGCTGAACGCCCGCCAGATCGCGGCCGGCGAGAAGGCCTACGTCAACCCGCGCAACACCGCGGCCGGCTCGCTGCGCCAGCTCGATCCGGCGATCACGGCGACGCGGCCGCTGCGCTTCTTCGCCTATGCCTGGGGCGAGGCCGAGCCGCGGGCGTGGAAGACCCACAGCGAATACCTGAAGCTCCTGAAGGAATGGGGCTTCAAGACCAATCCGCTCACGAAGCTCTGCCGCACGGCCGACGAGGTGCGCGCCTTCTATCGCGAGATCGGCATCGAGCGGCCGTCGCTGCCCTATGACATCGACGGCGTGGTGTACAAGGTCGACCGAATCGACTGGCAGGAGCGGCTGGGCTTCGTCAGCCGCGCGCCGCGCTGGGCGATCGCCCACAAGTTCCCGGCCGAACAGGCCCGCACGCGCCTGAACGGCATCAACATCCAGGTCGGGCGTACCGGCGCGCTGACGCCGGTCGCCGAGCTCGAGCCGGTCAATGTCGGCGGGGTCGTGGTGGCGCGCGCCACGCTGCACAATGCCGACGAGATCGAGCGCCTCGACGTGCGGGTCGGCGACATTGTGACGATCCAGCGCGCCGGCGACGTGATCCCGCAGGTGCTGGGCTTCGTGCCCGAGGAGCGGCCGAAGAAAACCGAGAAGTACCACTTCCCGACGAAGTGCCCCTGTCCGCTCAGGACCGAGGTGAAGAGCGAGGAGGGCGGCGTGGTGCGGCGCTGCTCGGGCGGGCTGGAATGCCCGTTCCAGCAGGTCGAGCGGCTGCGCTACTTCGTGTCGCGCAACTGCTTCGACATAGAGGGGCTGGGCGGCACGCACATCGAGAACTTCTTCAACGACGGCCTGCTCAAGGTCCCGGGCGACATCTTCCGGCTGCCCAAGCGTGTCGACGAGATCAAGAAGCGCGAGGGCTGGGGCGATCTGTCGGTGCGCAACCTCGTCAGCGCCATCGAGTCGCGCAGAACGATCTCGCTCGACCGCTTCATCAACGCGCTCGGCATCCCGCTGATCGGCGAGGCGACGGCCAAGATCCTGGCGCAGGAGTACGGCGACGCCGACGACTGGCTGGCCGAGATGCTGAAAGCCGCCAAGGAGCGCAAGAAGCATCCCGACGCCGTCAAGAAGGAGAAGGCCGCGGCGGAGGTCGGCGAGAGCTACGGCCGGCTGTGCAACGTCGAGCAGATCGGCCTGACCACCGCCGACGCAATGTGCGCCTTCTTCAGCGAGGGCCACAATGTCGAGATCATCCGCGACCTCGCCAGGCAGCTCACGATCGAGGCGGTGAAGCGCCGTGTGATCGCCGCCGACGCGCCGCTCAAGGACAAGATCGTGGTCTTCACCGGCGAGCTCTCGACCATGACCCGCGACGCCGCCAAGGCCCGCGCCGAGGAGCTCGGCGCCAAGGTCACCGATTCGGTGTCGAAGAAGACCAGCCTCGTGGTGGTCGGCGAGAACGCCGGCAGCAAGGCACGCAAGGCCGCTGAGCTCGGCGTGCAGACGCTGACCGAGGAGGAGTGGGTGAAGCTCGCGGGCTAGCGTCGCGTCTTGCCCTCCCCCGTCTTCGGGGGAGGTGTCAGCGTCTTACGCTGACGGAGGGGGTCAGGAATCATGAAGCCGCTTGACCCCCTCCGTCGCGGATTACCGCGCCACCTCCCCCGCGGACGGGGGAGGGCGATCCAGCTTGCGCGGACCTCGCTCTAGTCCGCCCGAACGTAGCCGTAGCGCAGGTTGGAAGGCTCCGCGAAGTCCTTCTTGAGCGCGGCGAAACGGTCCTCGGAGTAGCCCGGCATCCTGGTGTTCTCGGCCTTCTTCACCGCGATGTTGTACATCTTGAGCGCGTTGGCTGAGAAGATCTGCTGCTTGGTGGTGCTGTTGGCGTCGCCGAGCGGCGCGAAGCCGTACTTCTTCTGCATGTCCTCCGGGATCTCGAGCCGGCGCATCGCCTCGATCTGCCATTGCGGCGAGCCGTACCACAAGGTGTCGGTGCCCCACAGGACGTGGTCGGCGCCCAAGCCCTTGATCAGCGTGCCGACCAGCGCGGCGCAGAACTTCGGATGCGCCACCGCCGAGTTGGCGAAGGCCGTGCCGAGCTCGGCATAGACGTTGGTGACACCGAACTTCTGCGGGATGTCCGCCAGATCGCTCGCCCACTTGATGCGGCCGGTCTGCTCGAACTCCGCCCATGCCTGGTCGGGCTGCTCGAAGGCCGGGCGCAGGCAGGCGTGGTACATGACGAAGTTCATCTGCGGCCAGTCCTTGGCGGCCTTGCCTATGTCCCATGCGGTTGCGTATTCCCAGACGCCGGCGAACGCCTTCTCGTAGTCCGGCGGCAACAGGCCCTTGTGGATGCAGATCGTGGTGATGCCCGCCTTTACCGCCTTCTCGTAGAAGGGATACATCAGCGCCTCATCGTCCAGCCGCCACGGGAACTTGGAAGGATTGAGCGGATCGCCGATCGTGTAGCCCTTCCAGGAGTCGGGCTTGTAGACCGCGATCGCCTTGTCGACCTCCTCCATCCAGCCGGGCTGCTTGGGCGTGATGACGGTGTGCGCGAGCAGGCGCCGGGAACCCGCGAAGTCGTTGATCAACTCGCGCGCCTTGACGATCTGCTCGTTCGACAGGAACCACCAGGTCGGGTCGTCGAACGGCGCGCCGCTCAACAGCGCCAGGCTGGTGTCGCTGTCGTAGTAGATCTCCTTCACGAAGTTCTGGAACTTGAAGCGGGCGAGCGAGGACACGTCCTCGAGCTTGGGGTTCCAGTGCTCGTGCGCGTACTTGGCGAGATCCAGCAGCTCCTTGTGGTCGAAGTCGTCGCGCACGAAATGGGTCTGCACGTCGAAGATGAACTGGCCGGCGAGACCCTTCGCCCGCGCCTGCACCAGCTCGGGCTCGCGCGCCTCGGCGGGCGTGACCTGGAAGACGTTGCCGTAGATCTCGTTCATGGCGACGAACGCCGCTGCCATGCCGCACCCGGTGCGGAAGAACTGCCGGCGGTTCAGACCCAGCCGTCTGGCGTTGGCATCGGCGAGCTGATTGATCCGCGCTTCGACCCGCTTCTGGGTGGCGCTTTGCCTCGGCGGCAGATATTCGCCGTTGGAGACGATCTGGGTCGGGATCGGCGTTGCTGCCGATGCCGTCTCGGCGCCTGCGACGAGGCGCTGTTCACGTTCGCTGAGCCAAGTACCCATCGGTTTCCTCCGTCTCTGTTGAGATGGTTGAACGCCGATCGTTGCGCGCACCAACGCTGCGCGCGCGGTCGGTTACGCCCGGCTACGAACTGTGTCGGCTCGAAAAAAGCGAAAGGGATCTCCCGGAAAAATGGACATGCCGTTACCCCGGTCGAACGGCCGGATTTTAAGGACGGTCAGCCCCCGCCGTCCAGGCATATGCAATAGCCTTCGCAAGCGAGGGAGGGCAGGCATGTCCATAAAGTTGCGAAAGGGGACCGCCGCCGATGCCGCGGCCTGCGGCACGATTCGCTACAAGGCCTTCAAGACGGTGTGCACGGCGCACCGCTTCCTGCCGGACTTCCCGTCAGCCGAGGTGGCGAAGGGGGCGCTGCCCGGGCTGCTCGGTCGCGCCGGCTTCTATTCCGTCGTCGCCGAGCTGGACAGCCGCGTGGTCGGCAGCCACTTCCTGGACGAGCGCTCGCGCATCAACGGCGGGTGGCGATGATCCGGCGCTGGCGCACCGCCTGCTGCGCCGCGACGTAGCGGCCGATGCCGTCCATTGCGTCGTCCATGTGGGCGTCGAGCCGTGGCGCCAGCGCGCCACGCTCGCCGTCGTCGCGCGCCTGGTCGAGCGTCGCCGCTCGCAGGTCCTGCAGGCGCTGGGCGATCGCCGGTGCGCCGTCGACGGCGTCGGCGCCGTCGGTGCGGCAGTAGGCGTCGGGCGCGTTGAACAGCGCGTCCTGCTTGCCGGCGATGAAGTTGTTGACGAGGTCTTCGAGGCGATGGTCGCCGACCGGGGGCGGCGGCGCGGAGGTTGACTGAGCGAGGAGCCAGTCGGGGATTTCGATGATGGTGCGCATGCGCCGGCTTACCGTATACAACTTAAAGTAGGTTGTTGTGTGCAAGGATCGCTGATAGCTAGAGGACGATGTTGCGGATGGCTTGGCGCACGATGATTGGGGTCGCAAATTTTATTTTGCGCTATCTCCTTATCTTTCTGCTGTGTGCTTGCCTTTGGCGCCTCCTTTACGTCCTGCGACCCTGCTTGGCGGGTATGCCGGGAGTGCCGAATCCGCCGACATGCTCCGCCACGACATTGCTCCATCGTGTGACAGTGCCCGGCCCGCAATCGGACATACACTATCTATTCGTAGCCCTTGTGGCCCTGCTGATCGTGCTGATGGGGCTCCTGCTCCGTTTTGCTCGATCCGCGCGCCGCAAGTTGCCTCAGGCTCTCGCCTTTGCGCTTCTATTGGCATCTATCGCTGTGCCTTCTATGGCCTTCGCCTGGCTAATCGCCACCGTGCGGCCCTGTTTGCCGGACTTACTCGAATCACCCAGTTTCCTCATAATGTGCTTCGTGCTGCGCGACAAACTGACAGATTCACCCGCAGATCCCGTGGTATATGGCCTGACGGCTCTGTTTCTCGCTGTCGCGCTTGCTGTCTTTTGCTGGCGGCAGGACGGATTAAAGACGGGAATGGCTACTCGATGACGCCGTCGTCGCCGAGGTGGTATCCAGTTACAATGAAGTCCATCGTTTGAGGGTCGAGACTGAATGGTTGGTCAGCCTTTGCGTTCGATGAATTCTTGCTGGCATATTCACCCGCGATTTTGAGCGTGACCCACAACGGCAGTTTAAGTTTTTGGGCAAAGAGACCGGCGTTGATGTTCGATATGTTCCGGAACTGACGGAGTTGAGTGAAACCGTCTTTGCCGTATTTGTAGGCCCGGCGCTGGTAGTCGAATACGCCGCCTTGTGCCAGGTAGTGTCTCAACGTTTCAACGGGACTGATCGCAGCGTTAAGCCGCTCACGCTTCCCTGCTTCCGCCACGCTCTTGAGGTCGTTGAACGGTGCCATAACGTAGCCGGTCGGCGACGTAGCGTCCGGGATACCGTTGCCATTCGGCAGAGTGACCTTGACACCTGGCCACGCTTCGAATGCTTTCTCGAGCTCCGGATCGTTTGATGGCGGCTCCGTCGGTGGCGCGACACCGCGTGCAGGCGCGCCAATTGGACGGAAATCGTCAGGCGTAGGCTCTGCGATCTGGACGCCACGTGAATCGCCGGTGACTCCGTCAGCATCCGAAGCTGAGCGTGTCGGAGCATCCGACTCAGCAGGAGACAGATTGACCGGGGTAAGTCCTCCGTCTGGTTGTGTTGTGGAGGGCTCGTTGTGATTCGGATCGGATGCAGCGGCTCCTCGCCTCGCGTCGATCACCCGTATCTGTCGGAGTCGTCCCTCGGCATCTTCCTCCGGCAACGCCGGCCCGACATCGGGATAGAGCGCGGTGCCGGCGGCATAGGGGTCTTTGGCGAAGGCGTCGGCCTGCTGGTTCATGATCGCCTCGGCCATCGTGCGCTCGGGACCGCTCATCTGGTCGAGCTGGCGCTGCTGGGTGGCGACACCGGTCTGGGCGAACAGGCGCAGGAGAGATTCCTGCGACGCCAGCCGTCGCGTGTCGTTGGCTTTGTCGGGCTCGCCGGCGTCGGCATAGGCCTGGGCCAGCGCGTTGAGCGTGCCGATGCGGTACTGCGACGGCTGGATGGCGATGGCCTTGGTGGCGGCGGCGAGCTGGTCGTCGAGGCCCTTCACGGTGGCCACTCGATTGCTTTCGTCAGCCGACTCGCGGGCGCCGATCTTGGCGCGCAGGATCAGGCGTTGGGTGTCGGGCAGGGTGTCGTCGCTTTCGACGCGATCGATGAGCGGCGGGCCGTCGGTGGCGTCCTGGCGGGCCAGCCAGGCGTCGGTCGCGGTGTCGTCGCGGGTGGCGGCGATCGGCAGCTGGAGCGCGTGGCGGTCGGCCGGCGTCAGGGCGTCGGTCATGCGATCGTGCAGGTCGATCGCCTGCGCCCCCTTGGCGTTGGCGATGCGCTGTTCGATCGCGGCACGCAGGATCTGCGAGCGGGCGGCGTTCAGGATGTCGGCCTCGTCGTCGGAGCCCGGTTCGACGCCACTGAGGCGCGCCAGCTCCTGGGCGGCGCTGGCATGGGCCTCGGCGAGGCCGGCGATCTTGTCGTCATTGTCGTGCTCGAGCTGGGCCGCGCGCTGCATCAGCGCCTGGCGGGTGGCGATGATCCGGCGCTGTCGCACCGTCCGCTGCGCCGCGACGTGGCGGCCGATGCCGTCCATTGCGTCGTCCAGGTGGGCGTCGAGCCGTGGCGCCAGCGCGGCGCGCTCGCCGTCGTCGCGCGCAAGATCGAAGCGTCGCCGTGCGCAGGTCCTGCAGGCGTTGCGTGATCGCCGGCGCGCCGTCGACGGCGTCGGCACCCGTCGTGCGGTAGTAGGCGTCGGGCGCGTTGAAGAGCGCGTCCTGCTTGCCGGCAATGAAGTTGTTGACGAGGTCTTCGACGCGATGGTCGTCGACCGGGGGCGGCGGCGGAGAAGGAGACTCGCGGAGGAGCCAGCTGGGGATTTCGAACGAGGTGCTCATGCACGCTATTCAAGTGCGATCACAGATACATTCAGTGCAGCGCTAGCAACTCGTCCCGCAGCTGGCCACGGTTCATCAATGGCGCGAGCTTGTGCCAGGGGATGACGATCGGAAAGAAGGGACTACGGGGATCGGTGACGCATTCTCCTTCCCATGCTCCGACAGCGAAGGAATCGTGCACGGCGAGCCCGGCGGGCGTCAGGTAGAGCGAGAACCTGCTCATCTCGTTGATATAGGCCAGCGCCAACGGACGGCAGTCCTCTTGGGTGATCACGTTTTTCGGGAGCATGGACTTCGGCACGACAGGCACTTGGCTTTGGGCAATCCGACCTTGCTCGCGCCACAGCTCGCGAAACGCCTCGAGCTTTCGGTCGTCGCAGACCGTCAACAGCGTTCCGAAGGTAAAGAAGGGCCGGGATAGCTCCTCGTGGCATGCGTTGATGGTGAAGATCGCTCCGCTGGAGATGTCGACGACTGCGCCGCGCACCAGAGCCACCGAGCCATTGCCGCCGAGTGCCTCATCGCCGATCGCCACGAGACTTAGCGTTCGGGATGTCAGGTAGGTCAGCTTTACTGTCGAAAGTTCTACGGCGAAATCTCCGAAGCGCATGTCTAGTTCACCGAAAGGTGTACCCGTAAGGTCGCTATTGGTCTGGTAGGCCGTCTTGAGGATGCGGCCGTGCATGGCTTCCAAAGCAGCATTCGCGGCCGCGATGCTGGCGCCATTGGTCAATGCGACGAGCCGAGGATAGGCAAGTCGTGTCTTGCGGTCGGTCTCCAAAGTCCATTGGCCGGCACCGAGCGCCCGTGGCGCATTGCGCTCGGGGTCGGCCCAGGCTCGATAGAATACGGCGTCCCTCTCGTCTGGCAGGTGATGTCCAAAACTCACCGACAGGTCCGACAAATAGGACTCGGCTTGGCTCGATGTGCCCAAAACAAGGATGATCAGGCTCGGGAGAAGAGTGTGGAGCACAACTCGTAACATGCGCACGAACATCATATGTTTTTGAGGCGAAAATATGTGTAGAGAGCAACCGATACGTGCATCATGATCATTTATTCGAAGCGCTGAGAGTTCCCATCGAACACTTTGCCCAGATAGGCCTGTACTTCACCCCAATCGCGAATCGAGCGCGTCGTCGTCTGACCACTGAGCAAATGCCCGATGACCGTTTCTCCATGTTTGTATGCAGCGACAGCTACAGGCCAGGAATGACCCAGTTTGTCGTACAGGAAGCGAAGGTATTCCGCCTGCATGTGGATCGCCGGGCTCGCTTGCAGCCGCATGTTGCCCAACGATCGACGGGCCGCCATTTCCAGTTCGCCCCAAGCGTGCGCGTCGTTTGGATCGCGTTTCGCGGCAGCCAACCATTTGTCCCAAAGCTGTTGGGCGGCCCACTTATTCGTGATGCCTGCGATGCCTTGCCCAGGCTTATTTTCTTTTTCTCCCGCTCGTTCCTCGAACTTGCTCTCCTTCCACATGATGCGAGCCAGAAGTTCTGGCGGCACCTTGAAGGCGTTCGCTTCCCGATTGATCGCGTCGAGAGTGGCCTGAGGCAAGCGTTTCTGCCAATCCTCGGGAAAGGACTTCTCGG
>DATGMK010000091.1:0-76017 GCA_035293665.1 Reyranella sp. | reverse complement strand
TGCTTGCGACGCAGTGTCTTGCGAAGAACCACCTCGCCCTTGTCGTCGACACCGCACAGCTCGAAGCTGCTCTTCGACGTATCGATGCCAAGTCGTGATATCTTGCTCATGGACGGCTCCCTCGAATGTGACCTAACGACCACATTCTGGCACTCAGATGCCGTCGGGGGCCGTCCACCCCAACGGCTCTCCAGAGCCGCTCTTCTCATCGGACTGATGACCATGAGCGGCTCTGGAGAGCCGCGCTCCCAGCAAAGACGAGCAGATTTTTCTTTCTCGTCGGCACGGAAATTTTCAACGCGGCAGCGGGCGATTCATTGGGGAATCTCGCGCCGGAGCGTCAAAGGTCACGAATCTGGCGCTCGCAATGAGCTCATGATGGGCAATGGAGGGCGATTCGACGCCCGCAAACAGCGGCTTTTTCCGCCGGCCATTGCCCTTAATAGGTGTTCGGCGCGGGATCATGCAGTGTCGCGCGCATGATGATGACCATGCTGTGCCTGCTCTCACACCAAGGACTGGATAGGGGTGTTTCTCAGTTGGGACAGAATGGGTGGATTCGTGGACTCCGGGCCCAAAACCCTTGTGCCATCGGCATCCAACCGGTCCACACCCGAGTGGACTCCCGTGGACTCCTGGCCGTTCTACGCCTCGCCGTAGTGCACCCGGCGATAGGCGCGGGAGGGGATCAGGTCGTCGATGTGCACGTCCCACAGCGTGCCGATGTTGGCGCCCTGGTGCTCCTTGAACAGCGGCGCGAATCGGCCGGGCTGCGTCACCGAGGCGCCGCGCAGCCCGAAGCCGGTCGCGGCGGCGGCGAGATCGCCGCGGCCGTGCACCGCCTCCTTCGCCGTGATGCCGTTGGCGCGGAACTTGTGGACCTCGGCGCCGTAGCCGCCGTCGTTCATGATCGCCATCAGCATGCGGATGCCCTGGCGGCGGACGGTCTCCAGCTCCTGCACGTGCATCATCAGGCTGCCGTCGCCCTCGACCAGCAGCACCTTGCCGTCGCCCTTGGCGGCGGCGATGCCGATCGCGGCGGGCAGCGCCGAGCCGATGGCGCCGAAATCGTTGACCACGTGATAGCGCTCGGCCGGCCGGCCCTTCATGTGGGTCATCACCATGCTGAAATAGTGGCCGGCGCCGACCACGACCTCCCAGTCCTTCGGCACGACATTGTCGAGCTCGATGACGGCCTTGCGCGGATCGACGGTGTTGGGCTGCACCGGGAATTCCTTGCTGTCGGGGGAGTCTGCCGCGACCTGCTTCGCCATGTCCTGGGTCCGAAAGCCGGTGCGCTTCACGCCGCGCTGCTTCATGCGCGCCACGATCGCCTCGGCGGCCGCGCGCGCGTCGGCCCGGATGTGCAGGTCGGCGGTGCGCAGGCCCTGCCACAGGCCGCGCGGGTTGGTGTCGATCTGGATGGTGCGCGCGCCGGGGTAGAGGTAGCCGCCTTCGGTCGTGTAGTGGCCGAGTGCTGCGCCCGCGCCGATCACAAGGTCCGATTCGGCGAAGCGCTCGCGGGCAAAGTCGCTGGCGAAGGCGCCGGCGATGTCGAGGGCGTAGGGATTGCCGTCGAACAGGCCCTTGCCCAGCAGCGAGGTCGCGGTCAGCGCGCCCGCCTCGCTGGCCAGCGCCTCGAGCGCCTGTGCCGCACCCGACAGGATCGCGCCGCGGCCGGCAATGAGAATCGGCCGCTCGGCCTCCGCGATCATGTCGATCGCCCTGTCGACCACCATCGGGTCGGGCAACGGCCGCTGGGCGATCGGCACCAGCTCGGAGGAGGGCGTGTAGTCGGTGAGGTGCGGCCAGGGCTGCTTCTGCAGGTCCATCGGCACCGAGAGCACCACCGGCCGCTGCTCGTTCTGCGCCACCTGGAAGGCCTCGCGTACATTGTCGAGCACGCGGTCCATGTGCTTCACCGCGACGTAGTGCGCGCCGCAGGCCAGCGCCAGCGGCGCCATGTCGAGCTGCTGGATGTACCACGACGCGGCGAGCGGCGAATCGCCCGCGAATACCACGATCGGCACGTTGCCGCGCGCCGCGATCGTGAGGGCGGTCATGATCTGGGTGAAGCCCGGGCCGCAGGTGGTCGACGCGACGCCGACCTTGCCGGTGGCGCGGGCATAGCCGTCGGCCATCGCCACGGCGCAGTGCTCGTGGCGGGCGTGCACCACCTTCATGCCCGGCAGCTCGGCCATCGCCGTCGACCAGTACATGTTGGCGTCGCCCATCAGGGTGAACAGGTGATCGACGCCCTCGGCCGCGAAGGCACGGGCCAGCATGTCGGAAACCTTCAGCTTGGTGCTCATCGCGACGACATTCCTCGCAACCAGGACAGGAACGCCCGCCACAAAAGACCGAAGCCGCCGATCTCGGCCGCTTGTGGAGGCGCGGAAGGCGGCGATGGTGCCGTTGAGGTTGGCGGCGCGGCAAGCGGTGCGGCCTCAACTGGCGAAACGGCAAGGCTCTGCGCGGCGAGTTTCTTCGCCATGTTGGCCGAGAACTCGGCGAGCAGGGCGCGCGCCACGTGGATGCCGCCGGCATTGGCGAAGGTCTCGAGCGGGCCGCTCACCGAGAACGTGCCGTCGACCGCCAGCTCGGTCGTGTCGCTGCCCGAGACCTTGACCAGGCCCGACGCCAGCGCCCGCGAGGCGCCGCGGCCGTCGATGCCGCGGCCCTCGATGGTGCAGGTCCTGGCCGCATCGTCGAAGGCCAGACGTGCCTCGCCGCGGAATACCGCGACCGTGGGCCCGAACTTCACGCGGATCGAGCCGTGCCAAAGACCGTCGCCCTGGTCCGGCGACAGCGTGGCGCCGGGAATGCACGACGCCACCAGCGCCGGATCGCGCAGCAAGGGCCAGACCCGGTCGGCGGGCGAAGGGATGATCGTCGTCTCGGTCACGCTGGGCATGGCGCGACAATAGCCAGGCCCCTGCCCGCTTGTCCGGCCTTTCAGGGACGGTGCTGAACTAGCGCTTCGACGCGCGGCCGGTGCCGAGGGCGCGGTACATCCGCTCCAGGATCTCCTGGTCGATGTCGGGCTGGGGATCGCCGTCGCTCTCGGCGCTCTTCCGCCGCTGGGCGCATTTCTCGAGGACCTGGTGGGCCTTCTCGAGGATCGCGCGCATCTCGTTCAGGATGGGCAACGGCACGTCGTCGGCCCGCTGGCCCAGCGCCTCGATCTCCCCAAGAAGGACCGTGATGCGCTGGACCAGCTCCGCCCGCCTGGATTGCCTGCCGCTTTGCCCCTCAGTGGCATCCCCGCTCATGCTGTGACTATGATGTGCTGCGGGACCGCATCCGAGTCGGTTTGTCACACGCAAGCTGCTTTTTTGGGTCCATTCGAACGGCAGGGGGAGAGCCTGAGGTCATCGGAGACCACGGCGGAACGAATCCGTCCGGACAATGTGCTGGGCCGGTTGCCGGTCGAGCTCTCGGCCAAGCTGCTGGCCGGCGAGCGCACCATCACGCTCAACGAGGGCGAGACCCTGTTCGAGCGCGGCGACGCGGGCGATGGCTGCTACTGGCTGCGGCACGGCGTGCTGACGGTCTCGGTCGCGTCCGCCAATGGCGAGCAGCGCATCCTGGCCGTGCTCGGGCCCGGCGAGCTGGTGGGCGAGATCGCCATGATCGACGGGCTGCCACGCTCGGCGACGGTCCAGGCGGTGCGCAAGTGCGAACTCACCTTCGTGAGCCGCGCGGCCTTCACCGAAGTGATGAACCGGCATCCGGAGCTGCATCGCGACATCGTCATGACGCTCGCGGCGCGCCTGCGCCAGTCCGACGAGGACATGGTGGCGTCGAGCTTCCTGACCGTGCGCGCCCGCGTCGCCCGCGCACTGCTCGCCTTCGCCCGCCATCTCGGCGAGGAGGTCGAGCCGGGCCGCCTCCGCATCCGGCACAAGGTCACCCAGAGCGATCTCGCCGCCATGGCCGGCGTGGCGCGCGAGAGCGTGAGCCGCACGCTGGGCGGCTGGCTCCGCCAGAAGATCATCGAAGGCTCGCCGCGCGCCGGCTACGTCGTGCACGAGACCCGGTTGAAGCGCGAGGCGTCGGCGGCGGAATAATCTTCCGGGACCGCGGCATCCCGCCCGCTCATGCGCGCATCTGAATGCGCTCGATCATGAACCGGTCGGGACGCCCGCAGCCCGGCAAAACTAAAACAACCCGACGATCTTGCCTTCGGCGTTGATGTCGATGCTGTCCGCCGATGGCACGCGCGGCAGGCCAGGCATGGTCATGATCTCGCCGCAGATCACCACGACGAACTCGGCACCCGCCGACAGCCGGACCTCGCGCACGGCGATCGTGTGGCCCTCGGGCGCACCCTTGAGGTCGGGGTTGGTCGAGAAGCTGTACTGCGTCTTGGCGATGCAGACCGGCACCTTGCCGTAGCCCATCGCCTCGAACGAGGCGAGCTGGTCACGCACCGGCTTGGGCGCGGAAATGTCGGCCGCGCCGTAGATCTCGCGGGCGATGGTGCGGATCTTGTCGTACAGCGGCATGTCGTCGGGGTAGAGCAGCTTCAGGTTGCTCTTGCCGCTCTCGACCACCTTGACCACGGCGCGCGCCACGTCCGCCGCACCCTTGCCGCCCTCGGCCCAGTGGTCGGCCATTACCGCCTCGACGCCCAATTTGGCGCAGGCCGACTTGACGAGCGCGATCTCGGCGTCGGTGTCGGCGCTGAAGCGGTTGATCGAGATCACCGGCTCGAGGCCGAACTTGCGCACGTTCTCGACGTGGCGCTTGAGGTTCGACATGCCCGCCTCGAGCGCCTTCAGGTTCTCGGTCTTGAGGTCTTCCTTCTTCACGCCGCCATGCATCTTCAGCGCGCGGATGGTGGCGACCAGCACGACCGCGTCGGGCTTCAGACCCGTCTTGCGGCACTTGATGTCGATGAACTTCTCGCCGCCCAAGTCGGCGCCGAAGCCCGCCTCGGTGACGACGTAGTCGGCGAGCTTGAGCGCCGTCGTGGTGGCCAGCACCGAGTTGCAGCCATGGGCGATGTTGGCGAACGGGCCGCCGTGGATGAAGGCGGGCGTGCCTTCCAGCGTCTGCACCAGGTTGGGCGACAGCGCGTCCTTCAGCAGCACGGCCATCGGACCCTGCGCCTTGACGTCCTTGGCACGCACCGGCTTCCGGTCGCGGGTGTAGGCGACGATGATGTTGCCCAGCCGTTCCTTGAGGTCGTTGATGTCCTTGGCGAGGCAGAAGATCGCCATCACTTCCGAGGCGACGGTGATGTCGAAACCGTCCTCGCGCGGGAAGCCGTTGGCGACGCCGCCCAGCGACGTCACGATCTGGCGCAGCGCCCGGTCGTTCATGTCGATCGCGCGGCGGATGGCGACGCGGCGACCATCGATGCCCAGGCTGTTGCCCCAGTAGATGTGGTTGTCGAGCAGCGCACACAGTAGGTTGTGTGCGGCGCCGATCGCATGGAAGTCGCCGGTGAAGTGGAGGTTGATGTCTTCCATGGGCACGACTTGGGCGTAGCCGCCGCCGGCCGCGCCGCCCTTCATGCCGAACGACGGCCCGAGCGAGGGCTCGCGCAGGCAAAGCATTGCCTTCTTGCCAATGTGGTTCAGCGCGTCGGTCAGGCCGACCGTGGTGGTGGTCTTGCCCTCGCCGGCGGGCGTCGGTGAGATCGCGGAGACAAGGATCAGCTTGCCGTTGGGCTTGCCCTGCAGCGACTTGATGAAGTCCATCGAGATTTTGGCCTTGTAGTGGCCGTAGGGCTCGAGGTTCTCGGGCGCGATGCCGAGCTTCTCGCGGGCGATGTCGAGAATCGGCCGCTTCTTGGCCTCCTGCGCGATCTGGATGTCGGTCTTCGGATTGGTGTGCTGCGACGCGGGCATGGCTTCTTCCCTCATATTCCTCTCCCCCAATCGGGGGAGAGGTTAGGAGAGGGGGTTACAGGCGACATGCGTCACCCCCTCTCCCAACCTCTCCCCCTAGCGGGGGAGAGGAGGAAGACGTTCAGGACGCTGGATCATGTGAAGCGTGCGCCGACGGCAAGATTGGCGGACTTGGCCCAGTCGCCGGCGGCGACCTTGGGGCCGTCGGCAGGCTTGACGCGGGTGACCTTGATGCGGCCGTCGGGGCAGACGACGGTGAAGCCGTCGGCTTCCACCGCGACCACTTCGCCGTACTTGCCGCCGATGCCCTTGGGGTCCTTGGCCGGCAGCGGCGTCACGTCGAAGATCTGCAGCGTCTTGCCGTCGAGCGTGGTCCAGGCGCCGGGCGCGGGATTGCAGCCGCGCACCAGAGGATCGATCTGGCGCCACGACTTGCCCCAGTCGATGCGGGCGATGTCGGCGGTGGCGCGGCCTTCGTATGTCGCCTTCGACTCGTCCTGCTTGATGCGCGGCGCCTTGCCGGCCTTCACCAGGTCGACCGCCTCCAGCATCGCCTCGACGCCCATCGGGAACAGGCGGTCGAAGTAGACGGTGCCGAGCGTGTCCTTCGGGCCGATCGGCGTCTTCTTCTGCAGGAGCACGTCGCCGGTATCGAGGCCGTTGTCGGGCCAGAAGATCGACAGGCCCGTTTCCTTCTCGCCGAGGATGATCGGCCAGTTGATCGCCGACGCCCCGCGGTACGCCGGGAGGAGGGACGGGTGGTACTGGATCGAGCCGTGTGTCGGGATGTTCAGGAACTCCTCGGGCACGAACAGCGTGACGAAGGCCATGACCTGCAGGTCGGGCTTCAACGCCTTGAACTCCTCCCATACCTCGGGCTTGCGGTACGACGCCGGCTGGTAGACCGGCAGCTTGGCCGCCAATGCCGCCTCCTTGAGGGGATCGGCCTTCGCACCTGGCTTCTCGGGCGCGACGTACACGGCAACGACTTCGTCGCCGCGTTTCAGCAGTGCTTCCAGCACGGCCTTGCCGAAGGCCTGCTGTCCGTGGACCACGATTCTCATGGGTCGTTACTCCGCCGCCATTGCCTTTTGAGAGGGCGCCTTGGGCACTTCACCGATCGCGCCGGATGCCTTGATCTCGGCGATCTCGCGCGGCGTGAACTTCAGCACCTTCGACAGGATCTCGTCGGTGTGCTCGCCCAGGAGCGGCGAGCGCTTCACCTCGGTGATCGAGTCCGAGAGCTTGATCGGGTTGCCGACCGACAGGTACTTGCCGCGCGTCGGGTGATCGACCTCGACCACGGTGCCGGTCTTGCGCAGCGACGGATCCTCGGCGATCTCCTTCATCGACAGGATCGGCCCGACCGGAATGTCGAGCGGGTTGCAGATGTCCATGACCTCGAACTTGGTCTTGGTCATGGTCCATTGCTCGATGCGCTCGAAGATCTGCTTCAGCCGCGGCAGGCGCGCCGGCGGCGTCGCGTAGTCCGGATGCGTCTTCCACTCCGGCTCACCGATCACGTCACAGATCTTTCCCCACACCGGCGCCTGCGTGATGAAGTAGATGTAGGCGTTGGGATCGGTCTCCCAGCCCTTGCACTTCAGGATCACGCCGGGCTGGCCGCCGCCGGAATCGTTGCCGGCGCGGGGCGTCGCCTCGCCGAACGGGATGCCCAGACCGTACTGCGTGTACTCCTTGAGCGGGCCGGCCTTGAGGCGCTGCTGGTCGCGCAGCTTCACCCGGCACAGGTTCAGCACGCCGTCCTGCATCGCCGCCAGCACGCGCTGGCCGCGGCCGGTGCGGTTGCGCTGCATCAGCGCGCAGACGATGCCGAGCGCCAGATGCAGGCCGGTGCCGCTGTCGCCGATCTGGGCGCCGGTGACCAGCGGGATGCCGTCATGGAAGCCGGTGGTCGAGGCCGAACCGCCGGCGCACTGGGCGATGTTCTCGTAGACCTTGCAGTCCTCGTAGGCGCCGGGGCCGAAGCCCTTCACCGAGGCGACGATCATGCGCGGGTTCCAGGAGTGGATGCGCTCCCAGGTCAGCCCCATGCGATCGAGGGCGCCGGGCGCGAAGTTCTCGACCAGCACGTCGCAGGTCTTCACCAGGCGCTCGAGCACCCGCATGCCTTCCTTGCTCTTGGAATCGAGCGTGATCGAGCGCTTGTTGTGATTCAGCATCGTGAAATAGAGGCTGTCCGCGCCCGGGACGTCGACCAGCTGGCCGCGCGTGATGTCGCCCTGGCCCGGCCGCTCGACCTTGATTACGTCGGCGCCGAACCACGCCAGCAGCTGGGTGCAGGTCGGGCCCGACTGGACGTGGGTGAAGTCGAGGATCTTGACGCCGTCGAGTGCCTTGCCGTCCTGGCCCCAAGGCTTCTTCGAAACCCTCGGCAGCAAGCCACCGCCGACATGGGAGCCGCCAGCGAGCTTCTTGCCGACAACCTTGAGCGCCGGCTTCTTCGCCATCTTGGTTTTGGCCTTTGCCTTGACCTTGGAGGCCGCAGCCTTGGCCTTGCCCTTCTTCGCGATCTTCTTCGCCATCGTGTGCCTCTTACTTCTTCTTCAGCTTGGACTGCGGGTTGAGATTGCCGATGCGGCCGCTCTCGCTGCCGGCGGCCGGATCGATCACTGCGTTGATCAGCGTGGGCTTGCCGGAATCCATCGCGGCGTTGACGGCGCGTTTCAGCTCGTCGGGCGTCGTGGCGTTGACGCCGGTGCCGCCGAACGCCTCCATCATCTTGTCGTAGCGCGCGCCCTTCACGAACACCGTGGTGGCCGGGTCGTTGCCGGCCTTGTTGGTGTCGGTGCCGCGATAGATGCCGTCGTTGTTGAACACGACGATGCAGACCGGGAGGTTGTACCGGCAGATCGTCTCGACCTCCATGCCGGAGAAGCCGAACGCGCTGTCGCCCTCGATCGCGAGCACCGGATGGCCGGTCTCGACCGTGGCGGCGATCGCCTGGCCCATGCCGATGCCCATCACGCCCCAGGTGCCGACGTCCAGGCGCTTGCGCGGCTTGTACATGTCGATCACGCCGCGCGTCAGGTCGAGCGTATTGGCGCCCTCATTGACCAGGATCGCGTCGGGCCGCTCCTTGATGATGGTGCGCAGCACGCCCAGCGCGCCGTGATAGTCCATCGGGTTGTTGTTGTTCATCAGGCGCGGCGCCATTTTGGCGACGTTTTCCTCGCGCTTTGCCCTGACCGCGCCGACCCAGTCCGATGGCGCCTTGGTCCAGTTGCTGCCCATGCCCTCCAGGAGCGCGGCGACGCACGAGCCGATATCGCCCACCACGGGTGCTGCGATCTCGACATTGGAGTCCATCTCCTTGGGCTCGATGTCGATCTGGATGAACTTCTTCGGTGCATCGCCCCAGGCGCGGCCCTTGCCGTGGCTCAGCAGCCAGTTCAGGCGGGCGCCGATCATCATCACGACGTCGGAGTCCTTCAGGACCGTCGAGCGCGCGGCGCCGGCGCACTGCGGATGGGTGTCGGGCAGCAGCCCCTTGGCCATGCTCATCGGCAGGAACGGCACGCCCGACGTCTCGACCAGGGCCTTGATGGCGTCGTCGGCCTGGGCGTAGGCCGCGCCCTTGCCGAGGATGATCAGCGGCTTCCTTGCCGACTTCAGCAGGTCGAGCGCGCGGGTGATCGAGGCAGGCGAGGGGAGTTGCGCCGGAGCGGCGTCGATCACCTTCACCAGGGACTTCCTGCCCGCCTCGGCATTCATCACCTGTCCGAACAGCTTGGCCGGCAGGTCGAGATAGACGCCGCCCGGACGGCCCGACACGGCGGCGCGGATCGCGCGCGCCAGGCCGATGCCGATGTCCTGCGCATGCAGCACGCGATAGGCCGCCTTGCACATCGTCTTGGCGACGGCGAGCTGGTCCATCTCCTCGTAGTCGCCCTGCTGCAGGTCGACGATCTCGCGCTCCGACGAGCCCGAGATCAGGATCATCGGGAAGCAGTTGGTGGTGGCGTGGGCGAGCGCGGTCAGCCCGTTGAGGAAGCCCGGCGCCGACACGGTGAGGCAGATGCCGGGCTTCTTGGTCAGGAAGCCCGCGATCGCCGCGGCGTAGCCCGCGTTCTGCTCGTGCCTGAACGACAGCACGCGGATGCCCGCGGCCTGCGCCATACGGCCGAAGTCGGTGATCGGAATGCCCGGCACGCCGTAGATGGTCTGGATGCCGTTCAGCTTCATGGCGTCGATGATGAGGTTGAAGCCGTCGGTCAGCTCCTCGTCTTTCTCCGGCGCGGTTTTCAATGCTGCTTCAGCCATGGCGTTTCTCCCTATGTCCATCGTCCCGACCGAAGCCGAGCGAAGCGAGGCGCTTCTCTCCACGATTTGCAGGAGAGAAGGTCCCTCCGCTCCGCTTCGCTACAGCGCGGATTGCATCCGCGCGAGTCGGGACGACGGGGTTGCTCATTCCTCAGTCCAGATAATCGACGTGCTTGGCGACGTGTTCGGCGAGGCCGAGCGCGTGCTGACGCACCAGGTCCTCAGCGCGCTCGGTGTCGCGCGCCTCGAGCGCCTGGATGATGTTCATGTGGTCGTGGATCGAGCGGTCGGCGCGATCGTCCTCGCCGATCGTCTGGCCGCGGATCATCCGCATGTGGGTGAACAGGTTCTCGGCCAGCTTGGTCAGCACCTGGTTGCCCGAGAGCTCGATGATGGTCTGGTGGAAGGCGATGTTCACTTCCGAGTATTCGTCGAGCTTGGCGTGCGGCGTGGTGCCGTCGAACCGTGCGAACATGCGGCGCAGGCCGGCGATCTGCTCGTCGCTCGCATGCTGGGTGACCAGCCGCGCCGCCATGCTCTCGAGCGCGGCCCACGCCGTGATCATCTCGATCACTTCCTGCTTGGTCTTGCGCACCACGTAGATGCCGCGACGGGGGATCGAGCGGACGAAGCCCTCGCGCTCGAGCTGGGCCATGGCCTCGCGGACGGGGGTGCGCGAGATGCCGAAATCCTGCGCCAGCTGGCGCTCATCGAGCCGGATGTCGGTGCGCGAGCGATAGACGCCTGACGAGACGATGACGTCCCGCAGGGCTGCATAAGCCTTGTCCTTGAAGGTTTCGCGGCTGCCGATCGGCGCCACGACGAGCCGCGTCTCGCTCACGGAAATGTCGGCCTCCCTTGCAAAAAAGTGCCTGCCGATTGCAGTGGGTACGCATCGACAGTCGATCGCTTCTAAGATACTTTATTCATAATGCCACGGACCGGGCAACGGCCGTGGGAACCGCCAGCGCAAAAGGCGGAACTAGGGATGGGAGCCTACGATGACGGTGTCGATTCCGACTGTCGCAGCACGCGCCAATCGCTGGTCGCAGCTTTGGCTGGGCGTCGTCTGCATGGTGCTGATCGCCAATTTGCAGTACGGCTGGACGCTCTTTGTCAATCCGATGAGCAAGACCCACGGCTGGAGCCTCGGCGCCATCCAGGTCGCGTTCTCGATCTTCATCGCGACCGAGACCTGGCTGACGCCCTTCGAGGGCTGGATCGTCGATCGCCTCGGCCCGCGCCGCGGCCCGCCGCTGATGATCGGGGCGGGCGGCTTCCTGGTCGGCGTCGCCTGGATCATCAACGCATACGCGGGATCCCTCACGGTTCTCTATGTCGGCGCCGCGATCTCGGGCACCGGCGCCGGCGCGATCTACGCGACCTGCGTGGGCAACGCGGTGAAGTGGTTTCCCGACCGGCGCGGCCTCGCGGTCGGCCTGACGGCCGGCGGTTTCGGCGCGGGCGCGGCACTGACGGTCATCCCGATCCGCATGATGATCGAGAGCCTGGGCTATGCCGACACGTTCTTCTGGTTCGGTCTGGGCCAGGGTGTCGTGCTGCTGCTGATCGCGCCCGTGATGCGCGGCCCCCTCTCGGGCGAGATGCCGGCGACGGCACCGCCCAAGGTGC
This sequence comes from Reyranella sp., assembly GCA_035293665.1. Taxonomy (GTDB): domain Bacteria; phylum Pseudomonadota; class Alphaproteobacteria; order Reyranellales; family Reyranellaceae; genus Reyranella. The sequence goes on along the minus strand of DATGMK010000091.1, from coordinate 64,243 downwards.
TGCAATCGTCGCACGATTCGACTCCCGGCGAGGTGCTGCGCAGCCCGCTGTTCTGGCTGCTCTATGTGATGCTGGTGGCGGTCTCGGCGAGCGGCCTGATCGTGACCGCGCAGATCGCGCCCATCGCCAACGACTTCGGCCTCTCCAAGCAGACGCTGTTCCTGGGCGCTTCGGTGCTGTCGGTCGCGCTGATCGTCGACAGCGTGATGAACGGCATGGCGCGGCCCTTCTTCGGCTGGGTGTCGGACAATATCGGTCGCGAGAACACCATGGCGATCGCCTTCACCCTGGGCGGTCTCGCCTACATGTCGCTCGGTTACTTCGGCAACCATCCATGGACCTTCGTGCTCTGCGCCGCCCTGATCTTCTTCACCTGGGGCGAGATCTTCAGCCTGTTCCCGTCGACCTGCACCGACCTGTTCGGCAACAAGTACGCCACCACCAACGCCATGATGCTCTACACCGCCAAGGGCACCTCGGCGCTGCTGGTGCCCCTCGCCAACCTGTCGAAGGCGAGCACCGGCAGTTGGCACGCGGTGTTCATGACTGCGGCGGTGGTGAACTTCGCGGTGGTGCTCGCCGCCCTGTTCATCCTGAAGCCCGCACGGCGCAGGGGCTGAAAGACCTCCGTCGTGCTATAGCTCCGGGGCTATGCCCGACCTGACGATCGTCTTCGAGCAGACGCCCGGTGTGTCCGCGCAGATCGTGCGCGACCGCCTCGACCTGTACAATGTCGGCGTCACCGGCGTGTCGACCTACTATCCGATGAACTACCTCCTGCAGAACAGGCGGGGCGAGACGCTGGGCGGCGTGTTGGGCAGCGCCTGGGGCGGCTGGTTGCACATCACCTACCTCTGGGTCGACGAATCGGTGCGCGGCCAGGATTGGGGTACGCGGCTGATGGACCTTGCCGAGGCCTATGGGCGCGAGCGCCACTGCCATTCGGTGACACTGGACACCCACTCCTTCCAGGCCCGCCCATTCTACGAAGCGCGCGGCTACGAGGTGTTCGGCACGCTCGACGACTATCCCAAGGGACACAAGAAGTTCTTCCTGAGGAAGAAGCTGTAGCCTGTCGTCCCGGGCGCAGCGAAGGACCTAGAGCCGCGACAGGGTCGCTGGTCGATCCCCTAGATCCTTCGCTGCGCTCAGGACGACAGAGAAGCCAGCTCCTTCAGCTTCTTGTCGATCGCCAGCAGGTCCTGCCAGCTCTGTCGCTTGCTCGCCGGCGTGCGCAGCAGATAGGCGGGATGGAAGGTCGGCATGGTCGGGATCACGGTGCCGTCGCCCGTCGTGTAGCCGGTCCACTTGCCGCGCAGGCGGGTGATGCCTTCGGTGGTGTCGAGCACCGCCTTCACCGCGACGCCGCCTGCCAGCACCAGCACCTTGGGTTTCGCGAGCTCGATGTGGCGGCGGGTGAAGGCCAGGCACATGCCCTGCTCGGTGGTGGTCGGCGTACGGTTGCCGGGTGGCCGCCAGAACAGGATGTTGGTGATGTAGAAGCCGCCGTCGCGGGACAGCCCGATCGCGCCCATCATGCGGTCCATCAGCTGGCCGCTCACGCCGACGAACGGCTTGCCCAACCGGTCCTCGTCCGCGCCCGGCGCTTCGCCCACGATCATCACCGGCGCACCCGGCGTGCCGTCGGCGAACACGGTGTTCTTGGCCGTGCGCTTCAACGCGCAGCCCTCGAAGCCGCGGATCGCTGCCTCGAGCTCGGCCAGCGTGCTGCAGCCTTCGGCCAGCGCGCGCGCATCCTCGACCAGCTGCGGCGATTCGAGCGGCACCGGACCGCGCGGCATGGCCGCGGGAGGCTGAGGTGCCCGCAGGGGCGTGGGCGCGCGGGGCGATGCGGGTGCGATCGGCGTCACCGCTGCGGCCGCGGCCGGCGGCGGCGGCGCGGCGAAGCGGTCGATCGGCTCCTCACCGATCGCCTCGTCGACCCCCTGCTCGACGTACCAGCGCAGCAGGGCGGCGGCGCCCTCGATCATCCCAGGCTCTTCATGTGCGCGGCGAGGATCGGCGCCCACATCGCGGCATCCTGGTGGCTCGCCATGTGGCCCTTGTCCGACGGCAGCTCGACATAGGTCACGTCGACACCCGCTTTGCGCATGCCGATCACATATTCGGGACACAGAGCGATGTCGAACAGCTTGTCGCTCTTCGAATTGACGTAGAGCACCTTGGTGCCCTTGAGCTTGTCGTATTCGCCGGTGATGTCGAAGCCGTCGATCGCGCGGCGCAGCGTAACGAGCGAGTGCCCGTCGTATATCTGCGCCCAGCTCTTGGCTGCGACCTTGGCCGTCGCTTCGTCCTGGCCGTAGTTCAGCAGGGTCTCGTAGCGAATCTGCTCCAGCACGCCGGCGATGCCGCCATTCTCGTAGTACCAGCCGCCGTTCCAGTTGGGATCGCTGGCGAGCCGTTTCTGCAGCGCCTCGAGGCCGCCCAGCCGGTTGGGCGCACGCGGCGCGGTCACCGATGCGGCGATGCCTTTCACGAATCCGGGATAGCTGGCGGCCCACTGGAACGACTGGAAGCCGCCCATCGACGGGCCGACCACCGCGACGAGCCTCTTGATGCCGAAGGAGTCCACCAGGAGCTTCTGGCTCGCCACCATGTCGCGCATGCTGATGTGCGGAAAGGTCGGGCCGTACGGCTTCTTCGTGCGCGGGTCGATCGCGTTCGGGCCGGTGCTGCCGTGCGCCGAGCCGAGCGCGTTGACCGAGATCACGAAATGCTTGTCGGTGTCGACCGCCTTGCCGGGCCCGATCAGCCCGTCGAACCAGCCGGCGGCACCGGCCGCGACGCCACGGCCCTCCTTCCCGGCCGCATTCCTCCCGGCCGCGTGATGGCTCGAGGTATAGCCGTGCACCACCAGAACGGCGTTGTCGGCCTTTGCATCGAGGCTGCCGTAAGTCTCGTACGCGAGCTCGAGAACCGGCAGGGTTTCGCCATTCTCCAGCCGAAAATCTTTTGTTGAGAAGAGCTTGCTCTCGATCTCGGTCAATGCAGGCACGGCGATTCTTCCTTTCCCGGCCGGTGGCGATCCGGCATCCGACAGGCTATTTACAGTTGAGAATTTGGCAAGGCGAGAAGGCGAATGGCACGCGAGGCGATGGAATATGACGTGGTGATCGTCGGTGGCGGCCCGGCGGGGCTGTCGGCGGCGATCCGCCTCAAGCAGCTCGCAGCGGAACGCAACCACGAGGTTTCCGTCTGCGTGCTCGAGAAGGGTTCCGAGATCGGCGCGCACATCCTGTCCGGCGCGGTGATCGATCCGATCGCCATCAACGAGCTGATTCCCGACTGGAAGGAGAAGGGCGCGCCGATCGAGACCCAGGTCACCGACGACCAGTTCCTGTATCTGAGCAAGACCGGCTCTTTCCGCTTCCCCAACTTCGCCATGCCGCCGCTGATGAACAATCACGGCAACTACATCGTCAGCTTGGGCGACGTCTGTCGCTGGCTCGCCACGCAGGCCGAAGCGCTGGGCGTCGAGATCTATCCCGGCTTCGCGGCCGCCGAGGTGCTGTACAACGAGGACGGCTCGGTGAAGGGAGTCGCCACCGGCGACATGGGCATCGCCCGCGACGGCCATCACAAGGACACCTACACCGAGGGCATGGAGCTTCATGCCAAGTACACGCTGATCGCGGAGGGCGCCCGCGGCTCGCTCTCGAAGATGCTGTTCGCCAAGTTCGACCTGCGCGCCGGCGTCGATCCGCAGAAGTTCGGCATCGGCATCAAGGAGCTGTGGCAGGTCACGCCCGAGGCTTTCCACAAGGGCCTGGTGGTGCACACCCAGGGCTGGCCCTTGTCGGAGACCGGCAGTTCCGGCGGCTCGTTCATGTATCACTTCGGCGACAATCTGGTTTCCATCGGCCTGGTGGTGCATCTCAGCTACGAGAACCCGTACCTCTCGCCCTTCGACGAGTTCCAGCGCTTCAAGACCCATCCCGACGTCGCCAAGTACCTCAAGGGCGGCAAGCGGCTGGTGTACGGCTCGCGCGCCATCAACGAGGGCGGCGTGCAGTCCGTGCCCAAGCTGACCTTTCCCGGCGGCGCGCTGATCGGCTGCTCGGCGGGCTTCGTGAACGTGCCGCGCATCAAGGGCAGCCACAACGCGATCAAGACCGGCATGTTGGGAGCGGAAGCGGCGTTCGAGGCGCTGGCTGCCGGCAAGACGGGCGGCGACGAGCTCACCTCCTATCCGACGGCCGTCCGGTCCTCGTGGGTCTGGAAGGACCTCGACAAGGTGCGCAACGTGAAGCCTGCGCTGAAGTGGGGCACCTGGCTCGGAACGATCTATGGCGGCTTCGACATGTGGTGCCACGACCTCGGCATCCGCCTTCCCTGGACCTTCCGGCACAAGAAGGCCGACCACGAGACCCTGCGGCCGGCCGCCGAGTTCCAGCCCATCCAGTACCCCAAGCCGGACGGCGTGGTATCGTTCGACAAGCTCTCCTCGGTGTTCTTGTCAAACACCAATCACGAGGAGGACCAGCCCGTTCACCTGAAATTGCGCGATCCCTCGATCCCGATTGCGGTCAATTTGCCGCTCTATGCCGAGCCCGCGCAGCGTTATTGTCCTGCCGGCGTTTACGAAGTCGTCACCTCCGACAACGGCCAGCCGCGCTTCCAGATCAACGCTCAGAACTGCGTGCATTGCAAGACGTGTGACATCAAGGATCCCGCGCAGAACATCGACTGGACAGTGCCGGAGGGCGGCGGCGGGCCCAATTACCCCAACATGTGACCACAGCCCCTATGCGTCCTATCCCCCTTGCGCTGCTGTCGGTGGCGCTGCTGCTTCCCCTTCCGCTCGCCGCGCAGCCGGGCAATGCACCACAGCAGAAGCGGCAGGCCAATCCGGCGGTCCGGCAGGTTGCAGCGTCGGTCCCGCTCAGCGGCCACTATCTTGCCGGTCGCGTCGCCGAGCAGGACCATGACTACGACGGCGGCGCGGACCAGTTCGACCTCGCGCTGACCCAGGCGCCGGGCGACCTCGAGCTCGCTTACGACGCCTTTCGCCTGCGCCTCTACGCCGGCCGTATCGAGCAGGCCGCGCAGCTCGCCCCCCAGCTGCTGACCGCCAAGCCGAAGGACGGGCTGCTCAACCTCGTGATGGCCGTCCAGCAGATCAAGCGCGGCGACTACCATGCGGCCGAGCAGCAGATCGGCAAGATCGGCGGCGAGAATCAACTCGGGCCGCTGCGCGACTTCGTCGTCGCCTGGCTGCGGGCCGGCCAGAAGGACTTCAGCGCGGCGCGCGCGGCGCTCGGCAAGCTGAAGTCGGGCGATGCCACCAACCAGGCCCCGGTCATCGTGATCGACGCCGAGATCGACGAGATGGCGGGCGACAAGGCGGCGGCCGAGTCAAAGTATCGCCGCGCCGTCGAGCTCGATCCTTCCGCGCTGCGTGTGGTGCTGAGCGCGGCAGACGGCCTGCGCCGGCTCGGCAAGGATGCCGATGCGCGCGCGATCCTCAAGACGTTCGGCGACAAGTACGGCGACACGGTCGTGATGGACGGGCTGCTGGCCACCAACGCGCCGATGCCCAAGGCGCCGTCGGCGGCCTCCGGCGTCGGCGAGATCATGTTCGAGATCGGCAGCGCCCTGAACGCCGATCCACGCAACGCGCGCGGCGACCTCGCCCTGATCTTCGAGAATCTCGCCGTCGACCTGAACCCGCACCACGACTTCGCCTGGCTCACCATCGCGGGGCTGTATGAGCAGTGGGGCCGGTCCAACAAGGCGATGGCCGCGTATGCCAAGGTCGCGGCGACCTCGCCGCTCTCGTGGCAGGCGCGCCTGCGCGCGGCGTCGCTCGACGCGCAGGAAGACCGCTTCGACGAGGCGGTGAAGAAGCTCAAGGTGATGGTTGCCGAGAAGCCCGACCGGGTGGACGCCGCGCTCACCCTGGCCGAGCTGCTGCGCAACAAGGAGAAGTATGCCGAGGCGGTCGCCGCGTACGACACGGCGATCGGCCGCATCAAGAAGGTCGAGGAGCGCCATTGGCCGATCTTCTTCGGGCGCGGCATCGTCGAGGAGCGGACCAAGCAGTGGGGCAAGGCCGAGGCCGACATGAAGAAGGCGCTCGAACTCTCGCCCGAGCAGCCCTATGTACTGAACTATCTCGGCTACAGCTGGATCGACCAGGGCATCAACCTAGACGCCGGCATGAAGATGCTGAAGCGCGCCACCGAGCTTCGGCCGGACGACGGCGCGATCACCGATTCGGTGGGCTGGGCCTATTACCGGCTCGGCCAGTACGACAAGGCGGTCGAGTGGTGCGAGCGGGCCAGCGAGCAGAAAGGCGACGATGCCACCGTGGTCGAGCATCTCGGCGACGCCTACTGGCATGTCGGCCGCTTCCGCGAGGCGCGCTTCGAGTGGAACCGTGCGCTCAACCAGAAGCCCGACAAGGACCGCATTCCGGTGCTGCTCGACAAGGTCAGCAACGGGCTGAGCCCGGCCAACGACAAGCCGACGGTCTACGAGAAGGCAGCCGACAAGAAGCAGGGCGGCTGACGCGCTTGCTGGCGCGGGCGAAGGTCAACCTCTGGCTGAACGTCGTCGGCCGCCGCGCCGACGGCTATCACCTGCTCGAGTCGCTGATCGCCTTCACCGACCTCGCCGACGAGATCGAGGCCGAGCCGGCCGACCGCCTGACGCTCGCCGTCGAAGGGCCGCTCGCCGCGGTGCTGGCGGATGAAGGCGACGACAACCTTGTGCTGAAGGCGGCGCGCCTGCTGGCCGACCGCGCCGCGGTGGCGCCGCGCGTCGCGCTCACGCTCGTCAAGCGTATCCCCGTGGCAGCCGGTCTCGGCGGCGGCTCGGCCGACGCTGCGGCGACACTGCACGCGTTGATCGGCCTGTGGCGCGTGGCGCTGCCGGTCGAGGAGCTGTTCGACCTGGCGGCGCGGCTGGGCGCGGACGTGCCGATGTGCTTCGCCGGCCGCGCCGCGCTCGCTTCGGGCGTCGGCGAGCAGCTCGCGCCGGCGCCTCCGCTGCCGCCCTGCGCGATCCTGCTGGTCAATCCGCGCGTGGCGCTGCCGACCCCGGACGTCTTCAAGGCGCGCCGGGGCGCGTTCTCCGAACCGCGGCCGCTGCGTCCCTGGACGGACCTTGTGAGTTTCGCGTCGGCGCTCGCCGAGCGCGGCAACGATCTGACCGACGCGGCGATCGCGCTGCGTCCCGTCGTTGCCGAGGTACTGGCGTTCCTGCGCAAGAGCGACGGCGCCCTCCATGCCGCCATGAGCGGCAGCGGCGCCACCTGCTTTGCGCTCTACGAATCGGTGGAGCTCGCCGATCGCGCCGCCGCCCGGCTGCCCGCTTCCTGGTGGCATCATGCCGGCAAGCTGGTCGGGTAGATCAGCCGCCGGCTTTCGCGCGCGCCGCCTTCAACGACTCGAACAGCGCCTGGCTGGGCTCGCCGGTCTCCTTGAGGCCGGCCTTCTTCTGGTAGCTGCGGATCGCACGCCGCGTGAGCGGGCCGACCGTTCCGGTGGGCTCGGCCTTCAGGAGCTTGAGGTCGATCAGCAGCTGCTGGATCGCGCGAATCTGGTCGGCCGTCTTGGCGGGCCAGGGGGGAGTATCGGCAGGCTTTGCGTCAGTGGATTTGGCGACCGCGGACTTGGTCTCCGTGGATTTCGCGATGTCGGCCGAGGTCGGGGGCGGCGGCGGGTCCGGCGGCTTGATCGCATCGGCGCCGCCGTGTGTCTTGACGAGGGCGAGGTAGATCGCGCGCGACGGCTCGCCGGTCGACGGCAAGCCGGCGCTCTTCTCGAACTCGCGGATGGCGAGGCGCGTTGCCGGGCCGGCGACGCCGTCGGCCTTCCCGTGCAGGCGCTGCTGGTCGATCAGCGCCTGCTGCACAAGCCTCACCTGATCGGCGGTCGCGTTGGGCCATGGCGGGTCCGGTGTCGCGGTGCTGATCGGCGCTGCAGCCGGCGCCGCCGGTGGCGGGGCAGCAGCCGGCGCAGGCTTGGGCTGCAGGGCGCTGACGATCTGCCTGTATTCGGTCTCGCCGATCTGGCCGGCCCGCTCGCGATCGGCGCCCGTCATGGTGCGCTGCAAATCCTCGCCGCGCTGCTGCGCGGCCTTCGACAACGGCGTCTCGGTGCCGTGATTGGCCTGCAGCTCGACTTCGTCGGTGATCGCGAACCAGGCGAGCGCCGCCGCCGGATCCTTGAGTACCGCGCCGCCGTGCTCGTACATGTCGCCGAGCGCGAACATGGACGCGGTCATGCCCTGGCGTGCGGCCTCGCGCAGCAGCTCGACTGCCTTGGGCCCGTCCTGCGCCACGCCGCGGCCTTCGCGCAGCATCAGGGCGAGATTGTGCTTGGCCGGCACCACACCGCCTTCGATGGCCTTGCGATACCATTCGACCGCCTTCTCGGCGTTGCGCTCGAGCACGAAGCCGCGGTCGTACATCACGCCGACGTTGAAGGCTGCGGTCGGCGAACCTGCGTCGGCGGCGCGCTGGAACCAGGCGGCGCCGATCTTCTGATCGCGCGGAACGCCGGTGCCGGTCATCAGGCGGCGGCCGAACTCCTCCATCGCCGGTATCTCGTTGGCCTGCGCACGCTGGCGCAGCTCGTCGGTCGGCATGGCGCTCCAGACCACGTCGGCTGGTTTGTCGGAAGCGGCAACTGAGACGGCAGGAACCTTCTGGGCGACCGCCGAGCCGGTGCTGGCAAGGGCGGCGGCCAGAAGCGCCGGAGGAAGGAGACGCAAGGCGTTGCGCGTCATCCCCTCACAATACATTGACGTTGTGTGGACAACTTTACTTGCCGGCGCGATGGCGCACGACGAGCAGGGTTGTCAGGAGCAGGACCGCTCCCGCCTGGTGAGCTGCGGCGATGGGGATAACCACCCCGCTGACGATGGTTGCGGCGCCGAGGGAGAACTGGAGCAGGACCATAGCGCCGGCCGCCAGCGTCTCCGGCTTGCGCGTGCGGATGGCCATCGCCAACACGCCGAGCGCGAGCAGGAAGGCGATCCACCGATGGATGAACTGCACGGTCGTGCCGTTCTCGAACGGATTGATCCACCATGGCTTCAGGTCCCACAGGCCGGGCGGGATCCAGTAACCCGACATGGTCGGGAAGGTGTTGTGCGAGCTGCCAGCGCGCAGGCCCGCCATCAGCGCCCCGAAGGTCATGACGACGAGCAGGAAGGCGATCAGACCGGTCGCCTCGCGTTTGATCTTGGGCGTGTTGCGCCGCGGTCCATGGCCGAGCTCGAGCACCAGCCAGACCGTGTAGGCATAGAGCGCGACGGCGAACAGGAGATGAGCAGCCAGCCGGTAGTGGCTGACCGACGGCCGGTCGACCAGGCCCGAGGCGACCATCGCCCAGCCGAGCGCACCTTGCAGGCCGCCCAGCACGAGCAGGGCAAAGAGTCGCGCCTGCCAAGGCCGAGTGAGCTGGCCTCGCAGCCAGAACCAGAGCAGCGGCAGCGCCACCGCGAGTCCGATCAATCGGCCCCACAGGCGGTGCAGGTACTCGAGGGCAAAGATGTGCTGGAACTCGGGAACGGTGAAACCACGATTCACCAGGCGGCCCTGAGGTGAGGAAAGGTATTTCTGCAACTCGGCCTGCCACGCCTGATCGGTGAGCGGCGGCAGCCAGCCGGTGATCGGCCGCCATTCGACCATCGAGAGGCCCGACTCGGTCAGTCGCGTGAGCGCGCCCAGCACGATCATGAAAAAAATCATGCCGGCCACGACGATCAGCCAGTTGCGAATCGGGGCGGAGGCGGGTTGCATGCGCGGCGGACCATGCGCGAAGCCAACGCCCTCGTCAGCATCCTTAATGTCGCGAACGCACGCGGCTTTGCCGCGCATGCCAAGCGTCTTCTTGCGCGGACCCGCGACCTTCGTTAATCGGTTCGCATACGAACGAATCACCCCTCCCGCCATCCGGATATTCCGACAATGAACGCGCCGGCGCTGGGCTACGGACTCAGCTTCCATGACCTTTACGACCGCGATGGCCTTGCGCGCCTCGACGCGGCGTTCGTCGCGTGGCTGAAGGACGCGAACGTCGAGGCGCATGCGCGCCTGATGGCGGCGCGCACCGCGCCGGAGAAGCTCGCGGTCAAGGACGAGGCCAACCTGCTGATCGAGCTCGCTCGTCCGCTCGAGGATTTCGTCGGCGCGCTGTTCAGCATCAGCGCGGAAGCGGGAGCCTTACGTGCGATGCACGTCGAGCTGGCGCCGCTCTACGACTGCAAGCGGCTGTTCGTGCAGCGCTACGTCACGCGGGCCATCAAGGCGGCCGACGCCGCGGCGCTCGACAAGCCGTGCGTCGATCTGCCGGTGAAGATCGAAGACGACCTCGAAGGCTGGGAACTCGCCTTCGCGCTCAAGGTGCGCGAGCTGATCGGCGCGGAGTTCAAGGTCGAGACGCCGACACAAGAGCTCGAGGCGCTGACCCGCTACGCCGCCTGGGCGCTGCACAATCCCGAGGGCCGCAAGCGCCATCGCAACGGTCCGTTGTTCAAGGTGCCGCAACGCCTCGACTTCGAGCACCTCGTGCCGGTCGAGACCGAGGTGATCGACGGCGTCACGCGCATGAAGCTGCCGCGGCACATGCTGCGCCATCGCGACGGTTTCGGCCTGACCGATCCGGGCTACGACCTCGTGCGCGCGCTCGATCACACCTTCTACTGCATCTGGTGCCACAACCAGGGCAAGGACAGCTGCTCGAAGGGCCTGAAGGATCGCAAGACGGGCGAGTTCCAGAAGTCGCCGTTCGGCGTGACCCTCGCCGGGTGCCCACTCGAGGAAAAGATCTCGGAGATGAACCTCCTCAAGAGCGAGGGCTTCTCGATCGGTGCGCTGGCGGTCGCGGCCGTCGACAATCCATTGCTCGCGGCGACCGGGCACCGCATCTGCAACGACTGCATGAAGGCCTGCATCTACCAGAAGCAGGAGCCGGTCGACATCCCGCAGATCGAGACCCGCACGCTGAAGGACGTGCTTGGCCTGCCGTGGGGCTTCGAGATCTACTCGCTGCTGACCCGCTGGAACCCGCTCAACCTGCGACGCCCGATCCCCCGTGCCGCGACCGGCCGCACCGTGCTGGTGGTCGGCCTCGGCCCGGCGGGATTCAATCTCGCGCATCACCTGATGAACGACGGCCATGCGGTGGTCGGCATCGACGGCCTGAAGATCGAGCCGTTGCCGGCGACGCAGTCGGGCGTCGAAGCCGACGGCACGCGCGTGCCGTTCGCCGCAGTGAAGGAGATCGCGACCCTGCGCGAGGATCTCGGCGACCGGGCGATGGCGGGCTTCGGCGGCGTGGCCGAGTACGGCATCACCGTGCGCTGGGACAAGAACTACCTGAAGATGGTGCGCCTGCTGCTCGAGCGGCGTGCGCAGTTCTCGATGTTCGGCGGCGTGCGCTTCGGCGGCACGGTGACGGTCGAGGATGCCTTCGCCATGGGCTTCGACCACGTGGCGCTGTGCGCCGGTGCGGGCAAACCGACCGTGCTCGACATGCCCAACGGCCTCGCGCGCGGCGTGCGGGCGGCGTCGGACTTCCTGATGGCGCTGCAGCTCACCGGCGCCGCAAAGAAGGATTCGATCGCCAACCTCCAGATCCGGCTGCCCGTGGTGGTGGTCGGTGGCGGTTTGACCGCGATCGACACCGCGACCGAGTCGCTCGCCTACTACCCGCTGCAGGTCGAGAAGTTCCTGGCGCGCTTCGAGGCGCTCGAGAAGGAGCCGGTGTGGAGCGACGAGGAGCGCGAGATCGCCGAGGAGTTCATCCGGCACGCCCAGGCGATCCGCGAGGAGCGAGCGGTTGCCGCGCGCGAAGGCCGCGAGCCGGCGATCGAGAAGCTGATCAATGGCTGGGGCGGGGTGACGATCGCCTACCGCCGCCGTCTGATCGATTCGCCCTCATACACGTTGAACCACGAGGAAGTGCACAAGGCGCTGGAGGAGGACATCCGCTTCGCCGAGGGCCTGTCGCCGGTCGCGGTGGAGGTCGATGGCTACGGCGCGGCAACAGGGCTCAAGGTCTCGGGCCAGCAGGGCGGCGAGAAGGTCGAGGCGACGCTTCCGGCGCGTACGATCCTCGTGGCCGCCGGCACGCAGCCCAACACGGTGCTGGCACGCGAGGATGCGACGCACGCCTTCATCGACGGCAAGTACTTCCGCGCCCTCGACGAGAACGGCGAGCCGGTCACGCCCGAGCGCGTGTGCAAGCCCGACGACGTGCGTGTGCTGATGTATCGCCACGCCGACGGTCGCTTCATGTCGTTCTTCGGCGACCTTCATCCGTCGTTCGCCGGCAACGTGGTGAAGGCGATGGGCGGCGCCAAGCAGGGCTATCCGGTGCTGACCCGCACCATGGCGGCGCTGCCGGCGGCGAAGAAGTCGCCGCAGCAGATCCTTGCCGAGGCCAACAAAGCCTGGCGGGCGAGGGTGGTGCGGGTCGATCGCCTGACGCCGACCATCGTCGAGATCGTTGTCGAGGCGCCGGCCGCCGCGCGCAACTTCGAGCCCGGCCAGTTTTATCGCCTGCAGAACTACGAGGCGCGTTCGAAGAAGATCGACGGCACCCTGCTGACCATGGAGGGCCTCGCGCTGACCGGCGCCTGGGTCGACAAGGAGAAGGGTCTGCTGTCGCTGATCACGCTCGAGATGGGTGGCTCGTCCGACCTCTGCGCGCTGCTCGAGCCGGGCGAGCCGGTGATCGTCATGGGTCCGACGGGCACGCCGACCGAGATCGAGCCGGGTGAGACCGTCGTGCTGGCGGGCGGTGGCCTCGGCAACGCGGTGCTGTTCTCGATCGGCCAGGCGTTCCGCCGCGCCGGCAGCAAGGTGCTATACTTCGCGGGCTACAAGAAGGTGATCGACCGCTACAAGGTCGAGGAGATCGAGGCGGCGGCCGACGTGGTCGTCTGGTGCTGCGACGAGGATCCGGGCTTCGAGCCGTCACGGCCGCAGGACAAGGCGCTGGTCGCCAACATCGTCGAGGCGATGCAGATGTACGCCGCGGGCGATCTGGGCGAGCAGCCGATCCCGTTCAACGATGCCGACCGGCTGATCGCGATCGGCTCGGACGGCATGATGAACGCCGTGCGTCTGGCGCGGCACTCGGTGCTGAAGCCCTATCTCAAGCCCGACCATCGCGGCCTCGGCTCGATCAACTCCCCCATGCAATGCATGATGAAGGAGATCTGCGCCCAGTGCCTGCAGCTCCACAAGGATCCCGAGACCGGCAAGGAGACGGTCGTCTTCTCCTGCTTCAACCAGGACCAGGAGCTCGACCGCGTCGACTTCTCGTGCCTGCGCCAGCGCCTGCGCCAGAACAGCGTGCAGGAAAAGGTCGCCGTCCTCTGGGTCGACCGCGCGCTGCGCAAGCTGGGCAAGCGCTAGCACCTCTTGCGCCGGGGGCGCCCGCTCCAGTGGCGCCGTCATCTCTTCCGGATACGCATCCTGCGCGCTCATGAGCGGGCTGGAAGCTTGCGGTCCGAAAGAGCATGATACCGCAGTGCTTTCACAGGGAGTTCCACGATGGCTGCCTCCCATCCGCTCAAGATCGCCAAGTTGGCGGACGCCGCGCGAGTCGAGTTCGGGCCGCTTTCCTTCTATCACCCTCTGGTTGCCGACGGGGACACGCCGGTGCGCACCGGCATCCAGACCGCCAATCCCGGCTACCAGGCGACGATGCACTGGCATCCCTACACCGAGCTGCTGTTCATCATCGAGGGCGAGGCCGATGTGTGGTTGCAGGGCGAGGAGCCGCACCGCCTGAAGGCCGGCGACTGCGTGGCCGTGCCGCCAGAGACGCCGCATACCTTCCGGGTCGTGGGACAGACGCCGCTTCGGCTGCTCGGCATTCACGCGAACTCCGAGCGTGTCACGAACTACATCGGTCGCGAGAGCGACGCTAAAGGCTATCCCGTGTTCAACGCTGGCGAACGAACCTGAACAGCACCTTGTCGGTGGTGTAATAGCGCAGCTGGTCGGTCACCTTCGGGAAGTAGGCGCTGCCCACCGTTACCTGCATGAAGGCGTCGAGCGCCAGAGGTCGCACCGCGACACCGAAGCCTGCGTCGGCGAAGGCCTTCGACACGTCCTCCAGGGAGTGATCGTAGATCGGGATCGACGAGGTCTCAGCGATCAGCCTGCGCCAGAGCGGCCACAGGCTCGAATCGGTGTGGCAGCCCATGGCGGCGATGTAAGTGCCGCCAGGCCGCAGCACCGCCTTGATGTCGCGCGCATGCTCGGCGATGTCGGGCAGTAGGTAGATCACCTCGTGGCTGAAGGCGAAGTCGAAAGTCTGGCCGAGCGCCGCCGCCTGGTCGCCGACCTTGTATTGGATGGGGCGATGGCCCTTCAGCAGCTCGGCGCGCGCCACCGATTCGCGGGCGATGTCGATGCCGACCGCCGCCTTGAATGGATGATTGTCGTAGAGAAGCCGCAGGAAGCCGCCCTGATTGCAGCCATAGTCGAGCACGGTCGAGGCGCTGAGGTCGTGCGGCACGGAGACGTCGACCATCCGTCTCCAGATCGGCGCATGCGCCGCACCCATCGCCTCCTCGTCGGCGGGGTTGCGATTCCAGGTGGCGATCGTCGACGGTCTGGACAGAGGACGGCCCATCGCTTGCTCCGTTGCGCGCACAAGCCTAACACGTTTGCGCCTCAAGGGTTTCAGGGCGATAACCTGTCTTCATGAACGACAAGGACCGCCCGCTGGCAAAACCCACCGTCCAGCTGGAGAACGACAGGGTGATCGTCACCGAATGGCGCTTCCCGCCGAGCGGTCACACGGGGTGGCACCGGCACATGCACGACTATGTCGTGGTGCCGATCACGACCGGCGAGCTTCACATTTTTGACGGAAAGGCGACCGTGCCCGCGCCGCTGCGGTCCGGCATCTCCTACGCACGCCAGACCGGCGTCGAGCACGACGTCATCAACCCCAACAGCTTCGAGTTCGTCTTCATCGAGATCGAGCTGAAGGCCCAATAGCCGCGACAGGCGGCGAATCCGCGACCCCGCCACGCATGGAGGCTGCATTGACTTGGCGGACGTCAAGCCTCATATCACACTGCGTCAGCGGTCCGGCTCGCTTGCTTGAGCCCTGAAAGGACCGCCCCCGACGGCTCATCGGATGTGGGCTAAGTAACGGAAATTCAATGAGTTTTGAGAGTTTGGGGCTGAGCGCCCCGGTACTGCAGGCAGTCGCTGAGAAGGGCTATACGCAGCCCACCCCGATCCAGGAAAAAGCCATCCCCATCGTCCTGATGGGTCGAGACGTCCTCGGATGCGCCCAGACGGGCACTGGCAAGACCGCCTCCTTCGTGCTGCCGATGATCGATATTCTGGCCGGCAGCCGCGGAAAAATGCGCATGCCGCGCTCGTTGATCATCGAGCCGACACGCGAGCTTGCCGCCCAGGTCGCCGAGAACTTCGACATGTACGGCAAGTACAACAAGCTCAGCATGGCGCTGCTGATCGGCGGCGTGAGCTTCGAGGACCAGGAAAGGGCGCTCGAGAAAGGCGTCGACGTGCTGATCGCCACGCCCGGCCGGCTGCTCGACCACTTCGAGCGCGGCAAGGTGCTGCTGAACGACGTCAAGGTGCTGGTGATCGACGAAGCCGACCGCATGCTCGACATGGGATTCATTCCCGATGTCGAACGGATCGTCAGCCTGCTGCCGCCGCTGCGCCAGACCCTGTTTTTCTCGGCCACGATGCCGCCCGAGATCCGCCGCCTCGCCGACCGCTTCCTGAGCAACCCGAAGGAAGTGAGCGTCGCGCCGCCGGCTTCGGCTTCCTCGACCATCGTGCAGGGCCTCGCGGTCGTGCCGGAGGAGGACAAGCGCGAGGCGTTGCGCCGCCTGATCCGGGAACAAGACGTCAAGAACGCCATCGTGTTCTGCAACCGCAAGAAGGACGTGGCGATCCTGCAGGGCTCGCTCAAGAAGCACGGCTTCAATGCCGGCGCGCTGCACGGCGACATGAGCCAGCCGGCGCGCATGGAGACCCTGGAGAAGTTCAAGCAGGGCGAGATCCAGATCCTGGTCGCGTCGGACGTCGCGGCGCGCGGCCTCGACATCGTGGCGATGAGCCATGTGTTCAATTTCGACGTGCCCTATTCGCCGGAGGACTACGTCCACCGCATCGGCCGCACCGGCCGCGCCGGCTTGACGGGCCATTCCTTCACGCTCGCGTCGCCGTCCGAGGGCCAGCTGGTCGAGGCGATCGAGAAGCTGATCGGCTCGTCGATCCCTCGGGTCGAGGTGCCGGGTATGGAGACGGTGGCCTTCGAGGAATCCGACGGCCGTCGCCGTCGTGGCCGCGGTCGCGGCGGTCGCAGCGCCCGTCCGGGCAGCGAAAGGTCGCGCTCCGAGGGGCCACGCGGCGAGAAGCGCGAACGCCGCGAGCCGCGAGAGCACCGCGAGCCGCGAGAGCACCGCGAGCCGCGCGAAGCCCGTGACCATCACGAATCGCGCGAGCATCGCGGCGAGCAGCGCTCTCACGCCGAGCCGCGCAAGGAGCGGGTCGAGCGGCCGCATCGCGAGCGCCGGTCCGAGCAACGTTCCGAGCAACGCGAGCGCCATCACGATCGGCACCAGGGTGTCCGCGACGAGCGCGCGCCGGTCGGCCTCGGCGATCACGTTCCGGCCTTCCTCGCCAAGAGCCGCTAGAGTGGGCCATGCAGACGATTTTCGTGATGGTGAAGTGCGATCTCGGCAAGGCTTACGAGGTCGCTGACGAGGCCGTCGGCGTCGAGCACGTCTCCGAGGTCTACTCGACTTCGGGCCAGTACGACCTGCTGATGAAGTGCTATCTCGACGAGAAGACCGACATCGGCCACTTCGTCACCAGCAGGATCCAGACCCTGGCCGGCGTGAAGGACACCTTCACGCTCATCACCTTCAAAGCCTTCTCGTAAAGGCTTGCCCTCCCGTCTTGGAGGGCTGGTGTCGGCGTCCAAGCGCTTTTCGAGTGAAGCTCGAAAACGCATTGCTGGCGGAGGGGAATACAACGCGGCGGTGTTGCTGGATCCAGCTCATGATCTGCCGGGGGAGGGCGACGACCTCGCTCGAACGAAAACGGCGCGTGATCGCCACGCGCCGTCGTCCCGGGAGACGCTTCGCCGTCAGTTGATCAGGCCGTAGAACTTACCGGCATTGGTGCAGGTGATCATCTTGGTCACCTCGGGCGAGACCTCGGCGAACTGCTCCTCGATGAACTTGTCGGAGTTCGGCCACACGCCGTCACCGTGCGGGTAGTCGGAGCCCCACATGAGGCTCTCCGCACCCATGTCGTCGATCAGCTTGGCGCCGATGCGGTCGTACTGGAAGGTCGCCTTGCACTGGCGGCGCCAATAGTCCGACGGCTTCATCTTGAGGCCGAGGTCGGTGAAGCGGTCCTCCCATTCGAAGTCCATGCGGTCGAGCGCATAGGGGATCCAGCCGCAGCCCGATTCACCGAAGGCGATGCGCAGGTTGGGGAACCGCTCGAACACGTTTGCCGACATCACGGCGGCCAGGATGTTCACCAGGTTCATCTGGAAGCCCGACACCACGGTGAAGAACACCGAGCGGCCGACGCGCCCGCCATGCTTCTCGATCGTTCCCGGCGGCACCGTGGGGAAGGTGTGGAAGTGCAGCGGCAGCTGGACGTCGTTGACCGCCTTCCACAGCGGATCCCACATCGGATGCCACATCGGCTCCATGTCCCAGGAGCACGAGAGCTCGAGTCCCTTGATGCCCATCTTGGCGACCCGGTAGATCTCCTTCACCGCCTCGTCGATGTCGCCGTAGGGCAGGCAGGCCAGGCCAATGTGCCGGTCGGGATAGTGGCTGCAGAAGTCCTTGAGCCAGTCGTTGTAGATGCGCAGCATCTCGTTCGACGCTTCCTTGTCGTTCAGCCGGCTCGCCGCGCCGAGGATGCCGTAGATCACCTCGGCGTCCACATGGTCGCGGTCGAGGTCCTTGATGCGCAGGTGCGGGTCGGAGACGCGCCGGATGTCCTTGGCGCCGTCCTCGTAGAGGCCGGTCTCGGCCATCACGTCGACGCGATGGTGCTTGCCCTTCTGGTACTTGGCACCGCCCGGTCCGACGCCGTTCTTGAAGCCGAAGGTCGCGCCGTTCTTGGCGGTCCATTTCGGGCCTTCGTCGGTCTCGACCACGAAGGGCATGCGGTCCTTCATGTCGCGCGGCGCCATCGACGTGAACAGGTCGGGCGGCATCCAGGGCAGGTCGAGGTGGCAGTCCGCGGAAATCCGATTGTATTTCATGGCGTCGCTCCCGTTGTGCAGGGATTGTGCGCGCTTGCCGGCAGGCGGGGCAAGGGTCAGGTTTCGACTGTCAAAGGGAGAAGTCATGCCCAGGATGACCGGCCGGACAGCCATCGTGACCGGTGCCAGCCGCGGCATCGGCCGCACCATCGCTGAATTGCTGGCGAGCGAAGGGGCGCGCGTGGTCTGCGTCGCCCGCACGCTCCGGGAAGGCGACCATCGGCTCGAAGGCTCGCTCGACAGCACTGTGGCCGCAATCCGCGCTGCGGGCGGCGAGGCGGTGGCGGCCGCGGCCGACATCTCGTCGGAGGCCGAGTGCCTGGAGCTGGTCGAGGCCGCGCGCGCGGCCTATGGGCCGGTCGACACCTTGGTGAACAACGCGGCCCTCAACTATTACATCCCGACCGCAGAGTATCCGACGAACCGCTGGATCAAGGCCTTCGCCGTCAACGTGCATGCGCCGTTCATCCTGTCCAAGGCGGTGCTGCCCGACATGATCGGGCACGGCCGTGGCGCCATCGTCAACATCAGCTCGGGCTCGGCGATCGGCCCGGGCCGCGGGCCATACAAGGACCAGACGGTGCGCG
Source organism: Reyranella sp. (assembly GCA_035293665.1). Lineage (GTDB taxonomy): Bacteria > Pseudomonadota > Alphaproteobacteria > Reyranellales > Reyranellaceae > Reyranella. The sequence continues at coordinate 45,381 of DATGMK010000091.1, read as the reverse complement.
GCGGCGTGATGTACGGCGCGACCAAGGCGGCGCTCGAGCGCTTCACCCAGGGTCTGGCGCAGGAAGTCTCGCAGCATGGCGGTATCGCCGTGAGCTGCGTGTCGCCGTCGCGCACCGTGCCGACGCCGGGCACGGTCTATCACAAGCTGATGGCGAGCCTCGACGATCCACGCGGCGAGCCGCCGTCGATGATGGCCCGTGCCGTCCTGCTGCTGGCCAGCGAACCGGCCGAGAAGGTCAACGGCCGCGTGACCTACAGCCAGCAGATCCTGAAGGAATGGGGCTGGATCGAGACCGGCGTCGGCCGCGGCATCGACACGGTTGGCACGGGCTATTCGCAGATTTAGGAACGGAAGAATGGAAGGCGAGTTCGATTACATCATCGCGGGTGCCGGGTCGGCGGGCTGCGTGTTGGCCAACCGGCTGTCGGCCGATCCCAACAATCGCGTGCTGCTGCTCGAGGCGGGCGGGAAGGACAATTGGATCTGGTTCCACATTCCCGTGGGCTACCTGTTCGCGATGGGCAATCCGCGCGCCGACTGGATGTTCAAGACCGAGGAGGAGCCGGGCCTGAACGGCCGTGCGCTCAACTATCCGCGCGGCAAGGTGATCGGCGGGTGCTCGGCGATCAACGGCATGATCTCGATGCGCGGCCAGTCGGCCGACTACGACCATTGGCGCCAGCTCGGCCTCACCGGCTGGGGGTGGGACGACGTGCTGCCGGTGTTCAAGCGGCTCGACGGCCACTTCCTCGGCGACACCGAGCACCACGGCGGCAGCGGTGAATGGCGGGTCGAGGAGATGCGGGTGAGCTGGCCGATCCTGGATGCAGTGATCGAGGCGGCCAACCAGATGGGCATCCCGCGAACCCGTAACTTCAACACCGGCGACAACAACGGCGTCGGCTACTTCCACGTCAACCAGAAGCGCGGCGTGCGCCTGTCGACCGCGCGCGCGTTCCTGAAGCCGGTGCTCAAGCGGCCGAACCTCAGGCTCGAGACCGGCGTGCTGGTCGAGAAGGTGCTGTTCGAGGGCCGCCGCGCGGTCGGCGTGCAGTTCCGCCAGAACGGTCAGGTCGTGACGGCACGCTCGCGCGGCGAGGTGATCCTGTCGGCGGGTGCGGTCGGCTCGCCGCAGATCCTTCAGCTCTCCGGCATCGGTCCGGCGGATTGGCTCAACGAGCTTGGCATCCCGGTGGTGCTCGACAAGCCGGGCGTCGGCCGCAACCTGCAGGACCATCTGCAGCAGCGCGCGATCTACAAGGTGCAGGGCACGCGGACGCTCAACACGACCTACCACTCGCTGCCGCGTCGCGCCTGGATGGGCATCGAATACGCGCTGTTCCAGACTGGGCCGCTCACCATGGCGCCGTCGCAGCTCGGCATCTTCACCATGTCGTCGAGCGAGCACGAGCGGCCGAACATCGAGTTCCACGTCCAGCCGCTGTCGCTCGACAAGTTCGGCGAGCCCTTGCATCGCTTCCCGGCAATCACGGTCAGCGCCTGCAACCTCCGCCCGACCTCGCGCGGCACCATCCGCCTGCGCTCGGCCGATCCGTCGGACAAGCCGAAGATCGCGCCGAACTACCTCTCGACGCCGGAAGACCGCCGCGTCGCGGCCGATGCGATCCGCGTCACCCGCCGGCTGATGAAGCAGCCGGCGCTGCAGCCCTATCGTCCCGAGGAGTTCCTGCCCGGCCCGTCGGTCGGCGACGACGAGGCGTCCCTCGCCAAGGCCGCCGGCGACATCGGCACGACGATCTTCCATCCCATCGGCACGGCGAAGATGGGTTTGCCGTCCGATCCGCTGGCGGTCGTCGATGCCGAGCTGCGGGTCATGGGACTGGAGCGGCTGCGCGTGGCCGACGCCTCGGTGATGCCCACGATCACCTCAGGAAACACCAACACGCCCACCATCATGATCGCCGACAAGGCGGCCGAGATGATCCTCGGCCGGAAGCTTGCCAAGGCCGCCTGACGCGGCCCAGGATGCCTCCAAATATAAGGGAGGCACGTATGGTCAAGCGTACAGTGGCGTTCCTTGCGGCATTGGCGCTGGCCTGCTCGGCCCATGCCCACACGATCTGGGCCCAGACGACCTTCCGCGTCGTCAACCACTCCGATCTCAAGATTCTCGATCCCATTTGGACGACCGCTTACATCGTCCGCAACCACGGCTACATGATCTACGACACGCTGTTCGCGCTGGACGGCAACCTCGAGGTCAGGCCGCAGATGGTCGACTCGTGGACCGAGTCGCCCGACCATCTCACCTGGACCTTCACGCTGCGCGACGGTCTCGAGTTCCACGACGGCACGCCGGTGACGTCGGACGACGTCATCCCGTCGCTGAAGCGCTGGGCCGTGCGCATGCCGTACGGGCAGCTGCTGTGGACCAAGGTCGCCGACGTCAAGGCGCTCGATCCCAAGACCTTCCAGATCCAGCTCAAGTCGCCGACCGGCATCATGCTGGCCGCGCTGGCTCAGCCCTCCGGGGCAGCCTTCATCATGCCCAAGCGGGTGGCCGAGACCGATCCCTACAAGCAGATCGACGACTACACCGGCTCGGGACCCTTCATCTTCCTGAAGGACCAGTGGAAGCCGGGCGACAAGACGGTCTACGTGAAGAACCCCAAGTACAAGCCGCGGCCCGAGCCGGCCTCGGGCCTGGCCGGCGGCAAGATCGCCAAGGTCGACCGCGTCGAATGGGTCGCCATCCCCGACCAGCAGACGGCGATGAACGCGCTGCTCAAGGGCGAGATCGACATGATCGAATCGCCGCAGCACGACCTGTTCAAGGTGATGGAGGCCGATCCCAACGTGAAGCTGGTCAACCTCAACAAGTGGGGCAACCAGTACATCTTCCGCTTCAACTTCCTCTATCCGCCGTTCGACAACGCCAAGGCGCGGCAGGCGCTGTACTACGCCTTCAACCAGAAGGACTTTCTCGACGGCGTGATCGGCAATCCCAAGTACTACAAGGTGTGCAAGGCGCTGTTTATGTGCGACACGCCCTATGCCAGCACCAAGGGCTTCGAGGACAAGCTCGACAGCAACTTCACCAGGGCCAAGGAGCTGGTGAAGGAATCAGGCTATGACGGCCGGCCGGTCATCCTGATGCACTCGACCGACCTCTACGTGCTGGCGAACCTCGCGCCGGTCGCCAAGTCGCTGATGGAGAAGGCGGGCTTCAAGGTCGACATGCAGTCGATGGACTGGCAGACGCTGGTCACCCGCCGCGCCAAGAAGGATCCTCCGGACAAGGGCGGCTGGAACGTGTTCATGACCTCGTCGGCCTCGGTCGACATCGTCGATCCGCTGGCCAACGCCTACACCAACGCGGTCGGCGACGGTGCGTGGTTCGGCTGGCCCAAGGACGAGGTGCTGGTCAAGCTGCGCGCGCAGTTCGCCGACGAGCCCGACCCGGGCAAGCGCAAGGCGCTGGCGCTCGCCATGCAGGAGCGCGTGGCCGAGAACCCGACCCACATCTTCCTTGGCCAGTGGTACCAACCGGCGGCGATGCGCAAGAACGTCGAGGGCGCGCTCGAATCGCCGGTGACGGTGTTCTGGAACATCGAGAAGAAGTAGGTCAGGCGACTCCGGCATCTCGCCGGTCGAGGAAGCGGTACCAGGTGACGAAGGCCTGGAAGTAGATCTTGTTCAAAGCGTGGAACGGCAGCGGCTTGACCTTGCCCGGCGGCAGCGGCAGGGCCATCGGATCGCCCGACGCGATATAGGCCGCCATCGCCCGGCCCATCGCCGACTGCAGGGCAACGCCGCGTCCCATGCAGCCGATGTCGATCAGCAGGCCGGGCGCGGGCTCGTGCAGATGGGGAAGGTGATCGCGCGTGATCGCCACGCGGCCGCCCCAGCGGAAATCGATGCCGGCGCCCCTCAGCTGCGGGAACATCTTTTCCATCATCGTCTCGATATGCGCCCAGTCGGCGGCGCTCCTGGGCTCGCGCATCGGCCCGCGGCCACCCAGCAGGAAGCGGCCGGTATGGTCGAGCCGGTAATAGAGCCCGATGCGGCGCGAATCGGAGGTCGCCTGGCCGCCCGGCAGGATCGACTTGCGGACATTGTCCGACAGCGGCCTGGTCGCGACCTGGAAGGAATTGGCGGCGATGATGGTCTGGCGCAGATGCGGCCAGAGATCGCCGGTGTAGCCGTTGGTCGCGATCACCACGCGGTCGGCCGTCACCGTCGCGCCCTGCCGGGTGCTCACGATCCACTTGCCGTCTTTGCGCTCGAGGCCGGTCGCCAGCGTGTTGCCGTGGATCGTCGCGCCAGCCGCGAGTGCCGCCCTGGCGAGGCCGCGCGCGTAGCCGAGCGGCTGCACCACGCCGCCGCGGCGGTCGATCCAGGATGCGAGGTATTGGCCATGGCCGACGTAGCGCTCGGTCTCCTTCTGGTCGAGCAGGTCCACCGGCGCGCCGCGCTTCTGCCACTGCTTTGCGCGCGCCTCGATCGGGCCGACCGCCGGGCTCGAGATCGCGCTCTGGATCCAGCCGGTACGCGTGTTGGGCACGTCCATCTTGTGCTTGTCGATCAGCTCCCACACCACGTCGGCCGTGCGGCTGACGAAGTCGACGAGTCGCGGCCCGCGCTTGGGGCCGTACATGGTCTCGAGCTCGTCGGGATCGAACTTCAGGCCGGGGATGACCTGACCACCATTGCGGCCCGAGCCGCCGAAGCCCGGCTCCTTGGCCTCCAGCACGACCGCCTTGATGCCGCGTTCGGCAAGATGCAGCGCAGTCGAGAGGCCGCAATAGCCGCCGCCGACGATGCAGACATCGGCCTTGGTCGACTCCTGCAGCGGCGGGGTCGCGACCGCAGGAGGAGCGGTCGCCGCCCACAGGGACGGTTCGAGCGGAAAGGGCTCGGCCATGGATCTCGCTCGCGGTTGTGGTCGATGCCCGTCGCTTCTCGTCAGCGCGCCCGGAAGTTGAACTCGGCGCCCGAGCGGATGCCGGTCGGCCAGCGCGCGGTCACGGTCTTGAGCTTGGTGTAGAAGCGCACGCCTTCCATGCCGTAGATGCCGTGGTCGCCGAACACCGAGGCTTTCCAGCCGCCGAAGCTGTGATAGGCGACCGGCACCGGGATCGGTACGTTGATGCCGACCATGCCGATCTTGACGTTCGACGCGAAGGTGCGTGCGGCGTCGCCGTCGCGGGTGAAGATCGCCGTGCCGTTGCCGTAGGCGTGGTCGTTCACCAGCTTGATCGCGTCGTCGAAGTTCTTGCTGCGCACCACCGACAGGACGGGCCCGAAGATCTCGTCTTTGTAGATCGACATCTCCGGCTTCACCTCGTCGAACAGGCAACCGCCCATGAAGTTGCCGTTCTCATAGCCCTGCAGCTTCAGGCTGCGGCCGTCGACCACGAGCTTTGCGCCTTCCTTCACGCCCTGGTCGACATAGCCCATCACCTTGTCGCGATGCTGGCGCGTCACCAGAGGTCCCATCTCCGATTGCGGGTCGAGGCCCGGGCCGACCTTCAGCCCCTGCACGCGCGGCGCCAGCTTCTGAATCAGCTTGTCGCCCACATCGCCCACCGCGACTGCGACCGAGATCGCCATGCAGCGCTCGCCGGCGGCGCCGTAGGCCGCGCCGATCAATGCGTCGGTCGCCTGGTCGAGATCGGCGTCGGGCATCACCACCATGTGGTTCTTGGCGCCGCACAGCGCCTGGACGCGCTTATTCATCGCCGTCCCCGAGTGATAGACGTACTCACCGATGGCGGTCGAGCCGACGAACGAGATCGCCGGAATGTCGGGATGCTTGATCAGCGCATCGACCGCGACCTTGTCGCCGTTGATCACCTGGAAGATGCCGGCCGGCGCGCCGGCTTCCTTGTAGAGCTCGGCGAGCAGCATCGGCGCCGACGGATCCTTCTCCGACGGCTTCAGGACGAAGGCATTGCCCGTGGCCACCGCCATCGCGCCCATCCAGCACGGGATCATGATCGGGAAGTTGAACGGCGTGATGCCGGCCACCACGCCCAGCGGCTGGCGGATCGACCAGGTGTCCATCTCGGTCGCGACCTGCTCGGTGAAGTCGCCCCTCATGTGATGGGCGATCGAGCAGGCGAATTCGACGACCTCGAGACCGCGCTCGACCTCGCCCTTGGCATCGTCGAAGGTCTTGCCGTGCTCGAGCGAGAGGAGGCGCGCCAGCTCGTCGGTATGCTTCTCGAGCAGGTTCTTGAGGTTGAACATGACGCGCTGGCGGCGCATCGGCGGCGTGTTGCCCCACGCGACCTGCGCTTTTTTGGCGATCTGCACCGCGGCATCGACCTCTTCGACCGAGGCGAACGCGACCTTGGCCGTGACCTCGCCGGTCGCCGGGTTGGTGACGTCGCCGCTGCGGCCGCTCTTGCCCGCGACGGGCTTGTTGTCGATGTAGTGACCGATGCTGGCGACCATGATTTCCTCCGATACGGCCGCGTTTTAGCATCGCCACGCCGAGGCCGGAAGGATCAGCCCGGCCGACGTTTCGACATGACACCCAGAAGTGAAAGTATTGCCTGTCTTGCGCCGGGGGCGCGCGACTCCAGTCGCGCGTCTTTCGTTGTTGCAGGCGATGATCGCGCCACTGGAGCGCGCCCCCAGCACAAGAGCGCCGCTGCTCAGTGGACGGCCGTCATCCCTTTCACCGGAACGCCGGACGCGCCGGGGCGGCGCGCGGCAAGCAGGCGCTGGGCCTCTTCTGGTCGGCCGGCATCGAGACAGGCCTTCAGCAGGGTGGCCTCGATCAGGTCGTGCTGCGCGCGGCTGCCGCCGATGCGCTCGTTCTGCCCAATGAGGGGGACGAGCGCTTCGATCGCTCCGCCAAAATCGCCGCGTTCGAAAGCGGACAGTCCGCGCGCCAGCGACGGCAGGTAGGAGCCGGACGGGTAGCGTCCTTCACGCGCCAGCGCCTCCATACGCTGGAGGCGAGCCTCGAGGGGGGCGTCATCGCCCATGACCGCCATCGCGAGGATGACATGCAGGTCGTAGAGGCCGTTGCCCGGCTGCGGCAGTGCCTCCTTCGCGTAGCCATGGAGCGCGCGCCAGGCCGCGGCGTCGCGCGGATGGCCCGCGAGTTCCGACCGCCACAGGAAGGCGGCGCCATCCGATATGCGCTGCTGGGGCCCGCCACTGTGCCGGTCGAGCGCGATCGCATCGCGGTAGCGTTGCAGCGCGTCGTCCCACCGGCCGGTCAGCAGCTCGATCAGCGTGAAGTGCCAGCTCAGGTGACCGTGGAAGAAGCCGTCGCGCGGATAGGTCGGCAGCCAGTCGGACAGGTAGGCCCGCGCCGTGTCCGGCTCCCCACTCTCGTAGCAGACATGCGCGAAGCCGTGCGCACCATGAGCGTTGTCGGACTTCATCGCCACGGCCCGCTCGATCTTCGGCCGAGCAGCGGCGAGCTGCCCGTCCTCGGACAGCGCCATGGCGTGGTGCGCCAGGAACCACGGATCGTCGCCGTACTTCGGGGCGAGGCCGTCCATCAGCACGGCAATCGCGTGCTTCTGCCCGAGGCGGCCGGAGGCGCCGATCAGGCCGTTGGGGTTGGCGGCCGTGGACAGCACGACGGCGTCGCGCGGCCAGGTCGCCAGGTGCTCGTGCAGGGCGGCAATGGCGGCATCGGTCTTGCCGGCGAACACCAGCTCCAGGAACGCGATGTGACTGGCCTCGCGCGCCGGCAGGCCGGCAGCGACCTTGCCGGCGGACGCCAACGCCGCCCGCGCGTCGGGCACCTTGCCCTCGCGCAGAAGGACCTGCGCCTTGCCGGCATGGGCAAGGGCAAAGGCGGGATCGGCGGCAAGGGCGCGGTCGTAGGCTTCGAGCGCGCCCGGATAGAAGGTCAATGCCCGGTCGCAGCCCTCGACGTAGGCGTCCCGGGCGGCGGCGGACGTCGTGGACAAAGGCAGGTCATATCGGTCTGCGAGCATGGTAAGACTCTATCGCCTTACAGCCGAGGGGACAGCCATGAAGACACATGTGCGTTGCGGGACCCTGTTCAGCGCCGGCGACCAGGAGGGCCGCCCCGGGCAGACACTCGTGCACGACGAGCACGGCATCCTGGAGTTCGTCGGCCCGACGAAACAGGCGCCCAAGGTCGCCCCCGGCGAGACGGTGCTGGATTACTCCAAACAATTCGTCATGCCGGGCCTGATCGACGTGCACACCCATCTCGCCTACGGCAATGCGAAGAGCGAGGAGGATATCGACCTCTACAGCCCGCTCGAGTTCCGCGCGCTACGCGGCCTGTTCTTCGCCCAGAAGATGCTGGCGGCAGGCTACACGGCGTTGTGCTCGCCCGGCGACGCCGGCCAGGTCAGCCTGTCGATCCGCAACGCCATCCGCGCCGGCCTGTTCGAGGGGCCGCGCGTCACCGCCGCCGGGCCCTACATCACCGCGCGCCAGAGCCTGACCGACTGGTATCCGAGCTGGATCGGCGTGCCGTCGACGTCGATCGGCCGGTTGGTCAGGAGTCGCGACGAGGCGATCGAGGAGATCCGCGTCCAGGCCAAGAACGGCGTCGACTGCGTCAAGATCGCGATGGACGGCATCCATCGCCGGCCCGACGGCTCGCTGATCGCGGCCTTCACGGAGGAGGAGACCACGGTCATGGTGCGCGAGATTCAGCGCCTCGGCCGCAAGGCGGTGGTCCACGCGATCGGCCGCGAGGCGACGCTTTACGCGGCGCGCGCCGGCGTCGACCTGATCTTCCACGCCTACGACCTCGACGACGAATGCATCGACGCGATGCTGAAGAGCGGCTCGGCGATCGCGCCCACGCTCACCTTTCACCTCAACACCCTGGAGTTCACCCAGGCGCACGAGCCCGCCGCCGTGAAGGGCCGCGTCGAGTACGAGCGGCGCACCTACGAACGCTCCTGCGCCAACCTCGCCAAGGCCCACAAGGCCGGCGTGCCGATGATGGCCGGCACCGATTCGGGCTTCGCGGTCACGCCCTACGGCGAATGGCACGCGCGCGAGGTCGAGATCTTCGTCAACGACCTCGGTTTGACCCCGGCCGAGGCGCTGATCGCCGCGACCCGGACCAACGCCCGCTTCCTCGCCGATAGCGAGCGGGTCGGCCGGCTCGAGCCCGGCCGCTGCGCCGACTACATCGCGATCGACGGCTCGCCGCTCGAGAACATCTCGATCCTGCTCGACAAGAGCCGGATTCACGCGGTGCATCTCGGCGGCAAGCGCATGGCACTGCCGGCGCGCGACTACGATCCGCGCGAGGTCACCGACGCCTCTCTGACCAACTGGAGCGACGTCTACACCCAGGCGCGCGTCGCCGAGCTGCGTCGCGACAAGCCGCTGCGCCGCGCGGCGGAGTAGAACTTCGCATTCATGGGACCGCGGACCTCCAGGTCCGCTCATGAATCATGATGCGGACCTGGAGGTCCGCGGTCCACTGGATCAGGCCTTGCGCTGAATCGCGACGATGGCGCGGCGGTGCGTGCCTTCGCCGACCTTCTTGTCCTCGTCGTACGCCTCGACCTTGAAGCGGAGCTTGCGGCCGTCGACCTCGAGCAGCTCGGCGCGCACCGTCACCTTCTTGCCCTTGGGCGTGGCGCCGAAGTGCTTCACGTTCACCTCGAAGCCCACGGTGGTATGGCCTTCGGGCAGATGAGACTGCACGGCCTGGATGCCGGCCCGCTCCATCAGGCCGATCATCGATGGGGTCGACAGCACGCCGTCACCGCCCATGTGCGTGACCACCAGCTTGTCGTCGACGGTCGTGACGATCTCTGCCTTGAGGCCTGGGGTCAGGTCGGTCGTCGCCATGTGTCTCGCTCCCGGGGTTGCTGCCGAACCATGCTCGCGCCTTGCTAACGCGGGTCCGGCCTTATAGGAAGAAGCATAGCATCAAGAGTTGGGAAGACGCCCAACGCCAACCTGCCGATCCGGGCAAGGTGGAGCTCCGCAAGGAGGATGTGGCCGAGCCGGCAACCAACGGATCAAGCCACCTGGGCGTCGACCCCGTACCGAGGAACGACGCGCAGTGCCGATTACAATTCCCGACGATCTACCCGCCCGCCGCACGCTCGAGACCGAAGGCGTCCTGGTCATGCGTGAATCCGATGCCGTGCGGCAGGACATCCGGCCGCTGCAGATCGGCCTGCTGAACCTGATGCCGGACAAGATCAGCACGGAAACCCAGCTCGCCCGGCTGCTCGGCGCGACGCCGCTGCAGATCGAGCTGACCCTGGTGCGGATCACCGATCACGTCGCCCGCAATACTCCGGCCGGTCATATCGCAGCCTTCTATCAGCCATGGTCCGACGTCAGCACCAGACGCTTCGACGGCTTCATCATCACGGGCGCGCCGATCGAGCGCCTGCCCTTCGAGGAGGTCACCTACTGGCGCGAGCTGCAATCGATCCTCGATTGGACCCAGACGCACGTCCACGGCTGCCTCACGCTCTGCTGGGCGGCGCAGGCCGCCCTCCATCACTTCCACCGCGTGCCGAAGCACGAGCTTCCCCGTAAGGCGTTCGGCGTTTTCCCTCACCGGAACGTGGCGCCGACCTCGCCCTATTTGCGCGGCTTCTCCGACGTCTTCGACGTGCCGGTCTCGCGCTGGACGGAAGTCCGTTCGGCCGACCTTCCGAGGGACCGTGGATTGCGCGTCCTGGCCGAGAGCGACGAGGCCGGTCTCTGCCTGGTCGAGGACCCGCTGCATCGTTCGCTCCACATGTTCAATCACCTCGAATACGACACGGCTACCCTCGGGGCGGAATATCGCCGCGACGGCGGCAACCAGCTCCCCGTCCGCTATTTCCCCGGCGACGATCCCTCGCGGCCGCCAACGAACAGTTGGCGCAGCCACGGCCATCTGCTGTTCGGCAACTGGATCAACGAGATCTATCAGAGCACGCCTTTCGATCCTGCCGCGATTGGCAGCACCGCCCGTAGCCGGTTGGACAAGGGTCGATAGGCGGTATGTGAATCCGTCGGTTCCCGCCAGGACGATCCCCGAGCCCATCGGCCATGCCAAGGCAAACCCGGGCAGGATCAACTACGGGTCAGCCGGCCGGGGCACGCCGCAGAACATCTCCTGCGAGCTGTTCAAGATGATGACCGCGGTGGATCGGCTGCACGTGCCATATCGCGGCGGAGCGCTCGCGATCAACGATCTGATCAGCGGCCATCTGCAGGTGACCTTCGCGCCGGTGTCGAAGGCGATCCAGCAGATCAAGGCCGGCAAGCTGCGCGCGCTCGCGGTGACGACCCGCCTTGACGTGTTCCCGGATGTTCCGCCGATGGCCGATTTCGTGCCCGGCTACGAGGCCAGCGGCTTTGCCGGCCTCGCCGCTCCCACAATCAAGACCCGGATCGTCAAACTGGGCGGCACGGTGGTCGGCGGCTCCCCTCAGGAGTTCGGGGCGATCATCTCGGAGGCCACCGAGAAGCGGGCGAAGGTGATCAAGTTCGCTGGCATCAAGGCCGAGCAGATCTTTTCATTGGACCGCGGGCCTCCAGGCCCGCTCATGACTCGTAAGGCGGGCGTGGAGCCTTCAGCTCCGCTCAGGCCAGGGCCTCGCGGTCCGATGAGAATGACAACGGCCCTAATACATCACGTCGCCGCCGTTGGGTGAGAGCGTCGCGCCGACATAGAAGCCGCCGTCGGGGCCGGCGAGCAGCAGCGCGGTCGCGGCGATCTCCTCCGGCCGGCCGAAGCGGCCGATCGGCAGCGAGTCGATGAAAGCCTGGCGGTCGGCGGGCGTCATGGTCGCCGTCAGGTCGGTGACGATCGGGCCCGGCGCGATGGCGTTCACGCGTACGCCTTTCGGCGTCGCTTCCCACGCGAGTGCGCGCGTGAAACCCATGATCGCGGCCTTGGCGGCGGAGTAGGGCGCCGAATTGATCGCGCCCTTCAGGCCACGCTGCGAGGCGACGTTGATGATGCAGCCCTGGCCGCGGGTCACCATTGCCGGATAGACCGCCTGCGCCATGAAGAACATGCCCTTCAGGTGGACCGAGAGGATCCGGTCGAACTCCTCCTCGGTGTAGGCCTCGAACGGCTTGCGGATGTTGATGCCGGCGTTGTTGAACAGGATGTCGACCGGCCCGAGGGCGCGCGCCACCTCTCCGGCAAAGGCCCGCCCGGCCGCGACGTCGGCGACATCGACAGAGCGGTGCAGGGCGCGCCTGCCGAGGGCGCGGATCTCGCCCGCCGTCTCGTCGGCCTTGGCCTCGTCGTTCAGATGGCAGAAGGCGATGTCGGCGCCTTCGGCGGCGAAGGCGAGCGCCGTGGCGCGGCCGATGCCGCGCGAGCCGCCGGTGATCAACGCGATTTTTCCGGCGAGCTTCATGCGGTTCTCCTTGCAGCGCAGGCGATAGTCGTGTTGCGTCCGGCCATGACGAACGACAGGGTATTCCTCGACTATACGCAGGAACAGCTCGACCAGGCCTACGATCAGCTCGTCTGGGCGCCGCATCGCGATGCGATCCAGGCCGAGATCCGCAAGGACTGCGAGGCCGTGCGTCAGAAGATGCCGCCGCGCACCGAGCGCTACGGGAGGAGTGACAAGCAGGAGCTCGACGTCTTCGCCCCGCCGGGTGCCACGAAGGCGCCGGTTCTGGTCTACCTGCATGGCGGCGCGTGGCTGCGCGGCGCGCGCCAGGACACGATCTATCCGGCGCCGGCCGTAACGGGCCGCGGCGCCGCGCTGGTGGTGCCCGAGTTCAACAATGTGAGCGAGGTGTCGCTGCCGACGATGGTCCGGCAATGCCGCGAGGCTGTCGACTGGACGGTGCGCAACGCGGCGAGCTTCGGCGGCGACCCCGACAAGGTCTATCTCGCCGGCCATTCGTCCGGCGCGCATCTGGCGAGCTGCGTGCTGCTCGACGATCCGCCGGTCAAGGGCGCGTTGGTGATCAGCGGCATGTACGACCTGCACGCGCCGATGCTGTCGGCGCGCAGCAAATACGTGAAGATCACGGCAGAGGAGCTCGATGCCGCCAGCGCCATGCGCCATCTCGGCCGCATCCGATGTCCCGTTGCGGTGGCGTGGTCGGTCGGCGACAGCCCCGAGTTCCGCCGCCAGGCGCGGGTCTTCGCCGACGCGCTGGAGGGCATGGGCCGGCTGGCGAGCCGCACCGAGGTCTTCTCCCCCAACCATTTCGAGGAGCCGCGCCAGCTCGCCGACGCCGACAGCCCGCTGAGCCGGGTGCTGTATGCGCTGATGAAGGTTTAGCTTCCACACCACGGGTGGGCGTGTGGACAAATCTGGGGATAAAGGCGGTATAACAAAGCCGTCCTGGGCAATGGGCTCTTCGGAAGAGCTGTGAACCCGGAGGCAGCGCCTTCGTCCATTGCCCCTAATAGGCCTTCGGCGTGCCTTGGGGCAGGGTGGCGCCCTGATGGCCGAAATTCGAAATCCCCCACTTCGGGCGCCCAGCCGAGTCCTCGGGAGCGGGTGTTTTCCGCGGAGGGGACGGGAGGTGCGGGCAGTTTGGCAGAAAATGGGGAAAACGTTGGCCAGGCTGCAACGGAACGCTGCCACGGCGCGTGGCAGTCATTGGCAGTTCGGCGGGTCGGCAAGCTCAGCCGAGCAGGCGGGCGAGCGTCTTGCGGTAGCGTGCGGCAATGCGGTCGCGGTCGCGGTGTCGTCCGTGATCGACCAGCCGCACACCGTTGCGTTCAACCGACACAATGGCCGCATTGTCGGCGGCGAAAAGCCAGTGGTCGAGGATGGCGTCGCCGCGGAGACCGGCCGTATCGAGAGTGACGACCGCGTCGTCCGTCGCGCCGGAGGCCTGCGCGCCGCCGTCGAGCGCCGCCTCGAACATGTGGCGGCCGGTCGACTGGCGAGCGTCGCCCAGTACGTTGCGTTGGCGATGGATCAGGCGCTGGCCGTATTCGAGGGTGCGCAGCTCGTCGGCGGCGGAAATGCGAACGTTGGAATCCGAGCCGACGCCGAAGCGGCCGCCGTTGCCGAGGAAGTCGGGCACGTCGAACAGGCCGTCGCCGAGATTGGCCTCGGTGACCGGGCAGAGGCCGACGACGGCCTTCGCCTTCGCGATGCGCGCCCGCTCGTTGGCATCGGCGTGGGTCGCATGAACGAGGCACCAGTGCCGGTCGATCTCGACGGTGTCCATCAGCAGGTCGATCGGCCGGCGGCCGTGCGCGGCGAGGCAGTCCTCGACCTCGCGCGTCTGCTCGCTGACATGGATGTGCGCCGGCTGGCCGCGCCACGTCGCGGCGGCCCATGTGAGATCGTCGAGCGTCACGGCGCGCAGCGAGTGCGGGGCGATGCCGATGCGGCCGCCGGGAACCTTGGTTTCCATGATCCGTGCATAGGAGTCGCGATCGTTCAGGAACCGGCGCTGCGCGTCGGACGGCGGCTTGCCGCCGAAACCGCCCTGGCGGTAGAGGACCGGCAGCAGGGTCAGGCCGATGCCGACATCGGTCGCGGCGGCGACGATGCGCTCGGACATCTCGGCGACGTTGGCGTAGGGCCGGCCGTCGGGCTGGTGATGGAGGTAGTGGAACTCGGCGACCCAGGTGAAGCCTGCCTCCAGCATCTCCAGGTAGGCCAGCGCGGCGATCGCCTCGAGGTCGTCGGGCGTCAGCCGCTCGACGAAGCGATACATCTGCTCGCGCCAGGTCCAGAAAGAATCGCTTTCGCCGCCGCGGCGCTCCGTCAAGCCTGCCATGGCACGCTGGAAGGCGTGGCTGTGCAGGTTGGTCAGGCCGGGAACACGGCCGTTTTCGGGGTTCGATTTACGGGGCACGTCGAGGCTTGTACGGTATCGGGCAACGACTGTTGAGGGGAGTTTTCACATGAAGTTCTACGGCTTTGCCGCCGCGATCGCATGCCTCGTCGCGACGTCCGCGGGGGCCCAGCAGCTGGCGCCCAGCCCGACGCTCGATGCGGTCAAGGCGCGCGGCAACATCGAATGCGGCGTCCATCTCGGCCTGCCGGGCTTCTCCTACGCCAACGACAAGGGCGAATGGTCGGGCCTCGATGTCGACTATTGCCGCTCGCTGGCCGCCGCGGTGCTGGGCGATGCGAGCAAGGTGAAATACACGCCGACTTCGGTGCAGCAGCGCTGGCCAGTGCTGCAGTCGGGTCAGGTCGACGTGCTGGCGCGCAACACCACCATCACCTTCTCGCGCAACGCCACGCTGGGCGTGAACTTCCAGGGCATCAACTTCTACGAGGGCCAGACCTTCGTGGTGCGCACCAAGGCCAAGGTGAGCAAGGTCGCCGACCTCGCCGATGCCACGATCTGCGTCGCCGCCGGCTCGACGGAGGAGAAGACCGCGGCCGACTGGTTCCGCGAGCGCAACCTCAAGGTCACGATCATCAATTTCCAGAAGAACGACGACGCCATCTCGGCCTACGACCAGGGCCGCTGCGACGCCTACACCGCGGGCATCGGCGCGCTTGCCGGCCAGCGCATCAAGTTCAAGGATCCGGCCGAGCACCAGATCCTGACCGAGATCATCTCCAACGATCCGCAGGGTCCGGTGACGCGCTGGGGCGACGAGCGCTGGCAGCTGATCGTGCGCTGGGTTCTGAACGCGCAGATCGCTTCGGAGGCGTTCGGCATCACTTCGAAGAACGTCGACGAGATGAAGGCCAAGTCGACCAACTCCGAAGTCCGCCGCATCCTGGGCGTCGAAGGCAAGTTCGGCGACATGATGGGGCTGTCCAACGACTGGGCCTACAACATCGTCAAGCAGGTGGGGAACTACGGCGAGAGCTACGAGCGCACCGTCGGCATGGGTTCGCCCCTCAAGCTGAAGCGCGGCAGCAACGAGCTGTGGACCAAGGGCGGCCTGCTCTACAGCCCACCGTTCCAGTGATCGCTGGAGAGCCGCGCTTCCGGCAACGATGAAGTTCCTCCGCGACCGCAAGGTTCGCGACATCCTGTGGCAGGCGGCCGGGGCGGTCGTCCTGGTCGCCCTCCTCTGGTTCTTCGTGCGCAACGCGTCGGAGAACATGGTCAGGGCCGGCATCGCCTCGGGCTTCCAGTTCCTGTGGCGCGACAGCGGCATCGAGGTGCCGTTCAACCTCACCGGCTACCGGCCCTCCGACACCATCCTGGCGCTGCTGTGGACCGGCATCGTCAACACGCTGCTGGTCTCGGCGGTGTCGATCGTGGTGGCCACCGCGATCGGCTTCACCGTCGGCCTCCTGCGGCTGTCGCGCAACTGGCTGCTGTCGACCCTCGCCGGCGTCTACGTCGAGTTCGTCCGCAACATCCCGCTGCTGTTCTTCATTCTCTTCTGGTACTTCGGCGTGCTCGCCGCACTGCCGACGCCGCGCGAAAGCCTGGGCTTCTTCGGGGTCGCGTTCCTCAATCGCCGCGGCCTCTCGATCCCGACGCCGGATGACCTGACCGGCCTGCGGCTGGCGCTGCTGGCGATCGTCGGGCTGGTCGCGGCGCAATGGGCGCTCGCCCGCTGGGCCCGCGCGCGGCAGGCGCGGAGCGGCCGTGACTTTCCGACCTGGTTGGTCGGCTTCGTGACCTGCGGCGCGCTGCCGGTCCTGGCGCTTGCCCTCGGCGCCGCGGCCACCGGCTGGGACGTGCCGACCCTGCGCGGCTTCAACTATCGCGGCGGATTCGTGCTGGTGCCGGAGTTCGTGGCCTTGTTCGCCGCACTCTCGACCTACACGGCGGGCTTCATCGCCGAGGCGGTGCGCGGCGGTATCCTGTCGGTGCGCCAGGGCCAGATCGACGCTGCGCGCGCGCTCGGCCTGACGTCGGGCCGCATCGTGCGGCTGGTGGTGATCCCGCAGGCCATGCCGGTGATCATTCCCCCGCTCACCAGCCAGTACCTCAACCTGATCAAGAACTCCTCGCTCGGCGCGGCGATCGCCTACCCCGAGATCGTCGCGGTGTTCATGGGTTCGGCGCTGGTCTCGACCGGCCAGTCGATCGAGATCATCGCCATCACCCTGGCGATCTACCTGACGCTCAGCCTCGCCGTGTCGCTGTTCATGAACTGGTATAACGCGCGGCACAGGTTGGTGACGCGATGACGCGCACCCTGGTGACCCGATGACCGCCATCGCCTGGCTGCGGCAGCGTCTGTTCGCGACGCCTCTCGACGCGGCCATCACCCTGGTGTGCGCCTACATCGTCTGGCGCATCTCTGTGCCGCTGGTGCATTGGCTGCTGCTCGATGCGACCTGGCACGGCACGAGCCGCGACGACTGCAAGGGCAGCGGCGCCTGCTGGGTGTTCGTGCGCGTGCGCTTCAGCCAGTTCATGTACGGCCAGTATCCCGTGCCGGAGCGCTGGCGGGTCGACATCGTCGGCGCCCTCTGGGTGCTGGTGACCGCGGCGCTGTCATGGCCCGCCCTGCCGCATCGCCGCAGCGCCACCTTCGCCGCTGTCCTCGTGCTGCCGATCGTGGCGATCGTGCTGCTGCATGGCGGCTGGGGCACCGGCCTGCGCCTGGTCGAGACGCGGGAATGGGGCGGCCTGATGCTGACCCTGTTCCTCACGATCTATGCCGGCCTGATCGCCATTCCGCTCGGCATCCTGCTGGCGCTCGGCCGGCGCTCCTGCCTGCCGCTGGTCCGGTTCGCGTCGGTGGTGTTCATCGAGTTCTGGCGCGGCGTACCGATCATCACCGTGATCTTCCTCGCCTCGCTGCTGCTGCCGCTGATCATGCCGACCGGGTTCGACGTCGACCGGCTGGCCCGCGCGGTGATCGGCCTCGCCTTCGTGATCGCGGCCTACATGGCCGAGGCGGTGCGGGGCGGGCTGCAGGCGCTGCCCGAGGGCCAGATCGAGGCGGCCCAGGCGCTCGGTCTCGGCTACTGGCGCATCCAGCGCATGATCGTGCTGCCCCAGGCGCTGCGAATCGCCCTGCCCGCTATGACCAACGAGGTCATTGCCCTGTTCAAGAACACCACGCTGGTCCTGATCGTCTCGATCTTCGACCTTCTGGGCATCGCCCAGGCTGCCCTCGCTGACCCGGCCTGGGTCGGCATGAACATGGAGGCCTATGTCTTCGCCGGGACGATCTACTGGCTGTCCTGCTTCGCCCTCTCGCAATGGAGCCGCCGGCGGGAACGCCGCCTGCAGCACGCCCATGGTCGATGACTGGGGCCTTGGAGGGCGGTGCCGCGACACACTTTACCGGCATCCGCGATACAATTTGCTACGAACCGGCGCGCCCCGGCTGCTTCCGGCCGGCCAGTACGAACTCGGTCATCATGGCCTCGGCCGGGACCCTGCCCGAGGTGATGGTGAGGGAGTGGTCCATGCCGGGCACGACCCGCATCTCTGCTCCCGGATAAGCGGCGAGGCCGGCACCGTCGGGGCCGAACTCGGCGGCGAACGCCTCGATGTCCTCCGGCCCGGTCGAGAAGAGATAGAGCGTGCGCGCGCCCCGTTTGGACAGCGTCGCCATTGCGCGATGCGCGAAGCTCTGGCCGGGCAGCAGGCCCAGGCGGCGCGCCGTCCGCGTCAGCAACCCGACCGTATTGGCCTGCAGGTGGAACATCACGGCACGGGTCAGGGCGGCGCGGTTGGTCCGGCCGCGCAGAAGGTTCGCCCAGCTGCCTGGCCGCGCGAGCTTGCCGAGATACTCGCCGGCCGACCGGCCGCGCTGCTCGAGCTGGCCCAGCACGTTGGCCGTCGGCACGGAGAACAATGGCAGGTTGATCAGCACCAGCGACGACAGCCGCGGATCGACCGCGGCGGCCTGCAGCGCATGGAACGCTCCGAGGCACAGTCCGTGGATGGTGAAACGGCTGAAGCCCAGCGTCTCCATGGCGTCGACCGCCGCACGCACGTCGGCGATGCGGTCGGTGAAGGCGTGGCTGAAGGTGCGCTCGCTTCCCGGCGGTCCCAGGCTGTCGCCCAGCCCGGCGAAGTCGAAGCGGAACGAGGCAATGCCGATCTGCGCCAGCTTGCGCGCCAGCACCACGTTCTGCCGTGCTGCGCCGAAGCTCGGTTCGCGGCCGCCGCTCGGGATCAGCACCATCTCCTCGGTGCTGCCGCGATCGGGCCGGCAGAGCATGCCGAAAAGCCTGTTTTCCGGGCCGAATTTCAGCGGCATGTCGATGCAGCCCGGCGGCTGCAGCACGACCACGGGCAGGTTGAGCGGGGTGTCGGAGGGCGCCGCCGGCGGCACTGCCTGTCGCAGCCAGGAGATCGCGCGCGTGAAGTCCCCGAGATCCTGCTCGGCCAGCGTGTCGTAGTGCAGCAGGACGTGCAGACCCTCGAAGCCGTGCTGGCTGGCCTCCACACCGCGCGCCACCCAGGCTTTCACGCAACCGTCGACCGCCTTGTTTTCGGGACGCGCGAAGACCGCGACCTTCATCCCGGCGCGCAGCTCGAGCTTGCGCAGGTCGAATGCGGCGATCTGCTCGACGCTCTTGGGGCCGAACCTGTTCTCTCGGATCTCGAGGCCGAGCTCGCGCGGCATCGACTGGCCGCTCTGCAGGTCGGCCTCGAGGATCATCTGCCGGATGTAGCTGCGGCCGACGACCGCCGGCTCGAACAGCAGCAGGCCGGCGATGTCGTAGCGCCGCGCCGCGACCAGAGCGGCGAGGGTGGCGCCGCCGCTCAGGCCGCACAGCACGACGCGCCGCACGCCCTGACCGTGCAGCCATTCGATGGCCGCCTCGATGCTTTCCTGCCATGCCGTCCAGTGACGCCCGCTGTCGTTGAGGTCGGCATCGACGGAGTTGCCGGCCGCAGGGTAGTCGAAGCGCAGGGCGGGATAGCCGGCCATGGCAAGCTCGTCCGCCAGGTACCGCATCGAGCAGTAGGCGAGCGCGGCCTCCCGCATGACGCCCTGGCAGATCAGGACCGCGACTTCCCTCTGCTTGCCTTCGGACGGGCTGTGGAACCAGCCGAAGCAGCCATTGAACGCAATCGGAGTCAGTTGACCGGGGCCCCCATCAGCCCTAGAAACTTCAGTTACATTGCGATATAATTGTATCACGGGATTGGCCGGGAAACCAACCCGTGGCAGCATTGGGGGAGCATGCCAGTGTACAATCGGGTCGAAGCTCAAATCCGGTCCATCCTGAAGGGGACGGACTATTTGCAAGTTAACGTAGACGGTCTGGCGGAAGATGCAGATTTGTATGCCGCGGGCCTCAATTCGCATGCCACGGTCAATCTGATGCTGTCGCTGGAGGAGGCGTTCGATATCGAGTTGCCCGACCGGCTGCTGCGCCGCCGGACCTTCGCCAGCATCAAGTCGATTGCCGAAGCCCTGGCCGAAGCGGGCGTCAAGGCCGAGGCGGCATGACGCCGTGGCTCGCCGCGGCACGCGCGGTGGGCGTCGAAACTGCCTCCCGACATGCCGATGACGTCGACCGGCGGGCGCGCTTCCCCGCCGAGGCCTTCGCCGCGCTGAGGAAGGAAAAGCTGCTGGGCATCATGGTGCCCAGGGCCGAGGGCGGCGCAGGGGCCGGCATCGCCGACGTGGTGGCGATCTGCCACGAGCTCGGCCAGCGCTGCGCCGCGACGGCGATGATCTATGCAATGCACCAGATCCAGGTCGCCTGCATCGTGCGGCATGCCGAGGGCAATGCCTGGCTGAAGGACTTCCTGATGCGCGTGGCGCGGGACCAGCTCCTGCTCGCCTCGGCGACCTCGGAAGCGGGCGTCGGCGGCGATGTGCGCTCCAGCGTCTGCGCGATCGAGCCGCAGGACGGCCGCTTCAAGCTCGTCAAGGAAGCCACGGTCATCTCCTACGGCGCCGAGGCCGACGGCATCCTGGTCACGGCGCGGCGCACGCCGGACTCGCCGGCTTCCGACCAGGTGATCGTCGTGGTGCCCAAAATGGGTTACGAGCTCGAGCAGGAGAGCGCCTGGGATACGCTCGGCATGCGCGGCACCTGCTCCAACGGCTACCGGCTGCGGGCGGGCGGCGAGATGGCGCAGGTCGTCCCGGCGCCCTACGCCGATGTCTCGGCAATGACCATGCTGCCGGTCTCGCACCTGGTGTGGAGCGCGCTGTGGCTCGGCATCGCCACCGACGCGGTGGCGCGCGCCCGCTCTTACGTGCGGGCGCAGGCGCGCAAGAAGGGCGGCGCGCCGTCGAGCGCCGCGCGGCTTGCCGAGGCGTCGAGCCAGCTGCAGCTCATGAAGGCGACCGTCGTCGGCTCGCTGCGTCACTACGAGGCGGCGCTGGTCTCGGAGGACGAGATCGCGGCACCGGCGTTCGCCGTCGCCATGAACAACCTCAAGACCGGCACCTCTCGGATGGCGGTGCAGGTCATCAACCAGTGCCTGCTGGTCTGCGGCCTGGCCGGCTATCGCAACGACTCGCCCTACAGCCTCGGCCGCCACTTGCGCGATGCCCATTCGGCGGCCTTGATGGTCAACAACGACCGCATCCTGGCCAACACCGGCAACCTCCTCATGGCGCTGCGCGAAGACCCAGGCCTGCTCGAATGACGGTAGCGGACCTCCAGCGCGCCTATCGCGACGAGCTGCTGCAGGCCGGCCTGCTGATCTCCATGGGAGTCGACGGCTTGTACGGTCGCAGCGGCCTGTTCGAGCGCATGGTCGAGGGCATCAATGCCGCCATCGGCAAGGTCGGCGATCCCGATCGCCCGCATGTGATGCGTTTTCCGCCGGGCATCGGCAAATGGCAGCTCGAGCAAAGCGGCTATCTCAACAGCTCGCCGCAGCTGGTCGGCACGGTGCACAGCTTCGCCGGCGACGACGCCGACCATCGCGCGATGCTGGAGACGCTGGCGCAGGGCGGCGACTGGACGGCGGGCCAGCGCACGACCCAGGTCGCGCTGGCGCCGGCGGCCTGCTACGGCGTCTATCCCGCGGTCGCCGCGCGCGGCCGGCTGCCGGAAGAGGGCGCGCTGGTTGATTGCTATACTTGGTGCTTTCGCCACGAGCCCTCGATCGATCCGGCACGCATGCAGATGTTCCGCCAGCGCGAGCATGTGCGGCTGGGCAGCGAGGAGCAGGCGCTGGCGTTTCGCGAGAAGTGGAAGGAGCGTGGGCAGGCGATCATCGGCTCGTTCGGCCTGCCCTTCGAAGTCGACATCGCGAACGACCCGTTCTTCGGGCGTACCGGACGGCTGCTTGCCGCCAGCCAGCGCGAGGAGAGCCTGAAGTTCGAATTGCTGGTGCCGATCCACGCGAAGGAACATCCGACGGCGTGCGTCAGCTTCAACTATCACCGCGACCTGTTCGGCCGCGCCTGGAAGATCGAGACCGCGTCGGGCGCGACCGCCCACACCGCCTGCGTCGGGTTCGGTGTCGAGCGCATCACGCTGGCGCTGCTCAAGCATCACGGCCTGGCAGTCGAGCGCTGGCCCTCTTCGGTGCGCGATGTCCTCGGACTCTGATTCTGCCGACATCCTCGGCCTGAGCGAGGCGACCTGGAAGCCGCAGGCGCTGCATGCGCCCGACCGCATCTGGGTGGAGACCAACTGCTACGTCGATGTCTGGGCCGAGCTCCTGCCGGCGCTCGGCCATCCCGCCGAGGCGGCGCTCGCCTTCACAGTGCGCCAGGATTTCGAGGGCGATCACTTCACCTTCTTCAAGTTCCCGCTCGAGGACTTGGAGGCACTGTTCGGCCTCGCGGTGCAGGAGCTTGCGATCTACGACACCGTCGAGAGCCACACGCTCATCCAGCTCAAGCGCGGCCGGCCGGTGCTGATCGAGGTCGACAGCCACTGGCTGCCCGACGCCGGCCCGTCCTATCGCAAGGAGCATGTGAAGACGACGTTGGCCGCGGTCGCCCTCGATCGGGCCGCCAAGCGCTTCGGCTATTTCCACAACACCGGCTATCACGAGCTCTCGGGCGAGGACTATGACGGGCTGTTCCGCAAACCGACGGGCGATCAGCTCTTTCCCTATGTCGAGTTCGTGAAGCGCGACGGCGTGGCGCTCACCGGCGCGGCGCTGCGGCAGCGCTCGATCGAGCTGTTGCGCGGTCATCTTCAGCGGCGGCCGAAGGCCAATCCGATCGCGGCCTGGCGCGCCGCGCTGCCGCAGCATCTCGAGACGCTGGCGGCGCGCGACATGGGCTACTTCCATCTCTATGCCTTCAATCTGCCGCGCCAGCTCGGCGCCAACTTCGAGATGCTGGGCACCTATCTCGACTGGCTGGGCGAGCCGGCGCTCGCCGAGCCCGCCGCGGCGGCCCGGCGCATCGCCGAGGGCGCCAAGGCGATCCAGTTCCAGCTCGCGCGCATGGCCAACCGCCGGCGCTTCGATGTGGCGAGGCTGGTGCTCGACTCGATCGAAGCGGACTATGATCGGATCATGATGGCGGTGGCTCGGTTCGCTTGATCGACGGCTGGCAGATGGCGCTCGCGGCGCCGGGCGAACCGGTGCCGATACACGGCTGGATCGCCGCCCCCGTGCCGGGCACCGCCGCCGAAGCGCTGCGCAACGCGGGTCGGTGGGACGACGCCCAGCCCACGCCATTGCACGACAAGGACGTCTGGTATCGCGCGCGCTTCTCCGGCAGCGGCAGGCAGGTCTTGTCCCTTGAAGGGCTCGCCACCATCGCCGAGGTCTGGCTGAACGGCGCCAAGATCCTAGACTCCGACAACATGTTTCTGACGCACGACGTCGAGGTCGATCTCAGCGGTGACAACGAGCTGCTGATCGCTTTCCGTTCGCTGGACAAGGAACTGGAAAGCCGCAAGGGCCGGGCGCGCTGGCGCACGAAGCTGGTCGAGAACAATGCGCTCCGGCTCGTGCGCACGAGCCTGCTGGGCCACATGACCGGGTGGAACCCGCCCGTGCATGCCGTCGGCCCATGGCGGCCGATAAAGCTGCTCGAGCGACGCCTGGACTTCGATCTGCGCGCGAAGCTCCACGGTGACGACGGCGTTCTGGAAATCTCGCTGCGCTATGATCGCGACGCGACCGTGGTGATCGGTGAGCACAGCGCGCCGCTGATGCGTGTCGATGATCATCTCGAGGGTATTCTGCTTCTGCCCAAGGTCGAGAAGTGGTGGCCCCACACCCACGGCAAGCCGACGCTGCACGACGTGAGGCTGCGCACGGCTTCGGGTGAGATCGATCTCGGTCGCACCGGCTTTCGCTCCATCGCGGTCGATCGGGACAGCGACGGCAAGGGCTTCGCGCTGGTGGTGAACGGCGTGAAGATCTTCGCCCGCGGCGCCTGCTGGAGTGCATCCGATCTCGTCTCGCTCGCAGGCGACCGCGAGCGGCTGGCGCCGTGGCTGACGCTGGCGCGCGACGCGCACATGAACATGGTGCGGGTCGGCGGCACCATGACCTATGAGAGCGACGACTTCTTCGCCCTGTGCGACGAGCTCGGCCTTCTGGTCTGGCACGATTTCATGTTCGCCAGCATGGACTATCCGATCGCCGATCCGGCATTCCGCGCCAGCGTCGAGGCCGAGGCGGCACAATTCCTCCGTCGCACGCGGCCCCATCCATCGCTCGCCGTGCTGTGTGGCGGCAGCGAGGTGGCGCAGCAGGTCGCGATGATGGGCCTGCCGCCGGCGCTGTGGACCAACCCGCTCTACGAGGAGGTGCTGCCGGCCGCGGTCGCGAAGCTGCGGCCCGACGTGCCCTATGTGCCGCATTCGCCCGGCGGCGGCGACCTGCCTTTCGCCACGGACAGCGGCATCTCGCATTACTACGGCGTCGGCGCCTATCTGCGGCCGCTGGAGGATGCGCGGCGCGCCAAGGTCCGCTTTGCGTCGGAGTGCCTCGGCTTCGCCAACCTGCCTGACCCGGCCGGCGCCGGGGCGCAAGGACCGGCGCCGCGCGATCGCGGCGCCGACTGGGATTTCGAGGACGTCACCCGCCACTATGCGCGGCTCCTCTACAGGTCGGACGATGATGACGCCCTGCGCGCCGCGCCGGGCGCGGCGATGGAGGCCACCATTGCCGAATGGCGCCGCGCCGGCTCGTCGTGCTGGGGCGCGCTGGTGTGGATGCTGAAGGACTTCGTGCCGGGGGCGGGCTGGGGCGTCATCGATTCGAACGGCCGGCCCAAGCCCGCCTGGCATGCACTGCGTCGAGCCTTTCGCCCGGTCCAGGTGGCGCTGACCGACGAGGGTCTGAACGGCCTCGGCATCCACCTGATCAACGAGACCGCCGAGCCGGTCCGGGCCAGGCTTTCGCTGCGCTGCTTCGGCGATGGCAATACCGTCACGATGCGCCGCGAGCGCGACGTCGAGTTGCCGCCGCGCAGCAACCAGACTCTGAGGTCCGGCGAGCTGATCGGCTCCTTCTTCGACATCACCTGGGCCTATCGCTTCGGTCCGCCGCCGCTCACCCGGACCGAGGTCACGCTCGACGATGCGGCAACCGGCACGCGTCTTGCCGAAGCCTGGCATTTCCTGCCCGGCCATGCCCGCCCTTCCTTCAAATCAAGTTGATTCGTTGAGGCGCGCCGCATCGCCCACGTTAACGTGGCAATGCCTGACCGCAATCCCTATAGCCTCGCTCATTTGACCAAGCCCGCGTCGCTCGCGCGACTGGGCGGGATCGGTGTCGTGGTGCTCGCCATTGCAGCGGCGTTCGCTGGGACGGCTGGATGGCTTTCGCCCGACCGTCTCGGCCCGGACGCAATGATCGATCGGTTCGAGGAGGTGAACGGCAAGCATCCGGGCTTCCGCCGCAACCATGCCAAGGGCGTCTGCCTCACCGGCTCGTTCGAAAGCAATGGCAATGCCGCGCGCCTGTCGACCGCGCCGGTTTTCGCAGCCGGCCGCACGCCGGTGATCGGCCGCTTCGCGCTGGCCGGCGGCATGCCGATGATGGCGGACGGGCCGGCCGCCGTGCGCAGCCTGGCGCTCGAGTTCCAGTTGGCCGACGGCCAGCAGTGGCGCACCGGCATGAACGACATTCCGGTGTTTCCGCTGAAGGACCCGCAGGCCTTCTATGAGCAGCTCGCCGCCGGCAAGCCCGATCCGAAGACCGGCAAGCCCGACCCGGCCGCTCTGCAGGCCTTCCTGTCGAGCCATCCGGAGACCGCGAAAGCGCTGGATCTGATCAAGGCGCAGCCCTTTTCCTCGGGCTTCGCGAATGCGACCTACAATGCCCTGAACGCTTTCCTGCTGGTCGACGCCTCGGGCGCGAAGCATCCCGCGCGCTGGTCCATGGTGGCCGTCGATGCCTTCGCGCCAGAGCCTGCCGAGATGCCCAATGGCAAGAACTATCTGTTCGACGCCCTGGCCGCGCGCGTGAAGCAGGCGCCGGTGCAGTGGCATCTGATCCTGACCCTGGGCCAGCCCGGCGATCCGACCGGCGATTCGACGCTTCCCTGGCCGGCCGATCGCGAGAAGGTCGATGCAGGCCTGCTCACGGTCATGGCGCTGCAGGGCGAGGACGTTGGCGCGTGCCGCGACGTCAATTTCGATCCGCTGATCCTGCCGTCGGGCATCGTCGGCTCCGACGATCCCCTGTTGTCGGCGCGGTCGGCCGCCTACTCTGAGTCCTTCACGCGACGCGAGGGCGAGGCCAAGCCGCCGAGCGCCGTGCAGCCCGCGACGGGAGGCTGACCCCATGGCCCCGACATTTCCGCTGCTCTCGCGGCTGCTGCACTGGACCATGGCGGTGCTGATCCTCGCCATGCTGTTCGTCGGCGTGGCGATGGTGTCGTCGCTGGCCGACTACAGCCGGTTGGTGGCGATCCACCGCCCCCTCGGCATCCTGCTGCTGGTGCTGGTCGCGATCCGGCTGATCAACCGTCTGCTGGCGCCGCCGCCCCCCTTGCCGGCGGCGATGCCGTCGCTGCTCAAGGTCGCGGCCCATGCCTCGCACTGGCTGCTCTACGGCCTGATGTTCGCCCTGCCGCTGGTCGGCTGGGGCATGCTGTCGGCGGCCGGCAATCCGATCGTGCTGATCGGCGGCCTCCACCTGCCGCCGATCCTGCCGCACGACAAGGCGCTCTACGCGATCCTCCGCCCGGCACACACCTTACTCGCCTACCTGTTGTTCCTGACCTTCCTCGCCCATCTCGGCGCGGCGCTGACGCACGCCCTGGTGTTCAAGGACGGTGTCTTCCGCAGCATGGTGAAGTGACCAAGGTCACTCGTGCGGTGAGCCGTCCTTCCTGGTGAAGACGTACTTGCCGTCGGCGCCCGCTTTGCCGTGGTTGTCGATGTCGGGATAAGTGACCTCGTCGAACGGCGTGCGGTCGCCGATCACCAGGATGAAGGCGTCCTTGCTGCTCCGGTTCACGAAGCGATGGGCATTGCCGCAGCCGGCGGCGAAGCCCGCGCACATGCCGGCGCCGAGCGTCTGGCTGCCCTCGTTGGTCTCGAGCACGAGCTCACCCTCGACCACCCAGATGAACTCGTCCTGCCTGGTATGCGCGTGGCGCGCCGAGGACTGCGCGCCGGGCTCGATGCGGGTGAGGTTCACGCCGAAGTTCTTCAGGCCGACATGGTCGCCCAGCCGCCGGTTCCAGCGCCGGCTGTTGTCCTCCTTGAAGACCGCCGGATAGGAGGTGGCGTTGCTCTCGGTCAGGTCCTTCGGATCGAAGGCGGGAAAGCGCGGTTTATTCACAGGGATATCCACAGGAATTGGCAAAAGAGCGGGGTGGCGGGAAGGTGGGAAGAATCGCCTAAAACCCTTGTGCCATCGGCATCGGAGGCTTCCCACCTGGGTGGGAAGTCGTGGGAAGTCCGGGACAGCCGATTCAGGCCGCGAACGAGCGCAGGACCTTGCCCGGCCGGCTCTGCGGGTCGGCGCAGAAGCCCTTGGCGTCGGTCACGTGCGCGCCGTTGATCCAGACACCGTGCAGGCCGACCGCGCTGGCGGTCAGGCGAACCGCCCCGGCGGGCAGGTCATGCGCGCGGCGCTTGGGGCCACGAGCGACCGTCGCGGGATCGAACAGCATCAGGTCGGCGGCCTGGCCCTCCTTCAGGAGGCCGCGGTCCTGGATGCCGAACAGCTTCGCGGGCTGGCCGGTCAGGCGATGCACCGCCTGGGCCGTGTCGAGCACGCCCAGGTCGCGGCTCCAGTGGCCGAGCAGGTGCAGGCCGAAGCCCGCGTCGCAGAAGAAGGTGAGGTGCGCGCCGGCATCCGACAGCGAGATGTGGATGTCGGGATCGGCCAGGATCTTGCCGACCTCCGTGTCGTCGTTGTGCAGCAGCTGCGCCACGAACAGCGTGTCGAGATCCTCCGACAGCGCCATGTCGAGGATGCAGTCGAGCGGGTCTTTGCCGGCCTGCTTGGCGAGATCGGCCAGCGTCGCGCCCTCGAGCCTGCGGTTCTCCTCCTTCGCCGCCTCGACGACGAACAGCTTGTTCCATTCGCTGTTGAACACCAGGCGGCCGCGCCGTTCGGCGAGCTCGCTCTTCACCGCGGCGCGCCACGATGGATCGCTGTAGATCCGGCGCAACTCGGCCTCGCCGTGGGCCGCCATCGCCGGCTTCCACGCCTGCATGCTCTCGAACAGGTACGGGCTCTTGAAGGTGAAATCCATGCTGAGCGGGCAGCACGACGTCTGGGCAATGAGCTGCCGGCCACGGCCGCGCGCTTCGTTCACCTGCTTCAACGTCGCGAACGCTGCGGTCGGGTTGGTGTTGGAATGGAACAGTGCGGCGATCAGCACCGGACGGTTCGCCTCGGCCGCGATCTCCTCGAGGTAGGGGATCGAGGTCTTGCTGCCCTTGGTCAGCATGTAGAGGCCGCGGCCGCTCTCGCCCATCGCGCGCACGAGCGCGCGCAGCTCCTTGTCGTCGGCGAGGCGAGAGGGCATCGGCGTGCCGCCTTCGCCGTTGTGCGCCTCGGCGGTCGAGGAGGCGAAGCCGACCGCGCCGGCGGCCATCGCCTCGCGCACGAGGGCTGCCATGCGCGCAATCTCGTCGTCGGTCGCCGTGCGTTCGGTCGCGTCCTCGCCCATCACGAAGGTGCGGATTGCCGAATGGCCGGCATAGCACGCGACGTTGGGGCCCACGCCCTGCTTTTCGAGCATGTCCAGATACTGCGGGAAGCTCTCGAAGCCCCACTTGATGCCGGCGCGCAGCGCGTCGAGCGAC
This sequence comes from Reyranella sp., assembly GCA_035293665.1. GTDB lineage: Bacteria > Pseudomonadota > Alphaproteobacteria > Reyranellales > Reyranellaceae > Reyranella. Next base: position 16,442 of record DATGMK010000091.1, on the reverse strand, counting down.
ATACCCTCGACATGCGTCAGGTGCCGCATGGTGAGGTCGCGATCGCGGGGCTTGCAGGGCGCGATGGTGAAGCCGCAATTGCCCAGCACCGCCGTCGTGACGCCGAGCGCGGGCGAGGGATCGACGAACGGATCCCAGGTGATTTGCGCGTCGTAGTGGGTGTGGCCGTCGATGATGCCGGGCGCCAGCGCGAGGCCGTCGGCCTTCACCGTCTCCTTTGCCGCGCCGAGCCGGGGCCCGATCGCGGCGATCTTGCCGCCCATCACGCCCAGGTCGCCGTGCACCGGCTTGGCGCCTGAGCCGTCGAAGATCTCGGCGTCCCGGATGACGAGGTCGAACATGGCTCACTCCACGATGATCTTTTCCTCGACGATATAGCTCTTGATCCGGCCGATGAAGAGCGCGCCGTCGGCGTGCAGGGCCTTCATTTCCGGCGTGCGGGACGCCGTTTCGAGGGCGGCTTGGTCGTCGAACCACAGCTCGGCGATGCCGTCGATCTCGACTTCCGTCGCCGGGATGTCGGCGCGCGTGCGCTCGCCGGCTATGTGGCTCTGCACGTAGCGGCGCAGGCCCGGCACCTTGTGGGCGAGGGGCGCATGGACCTCGACCCAGTGCTTCACGAACTGCTCGTGCGTCCAGCCCGGCTTGCGCGTCAGCAGGCCGATCGTCTTGATCATTTGGCGCTCCTCCGCTTTCGCCTAGTATGGGCCATGCGCCGCGCCCTCGCGATCCTGCTGCTCGTCCTCGCCGCCGGCGGTGCGCGGGCTGAGATCGTGCGCTTCCCATCGGTCGCGATCGGCAACGTTTCCGCCGGCCCCGAACTCTCGGGCTGGCTCGACCGGCCGAAGGGCGACGGGCCGTTCCCGGCGATCGTGCTGGCCCATCCGTGCAACGGCGTCTCGGAGCACACGCACACCTGGAGTCGGCTACTGGCGAGCTGGGGCTACGTCGTGCTCGCGCCCGATTCGTTCGGGCCGCGGGGCGAAAGGAGCGTGTGCGGCCGCGGCCAGGTCGTGACGGGCCAGATGCGAGTCGCCGATGTCGCGGGCGCCCTCGGCTTCCTCAATGCCCAGCCGTTCGTGCGCCCGAGCGACATCGGGCTGATCGGCCACAGCCATGGCGGCTGGACGACCCTGCGGGCGGTGCAGGGCGTCTTCGGCCTGGCGCAGCGTGGTTTGCGCGCGGCCGTCGCCTACTATCCCGCCTGCTCCGCGCAGTCCGATCGCAACGTGTCGGTGCCGCTCCTGATTCTGATCGGCGACAAGGACGACTGGACGCCGGCCGAGAATTGCCGCCGCCTACAGGCAGCGGGCTTTACGCGGCCTGAGCTGGTTGAGACGGTCTACTATCCGAGCGCCTACCATAGTTTCGACAGCCGCAACGGCGATCGCACCATCACCGTGGCCGATGGCAGGAGTCATCGCCTGGCCTACGATCCGGCCGCCGCGTCCGACGCCGAGGCGCGGACGCGAGCGTTCTTGGACAAGCACCTGAAGCAGTAGCGGAGGAAGGCATGCGGATCGGATTCATCGGGCTCGGATTGATGGGCTCGGGCATGACCAACAATCTCCAGAAGGCAGGGCATCAGCTCGTGCTGCACGACCTGCGGCGCGAGGCGGCGGAGAAGCTGATTGCCAACGGCGCCGAATGGGCGTCGAGCCCGCGCGATGTCGCTTCGTCGGCCGAGGTCGTGTTCACCTCGCTGCCGGGCCCGCCGGAGTTCGAGACGGTGGCGGCCGGCAAGAACGGCCTGATCGAGGGCATGCAGCGCGGCCAGGCGCTGTTCGACCTGTCGACCAACTCGCCGACCGTGGTCCGCCGGCTCAACAAGCTGTTCGCCGACAAGGGCGCGCACCTGCTCGACAGCCCGGTGAGCGGCGGGCCGGCAGGCGCTGCCTCGGGCAAGATGGCGCTGTGGGTGTCGGGCGACGAGGCGAGCTACAACAAGTACCGCCCGGTGCTCGACGCGATGGGCGACCAGATCTTCTACATGGGCGCTGTCGGCGCGGCCTCGGTCGCCAAGCTGGTGCACAATCTCGCGGGCTACATGGTGAACACCGCGCTCGCCGAGTGCTTCACCATGGGCGTGAAGGCGGGCGTCGATCCGCTGCTCTTGTGGAAGGCGGTGCGCCAGGGCGCCAACGGACGGCGGCGCACCTTCGACACGCTGGCCGAGCACTTCCTGCCGAACCACTACGATCCGGCGCGCTTCGCGCTCAAGCTCGCGCACAAGGACGTCTCGCTCGCCACGCAGGTCGGCAAGGAGATGGGCGTGCCGATGCGTCTCGCCAACCTCACCCTCGAGGAGATGACCGAGGCGCTGGGCCGCGGCTGGCAGACCCGCGATTCCCGCTCCTCGATGATCCTGCAGCTCGAGCGCTCGGGCGTGAAGATCGCCGTCGATCCCGAGGACCTGCGCGCGATCCTGCGGGCGGATTCGAACAACTGAGCCCCCATCCGCCCTTCGGGCACCTTCCCCCGCAGACGGGGGAAGGTGGCGCGCAGCGCCGGAAGGGGGTCTTACTCGATCTTGATATCCGCCTGCCGGGCGAGATCGCGCCATTGCCCGATCTCGCGGCTGATCAAAGCCTTGAACTCGGCTTGTGTGCCGCCGACCGGTTCGACCGCGTCCTTGTCGAAGCGGGCCTGCACGTCGGGCCGTGCGACGGCGCGCCTGGCCGCAGCGGCGAGCTTGTCGATCACCATCTGCGGCGTGCCCGCCGGAGCAACGAGGCCCATCCAGAGATAGCCCTCGAAGCCCGGCACGCTCTCCATCACCGTCGGAACGTCGGGAAGCTGCTTCAGGCGCTTCGCACTGGTGACGGCCAGTGCATTCAGCCGCTTGTCGGCGATGAACTGGGCCGAGGTCGTGTAGTTGTCCAGCTTGGCACTCACCAGCCCCGCGACCAGGTCGGCGAGCGCCGGCGCGGCGCCGCGATAGGGCACGTTGGTCACGCGCATGTGCTCCTTGACCTGCAGCAGCTCCATGGTGATGTGCGGCAGCGTGCCGTTGCCGGCATGGGCGACGTTGAGCTTGCCCGGGTTCTTGCGGGCGTAGTCGACGAAGCCCGCCAGGTCCTTGAACGGCAGAGATGGATGGCTGACAAGCAGCATCGGTACCCGACCGATCACCGAGATCGGCACCAGGTCCTTCTCGGTGTCGAACGGCATCGAGGCGCGCAGCGCCGCGTTGATCGTGTGGTTGGGCGTGGTGAACAGGATCGTGTAGCCGTCGGGCGGCGCCTTGGCCACGACCTCGGTACCGATCACGCCGCCGGCGCCGGCCTTGTTGTCGACGATCACCTGCTGGCCGAGATCGGCGGTTAGCCGCTCGGCCGTCAGGCGGGCGACCACGTCGGTGACGCCGCCCGCGGGGAACGGAACGATGAGCCGGATCGGGCGTTGCGGATATTCTGCCCGCGCGGCCGTTGCGATGAACGGCAGCAGGAGCGCGAGGACGAGCCCTACTGCGCGGGCGCGAGCCGAGGCCGCTTGTCCTCGGCGGCGGTCGTCGGATCGGGGATGTCGAGGAACAGCCAGCACACCAGGGCCGAGACGAGGCTCAGCAATGCGAGCCCGTACAAGCCGCCGGAGAAGGTGCCGGTCGCATCCTTCATGAGTCCGATCCACCATGGTCCGAAGAACCCTCCGAGGTTGCCGATCGAGTTGATCCAGGCGAAGCCCGCCGCCAGCGCGGTGCCGCTCAGGAACATCGGCGGCATGGCGAAGAACGGTCCCTTCGAGCCGTAGAAGCCCATGGCGGCGAGCGACATGCCGACCAGCGCCCACCACGTGCCCATGGTGAGGCCGGCCATCACCAGGCCGCCGGTCGACAGCACGCAGGCCAGCAGCAGGTTCCAGCGCCGCTCGTTCATCTTGTCGGAGATGCGGCCCCACACCACCAGGGCGATGCCGCCGCAGATGTACGGGATCATGGTCAGCCAGCCGACCTGCATGTTGGAGAAGGTGCCGAGCGACTTGATGATCTGCGGGATGAAGAACAGCATGCCGAGGCTTGCCGTCACGATGCCGAAATAGTTGAGCGCCAGCAGCAGCACGCGCGGATTCCACATCGATTCGAGCATCGAGTAGACACGCACCGCTTCCTTGGCCTCGCGCTCGCCGGCGATCTTGTTGGTCAGCCAGTCCTTCTCGGCCTGGTTCAGGAAGGTGGCCTCCTGCGGCTTGTTGGTCATCACGAAGTAGAACAGCAGGCCGAGCGCGATGGTCGGCAGGCCCTCGGCGATGAACATGATCTGCCAGCCCTTGAGGCCGAACAGGCCGTGCAGGCTCATCAGGCCGGTCGAGATCGGCGCGCCGGCGGCGACCGCGATCGGCAGGCCGACCAGGAAGCCCGACACGATGCGGGCGTGGTGGCGCGCCGGGAACCAGTAGGTGAAATAGAGGATCAGGCCGGGGAAGAAGCCCGCTTCGCCCGCGCCCAGCAGGAACCGCACGATGGCGAAGCTGGTGGTGCCGGTGACGAAGGCGGTCGCCGTCGCGAAGATGCCCCAGGTGATCATGATGCGGGCGATCCAGATGCGGGCGCCCACCTTCTCCATGATCACGTTGGAGGGGACCTCGAACAGGAAGTAGGCCCAGTAGAAGGTGCCGACGGCAAAGCCGTAGTCGGCGGCCGACATGTTGAGGTCGCCGCGCATGGTGAGCGCGGCAAAGCTGCTGTTGATGCGATCGATGTACGCCAGGACGTAGCACACCATCGCGAACGGCAGGAGACGCAGGTACACTTTACGCATGGTCGAAGCTTCGAGCGACGCGTCCATGAGCGATCCTCCCCGGACCTATGCTTTACGTTTTTGACCCTCCGGTACTCTTCGCTACGCAACGACTGAAGCTAGCAAACGCCCGCCTCGGCAGCTAGCGGTCGTCGGCCAGACCCATCTGCCTGCAGAGCAAAACGAGCGTTTCGTAAATCACATGGGCGCAGAGGTGGGCCGCCATGCCGTTGACGTCCTGCGGCGGGCTCACGGTGTTGACGTCGACCGCCACAATGTTGAGGTCGGTCAGGCAGCGCAGCAGGTCGATGCCCTCGCGGGCGCTGAGCCCTCCCCAGGAGGGCGTGCAGACGCCAGGGGCGGTCGACGGGTCGAACACGTCCATGTCGAAGCAGAGATAGACCGGGCGCTTGCCGACCTTGTCGCGGAACTCGGCCATGCGCTGGGCGAAGCCGCCGCGCACCAGCTCGTCGATCGACACCACCTTGTAGCCGAGGCTGAGCGCGCGCGGCACGACGCCCTGGGCGTAGGTCGTGCTGCGGATGCCGACGTGCCAGGAGAACTCGGGATCGACCAGGCCTTCTTCGGCGACGTGCGTGAACTGCGTTGCCGAATTGTATTTTTCCTCTGACCCGTAGGGATAGGAATCGGTGTGCGAATCGATGTGCAGCGCCGCCATCTTCCGGTGCTTCTTGCCGACCGCGCGCGCCACCGGGACGGTGACCGAGCCGTCGCCGCCGATCGTGATCGGGACGGCGCCAGCCTGCACGATGCGATCGACCGCCTGCTCGGTGCGCTCGAAGGCGTCGACGATCTTGCTCGGAGTCAGACGCACGTTGCCGCAATCGACCAGGCCGAGCGCCGCCACCGGATCGAAGTCCGCATTCGTGGGATTGAAGCGCCGCATCAGCGCCGACTGCTGGCGCACCGAATCGGGGCCGCCGCGCGCGCCGATGCGCATGTTGGTGCCGCAGTCGAACGGGATGCCCAGGATCGCCGCCTTGTTGTTCGGGCCGGGCCGGCCGTAGGGCGCGCCCATGAACGTCATGGGCGAGGTGAAAAGCTCTTCTTCGGAGTACATGGTTCAGCTGCCTGTGAGGAAATCGAAGGCCGTCAGGGTGTGGATCTTGGCGACGGCCAGCAGCTCGTCGACCAGCACATATTCGTCGGCGCCGCCCATGTTGAAGGGCGTGAGGCCGAGCACCACCGTCGGCACGCCGGCCGGCCTGTACCAGCGCGAATCGGAGCCGCCGACGCGCATGTTCACCGCCGGCTCAGTGCCCAGCACTTCGGCGGCGACCTTGGCGATGCGCACCACGATCTCGTCGTCGGGCGGCGTGAAGGAGGGCTCGAAGCGGCGGATCGCGCGCCAGCTCACGCCTTCAAGAGGCGCCAGCCACTCGTCGAGCCTGGCCACCAGCACGTCGGTCGTGATGCCGACCGGCAGGCGGATGTCGGCACGGGCGATGGCGTGTGTCGGCACGAGATTGGGCGAAGTGCCGCCCTTGATCGTGCCGATGTTCACGGTGACACGCTGCAAGGTCACGGCTTCACCCGCGCCGGACAGCGGCTCGGAAATGGCCTTGGCCCTGGCAATCGCCTGCGTGACGACGGGCGGAGCCTGGAAGGGAATGGTCTCGAGATCCTTCAGCCGGTCGAGCGCGACGCGCAGGCGGTCGATCGCGTTGGTGCCGCGATGGACGTGTGCGCCGTGCGCCGGCGTGCCGGCCGCCTCGACCTCGACCCACATCAGGCCCTTTTCGCCGAAGCGCACGACCTTGGGCGAGCCGACGTCGCCGCAGATATTGGCGTCGCCCTTCGAATGCGGCACGTGCTCCAGCATCCAGCCGGTGCCGAGCGATCCCATGTTCTCCTCGTCGCCGGCAAGCGTCAGCACGATCTCGCCCGACCAGGCGTCGCGGTTCTCGGCCAGCAGCTGCGCGGCGAGCAGCGAGCAGGCCATGCCGCCTTTCATGTCGCATACGCCGCGGCCGTAAAGCTTGCCGTCCTTCAGCACGCCACCCAATGGTGGCACGGTCCACGGCAGGGTCTCGAGGATCGGGAAGGTGTCGAGGTGGCCGTTGAAGATCAGCCGCCGGCCCGGCTTGTTGGCGCGGATGCGGCCGATCAGGCTCTTCACCCGCGGCGCCGGCTCGATCACCTCGACCTCGATATCGGGAATCTCGCGCAACAGGGCCTCGGCGACGGCAGCGATCTCCTCGGTGTCGCTCGGCGGATTGGGCGAGGCAACGGCGACCAGCCGCTGGGTGACGGCGATCAGCCGGTCGAGCGAAGCATCGACGCGCTTCGCGAGAGTCGTGCGCAAGTCGGGCATGTCAGCGGGCCTGCAGCCGTCGTTCCCATAGCCGGATGCCCATGGCGAGCGGCCAGCAGATCACGAAGTAGACGACGGCGATGAAGGTGAAGATCTCGAGTGGCCGGAAGGTCGAAGCCGACAGCTCCATGCCGCGCCGCGTGATCTCGCTCACCGAGATCACCGCGCCGAGCGAGGAGAACTTGATCAGCTGCACGAAGTTGGAGGCGAGCGGCGGCAGGGTCATGCGGATCGCCTGCGGCAGCACGATGCGGGTGAAGTTCTGGATGGGCGTCAGTCCCAGCACCTGCGCCGCCTCGCTGTGGCCGCGCGGCACGCTCTGGATGCCGGAGCGGTAGACCTCGGCGATGAAGGCCCCCTGGTAGAGCGACAGGCCGATCACCAGCGCGGTCAGCGCCTCGATGCGCACGCCGAACACGATCGGCAGCACGTAGTAGACCCACAAGAGCTGCACCAGGATGGGCGTGTTGCGGATGATCTCGCCAAAGCTGATGCCGATCCAGCGCGCCGGCGGGAACTTCGACATGTCGAGCAGGGCGATGACCAGCCCCGCGATCATCGCCAGCACCAGCGTGATCGCCGAGATGATCAGGGTCATCTGGAACCCCGACAGCAGGAAATCGGCGCTGCCGGTGACGACGTCCCAGCGGAATTGGTATTTGAACATTTGTCCTCTCGTCTCTCTGACCCCCATCCGGCGCTGCGCGGCACCTTCCCCCGCAGACGGGGGAAGGAAGAGGTTCAGCCTTCCCCCGTCTGCGGGGGAAGGTGCCCCGGAGGGGCGGAAGGGGGCTTACGGCGCCACGATCGGGCCGAGCTTGTTCTTCTCGGCGTACTTCTTGAGCCGGCCGTCCATCTTGATGGTGTCGACGAACAGGTTGACGTAGTTCAGCCAGATCTGGTCGCCCGGCGCCACGACATAGGCGTAGGGCGTGACGGCGAGCTTCTCCTTCGGCGTCACGTAGGTCGCCCAGTCGAACTCGTCGCTGACCTTGATGGCGGTCGGGAAGTCGGTCATGTCGACGTCGACGCGGCCCGCCACCAGCTCGGCCTCGCGCGTGTTGGGCGGAGCGATCGACACCACCTCGGCGTTCTTCAGATACTCCTTCATGAAGGGCTCGATGTAGCTGCCGAGCGAGACGGCGACCTTGATGCCCTTCTGGTCGATGTCCTCCCACTTCTTGATCTTTCCGTCCTTGCGAATGACGGCGTAGACATTGGTGACCAGATAGGGATGGGAGAACTCGACCGCCTGCGCGCGCTTGAGCGTCGCGCCGACGCCGAACATGCCGATGTCGCACTTGTTGGCCTGCAGGTCGGCGATGAAACTGCCGAAGCTCGTCTCGACGATCTCGAGCTTGGCGTCGAGCTCCTTGGCGAGCTCCTTCGACAGGTCGGCGTCGATGCCCTTGATCTCGCCGGTCTTCGGATCGCGGTAGGAGATCGAGTAGTAGAGCGGGAACTGGCAGACCCTCAGCTTGTGGTTCTTGGTGATCTCGAACAGCCGCGACTGCGTCTGCTGCGCCTCGGCGGGCAGGGTCGCCGCCATCACGCCCGCCGCGGCGAGCATTCCCAGGATTGCCTTCGGTCCCATCGTCGACTCCCTTCCTTCCATCTATTCTTCGAACTGCTGTAGAAAACGCTGCGCCCGCTCGGTCTTGGGCGAATCGAAGAAGGCCGCGCCCGGCGCGTCCTCGACGATCTCGCCACGGTCCATGAAGACCGTCCGCGTGCCGACGTGGCGCGCGAAATTCATCTCGTGGGTCACGACCAGCATGGTCATGCCCTCCTGCGCGAGCTGGCGCATGACCAGCAGCACCTCGCGGCGCAATTCGGGATCGAGCGCGCTGGTCGCCTCGTCGAACAGCAGCACCTTGGGCGACATGGCGAGTGCCCGCGCGATCGCCACGCGCTGCTGCTGGCCGCCCGAGAGGCGCGCCGGATAGGCGTCGCGCTTGTCGGAAAGATCGACCTTGGCCAGCAGCCGCTCGGCGATGGCGACTGCATCGGCCTTCGGCATCTTCTTCACCCGGATCGGCGCCTCGATCAGGTTCTCCAGCACCGACATGTGCGGCCACAGGTTGAAGTGCTGGAACACCATGCCGATGTCGGACCGCACGGCGCGTGCCGCGGCCTTCACGGCCTTCTCCTGCCCCGGCGTGGAGATCGCGCGCCCCTGCATGACGATGCGGCCCTCGCTCGGCGTCTCGAGCAGGGCGATGCAGCGCAGCAGCGTCGTCTTGCCCGAGCCGCTGGGGCCCACGACGCACACCACGTCGCGCTCCATCACCGGCAGCGAGACCCGGGTCAGAACCTGGTTCGTGCCGAACGTCTTGCTGACGCCCTCGGCGAGGATGATGGGTGCTCCAGCCATATGCAGAGCATAAGCAAATCCTATGCCATCCAACAAGACCTATCGGTTTTTCGCGAAGACTTTGCGTCTTATCGAGGAATTACGCTATGAATCGCTGATAAGGAGTTCTTATAGCATATGGACGTCAAGCTCCTCGAAGCATTCCGCGCCGTCGTCGACAGCCGCTCGGTCACCGCGGCTGCCCAGGCGCTGGGCATCACCCAGCCGGCGGTGTCGGGGCAGATCGCCAAGCTCGAGGAGAGCGTCGGCTTCCCGCTGTTCGAGCGCGCGGGCGGCCGGCTGAAGCCCACGCCTGAAGGCCTGCTGTTCTATACCGAGGCGACTCGCGTGCTGGGCGAAGTCGATCGCCTCGCGGCGACGACGGCGCAGATCCGAGAGGGTCAGTCGGGCCGGCTGGTGATCGCGAGCCATCCGGCGGCGGCGATCTCGATGCTGCCGCCGCTGGTCGCCGCCTTCGTCGCCGAGCGTCCCGGCGTGTCGGTGCGCCTGGTGTCGCGTCACTCCGATGTGGTGAGCCAGCTGCTGCCGACCGAAGGCTACGATCTCGGTATCGCCGAGCTGCCGGTCGACGACACCGCCGTGCGGCTGATGCGTTTCCAGATGCGCTGCGTGGCGATCCTGCCGCCGCGCCATGCGCTCGCCTCGCGCAAGCTGCTGACGCCGGCGCTGCTGTCGGGCCAGCCGATGATCGCGCCCGCACGCTCGCCGCAGATGCTGAGCCGCATCTACGGCACCTTTGCCGGTGCCGAGGCGCACATCAACGCGGTGGTCGAGGCGGAGTTCTTCGCCTCCTGCTGCGCGCTGGTTGCGGCGGGTACGGGCTGGTCGTTGGTCGATCCGCTGTCCGCGCAGAGCTTCAGCCATCTCGGCCTCGTCACGCGGCCGTTCGAGCCCGCGGTGATGTACGAGATCGGCGTCTTCCATCGCCGCGACCGCGAGCCGTCCGTGCTCGCCGCGGCCTTCCTCGAATTGCTCGAATCCAAGCTCGGGAGTGCGCGATGACCGCCTATCAACTGCCGCCGGCGCTGGCGGCGCGTCTTGCGGCCGATCCCGAGCTGTGGCGCGACTTCAACGACATCTGCGACTGCGGCGGACGGCTCGCCGGCACCGCCAGCGAGAAGAAGGCCTTCGCCCTGTTGCGCGAGCGCGTGCGTGCCGCGTCTCCTGCGAACTCCGGCCGCTCGATCCCCGTACCGTACAACGGTTGGACGCCGAAGAGCGCGAGCCTGCGCCTCCCGGGCGGCACGATGGCGGCGTGTCATCCGCTGGTGCGCACCATCGCGACCGGCAAGGACGGGCTGACGGCGGAGGTGATCGATCTCGGCCGCGGCACACCGGAGGAATTCGCCGAGCATGCTGGCGAGATCAAGGGCCGGATCGTGCTGGTGCGCCACGAGCTGATGTTCGCGGCCGGCACGATCCATCGCCGGCGCAAGTACGACATGGCGCGTGCCAACGGCGCCGTCGGCTTCATGATCGCGGGGCCATTGCCAGGCCACGTCGTTGCCGGTTCCTCGGGCCGCGATACCGGACCGGGCATCCCTGCGCTCGGCATTGCGCCGGAGACGGCGGCGAAGCTCGCGCGGCGGCCCGACGGATGGCCGACCGTCACCTTGACGATCGAGACCGACGAGGCGCCGGCCGAAACCGAAACGCTGGTCTATGAATATCCCGGCACGACCGACGAATGGGTGGTGCTGTCGGCGCATGTCGACGGCCACGATCTGGCGGAGTCGGCGATGGACAACGGCACGGGGCTCGCCTCGGTGCTGGCGGTGACGCGGGCGCTGTCGCCGGAGGTCGCGAAGTGGCGGCGCGGCCTGCGGGTGATGTTCTTCTCGGTCGAGGAATGGGCGCTGACCGGCTCGGCACAGTACGTGCAGGCATTGTCGGAGGCCGAGCGCGCCAAGATCGCGATCAACGTCAATCTGGACTCGGTCGCAGGCAGCCCGACTCTTGCGGCGCTGAGCAGCGGCTTTGCCGGAGTCGAGCCGTTCCTGCTGCAGGTCGCCGCGGCCAACGGGCAGTCATTGCGCACGGTGCGGCCGCTGATGACCAACTCGGACCACGCCAACTTCGCGGCCGGCGGTATTCCCGCGATCCGCCTGGTCGCAGGCTTCGACGATCCCAATGCCCATCTCCGCGTGGTGCTGACGCCCGCCGACACGCGGGACAAGGTGGCGCAAGGCGAGCTGCGCCAGGCGACGCTGCTGACCGCCGCGCTGGTCGCCGCTGCCTGCAACGCCGATCCGGCCGAGGCGGCGAAGTGGCGCTCTCATATCCCTCTCCCCCGCTAGGGGGAGGCGAGGAGAGGGGGATAGGACGTGCGCCACCCCCTCTCCCCCTAACGGGGGAGAGGAGTTTGAAGGAACTTCAGCAGCAGCCGGTTCACCTCGTCGGGCTGCTCCTGCTGCACCCAGTGGCCGGCGCCCTCGACGAGATGGATCTCTTTCATGTTGGTGCAGGCGCTCTTCTGCATTCTCTCGAGTTGGCCGGGCGCCTGGTGGATGCCCCAGTCGCTGGCGCCGGCGATGAACGTCGCCGGCACGTCGATCGTCCGGCCGGAGAACAGTTCGAGCTCGGCATCGAAGCGTCGGCTGGTGCGCACGCGATACCATTGCAATCCGCCCTGGAAGCCATTGCGCCGGTATTCCCCGCTGTAGACCTCGAGCTCCGCCTCGGTCAGCCATTTGTTCGCGGCGATCTCGGCCGCCGACGGCATCTCCTTGGCCACCGTCTCGGCCATGCCGTCGGCGAGATCCATGATGTAGTAGGTCGGCATCTTCGCCAGCTCCTCGGCCGTCCAGCCCTTGAGCTCGAACGGCTTGTTGGCTTTCCAGTCGGCGCTCTTGTGATGGTAGTAGGCGCGCAGAAAGTCGTGCACGCCCTGCTTGGCATGCCACATGTTCTCGTTGGCCGGACGCGTCGAGTAGTACCACTGGTAATGCTTGCGCGGTCGCGGCAACGCGGCGAGCGCATCGTGAATGTCATTGAAGCGGCTGTGGCGCGGCGATGGCTCGATCGGCGGCGGACCGCCGAAAGGCCCGCTCATCAGCACCATGCGCTTGAAGATGTCGGGGCGCATCAGCGCGCCGAGCGATGCCGGCGTGACGCCGAAGTCGTGACCCACCACGGCCTCGACCGATCGAACATCGAGCGCGACCAGCAGGCCCATCACGTCGCGCAAGAGGTTGGTGAAGCGGTACGAGGCGAGATCGCCGTCATAGTCCGCGTCCCAGCCGGTGGTGCGGCCGTAGCCGCGCTGGTCGGGCGCGATCGCGTGGTAGCCCGCCGCGGCGAGTGCGGGCAGAACCTTGCGCCAGCTGTAGGCAATCTCGGGAAAGCCGTGCAGCAGCAGCACCGCCGGCCGGCCCGGCGTCTCATGGCCGGCTTCGAGCAGATGGATGTCGAGGCCGTTGATGCCCGGAACGATACGGGCACGAACGCCGGCGGGCAGCACGGAAGCGGGCAGGGGATCCATGCCCGACTCTAGAACATATTGCGTCCGGCCGGAATCGGCCGGACGGAATATGCCTGCTGCAACAGGCATCGTCCGTGCGCGCATTTCCGTTCAGATGGAACCGCGCCGTTGGTCGATGGGACAAGCAATGATCGTGCGGGCGCGGTTCCATCTGAACGGAAATCGCTCTAGTCACGAAAAAGGCCGGTCGGGCAACCCGGCCGGCCTGGAGTTCCGCGCCCGCCCTCCTTAATAGCGGAGTGCCTGGGCTGGACGTTCGGCGGTTGGACGATCGGTCTCGTGCGCGATGCACCGGTGATAGCCCAGCGTCTGCGGGTCGAGGTCGTAGGACATGCAGGCCTGCTGGGCCTCGGCAACGCGATGCGCCTCGGTGACGGCCAGGTCCGGTGCGCCCTGATCGTAGGCCGAGGCCGCGCGCTCGGTGCAGGTGTCGAAGGTCACCGAGTAGGGACCGATGCCCTGGTCGAGGCAGGTGTGCTCGGCCTGCGCCAGCGCATCGCCGGAGTATTCCGGCTCCTGCGCGCGCGCGGCATAGGGCGCGACGGCGGCAAGCGAGGCGCCGACCGCGACGAAGATCGTGTACAGGCGGAGTTTCGAACGGAACATGGGCTGGCTCCTGTCGAAGGGATCCGATGCCCAGAGAACGCGTCGGAGAAGGCGCTGTTGCCGGCCCGATAGGGCGTTTGTATGGCAGGTGACCCGGGCCTGATTCGGCATAATTCAACTTTATGGTTGAATATCTGAAATGCATCCTTTATATTCAACCATATGGTTGAACAAGCGTCGCTGACCCTCGATCGCGTGTTCGGTGCGCTGTCCGATCCGACCCGCCGCGCCATGCTGCGTCGGTTGGCCGGCGGCGCGCGCACGATCGGCGAGCTGGCGGAGCCGTTCGACATGTCGTTCGCCGCCGCGGCCAAGCACGTGAAGGTGCTGGAGCAGGCCGGGTTGCTCAGCCGCACCATCGAAGGCCGTTCGCATCGCTGCCGGCTTGCCGCCGGCCCGCTCGCCGCAGCCGACCGGTGGCTCGCCTACTACGAGCGCTTCTGGTCGATGCGGCTCGACGATCTCGAACGGGCGCTCAGCAAAGGGAGTCGCAAATGACGGACTATGCCGAAGTCGTCTCGCCGACCGAGATTCGCTTCGAACGGCTGCTGCCAGGACCGATCGAGACGGTATGGGCCTATCTCACCGACGCGAAGAAGCGTGGCGAATGGCTGGCCAGCGGGCCGATGGAGCTGCGCGTGGGCGGCAAGGTGTCGCTGCGCTTCAAGCATTCGGAACTGTCGCCATTGCAGGCGCCGCCGCCCGAGCGCTTCGCGAAGATGGACGCCGATGGCCACCAGGCCGAAGAGACGATCACCGAGCTCGATCCGCCCCGGCGGCTTGCCTTCACGTGGGGCAGTCAGGCGCGCGACCCGTCGGAGGTGGTGTTCGAGCTGGCGCCACGCGGCGACAAGGTGCTGCTGACGCTCACGCATCGCAAGCTGCCGAACGATGCCGAGCGCGTCGGCACCGCCGGCGGCTGGCATTGCCATCTCGCGATCCTGGTCGAAAAGCTGGAAGGCCGGACTCCGCCGGCCTTCTGGGATCTCTTCAGGAAGGTCGACGCGGAATACGCCAACGGTATTCCGCGGTGAGGTATTGGGATGGCTATTGCGACTGGGCGACGTTCACGCCGCTTTGATCGTCGCCCAGGATCAGCAGGTCGCTGCGGGCGTCGACCTCATGGCTGATGCAGGCGCGATAGGCATTCGTCTCCGGCCGCAAGCCGCGCTCCAGGCAATTCTCCCGGGCATCGCCGGCCGCGCGTGCGAGCTGGCTCGCCAGCGTGTTCTCACCCCACTCGTAGGCGCGCGTCACCTGCGACAGGCAAACCTCCCAGGCCGATGAACGCGGCTGCACGCCGTGCTTGGCGCAAAGCTGCTCCGCGCGCACCTGCGGCGACCCGGTCGGCTGCGCAGCGTGAGCCGCCACGGCGATCGCCGCGCCGCCCAACAGAGCTGCGAAGAACGGGACTCGGCGCATGAAATTTCCCCTTTGGGTTTGGGCTGGCTCCACTGCCCAAGAAACGCCCCATGGCTGGAAGCGGTTGCCAACCGGGCGGCAAATGCCCGACCTTTGAGCCGCAAGGGGAATTCAGGGAGATTGCGCACAGCGTGAAGGATATGACCATCTTGTGGCGGTGGCTGCGGACGCGCCCCAGCCTGCGGCGGGTGCACGTCACCCTGGCGGTGCGGATCACGGTGGCGGCGATCCTGTCGCTGGTCGCTGCCCAGCAACTCGGCCTGCCATTGCCGCTTTGGGCGGTTCTGACCGCGATGATCGTGACCCAGATGAGCGTCGGCCGGTCGCTCAAGGCGACCGGCGACTACCTGGCCGGCACGGTCGGTGGGGCGATCTATGGCGGCCTGGTGGCCGTGCTCATTCCGCACGACAGCGAGCTCGCGCTGCTGGTCGTCATGGTGATCGCCGTCGCGCCGCTGGCCCTGCTGGCAGCCGGACGGCCCAACATGAACGTCGTGCCGATCACGGCGATCATCATCCTGCTGCTGCCCGGGCTGACGCACGCCGACCCGCTCGCCTCGGCGACCAATCGGGTGCTCGAGGTGGCGCTCGGCGCGGTGATCGGCCTCGGCGTGTCGTTCGTCGTGCTGCCGTCGAGCGCGCACCGCCAGATGCGCCAGGCCGCCGCGCAGATCCTCGACCTGCAGGCGCGCGCCCTGGTGGCGCTGATCGACGGGCTGCGCCATGGCCTCGACACGGAGGAGCTGCACGGTTTGCAGGATGGCATTGGCCAGGGCTTGAACGGCCTGAACACCGTCGCGGTCGAAGCCGAGCGCGAGCGCAAGGCGCGGCTGTCCGCCGAGGCGGACACTGGACCGTTGCGGCGTACCCTGCTGCGCCTGCGCCACGACCTGGTGATCGTCGGGCGCGCGGCGTCGATGCCGCTGCCGGAGGCGCTGGCGGCCCGGCTCGAATCGCGGCTGGACGAGATCGCGGAGGCCGCATCGACCTATCTGCGCGCCTGCAGCACGGCGCTGCTGGCCCATGCCAGCCCGCCGCCGATCGAGGCGTTCGAGCGCGCGCTCGCGGCCTATGAGAAGGACGTCGAGGCGGCGCGGGCCGACGGGCTGACGCGCGTGCTGCCGGCCGACGGCGCCGAGCGCTTCTTCGCCATCGGCTTCGCGCTCGAGCAGATGCGCCAGAACCTGCTGGACCTGCAGCGCGTGGTCGAGGAGTGGGGACCGAAGGACGCCGGCGAGTAGTGTCCTGATTCGGCTTGCGCCCGGTGTCATTCCGAGCGCAGCGAGGAATCTAGGTCCGACAGCGTCCATAGATCCCTCGCTGCGCTCGGGATGACACGGTCTATGATCCGACGAACTCGGGACCAGCACACTAGGGTCTGTTGAGATTCATCGGGAGTTTATCACGGCGGCGGCGAGGTAGATGGCTGCGGTGAAGCTGGTGTCGGTCTTGTCGGCGCGCATGGCGATGCGCTTGAACTCCTTGAGC